>NZ_JAHKQW010000002.1:0-838178 GCF_019345575.1 Janthinobacterium sp. NKUCC08_JDC | reverse complement strand
AAGGGTCGTTCGAGACCAGGACGTTGATAGGCTGGGTGTGGAAGTGCAGTAATGCATTAAGCTAACCAGTACTAATTGCCCGTACGGCTTGTCCCTATAACCTTAGCAGGTACAGAGGATAAGACGGTACAACGTTGCGTGTGTGTTGATACTACCAGTCATTACCCCAATCTTTGCTTCTTCCAGATTCAGGCTTTGTCGCTCCATCGAGGACAAATGCCAGTACAAGTTATGCCTGATGACCATAGCAAGTTGGTCCCACCCCTTCCCATCCCGAACAGGACCGTGAAACAACTTTGCGCCGATGATAGTGCTGCAACCAGTGTGAAAGTAGGTTATCGTCAGGCTTGTTATTCGAAAAAACCCCTTCCGGTGATCCGGTTGGGGTTTTTTTACGTCTGGTGGTTTTGTTGGGCGCCGCGGGTGTTTGTCGGCTTACGCGCGCAGCGCTAAGCCGACCTACGTTTATTGGATGGCGGGTAGGTCGGATTAGCGTAGCGTAATCCGACAAGTCGGCAGCCAAGTGACAAACGAAAAAAAGGCAGCGCTACGCGCTGCCTTTGTCATTTATCACCTTCATTAAAAGTGATAAGCGACTTTGACGTTCATGTAATTGACGCCGCTATTTGGTTTCTTGTAGCCGCCGTTCGAGAAATGCTGGATCTTCGCAGCGACTTCCCACTTGTTATTGAAGACATAGCCGACGCCGATATGGTCGCCGAACTGGAAGTGGGTCGACAGGCGGTCATCGTCGTTGTTGTACAGTTTCGACAGCATGTGCACGCCGATGCCGGCTTCCGCATAAAAACCCAGCTTGTTCGTATTTTCAAAGCGGAACACGGGAGTAAAACCCAGGTCCCACAGCTTTTGATGCTGGCCTGAGACATTCTGATAGCTCTTGGCATCCCAGCCGCCGATGCTGGCATCCCAGTAACCGCTCAGCTGCGTGCCATTCGATACAAACCAGGCTTTATCCCAGTTCGAGGTCACGCCGGCGCGTACCATTTGTACCTTCACGCCCTTGGCATATTCGCCGTAGACGGAGTCGATCAGTTTGTCGTCGGCGGCAAAGCCGGCGTTAGCCGCCATCAGCGCGGCAACAGCGGCGATGGATTTGAGGAGATTCTTCTTGAAGGACATAGAGACTTTCATCGTAAAATTGGCCGTCAGGCTTGTCTTGTTAGCGCAGGCACCTAGTTTTGCACACTACTCCCGCCACCTGTTTGATCTCAGAGGTTGAATTGACATTGTCTACAAAAATCGCATTTCTCGGTATTGGCCTAATGGGAGGGCCGATGGTCCGGTGCCTGCTGCGCGCTGGATATTCTGTCACAATTTGGAATCGCACGCACAGCAAGGCCCAAGTCCTGCGTGCGGCAGGGGCGCAGCCGGCCGTTTCAGTGGCTGAGGCCGTCAACGGGGCGGACGTCGTCATCTCGATGCTGGAAGCTGGCCCTATCGTGGCGCAGGTGCTGCAAGAGGCGTTGCCGGCCTTGTCCACTGGTGCGCTCTGGATCGACATGAGTTCCACCAAGCAATCGGAAGCCCAGCAATTTCATGCCATTTTGCACGCTGCGGGGCATGGCTTCATCGATGCGCCCGTGTCCGGTGGCGTCGGTGGGGCGCAGGCAGGTACCCTGGCCATCATGGCCGGCGCCAGCGCCAGCGATTACACGAAGGTTGAAACGATTCTGTCAGCCATGGGACGCCCGACCCTGGTGGGGCCGGCCGGCAGTGGACAGGTGGCCAAGCTGTGCAATCAGCTGATCGTCGGCGCCACCTTGAATATCGTGGCTGAAGCGCTGTTGCTGGCCCAAGCGGCGGGCGCCGATGCGAGCGCCGTACGGGCGGCTATCCGCGGTGGTTTTGCCTCGAGCAAGATTCTGGAGGTGCATGGCCAGCGCATGTTGGAACGCAATTTTGTTGCTGGCGGCCAGGTGAAAAGCCAGATCAAGGATATGCACAACATCCTTGCGGCGGCCGAAGCAGCGCACGTGACTTTGCCGGTGACGCAACTGGTGACGCAGCGCTATGAAGCCCTCGCCGGCACCCACCCGACGGCCGATCACGCGGCCGCCTTGCTGGCCCTGGAAGCGTTGAATCCGGGCCAGCGCCTGGGCACCGGTCCGGATCAACTGAGCTGATTCAAGCGATGGGCAGGCTCGCTTCGGCCAGCTTGACCCAGAAACTGGCGCCGATCGGCAGCAGATTGTCGTTAAAGTCGTAGCTGCCATTGTGCAAGACGCACGGGCCCAGGCCGTGGCCGCCATCGCGGTGCTCGCCGTCGCCATTGCCGATGAAGATGTAGCAGCCGGCTTTTTCCTGCAGGAAGAAAGAAAAATCTTCCGCGCCCATGGTCGGTTCGACATTCGCGTTGACCTTGTCGGCGCCCACCACGCTTTTCATCACTTCGACGGCAAACGCCGTTTCTTTCGCATGGTTGACCAGCGGCGGATAGTTGCGCTTGAAGTGGAAATCGACTTCCGCGCCAAAGGCGGCGGCCGTGTGCACGGCGATCTCGCGCATGCGCTCTTCGATCAAGTCCAGCACGGGCTTGGTGAAAGTGCGCACGGTACCGACCAGGCTGGCGTCATCGGGAATCACATTGGTGGCGCTTCCCGCATGGATTTGCGTGATCGACAGCACGGCCGTGTCGAGCGGACTCTTGTTGCGCGTGATGACGGTTTGCCAGCTTTGCGCGATTTGCACGGCCACCATGACGGGGTCGATGCCCTTGTGGGGCTGGGCCGCATGGGCGCCCTTGCCTTTGACGGTGACGTGGAATTCATTGCTGGACGCCATCATGGGCCCTTCCACCACGCTCAGGGTGCCCGTTTCGGCGCCTGGCCAGTTGTGCATGCCGTAGATGGCATCCATGGGAAAGCGGGTAAACAAGCCGTCTTCGATCATTTCGCGCGCGCCGGCGCCGCCTTCTTCCGCTGGCTGGAAAACCAGGTAGACCGTGCCATCAAAGTTCCGGTGCTGCGCCAGGTAATGGGCGGCGCCCAGCAGCATGGCTGTATGGCCATCGTGGCCGCAGGCGTGCATCTTGCCCGGGTGGCGTGAAGCATGCTCGAAGGTATTCATTTCCTGCATCGGCAAGGCATCCATGTCGGCGCGCAGGCCGATGGCGCGTGTCGACGTGCCATTTTTGATGATGCCGACCACGCCGGTGCGGCCCAGGCCGCGTACCACGGGGATGCCCCATTCCGTCAGCTTGGCGGCGACCACGTCCGAGGTGCGCTGTTCTTCGTAGCACAGCTCGGGATGCGCGTGCAGGTCGCGTCGGATACCTTGCAGCTCGGATTGAAACGCCAAGATCGGATCAACTAGTTTCATGGGACTCTCCTGTGGATGCTGGCACGCAGCAATGTATGGCGCGCCGGACCGCGCTTGCTTGATCGAAAACAGGCGCGGCTAATAGTGCATTGTAGCCCTTGTTTGCCGGGTAAATCCAGCGCACGGACGTGCTTGCCACGGCGCCAACAGCAAGCGCGCGGAATGGTTTACAGTATCGCCTTCCCCCAACGTTTTTGGATTGCCCCATGACCACCACCCAAGTGCGCGCCGCCTGCCCGCTCGATTGCCCCGATACCTGCGCCTTGCTGGTCACCGTGACCGATGGGGTGGCCACGGCCGTCAAGGGCGATCCCGACCATCCGACCACGGCTGGCGTGCTGTGCACAAAGGTGTCGCGCTTCACGGAGCGCACCTACCATGCGGACCGGCTGCTGCATCCGCTGCGCCGCGTGGGCAAGAAGGGCGAAGGCAAGTTCGAACGCATCAGCTGGGAAGAAGCGCTGCAGACCATCGCCGCCCGCTTGAAACCGATCGCCGCGCGCGATCCGCAGGCGATCTTGCCTTACAGCTACTGCGGCACCATGGGCCTGGTGCAGGGTGAATCGATGTCCTCGCGCTTCTTCAACCAGCTCGGCGCTTCCCTGCTGGACCGCACCATCTGCGCCTCGGCCGGTGCCACGGGCTACCGCTACACGGTGGGCGCCAGCATCGGCACCGATATGGAGCAGTTCCAGAACGCGAAATTGATCATCATCTGGGGCGGCAACCCGATCGCCTCGAACCTGCACTTCTGGATGCGCGCCCAAGAGGCCAAGCGCAATGGCGCGACCCTGATCGCCATCGATCCCTACCGCTCGCTGACGGCCGAAAAATGCCACCAGCATATCGCCTTGCTGCCGGGTACCGATGCGGCCCTGGCGCTGGGCTTGATGCATGTGCTGATCACGGAAGACCTGGTCGATCACGACTATATCGCGCAGTACACCATCGGCTATGCGGAACTGAAACAGCGGGCCCTGGAATGGCCGCCCGAGCGCGTGGCCGAGGTGTGCGGCATCACGGCCACGGAAGTGGTGGAACTGGCGCGCCTGTACGGCCAGGCATGCCGCTCTGGCGAGGGCGCCGCCATCCGCGCCAACTACGGCGTGCAGCGCGTGCATGGCGGCGGCATGGCCGTGCGCAATATCGCCTGCCTGCCCGCGCTGACGGGCGCCTGGCGCCATCCTGCCGGCGGCATGCAGTTGTCGAGCTCGGGTTCCTTCCCCGTCAACCGCAAGGCTTTGCAGCGCCCGGATTTATTGAAAGGCACGCCACGCACGATCAACATGAGCACCATCGGCGACGATTTATTGAAAGAAAGTTCCGCCGAGTTCGGCCCGCAAGTCGAAGCCGTGATCGTCTACAACTCGAACCCGCTGGCGGTGGCGCCCGATTCCTCGAAAGTGGCGCAGGGTTTCGCCCGCGAGGATTTGTTTACGGTCGTGCTCGAGCATTTCCAGACCGATACCGTCGATTACGCCGACATCGTGTTGCCGGCTACCACGCAGCTGGAGCACGTCGATGCGCATTCCACCTACGGCCACCTGTACATGATGGCGAACAACGCGGCCGTGGCGCCGCTGGGCGAAGCGAAGGCGAATACGGAAATCTTCCGTTTGCTGGCGCAGCACATGGGCTTTGATGACCCGTGCTTCCAGGAAAGCGACGATGCGCTGGCAGCCAAGGCATTCGACACGACCGATGCGCGCGCCGTGCATTTCGACTGGGAATCGCTGAAACGCACGGGCTGGCAAAAGCTGGCCATGGCCGAGGCGCCATTTGCCCACGGTGGTTTCCCCACGCCATCGGGCAAATGCGAGTTGTATTCGAGCGCCATGGCGCAGGCGGGACTCGATCCCCTGCCGACGTATATCGCGCCGCACGAATCGCTGGCCAGCAATCCCGCGCTGGCGGCCCGTTATCCGCTGGCCATGATTTCCCCGCCGGCACGCAACTTCCTCAACTCCACCTTTGTGAACGTGAAAAGCCTGCGCGCGGCCGAAGGCGAGCCGCACCTTGACATCCATCCCGACGATTGCGCCGCGCGCGGCATTGCGGCTGGCGACATGGTACGCATCTTCAACGACCGCGGCAGCTTCGTGGCCAAGGCCAGGGTGACGGACAAGGCCAGACGCGGCCTGGTGGTGGGCTTGTCCGTATGGTGGAAGAAACTGGCCAGCGACGGCAAGAACGCCAATGAAGTGACGAGCCAGCGCCTGACGGACATGGGCCGCGCGCCGACCTTCTACGATACGCTGGTCGAAGTGGAAAAGGCTGGCTGACCATGGCGCGCTGGCCGGCCCGCTTGCTTGTCGGCATGCTGTGCCTGCCGCTGGGCGGCTGCACGCAGCTGCGCTACTACACGCAGGCGGCGCAGGGGCAATATGCGCTGTGGTCCGGCTCGCGCCCGATCGGTGACTGGCTCGATGACCCTGCCACCGAGCCGCGCCTGAAAGTGCGCCTGGCCAAGGCGCAGCAGATTCGCCGCTTTGCCGTCAGCGAGCTGGATTTGCCGGACAATGGCAGCTACAAGAACTACGCCTCCCTGCGGCGCCCCTTCGTGCTGTGGAACGTGGTGGCCACGCCGGAACTGTCGCTGCAGCCGCTGCAATGGTGTTTTCCCATCGCCGGCTGCGTCAATTACCGCGGTTATTACAGCAAGGACGAGGCGCTCGCGTATGCCGCCGAACTGCGGGCCCAGCATTACGACGTGCAGGTGGGCGGCGTGCCCGCGTATTCCACGCTGGGCTGGTTCGACGATCCCTTGCTGTCGACCTTTATCAATTACAACGATGCGGAACTGGCGCGCCTGATCTTCCATGAACTGGCGCACCAGGTGGTGTACGTGCCCGGCGATTCGGCCTTCAACGAGTCGTTTGCCAGTGCCGTGGAAGAGGCAGGCGTGCGGCGCTGGCTGGCGCGCGAGGGTAATGACGCGATGCGCGCCGCGTACGACCAGTATGCGGCGCGGCGCCAGGATTTTTTGGCCCTGCTGTTGACATACCGGGGCGAACTGGAAGCCGTGTATGCGAGCGGCGCCAGCGATGCGGAGAAGCGCGCGCGCAAGGCGCAGGTGTTTGCGGCATTGCAAGATGCATATCAGGTACTCAAGCAAAACTGGGGTGGCTTTGCCGGTTACGACCGCTGGTTCGAGCAGCCATTGAGCAATGCACACCTGGCTTCCGTGTCTACCTACAATGAATTTTTGCCGGCCTTCAGAAAATTGCTGGAAGAAAAAAAGAACTTTCGTGCTTTTTATGCTGCAGTGCACACAATGGCCCAGATGAACAAGCCTGAGCGCAGGCGTGCGCTGGAACAATTGTCCAGCCCCTGACCCGTAAAGATTGTCCCGTACGCCGAGCCAGACGATCCTGCAACAGTGTATTTATCATGCTGCATTGCAGCATAAAATACCCTTAGAGTTGCCGCTCGAATACTGTTGAAAGCGCTTGCATGGAAGCGCGGCGCCCGATAGCATCGCATTAGTAGCATAGAGCAATTGCTCGTCAGAATGCTCAAACTGACTGCAGGACAATAGAATCCGCAGCAATGATCCGCGCCGGCAGGGTGCGCCGGCTCCCCCACGATTATTCGAGACAAGAGGCACAGGATGGAAAAAATTTGGCTGAAGTCGTATCCTCCCGGCGTCCCCGCCGACATCGATCCTGATCAATATCGTTCGCTGGTGCACCTGCTGGAAGAAGCGTTTCAAAAATATGCGGACCGCAATGCCTATGTCTGCATGGACAAATTTCTCACCTATGCCGAACTCGATACCTATTCGCGCCAGCTCGGTGCCTGGCTGCAAAGCCGTGGCCTGAAGAAGGGCGCCCGGGTGGCCCTGATGATGCCGAACGTGCTCCAGTATCCGGTGGCGATCGCCGCCGTCTTGCGCGCCGGCTACACGGTGGTCAACGTCAATCCTCTTTATACGCCGCGCGAACTCGAGCATCAGCTCAACGATTCGGGCAGCGAAGCGATCATCGTGCTGGAAAACTTTGCCCATACCTTGGAGCAAGTACTGGCCAAGACGGCCGTCAAGCACATCATCGTTGCCAGCATGGGCGAAATGCTGGGCGGCTTGAAGGGTGCGATCGTCAATTTTGTCGTGCGCAACGTCAAGAAGATGGTGCCCGCGTATTCCTTGCCGAACGCCATGCGTTTCAAGCAGGCGCTGGCGCTGGGCAGCCGCATGAAACTCACGCCTGTCGAGCTGAGCATCAATGACGCTGCCTTCCTGCAATACACGGGCGGCACGACGGGCGTGTCGAAAGGCGCGACCTTGAGCCACCGCAATGTGATCGCCAATGTGCTGCAGAGCGAAGCGTGGTCAGGCGCGGCGCTCGACCAGAACAGCAAGGAACAGATGATCGTCGTTTGCGCCTTGCCGTTGTACCATATCTTTGCCCTGACGGCGTGCGCGATGTGGGGCACGCGCGTGGGCGCCCTGAATATCCTGATCCCGAATCCGCGCGATATCCCTGGCCTGATCAAGGAGCTGGGCAAGTACAAATTCAATCTGCTGCCAGCGGTCAATACCCTGTATAACGCGCTGGTGAACCACCCCGATTTCGCCAAGCTCGATTTCTCGGGCTTGAAGATCGCCAATGGCGGCGGCATGGCGGTGCAGCAAGCCGTCAATGACAAGTGGCTGCAAGTGACGGGCGTGTCCATCATCGAGGGTTATGGCCTGTCGGAAACGTCGCCCGTCGCCACCTGCAATCGGGCCGATACCACGGTGTTTTCCGGCACCATCGGCTTGCCCGTGCCATCGACCGAGATCGCCATCCTCGACGATGACGGCAAGGAAGTGCCGCTGGGCCAGACGGGCGAAATCGCCATCCGTGGCCCGCAAGTGATGAGCGGCTACTGGAACCGTCCCGATGAAACGGCCAAGGTCATGACGCCTGATGGCTACTTCAAGTCGGGCGACGTGGGCATCATGGACGAGCGCGGCTATGTGAAGATCGTCGACCGCAAGAAAGACATGATCCTCGTCTCCGGCTTCAATGTGTATCCGAACGAAGTCGAGGCCGTCATCGCGGCCCATCCGGGCGTGCTCGAGTGCGCCTGCGTGGGCGTGCCGGACGAACACTCTGGCGAAGCCGTGAAAGTGTTTGTCGTGCGCAAGGATCCGAACCTGACCCAGGCAGTGCTGGCCGCGTATTGCAAGGAACAATTCACAGGCTACAAGCGGCCGAAATACATCGAGTTCCGCGATGAACTGCCGAAGACCAACGTCGGCAAGATTTTGCGTCGCGCCCTGCGTGACGAAACGAAGACAGCAGCATAAACAGTGCAGGGTGTGCGCATCAGGCTGCACACCCTTTCTACAGATAAAGATGAGGCATAGATGGACAAGATTTGGTTGAAGTCGTACCCGGACACCGTTCCCGCAGAGATTGATTGCACGCAATACCGGTCCGTCACGCATTTGCTGGAAGAGTCGTTCCAGAAATATGCGGACCGCAACGCGTTCGTGTGCATGGATAAATTTCTCACCTACCGCGAGCTCGACAAGCTGTCGCTGCAGATGGGCGCCTGGCTGCAAAGCAAGGGCCTGAAGACGGGTGCGCGCGTGGCGATCATGCTGCCCAACGTGCTCCAGTATCCGGTGGCCATGGCGGCGATTTTGCGCGCCGGCTACACGGTGGTCAACGTCAACCCGCTGTACACGCCTCGTGAATTGCAGCACCAGCTGATCGATTCGGGTAGCGAAGCGATCATCGTGCTGGAAAACTTCGCCACCACGGTCGAGCAAGTGTTGCCACACACGCAGGTCAAGCACGTGATCGTCGCCACCATGGGCGACATGCTCGGTGGACTGAAAGGCACCATCGTCAACTTCGTCGTGCGCAAGATCAAGAAAATGGTACCCGCGTTTTCCTTGCCGGGCGCCATCAGTTTCAACAAGATGCTGGCCGAAGGCGCACGCTTGAGCCTGACGCCGGTGCAGCAGGGGCATGACGATATCGTCTTCCTGCAATACACGGGCGGCACGACGGGCGTGTCGAAAGGCGCGATGTTGTTGCACCGTAATGTGATCGCCAACGTGCTGCAAAACGAGGCGTGGATTTCGCCCGTGATGACCAAGGAAATGCGCGCCACTTCGATGGGATTCATGTGCGCTTTGCCCCTGTATCACATCTATTCGCTGACGGTCAGCGCGCTGATGGGCATGCGCGTGGGCGGCTTGAACGTGCTGATCCCGAACCCGCGCGACATCCCCGGTTTCGTCAAGGAATTGTCCAAGCACAAGATCGTAGTCTTCCCGGCCGTCAACACCTTGTACAACGCGCTGCTGAACAATGCGGACTTCGCCAAGCTCGATTTCTCCAGCTACAAAGTGTGCAATGGCGGCGGCATGGCCTTGCAGCGCAACGTGGCCGAACGCTGGTTGAAGCTGACGGGCTGTCCGCTGATCGAAGGCTATGGCATGTCGGAAACGTCGCCCGTGGTGACGGGCAACCGCGTCGACATCACGGAATTTACGGGCACCATCGGCTTGCCTTTCCCTTCGACGGAAGTGGCAATCTTGAACGACGATGGCGTGGAATTGCCGCTGGGCGAGCCGGGCGAGATCGCCGTGCGCGGCCCCCAAGTGATGGCGGGATATTGGCAGCGCCCGGATGAGACAGCCAAGTCGATGACGGCAGACGGCTTTTTCAAGACGGGCGACGTGGGCGTCATGGATGAACGCGGCTACGTGAAGATCGTGGACCGCAAGAAAGACATGATCATTGTGTCCGGCTTCAATGTGTATCCGAACGAGGTGGAAGACGTGGTCGCTTCCTGCCCTGGTGTGCTCGAATGTGCCTGCATCGGGGTGCCGGACGCCAACGCGGGTGAAGCCGTGAAAGTGTTTGTCGTGCGTAAGGATCCGAACCTGACGGTGGAACAGATCCGCGAGCATTGCAAGCATGAATTGACGGCCTACAAGAAACCGAAATACATCGAGTTCCGCGATGAATTGCCGAAGACCAATGTCGGCAAGATCTTGCGCCGTCAATTGCGCGACGAAAAGAAGGTTGCCTAGTTCGCCGCCAGGCTTGTGTCCGCCGCCAGCTTCCGTGCTGGCCGGGCGGGCAAGCCGAAGCAGAGGCGCAGCCAGTTCACCTTGCTGATCAGCAGCGACGTCCCCAGCCAGCAGATTGCCACCGTGCCGGCCAGTATCAGTAGCGGTTCCACCACGGGGCCCAGCTTCAGGGGCACGAGCCAGTAGGCCAGCACGATAATCGCGCTCTGGTGCAATATGTACCAGGGAAAGACGGCCTGGCGCGCCCATGGCAGCCAGGCAAAAGGGCGGTTCAATAGCGTATGCGACCAGCCCAGGATGGCGCAGATGGCCAGCCACATATACAGGTTGCGCATGGGCCAGGAGCCGAACGAGGCCCAGGTCAGCAGGTTCTCCGAATAAATCTGGTCGAACGCCATGTACACGGTAAACGCGCCCAGGCCCAGCCACAGCGTATGCCAGCGCAGGCGCGCCAGTTCCGCCCACAATCCCATGTCATTGCCCAGCCACCAGCCATACACGAACATCGTGAAATACATGGCGTGTGCATACCAGTCGTGCACTACCGCATGGGTTTCCGGATAGCGCATTTTGAGGAAGACTGTCGCGGCCAGTGCGGGCAGGGCCGGCAAGACGAGCAAACGCCAGCCGCGCAGACGCTGGAAGTACGGTTTCATCCGCTCAAGCAGCGGTTGCAGTGCCACCAGCACGACGATGTACAGCAGCAAATACACGAGATACCACAGGTGGTTCCAGGTAAAGCCATATTGCCAGCCATCGAAGGCGCCTGCCGGCCAGGCGTAGCCGCCAAAGTAATGGAGCAGGAATTGTCCATAACCAGGTTCGACCAGGCCCTTGCTGACACCTTCGCAATATGGCTGGATGGGGATGACGACGGCGATGCCGAACAGCAGCGGCAGCAGCAGGCGCTTGATCCTGCGCCACAGGAAGGTGCCGCGCGAGGCTTGCGTCATCATGGCGCACGAGACGCCGGAGATGAGGAAGACGATTTCCATGCGCCAGCGGTTGAGGAAGACCAGCGGCATGTTCAAGGCATCGGTGGCGTAGCTGCTGTGCATGTGAAAGTTCCATCCATCCATGTACAGCAGGGCGGTGTGATAGCCAATCAGCAGGCTGAAGACGAGAAAGCGCAAGGCGTCGATATCGTGGCGGCGGGAGTCCATGGTCATGATCGTGGGCGAGTGATGAAGGAGGCCCCAGCATAGGCAGCGGCGGGGCTGCGAGCCAGCAAAATGGGACCAGCGGACGGCTGGTTGGGACGAATGGATCGCCTGGGACGGGTGTGGGACCTTACAATCATGTAAACAATTTATCGTCCGAGCCCATGCACATCGCGTCCACTGACTTGTTGCAACGTTATCAACGCTGGCGCCGCATGGCCGAGCCGGGATTCTGGATCGTGCTGACCCTGTTGCAAGCCAGCGTCAACAGCTGGCTCGTGTGGCTGGACCTGCGGCGCACCGGGGTCAATACGCCGTTCTGGGAAGTGGCCGTGTGGGAATGGAGCAGCAATCTCGTGCTGCTGGCGCTGGTGCCTGTGGTCGTGCTGGCGGGACAGTACCGGCCCCTGCACCTGGTGTTCCAACGTCAGAACCTGCGCTGGCACCTGGCTGCCTCAGTTGTCTACAGCCTCGTGCATGTGGCGGCCATGGTGGCCTTGCGCAAGCTGGCTTACTTGAGCGCCGGCAGCCACTATGATTTTGGCGCCTGGTGGCGCGAGTTGCCGTATGAATACCTGAAAGATGTGCGTGCTTACTTCCTCGTCTTGCTGACCGTAGGTTTTTACCAGTTGCTGCTGATGCGCTGGCAAGGCGAGGCGACACTGCTCGGTGAACCCGACGAAGGGCCGGCCGTGGAACCCGTGCAGCAGCCGGAGCGGTTCCTCGTACGCAAGCTGGGCAAGGATTTTTTGCTGCCCGCCGGCGACATTGAATGGATACAGGCCTGGGGCAATTATGTGAATTTGCACGTGCGTGGCCACGATTACCCGCTGCGCTCGACCATGGCCGCCATCGAGCGCCGCCTGGACGGTAAACGGTTCGCGCGCGTGCACCGCAGCTATATCGTCAACCTCGATTTCGTGCAGGCAATCGCACCACTGGAATCGGGCGATGCGCGCGCCGTGCTGACCACGGGCGGCGAGGTGCCCGTCAGCCGGCGCTATCGCGAGGGCTTGAAAAGTAGTTGCTAGCTGCGTTGCACGCCCGCCTTGCCGTTCTGGACGGTAAAGCGGGCCAGTGTCGCGATGCTTGATGCGCTGTCGCGCACGTTCTCCAGGCCCTGGAACAAGGTCGTGGTTTTATCCGGCGTGATTTCCATCAACATATAGCCGCGCTTGTCGCTGCGCCCGTAGCGGATGTGCGGGTTCATCGCTACGTACTGTTCCGTGCGCGCCTGTGGACGCGAGCTGGACGTGATGGAGGTGCCGCAAAACTCGGTGGCCAGCACCGGATTGTTCTTGCCGCTGGGCCGCATGGCGTTACGGCTCAGTTCGGTGGCATAAAAAGTGTGCACGTCGCCCGACAGCACCAGCGGGTTGCTGGCCTTGCTGCTTTGCAAGGCGTCTAGCAGGTGCTGGCGCGCCATCGGATAGCCATCCCATCCATCGGTCCAGACGCGTTCGTCGCCGGGCCGCAAAATCGGCACCTGGCTCGATTGCGCCATCAGGGTTTGCTGGGCCAGAATATTCCAGCGCGCGGGAGAATCATCGAGGCCCGTTTGCAGCCAGCGCTGCTGTTCTTCGCCCAGCATCGTGCGTTGCGGTTTCAGCAGGTCGGGGCAATTGCGCGTGGTGACGGAATTGGAGCCGCCGCGGCCCGGCCTGGCGCACGCGTGATAGGCACGGTATTGCCGGTCGTCCAGCATGTGGAAGCGCGCCAGGCGGCCCCAGTCGTAGCGCTGGTAGATGCGCATGTCGACAAAGCCCCGCCGGCCCAGCGGCAGCAGGCGCAGCGGCATGTGTTCATAAAACGCCTGGTAGGCGGCCGCGCGGCGCTGCAAAAAGGTGGGCGTGAGCAACTCGTCGCGGTCATTGCCGTAATCGTTGGCCACTTCATGGTCGTCCCAGGTGACGATCCACGGCGCGGCCAGGTGCGCGCCCTGCAAGTCGCGGTCGCTCTTGTATTGCGCGTAGCGGGCGCGGTAGTCGTCCAGCGTAAAGCTTTCATGCGTGCGCACGGCCCGGCCCGGATGCTGCAGCTGGTACGGTCCCCATTCATAAATGTAGTCGCCGAGAAAGGCCACCAGGTCGGGCGCGGCTGCCGCGATGTGCCGGTGCGCCGCATAGGCGCCGAATTCCCAGTGCTGGCACGAGGCAACGGCCAGTTTCAGCGAGGAAGGCATGACGCCGGACTCGGGCGCCGTGCGCGTGCGGCCCACGGGACTGACGGCGTCGCCCAGCATGAAACGGTACCAGTACCAGCGTCCGGGCGCGAGACCGCCCGCGTCGACGTGTACGCTGTGCGCGAGGGCGGGCATGGCCGTGGCTTGCCCCTTGGCGGCGATGCGGCGAAACGCTTCGTCTTCGGCCACTTCCCAGCGCACGTTCAGGGCGATGGCGGGCGTGGCGGCTGCGTGCAGCGGGTCGTGGCAGATGCGCGTCCACAGCACGACGGCGTCCGGCAAGGGTGAGCCGGAAGCGACACCGAGCGCAAACGGATAGCCGGCGCCATTCATGCGCGTGGCGGCGCTCGCGCTGGAACCGGACAGCACGCTGCCGGCCGCGGCCAGTGCCGTGATGCGCGCAGCGCTTTGCAGGAAGATGCGGCGCTGGCTATCCATGGTGTGGAATGATTGCAACAATCAAGATGACAGCAAGGTCTCGATCGGCGGCACCTTGCGCGGCTTGCGGTCGGAGTCCGTCGCCACGTAGATCAGGGTTGCTTCCGTGACTTTCACGATGCATGCCTGCAGGCGGTTGCGCTCGGCATACACCTCGACATTGACGGTGATCGAAGTATTGCCGACCTTGACGATGTCGGCGTAGAAGGAGAGCAGATCGCCGACGAAGACGGGGTTTTTGAAGACGAAGGAATTGACGGCGATGGTGGCGACGCGACCGTTGGCGCGCCGGGTGGCCGGCAGGGAACCGGCGATATCGACCTGCGCCATGATCCAGCCGCCGAAGACGTCGCCGTATACATTGGCGTCGGACGGCGCGGGCATCATGCGCAATTCCGGCATTTTTCCGGCGGGCAGGCCGGAGGCGAGGCAGTTGTCGGGACGGTCTGGGGAGGTGCTCATCTTTTATTCTCATGAAAGGCTACAATTGCCCCGATTGAACCATAAAAAGCCGACCTTCGCCATGCGCCGTTCCCAGACTTCCCCTCCGCCCCGCTCGCCCGCTTCCGCCAGCCACAGCGATTTCGCCACCATCAAGACCTTGCTGCCATATCTCTGGGTCTACAAATGGCGGGTGCTGCTGGCGCTGCTATGCCTGGTGGGCGCCAAGCTGGCCAACGTGGGCGTGCCCCTGATCCTGAAAAAACTCGTCGACGCCATGACGATCACGGCGGCCCATCCGCAAGCGCTGCTGGTGCTGCCCGTCGGCTTGCTGGTGGCCTACGGCTTGCTGCGCCTGTCGACCACCTTGTTTACGGAACTGCGCGAATTCCTGTTCGCCCGGGTCACGCAGCGGGCCGTGCGCACCATCGCGCTGCAAGTGTTCCGCCACCTGCATGCGCTGTCCTTGCGCTTTCATTTGAACCGCCAGACGGGCGGCATGACGCGCGACATCGAACGGGGCACGCGCAGCGTCGGCTCGCTCATTTCCTACACCCTGTTCAACATCCTGCCGACCCTGGTGGAAATCACCCTCGTGCTCGGCTATCTGGTCTTGCATTACGACATCTGGTTCACCGTCATCACGGCGGTGGCGCTCGTGTCCTACATCGCATTTACCGTGCTGGTGACGAACTGGCGCACGCATTTCCGCCGCACCATGAACGACCTCGATTCGAAGGCCAATACCAAGGCCATCGATTCGCTGATCAACTATGAAACCGTCAAATATTTCGGCAACGAGGATTACGAAGCGAAGCGCTACGACGAAGGCTTGCAGCGCTATGAATCGGCGGCCGTGAAATCGCAGACTTCCTTGTCCCTGCTGAACACGGGCCAGTCCCTGATCATCGCCACGGCCGTCACCCTGATCCTGTGGCGCGCCACGGTGGGCGTGATCGCCGGCACGATGACCCTGGGCGACCTGGTGCTGGTGAACGCCTTCATGATCCAGCTGTATATCCCCCTCAATTTCCTGGGTGTGATTTACCGCGAAATCAAGCAAAGCCTGGCCGACATGGAACGCCTGTTTTCCTTGCTGAACGAAAACCGCGAAATCGCCGACACGCCGGAAGCGCAGCCGCTCGTCACGCGGGGCGCGGCCGTGCGCTTTGCCCACGTGGATTTCAGCTATGAAGCCAAGCGGCAAATCCTGTTCGACGTGGATTTCCAGATCCCCGCCGGCACGACGACAGCCGTGGTGGGCCACAGCGGCTCGGGCAAGTCGACCCTGTCGCGCTTGCTGTTCCGCTTCTATGAAGTCGATGGCGGCGGCATCACCATCGATGGCCAGGATTTGCGCAACATCACACAGGATTCCCTGCGCGCGGCCATCGGCATCGTGCCGCAGGATACGGTCTTGTTCAACGACACCATCGAATACAACATCGCCTACGGCAAGCCGGGCGCCAGCAAGGAGGCCATCGTGGCGGCGGCGAAAGCGGCATCGATCCATGATTTTATTGAAAGCTTGCCAGATGGCTACAACTCCATGGTGGGCGAGCGGGGCTTGAAATTGTCGGGCGGGGAAAAGCAGCGCGTGGCCATTGCCCGCACCTTGCTGAAAGACCCGGCGATATTGATCTTCGACGAAGCCACTTCAGCGCTCGACTCCAAGGCCGAACAGGCGATCCAGTCGCAGCTGAAGGACATCGCCAAGAACCGCACCACCCTGGTCATTGCGCACCGTTTGTCGACGGTGGCCGACGCCCAGCAAATCCTCGTACTCGACCACGGCCGCATCGTCGAGCGGGGCACGCATCCGCAATTGCTGGCGCTCGACGGCCTGTATGCGCAGATGTGGCAACGCCAGCAGGCGAACATGGACGATGAGGCGCAAGAGGATGAGTTGGCGGGTCTGGCGCCGGCAAAATAAATCGGGAATGTGAAATCAGTAGGAAAAATGCTACAGCCGCGCTGATTCCAGCGCGCGTATAGCGCCTATTTGCGGGCAATCGCAGAAAATGGCTGGTCGGGTGCTGAAAATGAAATAAAATTAATTCCAATGGTGGCGTCTGCACCACAGTTGTTTCGTTCGGAGTCCATCCGGTTTGTCCGCCCAGGAGAATTTATGAAATTGACCAAAATCATCGCCACGCTGCTCAGCGTCGGTGTCATCAGCAGCATGTCGCCAGTCCAGGCTCAGGAATTGACCGGCACCTTGGCCAAGATCAAGAAAGCCGGTTCCGTCACTCTCGGTGTGCGCGACGGCTCCGTGCCCTTCTCCTATCTCGACGACAAGCAGCAATACCAGGGTTATTCGATCGACCTGTGCATGAAAGTCGTCACGGCCCTGCAAAAGCACCTGGGTCTGAGCGAACTGAAAGTGGTGATGAGTCCCGTCACGTCGGCCAACCGTATCCCGCTGATGGCCAACGGCACCATCGACCTCGAATGCGGCTCGACGACGAACAACCTGGAGCGCCAGCAGCAAGTGGCGTTCGCCCCGACCATGTTCGTTATCGGCAACCGCGTGCTGGCGAAAAAATCCTCGAACATCAAGACCCTGGAAGACTTGCGCGGCAAGACCCTGGTCGCTACCGCTGGCACGTCGACCATCAAGCAGATGACGATCCTGAACAAGGAAAAGAACCTGGGCATGAATATCGCCGTCGGCAAGGATCATCCCGAGTCGTTCCTGATGCTGGAAACGGGCCGCGCGGTGGCTGAAGCCAACGACGACATTTTGCTGGCGTCGCAAGTGGCCAACTCGAAAAACCCGAACGACTACGAAATCACCAAGGAAGCGCTGTCGGTCGAGCCGTACGGCATCATGCTGCGCAAGGGCGACCCGGCCTTCAAGAAAGTGGTCGACGATGCGCTGATCCGCCTGTACAAGAGCGACGACATCAACCGCATTTACGCGAAATGGTTTACCTCGCCGATCCCGCCGAAAAACATCAATCTGAAATTCCCCATGCCGCCGCAATTGAAGGCCGTGTTTGCCAATCCGACCGACTCCGGCGACCCTGCCGCGTATGCGGCCGTACCGGAAGCGCAGAAGACGTCGGACAAGCGGAAAAAGTAAAGATTGCGTAACAAACCGGGAGGCGCAAGCCTCCCGATTTATTTGCGGGACGGGTGGCCGGCTGGCCGCTGTCCTCGGGCTGCATGCGAAGGATGATCATGAATTACAACTGGAATTGGCGCATTTTCTGGGAGATTTCTCCCGATGGCGTGGGCACGTATATGGACACCCTGTGGTCCGGCCTGACCTGGACCCTGGCCACGGCCGGTGCGGCGTGGATCATGGCGCTGATATTGGGCCTGGTGATCGGCACCATCCGCACCTTGCCGAACAAATGGCTGGTGGGCGTGGCCAATGCCTACGTCGAACTGTTCCGCAACGTGCCGCTGCTGGTGCAGATGTTCCTCTGGTATTTCGTCATGCCGGAACTGCTGCCGCCGGACCTCGGCGCCTGGGTCAAATCGCTGCCAAATGCGCCGTTCGTCACGGCCGTGCTGTGCCTGGGGTTCTTTACTTCCTCGCGCGTGGCCGTGCAGGTGACGACGGGCATCGAGGCGCTGCCGCGCGGGCAGAAACTGGCCGGCACGGCGCTGGGCCTGACCCTGCCGCAAACCTACCGCTTCATTTTGCTGCCGATGGCTGCGCGCGTCATCATGCCGCCGCTGACCAGCGAATTTTTGAACATCATCAAGAACAGTTCCGTGGCTCTGACCATCGGCCTGATCGAGCTGACAGCCAGCGCGCGCGCCATCCAGGAGTTTTCCTTCCAGGTGTTCGAAGCGTTTTCGGCCGCCACCATCATCTACGTCGTCGTCAACCTGCTGGTGGTGGTGCTGATGCACCTGATCGAGAAAAAGGTCGCCATCCCGGGCTTCATCGTCGCTGGCGCCAAGACGGGAGGACATTGATATGTTAGGCAATTTCGACTTCGATGTCATCTCCCGCTCGTGGGTCTACCTGTTCCAGACCGGCATGGTCTTCACACTGAAACTGACGGCGCTGTCCATGGTCGGCGGCATCGTGCTCGGTACCCTGCTGGCGCTGATGCGTTTGTCCGGCAGCCGCCTCATCTCGGGCGTGGCATCGAGCTACGTCAATCTGATACGCTCGATTCCGCTGGTGCTGGTGATCTTCTGGTTCTACTTCCTGGTGCCGTATATCGCGGCCTGGATCATCGGCGCCAACGAGCCCGTGAAAGTGGGCGCGTTTTCTTCCGCGCTGATCACCTTCATCATGTTCGAGGCGGCCTACTATTGCGAGATCATGCGCAGCGGCATACAGTCGATCCCGCGCGGCCAGGTATGGGCCGGCCAGGCACTGGGCATGAACTACTCGCAGACCATGGCCTTCATCGTGCTGCCGCAGGCGTTCCGCAACATGATTCCCGTGCTGCTGACGCAGACCATCGTGCTGTTCCAGGACGTGTCGCTCGTGTACGTGCTGTCGATCCCCGATTTCGTCGGCGCCGCATCAAAAATCGCCCAGCGCGACGGCCGCCTGGTGGAGATGTACGTGTTTGTCGCCGTCGTGTATTTCGTGCTGTGCTATGCCTTGTCGTTCCTGGTAAAACGCCTGCAGAAACGCGTCGCCATCATTCGCTAACCGTAAAAGAAAGAACAAGATGATTGAACTCAATAACGTCAGCAAATGGTATGGCCAGTTCCAGGTACTGACCGATTGCACCACCAACGTCGCCAAGGGTGACGTGATGGTCATTTGCGGCCCGTCGGGCTCCGGCAAGTCGACCCTGATCAAGACCGTCAACGGCCTCGAACCGATCCAGCAGGGGCAGATCATCGTCGACGGCATCAGCGTCAACCACCCGAAGACGAATCTGTCGAAACTGCGCGCGCGCATCGGCATGGTGTTCCAGAATTTCGAGCTGTTCCCGCATCTGTCGATCCGCGAAAACCTCACCATCGGCCAGATCAAGGTGCTGGGCCGCAGCGCCGACGAAGCCAATGCCAAGGGCTTGAAATACCTGGACCGCGTGGGCCTGCTGTCGCAGCAGGACAAATTCCCCGGCCAGCTGTCGGGCGGCCAGCAGCAGCGCGTGGCGATCGCCCGCGCGCTGTCGATGGACCCGATCGCCATGCTGTTCGACGAACCGACATCGGCGCTCGATCCGGAGATGATCAACGAGGTGCTTGACGTGATGGTGGGCCTGGCGCAGGAAGGCATGACGATGATGGTCGTCACGCACGAAATGGGCTTTGCCAAGCGCGTGGCCAACCGCATCGTCTTCATGGACCAGGGAAAAATCATCGAAGATTGCAGCAAGGATGACTTCTTCAATACGACGCGCTCGGACCGCGCACGCGATTTCCTCGCCAAGATCATCCATTAATTTTTCATCACGTTGAAGTTGAGTACGAATGCCTGACATGAAACAACTAGCCGGCGCCATGCTGGCGCTGGGCCTGCTCGCCCATGCCCATGCGGCCGACAAGATCGCCGTTGACATCGCCCTGCGCGGCGCCACCGTGATCGACGTGGCCGCAGGCAAGGCGGTCAAGGGCAAGACCGTGCTGCTCCAGGGCGACAGCATCGTTGCCGTCGTCGATGACGCGCAGCTGCGCAGCTACGCGCCGAAGCGGACGATTCGCCTGCCCGGCAAATATCTGATGTCGGGCCTGTGGGATACGCACGTGCATTTCGGCGGCGGCCCGGAGCTGATCGACGAGAACAAGCAGCTGCTGCCTTTGTACCTGGCGCACGGCATCACCACGGTGCGCGACTGCTCGGGCGACTTGCCCGACACGGTGCTGGCATGGCGCCAGCAGATCAACGCGGGCCAGCTGGAGGGCCCGACGATTTTTACGTCCGGCGCCAAACTCGAAGGTATCAAGCCGCTGTGGAAGGGCACCATCGAAGTGGGTACGCCGCAGGAAGTCACGCGCGCGCTCGACGGCCTACAGGCGCAGCAAGTCGACTTCGTGAAGATCACGGAAAACACCCTGAAGCCGGAGCTGTACCTGGAAGCGTTGCGCCAGGCGCGCGAACGGGGCATGCGCACGTCGGGCCATATCCCCGTGCAGCTCACATTGGAGCAGATGGCCGATGCGGGCCTGGGCACGATCGAGCATCAATCGTATTTGCTGCGCGCCACCACGCCGCGCGAGCAGGAGCTGACGGCCAAGGTGGCGGCCGGCGCGATGACGGGCAAGGAAGCCATGCAGGCCAGCGTGCAAAGCTACGACGAGCCGACGGCGCGCAAGGCTTTCAGCTATCTGGCCGCGCGCGGCACGGCCATCGTGCCGACCCTGTGGGGTTCGCGCGTGACGGCGTACCTGGACCGCGAAGACCACACCCACGACACGGCCCTGCAATACATCGGCAAGGGCTTGCGCGCCACCTACGACTGGCGCGTGCAGCGCGCCGCCAAGGATGGCCCGGAAGCGATCGTCCAGCGCCACGCGCAGTTCGAGCAATCGGCCCTGCTGCTGCCCCTTTTGCAGCAGCAGGGCGTGAGCATCATCGCCGGCACCGATGCGGGCTTCTTGAATTCCTTCGACTATCCGGGCCAGGCCCTGCACGATGAAATCGGCCTGTACGTGCAGTACGGCCTGACGCCGCAGCAAGCCTTGCAGTCGGCCGTCATCAACGGTCCCCGCTTCCTGGGCAAGCTGGACCGCTACGGCAGCGTGGCGGCCGGCAAGGCGGCCGACCTGCTGGTGCTCGACGCGAACCCGCTGCAGGATATCGGCGCCACGCGCCAGATCCGCCTGGTGGTCAGCCGTGGCCACGTCTACGACCGCGCCGCGCTGGACCGGATGCTGGCGGAACTGCGCGCCTGGGTGGCGAAGCAGGAGACGGCACCGGGCAAGTCCTGATGCTTGTGCGTTCCTGAGATTGAAAACGGCCGGTGCGAACCGACCGTTTGATCGTCCGGCAAGCATCGGGCAGTAGCCGCCGCAGCCTGCGAGGCCGCCCCGCGGCTGGTAAAATGGCGCTATTCGCAATGACCGCCTGAGAGCAGCCGCCATGTCCACACTCGATCACACCCCAGCCTCCATCACCATCACCCGTCCGGATGACTGGCATTTGCACCTGCGCGACGGCGCCGTCATGGCCAGCGTGCTGCCGCACAGCGCGCGCCAGTTCGGCCGCGCCATCGTCATGCCGAACCTGAAACCGCCCGTCACCACCACTGCCGATGCCAGTGCCTACCGCGAGCGCATCCTGGCCGCCGTGCCGCAAGGCGTGAACTTCGATCCGCTGATGGTGCTGTACCTGACGAACAACACCTCGCCCGATGAAATCCGCCGCGCGCAGGACAGCGGCATCGTGCAAGCCGTGAAACTGTATCCGGCCGGCGCCACGACGAATTCCGACCTGGGCGTGACGGATTTGAAGAATTGCTACAAGGTGCTCGAAGTGATGCAGGAAGTGGGCATGCCCTTCCTCGTGCACGGCGAAGTGACGGACCCGGAAATCGACATTTTCGACCGCGAAGCCGTCTTCATCGAGCGCGTGATGCGCCCGCTGCGCAGCGCCTTCCCGGCCCTGTCCGTCGTGTTCGAGCACATCACCACCAAGGATGCGGCGCAGTACGTGGCCGAAGCGGAAGGCCCGATCGCCGCCACCATCACGGCGCATCATCTGCTGTACAACCGCAACGAGATTTTCAAGGGCGGCATCCGTCCCCATTACTACTGCCTGCCTATCCTGAAGCGCGAAGAGCACCGTCTGGCACTGATGACGGCGGCCGCCAGCGGCGACGAGCGTTTCTTCCTCGGCACGGATTCGGCGCCGCATGCGCAAGGCGCCAAGGAAATGGCTTGCGGCTGCGCCGGTTGCTATACGGCCCTGCACGCGATGGAAATGTATGCGGAAGCGTTCGAACGTGCCGGCGCGCTCGATAAACTCGAAGCGTTCGCCAGCTTCCACGGCCCGGCTTTCTACGGCGTGCCGCGCAATACGGACACCATCACCCTGAAACGCGAAAGCTGGACCTTGCCGGCTTCGCTGCCGCTGGGCGACAGCCATGTCATTCCGCTCAACGCGGGCGAGCAGATCAACTGGAAAATGGTCTAAGCGTTCATGCTGCCATCGATAGACTGGACCCGCCCTTGGTTTGCCACGGTGCTGCCGGCGCGACGGCAGCTGGACCTGCAGCGCGACACGGTGATTGCCGCGCTCAATGGACGGGCGCGGGCGCTGGATTTGCGCAATCCATCGGGCCTGCCGCTGGCCTTCGTGCCGCAAGCGGACCTGCCTGAAGGCGTGGCCTACGAGGAGTTTATCGGCGCGACGGGCGGCGTGCCCACGCGCGACAATCTGCACGATTTTTTCAACGCGCTCGTGTGGCTGACCTTCCCCCGCATCAAGCGCCAATTGAATGCGCTGCAGGCCGCGCAGATCGCCCTGTCCGGCGTGGGCAAATCGCGTGGTCCCGCGCGCGATGGCGCGACGATTTTTGACGAAAATTCCGCCTTGCTGGTGCTGCGCGACAGCGACGCGGGGCGCGCGCTGGGCGCGGCCTTGCGCGGGCACGACTGGCGCAGCGCGTTCATTGCGCAGCGCGAGAAATTTGGCGCAGGCGGCGACGCCGATGTCTGGCTGTTCGGCCACGCGCTGATGGAAAAACTGGTGGTGCCGCGCAAGGCCATCACGGCGCATACGCGCGTGATCTTTGCCGGCGACGCCTACTTTGCGCTCGACGATGCGGCACGCCGCGCCTGGCTCGACGAGCGGGTGGCGCAAGACCTGGCGCAGCAAGGCCTGACCACGGCGGACTTCACGCCGCTGCCCGTGCTTGGCTTGCCCGGCTGGTGCGAATGCCAGGACGACGATTTTTATAATGACGCGGCGGTGTTCCGCCCGAAGCGCAAGGTGGCTGGCGCAGAAAGAGATCAATAGCATGGAAAATACCGTCCGCTGGGGCATCCTCGGCACCGGCAAGATCGCCCGCGCAATGGCCAATGGCTTGCGTGATGCGCCCGGTGCGCAACTGGTGGCGGTCGCCTCGCGCAGCAGCGCCGGTGCGCAGGCCTTCGGCGCCGAATTCGGCATCGAACGTTGCCATGGCTCCTATCAGGCGTTGGCTGACGATTCTGGCGTGGACGTGATCTACATCGCCACGCCGCACACCTTGCATGCGGAAAACGCCTTGCTGTGCCTGGCCGCCGGCAAGCACGTCGTCTGCGAAAAACCGTTCACCATGAATGCGCGCGAAGCGCAGGCCGTGGTCGATATGGCGCGCGAGAAAAAACTGTTTTTGATGGAGGCCATGTGGAGCCGTTTCCTGCCCGCCGTGCAGGAAGCCAAACGCATCATCGCCAGCGGCGAAATCGGCGTGCTGCGGCAGGTGCAGGCCGATATCGGCTTTGTCGCCAACTTCCCGCCCGAGCACCGCATGTTCAACCCGGAACTCGGTGGCGGCGCGCTGCTCGACGTGGGCATCTATCCGCTGTCGATGGCGGCCTTCTTCCTCGGCCCCGTATCGCAGGTGCAGGCGCTGGCCGAGATGGGCGCCACCGGCGTCGATGAGCAGGTCGTGTTCTCGCTGCTGCACGCGGGCGGCGGCACCTCGTCGTGCGCCTCCAGCCTGCGCGCGCAGACGCCGACGGAAATGACCATTTCCGGCAGCCTGGGGCGCATCCGCCTGCCCAACCGTTTTTACAAGCCCGATCACCTGATTGTCGAAATGATGGACGGCGAACGCCGCGTCGTCGCCGCCCCCCACCTTGGCAATGGCTACGCGCACGAGGCCATCGAGGCGATGCGCTGTATCCGCGCCGGCCTGCTGGAAAGCCCCCTCATGCCGCACGCCGACAGCGTGGCGCTGATGCGCAATCTCGACACCATGCGCGGCCAGATCGGCCTCGTCTACCAAGCCGACCAGGCGTGAACAGGAATCCCATGACATTGCACTCATCCCGTCCCAGCCTGAAAACTGTCCTCATCGCCAGCGGCGTCGTCCTGACCCTGGCGATGGGCGTGCGCCACGGCCTGGGCTTCTGGATGCAGCCGATCTCGCAAGCCAATGGCTGGACGCGCGAAACGTATTCGCTGGCGCTGGCCATGCAAAACCTGATGTGGGGCGTCTTCGGCCCGTTCGCCGGCATGGCGGCCGACCGTTTCGGCACCATGCGCGTCGTCATCGTCGGTGCCATCAGCTACATGGCGGGCCTCGTGTGGATGGCGCTCGTGACGCAGCCCACCCTGTTCATCGTCGGTTCCGGCATCTTCATCGGCCTGGCGCTGGCCTGCACCGCTTTTGGCGCCATCAGCGGCATCATCGGCCGCAGCGCGCCGCCCGAGCAGCGTTCGTGGGCCTTCGGCATCTCGTCGGCGGCCGGCTCGTTCGGCCAGTTCCTCATGATGCCCGTGGAGCAGCAGCTGATTTCCGCCGTGGGCTGGCAAAACGCCTTTTATGTGCTGGCCGCGCTGGTGCTGCTGGCGATGATCCCGATGGCCTTCTACCTGCGCGAGCCGCCCGTCTCGCACGCCAGCGGCCCGCAGCAAAGCGTGGGCGCCGCCTTCAGCGAAGCGATCGCCAGCCGCTCGTTCTGGCTGCTGTTGGCCGGTTATTTTGTCTGCGGTTTCCAGCTGGTCTTCATCGGCGTACACTTGCCGGCCTACCTGAAGGACCAGGGCCTGATGAACCCGAACGTCGCCGTCACGGCGCTGGCCCTGATCGGCCTGTTCAACATCGTCGGCTCCTACTATGCGGGCAAACTCGGCGGCAAGATCGCCAAGCGCTACCTGCTGTCGGCCATCTACGTAACGCGCGCCGTGGTCATCACCGCGTTCCTGCTGGCGCCATTGTCGGCGTGGTCCGTGTATCTGTTCGCCGCCGGCATGGGCGTGTTGTGGCTGTCGACCGTGCCGCTGACGAACGGCATCATCGCCGGCATCTTCGGCGTGAAGCATCTGTCGATGCTGGCCGGGATGGTGTTCTTCTCGCACCAGGTGGGCAGTTTTCTCGGCGCCTGGCTGGGCGGCTATCTGTACGAGCACCAGGGCAGTTACCACATCGTGTGGATGATCACCATCGGCCTGGGCTTGCTGGCCGCGCTGATCAACCTGCCCATCGACGAGCGCGCCGTCAAGCGCGTGGCGGTGGCCGCGTAATGGCCAGCTGGCGCACATGGCTGTGGCGCCTGGCTGGCGCCGCGCTGCTGGCCATTGTCTTCCTTGCCTATCTGCGGCCCGACTTCATGCTCGACCTGGCGAACCGCTTCTGGATGTGCATGTAGGCTGCGTGGGCGCAATGTGGTTTGCGTGAAGTCGGATTACGCTACGCTAATCCGACCTACCCGACCTGCCGCCGCGTATATCGCGTAGGTCGGATTAGGCCGAAGGCCGTAATCCGACAATCCTCGGAAACTATGCAAAATCATGCGATACCGACGCGCATTCCAGCCAGGTGGCAGCTTTTTCTTCACGGTGGTGACTGCCCATCGCCGGCCCGTTTTTTCTGCTGCCAATGCCGTGGATTTGCTGCGTGATTCTTTCCGCGCCGTGCGGCATCAACGGCCATTCGCTATCGACGCTATCGTCATCCTGCCCGATCACCTGCACTGCATCTGGACCCTGCCTGAAGACGATACCGATTTCATGACGCGCTGGCGCTTGATCAGGACGTGGTTCAGCAAACATGCAGGAATTAAGGATATTTGGCAGCACCGCTTCTGGGAGCATGTACTACGCGACGAACGCGACCTCGCCAATCATATCGATTACATCCATTACAACCCCGTCAAGCATGGCCTTGTGAGCAAAGTCATCGATTGGCCGTATTCCAGTTTTCACCGGTATGTAAAGCAGGGATGGTGTGCCGCGGATTGGGGCGGCGATGGTGTGGATGTGGCGGGTGTTGGGCGGGAGTGAGCAGCGCTAACAATGTTGTCGGATTACGCTACGCTAATCCGACCTACCGTTTGCGTCGTGAGTAGGTCGGATTAGCGCAAAGCGCGTAATCCGAAAACGGCCCAAAGCATGCAATGTAAGACCTATACTTTTAAAAATTCCTCTTTCCCACCCAGCCAGCGCGCCAGGTGCGCTTCCACGGTGGCTGCAGCGGCGGCCGTGGTGGCGTGCAGCAAATCGTGCGCCACGTCGCGGGCTTGATCTACCAGCCACTGATCCGTTTCCAGGTCGGCGAAGCGCAGCATGGCCTGGCCGGACTGGCGCGCGCCAAGAAACTCCCCGGGGCCACGGATTTCCAGGTCGCGGCGGGCGATTTCAAAGCCGTCCGTCGTCTCGCGCATGGTCATCAAGCGCTGGCGCGCCACGCCGCCCAGGGGGCCCTGGTACAGTAGCAGGCAGACGCTGGCTGCCGAACCGCGGCCCACGCGCCCGCGCAGCTGGTGCAGCTGCGACAAGCCAAAACGCTCGGCGTGTTCGATCACCATCAGCGAGGCGTTCGGCACGTCGACGCCCACCTCGATGACGGTGGTGGCCACCAGCACATGGATATGCCCGGCGATGAAGGCGTCCATCACTTCCTGCTTTTCGGCCGGTTTCAAGCGGCCGTGCACGAGGCCCACCTGCAGCGCGGGCAGGGCTTCGGCCAGCATCATGTAGGTGTCGGTGGCCGTCTGCAGCTGCAGCGCTTCCGATTCCTCGATCAGCGGGCAGACCCAGTACACTTGCCGGCCTTCCAATGCGGCCGCATACACGCGGGCGATGACTTCGTCGCGCCGGTTCTGGTCGATGGCGCGCGTGACGATGGGGCTGCGCCCTGGCGGCAGCTCGTCGATCACCGACACTTCCAGGTCGGCGTAATACGTCATGGCCAGGGTGCGCGGAATGGGCGTGGCCGACATCATCAGCTGGTGCGGAACGGCCGCGCTGTCGCCCTTGTTGCGCAGGGTCAGGCGCTGGCCCACGCCGAAGCGGTGCTGCTCGTCGACGATCACCAAGCCCAGTTTGGCAAACAGCACGTTATCCTGGATCAGCGCGTGCGTGCCGATCACCAGCTGCGCTTCGCCCGATTCGATCAGGGCCAGCGCGGCCGTCTTTTCCTTTTTCTTCAGGCTGCCCGTCAGCCACGCCACCTTCACGCCCAGCGGCTCCATCCAGGCGGCGATCTTGCGGAAGTGCTGCTCCGCCAGGATCTCCGTGGGCGCCATCAGCGCGGCCTGGTAACCGCTGTCGATCGCCTGCGTGGCGGACAATGCCGCCACCACCGTCTTGCCGCTGCCGACGTCGCCCTGCAACAGGCGCTGCATCGGATACGGCTGGCGCAGGTCGGCGCGGATTTCCTCAAGTACGCGCGCCTGTGCGCCCGTCAGCTTGAAGGGCAGGGCTGCGCCGAAGGCGTTCGACAGGGTGCCGACGATGGGTAGCGATGCGGCGCCTTTCGAGCGGCGCGCGCGCTGGGCGCGTTTCAGCGACAGCTGCTGCGCCAGCAGTTCATCGAACTTCATGCGCACCCAGGCCGGGTGCGAGCGGTCCATCAGCGCGCTTTCATCGATGTCCTGCGGCGGATAGTGCAGCAGGTGCACGGCGGCGCGGAACGGCGACAGCTGCATTTCACGCAGCAGCTGGTCGGGCAAGGTGTCCTGCCAGTCGATGCGGCGCATGGCGTCGGCGATCTCGCGCCGCAGCACGTGCTGCGACAGGCCTTCGCCGGACGGATACACGGGCGTGAGTGCGGTGGGCAGGGGCGCTCCCTCGTTGACCACTTTATATGTCGGGTGCACCATCTCGGCGCCGAAAAAGCCGTGTTTGAGCTCGGCGCGCGCGCGTACCCGCGTGCCTTCGGCCAGCTGCTTGACCTGGCTGCCGTAGAAATTCATGAAGCGCAGCAGCAAATTGCCCGTTTCGTCGGCGATCGTCACCAGCAGCTGCTTGCGCGGCTTGAAATTGACTTCGCATTTGGTGACGATGCCCTCGACCTGCCACGACTCGCCGCCGCGCAGGCAGGCGTCGCGTATCGTGTAGACCTTGGTTTCGTCCTCGTAGCGCATCGGCAGGTGCAGCACCAGGTCCATGTCCGTGCGCAAGCCCAGTTTGGCCAGCCGGCTTTCCGTGCTGACCACTTTTTTGACGGCTTTCGGCTTGGTGGCCGGCTTGGCCGTGGGAGGAAGATCGGGCTTTGGATCGGACATATGCAAGGTTTTGGTGCCGCTAGCGTAAAATAGAGGGTTGTCCGGCACACCCTGTGCGTACCGCAGTCGTAAATTGTTGCGGCGGATTATTGTAATGCCTGTATAGGCGCACAGTATAGTGCCAGATGTTCCATTGCGCACTCCTAATCATTTTTGACGTACTTTTGAAGCAAAACGCATGTATTCGCTTTCCGATTTCGATTTTAATTTGCCGCAAGAAAACATTGCGCAAACTCCATTGGCCGAGCGCAGCGCCTCGCGCCTGTTGCATCTGGACGGCGACGCTCTGGTCGACCGCCAGTTCGCCGACATCGTCGGGCTGTTGCAGGCGGGCGACCTGCTGGTGATGAACGATACGCGCGTACTCAAGGCGCGCTTCTTTGGCGTCAAGGAAAGCGGCGGCAAGATCGAGGCGCTGGTCGAGCGCGTGCTCGATGACCGCACCGTGCTGGCCCAGGTGCGCGCGTCGAAGTCGCCGCCGCCCGGTTGCCGCATCCGCCTGGCCGACGCCTTTGATGTGACGGTCGGCCAGCGCGCCGGCGAGTTCTTTACCCTGCACTTCGAGGCCGACGTGTTCGAGCTGATCGAGGCGCATGGCCGGCTGCCGCTGCCGCCGTACATCGAGCACGATGCGGATGCATTCGACGAGACGCGCTACCAGACCGTGTTCAACAAGGTGCCCGGCGCTGTCGCCGCACCGACGGCCGGCCTGCATTTCGACCAGGCCCTGCTCGATCAATTGAAGGCCAAGGGCGTCAACTTCGCCTATGTGACCCTGCACGTGGGTGCCGGCACCTTCCAGCCCGTGCGCACCGAGGTGCTGGCCGAACACAAGATGCATACCGAGTGGTACACCATGCCGCAGGAAACCGTCGACGCCGTGCGCGCCGCGCAGCTGGCCGCGCGCGACGTGGTGGCCGTCGGTACGACCAGCCTGCGCGCGCTGGAGTCTGCCTCGCAAAGCGGCCAGCTGGTGGCGGGCAGCGCCGATACTGCCCTGTTCATCACGCCCGGCTATGCGTTCAAGACGGTGACGCGTTTGATCACCAACTTCCATTTGCCGAAGTCGACCCTGCTGATGCTGGTGTCGGCCTTTGCCGGCTATGCGCCGATCCGCAGCGCCTACGCGCATGCGATTGCGCAGAATTACCGTTTCTTCAGCTATGGCGACGCGATGCTGCTCACCACGCAATCGCGCGCTGCGCTGAACCTTGATACTCCCGTGAAAGACTGACATGCTGGAATTTACATTACTCAAGACCGACACGAGCGGCCTGACCAAGGCACGCCGCGGCACCTTGAAACTCAACCATGGCGTCGTGCAGACGCCGATCTTCATGCCAGTGGGCACTTACGGCTCCGTGAAAGCCATGTCGCCGCTGGAACTCAACGAGATCGACGCGCAGATCATTCTGGGCAACACGTTTCACCTGTGGCTGCGTCCTGGCAACACCGTCATGGAAAAATTCGGCGGCTTGCATGGTTTCATGGGCTGGAACAAGCCGATCTTGACGGACTCGGGCGGTTTCCAGGTGTTTTCGCTGGGCGCCATGCGCAAGATCACGGAAGAGGGCGTGCATTTCAATTCGCCCATCAACGGCGATAAATTGTTCCTGTCGCCGGAAGTGTCGATGCAGGTGCAGCGCGTCTTGAATTCCGACATCGTCATGCAGTTCGACGAATGTACGCCGTACGAAATCCAGGGCCGTCCGGCCACCATCGAGGAAGCGGCCAAGTCCATGCGCATGTCCTTGCGCTGGGCGCAGCGCTCGAAGGACGAGTTCCACCGCGGTGAAAACCCGAATGCGCTGTTCGGCATCGTGCAAGGCGGCATGTTCGAAATGCTGCGCGACGAGTCCTTGGCGAAGCTGGAAGAGATCGATTTCCCCGGCATCGCCATCGGCGGCCTGTCCGTCGGCGAGCCGAAGGAAGACATGATGCGCATGCTGGCCCACGTGGGCCCGCGCCTGCCGGCCAACAAGCCCCATTACCTGATGGGCGTGGGCACGCCGGAAGACCTGGTGGCGGGTGTGTCGAACGGTATCGACATGTTCGACTGCGTCATGCCGACACGTAACGCCCGCAATGGCTGGCTGTTCACCCGTTTTGGCGACATCAAGATCAAGAACGCCAAGTACAAGGAAGACCAGGCGCCGCTGGACGAGACCTGCAGCTGCTACGCCTGCCGCAATTTCTCGCGCGCCTACCTGCACCATTTGCACCGCTCCAAGGAAATCCTCGGTGCGCGTTTGAATACCATCCACAACCTGCATTACTACCTGGACCTGATGCGCCAGATGCGCGAAGCGCTCGATGAAGACCGTTTTCACGCGTTTACCCTGCAATTCCACGCGGAACGCGCACGCGGAACTTAAGAAAACCTTATCTGGCGCCCTGGCCGCAGCATGGCCGGAAGTTTTGTGTATTGGTGCTTGGACTGGGGCGATAAAGCATTGCATAATGCCTTTTTAGCCCCATTTGAAGCTGCCATGCCTGCAATTGGAGGCTTGGCGGATTGCCAATGCTAGAATACAGCGCTATTTTTTCAAACTGATTAGAACTGGAGTCACCGTGTTTTTCATTTCCAACGCTTATGCGCAAGCCCCAACCGACGCCCTGGGCCTCGGCGGCAATCTGACCAGCTTCCTGCCGCTGGTATTGATGTTCGTGGTCATGTATTTCCTGATGATCCGCCCACAGCAAAAACGCGCCAAAGAACAACGGGCGATGATGGACGCGCTGGCCAAGGGTGACGAAGTCGTTACCGCCGGCGGCATGCTGGGCCGTGTTGTCAAGGTAGTGGACGCTTACGTCACCATCGAAGTGGCGACCGGCACCGAAATCACGGTGCAAAAGAGCTCCATCACCACCTTGCTGCCTAAAGGCACCCTGAAGGCGCTGTAATTCCTCGCTGTCATTGCCAAAGCAATGATTGAAAGGGGCGGCTACCCGCCGCCCCTCGCGACGCCTCCGACGCTCAACACTGAACGCTGAATCAATATGAATCGCTATCCTGCCTGGAAATACATCATCATCGTCGTCGCCTTATTGCTGGGCGCACTCTATACGGCGCCCAACTATTTCGGTGAGTCACCGGCGCTGCAAGTAACCAGCGGCAAGTCGACCGTCAAAGTGACGGGCGAGCTGATGACGCAAGTCGAGCAAATATTGACGAAAGAGAACGTCAAGTCGGAAGGTGTCACCATGGATGGCGCCGGCAACCTCGCCTCCGTGCGCGTGCGTTTCGCCGATCCCGATACCCAGTTCAAGGCGAAACTGGTGCTGGAAAAAGACCTGAACACCGATGCCAGCGATCCCGCTTACATCGTGACGGTCAATCTGCAAGCCAATACCCCATTGTGGATGCAAAAATTGCATGCCTTGCCCATGTTCCTGGGCCTGGACTTGCGCGGTGGCGTGCACTTCCTGATGCAGGTCGATGCGAAAGCCGTACTGAACAAGAAAGTCCAGGGCGTCCAGTCCGCCGCGCGTAGCGTGTTGCGCGACAAGAATATCCGCCACGCCGGCATCGAGCGTGTGGGCGACAGCGTGCAAATCAACTTCCGCGACGCGGAAACGCGCGTGAAGGCAAAAAATGTCCTGTCCGACCAGATGACGGAACTGGCGTTCGCCGATGCGGGCGAAGGCAGCGATTTGAAACTGAACATCACCCTGAAGCCGGCGGCCCTGAAAGCCACCATCGATGAAGGCGTGAAACAGAATATCTCCACCCTGTCCAAGCGCGTCAACGAGCTGGGCGTGGCCGAGCCGCTGATCCAGCAGCAAGGCCCTGACCGCATCGTGGTGCAATTGCCTGGCGTGCAGGACGTGGCCCGCGCGAAAGCCATTATCGGCCGCACGGCGACCCTGGAAGTGCGCCTGGTCGATGAAAGCATCGTGCCTGGCACCGAACTGTCGAGCGCCATCCCGTTCAACTCGGAACTGTTCACCGTCGGCAAGGGCGTACCTGTCGTGCTGGCGAAAGACGTGATCCTGACGGGCGACTATATCTCCAGCGCCACGGCCAGCTTCGACCAGAACCAGCAAGCGGCCGTATCGATCGACCTGAACGGCGACGGCGGCCGCAAGATGCGCGAAGCGACGCGCGAACGCGTGGGCAAGCGCATGGCCATCGTACTGTTTGAAAAGGGCAAGCCGGAAGTGCTGTCGGTTGCCACCATCCAGCAGGAACTCGGTTCGCGCTTCCAGATCACCGGCATGGGCGGCGCGGAAAACGCGAATGAACTGGCGCTGCTGCTGCGCTCGGGCGCCCTGTCCGCACCGATGACCGTCATCGAAGAACGCACGATCGGACCGCAGCTGGGCGCGGAAAACATCGCCAAGGGCTTCCACTCGACCCTGTACGGATTCATCGCCATCGCCGTCTTCATGATCGCCTACTACATGCTGTTCGGCGCCTTCAGCGTGCTGGCCCTGGCCACCAACCTGCTGTTGCTGGTCGGCTTGCTGTCGATGATCCAGGTGACGTTGACCTTGCCAGGTATCGCCGCTATCGCGCTGGCGCTGGGTATGGCGATTGACGCGAACGTGCTGATCAATGAACGTATCCGTGAAGAGCTGCGCGCCGGCAATACGCCGCAAGCGGCGATCGCCGCCGGCTTCGACCGCGCCTGGGCCACGATTCTCGACTCGAACGTGACCACCCTGATCGTCGGCCTGGCGCTGCTGGCCTTCGGCAGCGGTCCTGTGCGCGGCTTCGCTGTTGTGCATTGCCTGGGTATTCTGACCTCGATGTTCTCCTCCGTGTTCGTGTCGCGCGGCGTGGTCAACCTCTGGTATGGCCGCAAGAAAAAGCTGACGACCTTGTCGATCGGCACGGTGTGGGTGCCGGGCACCAGCAAATAAGCGACGGCCCCGACTCACCCAATAGCGTCAACAGCGATCGCGTCCGGTGGCATAGCCGCCGGACGCACAGAATAGAACTCAGAGGATTTCATGGAATTTTTCCGGATCAAAAAAGATATTCCCTTCATGCGCCATGCGTTGATTTTCAACGTGATTTCGGCCGTGACCTTCCTTGCCGCCGTCTTCTTCCTGGTGCACAAGGGCTTGCACCTGTCCGTCGAATTCAAGGGCGGCACCCTGATGGAGGTGAAATACCCGAAGGCGGCCAATCTGGAAGGCATACGCGGCACCCTGATCGCCATGGGCTATGAAGAGCCGGGCGTGACCAGCTTCGATACGGCGCGCGACGTGATGATACGCCTGCCGGTGGAAAATGGCGTCAGCGCCGCCAACACCTCGCAGCGCGTGTTTGAAGCCTTGTGCAAGGCCGAGCAAGGCTCGACCAAGGCCATCGACACCGTCACCGACAAGGGCGAGCATGTGCTCAAGAGCGCGTGTATGGATGCTGCCGGCAGCGAAGCGGTCGTCCTGCAGAAAGTTGAATTCGTCGGCCCGCAAGTGGGTGAGGAACTGGCGCAGAATGGCTTGAACGCGCTGGTGGTGGTGATTATCGGCGTGATGATCTACCTGGCCATCCGCTTCGAATGGAAATACGCTGTCTCGGCCATTATCGCCAACTTGCATGACGTGGTGATCATCCTGGGCTTCTTCGCTTTCTTCGAATGGGAATTCTCGCTGACGGTGCTGGCGGCGATCCTGGCGGTGCTCGGCTATTCCGTCAACGAATCGGTGGTGATCTTTGACCGTATCCGCGAAAACTTCCGCAAGCAGCGCAAGGCGACCGTGCATGAAGTGATCGACAGCGCGATTACCAGCACCATTTCGCGTACCATCATCACCCACGGCTCGACCCAGATGATGGTGCTGTCGATGCTGATCTTCGGCGGCCAGACCCTGCACCACTTCGCACTGGCGCTGACCATCGGTATCTGCTTCGGTATTTACTCGTCCGTGTTCGTCGCGGCCTCGATCGCCATGTGGCTGGGCGTCAAGCGTGAAGACTTGATCAAGCCTGTCAAGGAAAAAGACGAAACCGACGGCGCCGTGGTGTAAGCGCAGGTTTTTTGCAGGTCGAATGGAAAAACGATCACCGTTTGCGGTGGTCGTTTTTTTTTGTAACGGATGATGATGAAGCGTATTTTATTGATGGGCATGATGGCAGGCGTGACGGCATGCGCGGGCGCCGCCGATTTCAGCCGTGCCGATGCCGGCAGCATCGCCATGCGCGGCCCGATTGCCGAGGGCGACGTGGACAAGCTGCGGCTGCTGGCTACGCCGGGCACCACGCTGTTGCGCGTCAATAGCGATGCAGGCGATCCGCAGGCGGCGATGCAGCTGGGCCGCTATCTGCGCCAGCAGCAATGGCGTCTCGCCATCGACACGCTGTGCGCCGGCAGCTGCGCCCTGTATGTGTTCCCGGCCGCGCGGCACAAAAGCATACCCGACGGCGCCGTGCTGGCACTGCAGGAATCGGCGTTCCTGCGCGCGCAGGTCGACCGGGCGCAGATGCGGCGCATCCTGGTTGAAGCGGGTGTGGCGGCCGAGGATCTGAACGGTGAAACGGTGGCGCTGGCGGCCCGGTTGGCAGAGACGGCGGCGCAGGAAGCGGCGTTTGCCGCGGAGCTGGGCATCGCCCCCGCCTTTTACCGCGACTTCCGGCAAGTGGCGGCGCAGGCCGATAGCGTGCGCCAGCGCTTTCCCGACCAGGAGGCTGCCGTCTACTGGTGGCCGGCTGCCGCCCGCCTGCAGCGCTGCTACGGCATCGCTGGCGTGGAGGAGGGGATGCGCGCGGCGCGCATGCTGCCCGACGGCTATCTGTATGTGCCGGCCCTGTCGGCCCTCGTCATGGGCGACCAGGCCTTGCAGGCCTGCCCATGAGCCGCAGCGGCCGTTTATTCCTGCTGATGGACGCCATGCGCGCCAGGCGCGTGCCCGTCACGGCGGCCCAGCTGGCGCAGCAGCTCGGTGTTTCCGAACGCACGATTTACCGCGATATCCAGACCCTGGCCGAACTGGGCGCGCCCCTGCAGGGCGAGGCCGGCATCGGCTATGTGCTGCGCCGCGGCGCATTCCTGCCGCCGCTGATGTTTGGTCCCGATGAACTGGAAGCGCTGGTGCTGGGCGCGCGCTGGGTACGCCGGCAGGGCGATGCGGGCTTGGCGCAGGCGGCCAGCAATGCCCTGGCCAAGATCGCGGCCGCTTCGCCGCGCGACCTGCGCGACAGCATGGCCGAGACCAGCTTGTGGGTGCCGCTGGGGCGTCCCGCCGATGGCACGCAGCCGGCCGATCGTTACGTGCAGCCCGTGCGCGAGGCGATCCGCTATGAACAGAAGCTCACGCTCGCCTATCAGGATGAGCATGGCAGCGCCACTTCGCGCACGGTGTGGCCTTTCGCCCTGGCTTTTTTCGAAGGCAAGCGCCTGCTGGCCGCCTGGTGCGAGTTGCGCGGCGATTACCGGCATTTCCGCATCGACCGCATCGCCGACGTGCTGCAGCATGCGGAGCGCTATCCCACGCGGCGCCATGTACTGCTCGATGCCTGGCGCAAAGCGCACGAGATTGATCCGGAAAGCTAGCGACCCGGAATCCTCAGATGCGCTCCTGACAAAAACTGTCAGTGACGGCGACTACGATGGTGGCTTCCTCACTCACCGGAGCTATCCATCATGCGCCTGTACCACCACCCCATGTCTTCGAATGCCCGCCGTGCCCTGATGACGGCGATCCACCTCGGCCTGCCTCTGGAGCTGGCCGAAGTCGACCTGATGAATGCGGACGACCGCCGCCGCCTGGCCGAACTGAACCCGAACGGCAAAGTGCCCGTGCTGGCCGATGGCGATTTCCTGCTGTGGGAATCGTGCGCCATCATGCAATACCTGGCCGAGCAGGTGCCGGGCCAGACGATTTACCCGCAGGCGCCGCAAGCGCGCGCCGACGTCAACCGCTGGCTGTTCTGGGCCGCGCAGCACTTTGCGCCCGCCATCAGCGTGCTGGCCTGGGAACGCGCCTGGAAAGGCATGACGGGCAATGGTCCCGCGGACCCGCTGGAAGAGGCGCGCGGCGAGCACGAACTGCATGCCTGTGCCGTGGTGCTGGATGCGCATCTGGCGCAGCGTGAGTGGCTCTGCGGCGATGCCTTGACCCTGGCCGAGTTCGCCGTCGCCGCGCCGCTGATGTACAGCGAGGCCGTGCGCTTGCCGCTGGCGCAGTACCAGCACATCCAGGCGTGGTTTGCCCGCGTGCGCCAGCTGCGCGCCTGGCAGGAAACGGACGTGGAACTGTTGCCGGGATAATGTGTGCGCTAAGTGAGCCAGCGCACGGAGCTGGCGCGGCACAGCGCATAAGATAGGGCTGTCTCTTTCAGGACATCCCTAGCTTTGGACTTTACCCGCTTTCGAGCGGGTTTTTTTTGTTTGCCGCTATGGAAGCCTGGCACTGATAGTGAGTGCTCGCATCCGGTGCGGCAGGCAGCCTAGTGCACGAGTACCTTCAGCAGCGATTGCACTTCATCATCCGATTCTTCCATGATGCTCGACAAGGTCGCATCGTCGCCGATCAGGCAATCGATGCTGCGCGCGGCGCGGGCGGCCCGCACGGCGATGGCGGCCGGGCTTTCATTGAGCGGTGACGAGACGGGCGCCAGGTCATTTGCCAGCAGCAGGGTGTCGCCCAGCGATTCGGGCGGGATGGCGCGCAAGCCTTCCCACAGCGCATCGATGGCGCCCCTGACCGCTTCCGGTACCTTCAGTTTGGCCAGGACGCCGTGGCCGATGGCCTGTTCGCCATGTTCGACCCAGTCTTCCGGTTCGCCGTCGAGGATGCCGGGGAATTCGGCCGCGCGCGACAGCAGATAAAAGCCGCCCACTTCATGCATGATGCCGGCAAACAGGGCCGTATCGGGGTCCACTTTGGTGACGCGGCGGGCCAATACCTGCGACAGGGCCGCCACGTGCGCCGTATGCTCCCACAGCTGGTTGGCCTTCGCTTGCAGCACGGGATCGGTAATGGTGCTGCCCAGCTGGCGCACGATCAGCGATGCCACCACCGACTGCAGGGTACGCACGCCTAGCCGCTGCACGGCGTTGCGCACGCTGGTGATTTCATTGCCGGAACGGTTGAACGCCACGGAATTGGCGATGGCCACCGTGCGCGCGGCCAGCAGCGGGTCAGCCTGCACCAGTTTGGCGGCGGCCTCGATATGGCAGTCGGGATCGGCCAGCGCCTCTTGCAGCTTGAGCGAAGCGTCCACATTGGCAGGAAAGGTCAGCTCGCCACGAGCGGCTTGTGCGGCGATGCTTTTAAAGGCGTCGAGTCTGTTCATTGAAAAAATTATACTCGCAATATTTCCGTGCGGAACTTTTTAAGCATGATCTTTTCGCAAACAGCTTAGCAAAAGGCAAGCAAAGCCCTGTAAACGGAAAAAGGCATGCCACTTGATCAGCGGCATGCCCTTTTGGGATCATACGAGCGTTATCAGTCTGCTTCGCTAAATATCGCGTCGCAGCCTTCAACGAGTTCATCGCTGTCTTCCAGCTCATCCGTCAAGCCCAGGTCGAACAGTTCCTCGACGGCGTTCATGAAGCTGTTGTGCTTGGTGGCGCCGATCAGGCGATAGATTTCGCCGTCTTCGTTGCGCACGCCGATGATCAGTTTTTCCTGACGCACCAGTTCCGGCGTGCTGGCGTTGAGCAGCAGGTTGCCGATGATGTGTTTATCGAAATGAGCAGGCTTTTTGCCTTCGAGCAGTGAGGTTTTCAACTTGGTTCCTTTGTCTTGTTTGAATGTCGGTGTCTGGTGTATGGTCAGCCGTTGGCGATGGCCTGTTTCAGTCCCGCCAGGGTGCTTTCCAGACGTATGAAATCGTCTTCGGTATAGCCGTCGAACAGGCGCTGGCCCTGCGTTGTCAGCTTGGGGAACACGTCATGGAACACCTGTTCGCCCTCGCAGCTCAGGCGCACGTAATAGGAACGCTTGTCGCGTGGACAACGTTCGCGTATCACCAGCCCCTTCTGTTCCAGCCGGTCCACCACGCCCGTCAAAGTACCCTTGGTAATCAGGGTTTTCTGGCCCAGTTCCTTGTAGGACATGCCGCGGGTGTTGCCGAGCGTGGCAATGATGTCGAATTGCGCATGCGTCAAGCCGTACTGGCGCACGAAGTCGCCAGAAAACCGCTCGAAGCCTTGCATGCATTCGGCCAGCAGCCGGATACTTTTTAAATATCGTTCACCCATGGGGGTGATTATATCCTTCCGCTCCGCTTTTTTCCGCCGCGCCGGGATGCGCCCTTGCATGAGGGGCGCGACGGGGCGGAAGTCCGGTATCATGTGGGCAACTCAGCCCTTGCCCTTGGTCCGCCTCGCCGATGTCCTTCGCTAATCTTTCCCGTATCGGCCTCGACAAACCGCTGCGTTTGCTGCTGGTCCATGCCGGCGATGCCGAGTCGATCACCTGGGCCGGCCTGGTGCAGCCGCTGCGCCTGTGCGCGCGGGCGCTGGGACCCGGTGCCTTGCAACTGGACGTGCGCACGCCGGAACAGGTGGCCGCGCAGGGCGGCAACTGGCATATCGCGCTGCTGGTGGCCGACGAGACGGAGGCGCCGCTGCGCGCCGAGCTGTGCCGGGCCGTGATCGAGCGCTGCCGTTCGGCGCCGTTCTGGGGCGGCGTGGGCGCGGCCGTGCTGTGGCTGGCCGGCGCGGGTGTCATGGATGGCGTGCGCATCGCCTTGCCGTGGGCCTTGTACGCCGATGCGGAAGCGAAGGCCGAACGGGCCATCCTGACGCCGCATTTGTTCGACATCGACGGCCCGCACATCACCTGCTGCGGCGGCGCGGCCAGCATCGATTTTTCGCTGACCCTGATCGAAACCATCTTTGGCGCCGACGTGCAGGCGCTCGTCAAGGAAGCGCTGTGCGTGGACAAGGTGCGCGGCAAGGAAGAGCGCCAGAGGGTGGCCCTGCAGGCGCGTTTCGGCGTACTGCAGCCCAAGCTTTCCGAGGCGGTGACCTTGATGGAAGCCAATATCGAGGAACCGCTGTCGACCGACGACATCGCCAGCCTGGTGGGCCTGTCGCGGCGCCAGCTCGAGCGGCTGTTCAAGCAATACCTGGGCAGCTTGCCATCGCGCTACTACCTGGAGCTGCGCCTGCGGCGCTCACGGCAACTGTTACTCGATACACATTATTCCATTGTGCAAGTAGGCCTGATGTGCGGCTTTTCCTCGGGCTCGCACTTTTCCACGGCGTTTGGCACCCTGTTTGGCAATACCCCGCGCGAAGAACGCCAAAGAAAGCTGATGCCGCCTGCGTGATTAAAGCAAGCCCGGCTGTGATGAATTGTGAAAATCCTTGTCGCAGATTCAAAAGAGTTTTAGCATCCCGCTTTTTATAATGCAGTACACACGTAGCTGTCGTAGCTGCGGAGTACCTAACATATTGATGGGGAAATGCTATGAATGCCAAGCTTGATTCGACCGTAACGGCTCGTCCAGTCACCCGGGAAACCTTTGACCAGGTCCTCGTTCCTACCTACGCCCCTGCAGCCATGGTGCCCGTGCGCGGTTCCGGACTGGATCTGTGGGACCAGTCAGGCAAGCATTACCTCGATTTCACCTCCGGCATCGCCGTCAACAGCCTCGGTCACTGCCATCCTGCGCTGGTCGACGTGCTGACCAAGCAAATCAATAATTTGTGGCATTTGGGCAACGGCTACACCAACGAGCCTGTCCTGCGCCTGGCGCTGGCGTTGACGGAAGCGACCTTCGCCGACCGCGCCTTCTTCTGCAACTCGGGCGCGGAAGCCAACGAAGCGGCCCTGAAGCTGGCGCGCAAGTACGCGCACACCAAATTCGGCGCGCACAAGTCGCGCATCATCTCGTGCTTCAGCTCCTTCCACGGCCGCACCCTGTTTACGGTCTCCGTCGGCGGTCAGGCCAAGTACACGGAAGGCTTCGAGCCGTTGCCGCCATCGATCGACCACATCGCCTACAACGACATCGAAGCGGCGCGCGCCGCCATCGGCGATGACGTGTGCGCAGTGATCGTCGAGCCGGTACAAGGCGAAGGCGGCGTGGTGCCGGGCAATCCGGAATTCCTCAAGGAGTTGCGCGCCCTGTGCGACAAGACGGGCGCCCTGCTGATTTTCGACGAAGTCCAGAGCGGCATGGGCCGCACTGGCGCCTTGTTCGCCTACATGGGCTACGGCGTCACGCCGGACATCCTGACGGCCGCCAAGGCCCTGGGCAACGGCTACCCGATCGGCGCCATGCTGACCACGAATGAACTGGCGCAGACCCTGGCCGTCGGCACCCACGGCACCACCTACGGCGGCAACCCGCTGGCCGCCACCGTGGCCCTGACCGTGCTGGACACGATCAACACGCCGGCATTCCTGGCGCGCGTGAAAGAAGCGAGCGTCAACACCATCGCCATGCTGCAAGGCTTGATCACCGATTACCCGCAAGTGTTCTCCATCGTGCGCGGCAGCGGTTTGCTGCTGGGCCTGGTCGTCACCGATGCCTACAAAGGCCGCGCGAAAGACATCCAGAAAGCGGCCGAAGCGCAAGGCTTGATGGTGCTGATCGCCGGCATGGACGTGGTGCGCCTGGCGCCGGCCCTGATCGTCTCGGACGAGCAGATCGCCGAAGCGGGCCGTCTGCTGCGCGCCGCCATCGACGGCATGCTGAAAGCCTGAAGCTAGCCCCGCTCCCTGTTTGATCACCGGCCCGCCGCTTTGCTGCGGGCCGGCTTGGTTCTACCCCAGCATCGTCAGCATTGAAGGAGTACCCATGTATGTTGTCCGTCCGGTAGAAATTGCGGATATTGCAGCCCTCGAAGCGCTGGCCGCAGTCACCATGCCGGGTGTCCATACCCTGCCGAAGACGCGCGAAAAAATCGCCGCCTCCGTCGAGCGCTCCATCGCCTCGTTTGCCGCCCATGTCGACATCCCCAGCGAAGAGTCGTATCTCTTCGTGCTTGAATCCCTGCTCGACAAGAGCATCTTTGGTACGGCCGCCATCTTCGCCTCGGCCGGCTCGAACGGCACCTATTTTTCCTTCCGCAACGACGTCATCCAGCAAGTCTCGCGCGACCTGAACATCAGCCACAGCGTGCATGCGCTGACCCTGTGCTCGGAGCTGACGGCGTACTCGCAGCTGTCCGGCTTCTACGTGCGCAACATGGAGCAGGCGGGCCTGGAAGCGGCCCTGCTGTCGCGCGCGCGGCTGCTGTTCGCCGTGCTGGCGCCGCACCGTTTCGGCGACCGCTTCTTCGTGCCGCTGGCCGGCATCACGGACGCCAACGGCCAGTCGCCATTCTGGGATGCGCTGGGCCGAAAGTTCTTCCAGATGGATTTCCTCGATGCCGAAAAAGTCATCGGCGGGGCGCGCAACCGCACCCTGATCGTCGAACTGATGCCGCATTACCCCGTGTACGTGCCGCTGCTGCCCGGCGACGCGCAGGCGGCCATGGGCCAGATCCACCCGAGCGGCGAACTGGCGTTCAATCTGCTGACGGAAGAAGGCTTTGAAGCCGACGATTACATCGACATCTTCGATGGCGGCCCGATCCTGCAGGCGCACAAGCATGCGCTGCGCTCGTTTACGGGCTCGCTCACGCGCCGCGTCGTCGCCGGCGTCACGCCCAGCCGCACGGGCCTGAAAGTCAATTATGCCGTCGCTTCCGGCGCCGAGCGCAATTTCCGCGCCGTGACCTTCGCCTGCGATGCGCTCGAAGCGCAGGACAGCGTCGGCTTGCCGGCAGACCTGCTCGAGGCGCTGGCCGTGGCCGAAGGCGACAGCGTCATTTGCGTGCGTATCTAAGGGAGTCAATTTTATGCTAGTAGTACGCGCCATCAACGCCAATGACCTCGATGCCCTGTATGGCCTGGCCAGCCAGGTCGGCACCGGCATGACCACCCTCAAGCCGGACATGAAAATGCTGGGCGACCGCCTGGCCATCGCCTGCGCCTCGTTCGCCGAAACCATTCCGCCAGAAAAGCGCGATTACATGTTCGTCATGGAGGATACCGATACGGGCCGCCTGGCCGGCGTGTGCGCCATCAAGGGCGCCGTGGGTCTGGACGAACCGTTCTATAACTACCGCATCGGCACTCTGGTCCATTCCAGCCGCGAGCTCGACGTGTTTACGCGCATGGAAACCCTGTACCTGTCGAACGACCTGACGGGCAGCACGGAACTGTGCTCGCTGTTTCTGCACCCCGATTACCGCAGCGGCAACAACGGCAAGCTGCTGTCGAAAAGCCGTTTCCTGTTCATCGCCCAGTTCCCGCAGCTGTTCACGGAAAAGCTGATCGCGGAAATGCGCGGCTACCAGGCGCCGGACGGCAGCTCGCCGTTCTATGAAGGCCTGGGCCGCCATTTCTTCAAGATGGATTTCCACCATGTCGACGACTTGACGAGCCTCGGTAAAAAATCGTTCATCGCCGAACTGATGCCGCGCCAGCCCATGTACGTGGCCTACCTGCCCGACGAAGCGCAGGAAGTCATCGGCAAGGTGCATCTGAGCACGGCGCCCGCGCGCCGCCTGCTGGAACAGGAAGGCTTGCACTTCGAAGGCTATGTCGACATTTTCGACGCCGGTCCCGTGCTGCAGGCGCGCGTCTCCGAACTGCGCGCCATGCGCGACAGCATGCCGGCCGTGCTCGACGCCGCGACTGTGCCAGTGCCTGCACCGGAAGTGTGCGGCGATGCCGCCCAGGCCGAGCCTTACCTGGTGTCGAACACCGACCTGAAAGATTTCCGCATGATCGTCACCAGCGCCAATCCGCACAGCGGCAAGATCGCGCTCGACGACGATGAACTGCATCTGCTGCGCTGCCATCACGGCGATACCGTGCGCACCTTGTCACTCAACCCGAGGAAGCATCCCCATGTCTAACGTATTGAATCCATCTACCGCAGCATCGAACTTCATCAACGGCGCCTGGCTGCCAGGCACGGGCCGTGAACTGGCCACCATCGATCCGTCGAACGGCAAGCAGACCTGGGCTAGCCTGGAAGCGACGGAGAACGAAGTCGAACAGGCGTGCCAGGCCGCGCGCGCCGCTTTCGAAGCGTGGGCCGACACGCCCGTCGAAGAGCGCATCGCCATCTGCGTGCGCTTTCGCGAACTGCTGAAGGAACATGCGGAAGCGCTGGCGCTGCTGATCTCGGAAGAAGTGGGCAAGCCGCTGTGGGAGTCGCGCACGGAAGTGGCCACCATGGCCAACAAGATCGATATCTCGGTACAGTCGTACAACGCGCGCACGGGCATCACGCAAAGCAAGATCGCCGATGGCGACGCCGTGCTGCGCCACCGTCCGCATGGCGTGTTCGGCGTCTTCGGTCCGTACAATTTCCCCGGCCACCTGCCGAACGGCCACATCGTGCCGGCCCTGATCGCCGGTAACACCATCGTCTTCAAGCCCAGCGAATATGCGCCGCGCACGGCCATCAAAACCGTGCAGCTGTGGCAGCAGGCAGGCTTGCCGAATGGCGTCGTCAACCTCGTCAACGGCGGGCGCGACACGGGCGTGGCGCTGGGCGCCAATCCACATCTCGACGGCGTGCTGTTTACGGGTTCGTGCCAGACGGGTATCAGCCTGCACCGCCAGTTCGGCGGCCAGCCGGGCAAGATGCTGGCGCTGGAAATGGGCGGCAACAACGCCCTCGTCGTGTGGGACGTGAAGGATGTCGACGCGGCCGTGCACCACGCGATCTTCTCCGCCTTTGTCTCGGCCGGCCAGCGCTGCACCTGCGCACGCCGCCTGGTGGTGCAGGATAACGCCGCCGGTGCCGCCTTCATCGCGCGCCTGGTGGAAGTGGCCGCGAAACTGGGTATCGGCGCATCCGACGCCCAGCCGCAGCCGTTCATGGGCCCAGTGGTATCGAGTGCCGTGGCAAAACGCCTGGTGCAGGCGCAGGCGGACATGGTCGCCAAGGGCGGCACCACCTTGCTGCAGATGCGCCAGTTGAATCCCGAGGCGGGCTTTGTGACGGCCGGCATCGTCGACGTGACTAGTGCTGCCGGCATTCCCGACGAAGAGTGGTTCGGCCCACTGCTGCAAGTGATCCGCGTGGCCGATTTCAATGCGGCCCTGAAGGTGGCCAATGCCACGGAATTCGGCCTGGCTGCGGCGCTGCTGTCCGACGATCCGGCCTTGTGGCAAACGTTCCAGACGCGCGCGCGCGCCGGCATCGTCAACTGGAACCGTCCGACCACGGGCGCGGCCAGCACGGCGCCGTTTGGCGGCATCGGCAAGTCGGGCAACCACCGTCCGAGCGCCTATTACGCGGCCGATTACTGCGCCTACCCGGTCGCTTCGATCGAGAACGGCGCGCTGGAAATGCCGGCCAAGCTGTCGCCCGGCCTGAATTTTTAAATTTTAAGGACATGCCTCCCATGCACAGCACGCGCGAATACAATTTTGACGGCCTGGTCGGGCCATCGCATAACTATGCGGGACTCTCGTTCGGCAACGTGGCCTCGTTCAGCAATGTGAAAAGCGCTTCGAATCCGAAGCAGGCCGCCTTGCAGGGCCTGGCCAAGATGCGTGCCCTGGCCGCGCGCGGCTTTGCGCAAGCCTTGCTGCCGCCGCAGGACCGGCCGAATTTCCGCCTGCTGCGCTCCATCGGTTTCACGGGCACGGACGCAGAGGTGCTGGCGCGCGCCTACAAGGAGTCGCCCGTCATCCTGGCCTGCGCCTATTCCGCCTCGCCCATGTGGACGGCGAACGCCGCCACGGTCAGCCCGTCGGCCGATACGCACGATGGCCGCGTGCATTTCACGGCCGCCAACCTGAATAACAAGCTGCACCGCGCCTTCGAGCACGCGCAGTCGGCGCGCAGCCTGCGCGCCATTTTCAGCGACGACAGGCACTTCGCCGTGCACGATGCGCTGCCGTCGACACCGGCCTTTGGCGACGAGGGTGCGGCCAATCACACGCGCCTGGGCGCCAGCCACGGCGCGCCATCGGTGGAATTGTTCGTGTATGGTCGCGTGGAGTTCGATCCGTCCGCGCCATCGCCGAAGCGCTATCCGGCGCGCCAGACCCTGGAAGCGTCGCAAGCCGTGGCGCGACTGCATGGCCTGGACGCGAAGCGCACCGTGTACGTGCAGCAGAACCCGGACGTGATCGACCAGGGCGTGTTCCATAACGACGTCATCGCCGTCGGCAACGGCAATGTGCTGTTCTATCACGAGCAGGCGTTTGCCGATGAAGAGGCAAGCCTGTCGCAGCTGCGCCGCGCCGTCGCCGGCACGGGCGCGCAACTGGATGCGCTGCGCGTGGACACGGGCCAGGTGCCGATCCAGGATGCGGTGACCAGCTATTTGTTCAACAGCCAGCTGCTGACGAAAGAGGGCGGCAAGATGGCGCTGGTGATACCGCAGGAATGCCAGGAAAACCGCGCCGTGTCGCGCTACCTGGAAGGCCTGGTGGCCAGCGGTGGACCGATCGACGAACTGATACATTTCGACCTGCGCCAGAGCATGCGCAATGGCGGCGGGCCCGCCTGCCTGCGTTTGCGCGTGGCCCTGACGGAGACCGAGGCACGCGCCATGCACCAGGGCGTGATCATGACGGAAACGCTGTACCATCGGCTGGTGCAGTGGGTGGAAAAACACTACCGCGACCATCTGGAGCCGGGCGACCTGGCCGACCCGCAGCTGGCGCTGGAAGTGCATGCGGCGCTTGAAGAATTGACGATCATCCTCAACTTACCTGGATTGTACGACTTGTAGGCGATAGAAAAACACACAGAACATCCGAGACAACTATCCGTAGCACAGACAGAATTGGACGGGCGACCCCCGTCTCTTGACACCGCTGCCGCCCAGCCACAAGCCCGAACGACAGCGTTGGACATTCACATTACCGTAATGGAGATGCAAGATGAATCACACGCCACAAGATTTGCGTACACAAACGCTGGAGTTGATTAACGCGGCTGGCAATGCAGGCAAGGCGGCAGCGCCTGTCGTGCAGCTGGTGCAGGCATGGCTCGACTCGCTCGACGCCGAAGACCTGGCCGATATCGCGCCCGACAGCCTGGCGCCCGTGCTGGTCGAGGGCTTCACGCAAGCGGCCAAGCGCACCGGCAACGGCTGCCAGATCGCCACCCTGCGTTATGCGGATGGACGTGGCGGCATGGCGAGCGCCTTGCTGATCCTGAACGAAGACATGCCTTACCTGGTCGACTCCATCGTCATGGCCATGCGCCGCCAGCACCTGGCCGTGCGTGGCGTGATGAACACCGTGCTGCCCGTGCGCCGCGCCGCCGACGGCAGCGTCGAAGCGGTGCGCCAGCCGGGCGACCCGCTCGAATCGTATGTGCTGGTGCTGCTCGACGAAGAGCTGGCGCCGGAAGCCCTGGCCGCGCTGGTCGCCGCCCTGGAGACGGTCGCGCGCGACGCCGCCGTCGTGCGCCGCGATGCCGCCGCCATGAGCGAGCGCCTGGCCGCCGTCGCCACGGCTGCATCGCAGCATGGCGAAGAAGGCGCGGAAGTGGCCGCCTTCCTGGAATGGGCCCGCAGCGGCGGCTTTGAAGTGTTCGGCTATGCCTATTACCGCGTCAAGCCGGGCGTGCGCGAACTGGAACGCGACATTCCTAGCCGTGTCGGCGTGCTGCAGGATACGGCGCACCCCGTCTACGGCACCTGCCTGGCGAATATCCCGGGCGACTTCGACACCCTGGCCAAGCGCGACTCGGCGCTGTCCATCGTCAAGGCCGACGTGGCAGGCACTTTGCACCGCGACCAGCAGTTGGACTTCATCGGCGTGCGCGACATGGATGCGCAAGGCGCGATCCTGGGCGAGCATTGCTTCGTCGGCCTGTTTACCCGTGCCGGCAATTCCACCCCGCTGGCGGCGCTGCCGTTTGCGCGCGGCCGCGTAGCCAAGGTTTTGAGCCTGGCCGGCGTGCGCCAGCAAGGCTTCCGTGCCGAGAAATTCCGCGAAATCCTTGAGTCCTTGCCGCGCACGGAAGCGCTGGAAGCGGATCTCGACTGGCTGGCGCAAGTGTGCGGTTCCGTCGTTTCTCTGTACAAGCAGCCGCGCACCAAGGTCTTCGCGCGCCGCGACGTATATGCGCGCCACCTGAACGTGCTGGTATACCTGCCACGCGAGCGCTACAGCGCCAGCGTCGCATCGAGCCTGGCAAAAGCCCTGCAAGCCAGTTCCGGCGCCACGCATGTGAGCATGCAAACCCTGGTGGCCGACGGTCCCCTGGCGCGCGTCTACCTGATCGCCCATGCCGCGCGCTACCCGCTGGACTTGGAAACGGATATCGAGCAGCCGCTGTTGAGCGTGCTCGACGGCTGGCATAACGGTTTTGCCGCCGTGGCCGACGCCGTGCCCGACGTGGCCCTGCGCACCAGCCTGCGCAAACTGTGCGCCACGTTACCGCTCGATTACGTGGCCGCCACCGCGCCGGCCGTGGCCTTCCGCGACCTCGACACCATCCTGCGCAATACGGATCCATCGCACGTGGCCGTGCGCATCGAGACGGGCGCCGTCACCACGATCCGTTTGTACTCGGCCAACAAGGTGCCGCCGCTGTCGACCATCCTGCCGGCCTTGCACAACGCGGGCGTGGCCATCGACCGCGAACAGGCGTATTCCGTTTCGCTGGCCGACGGCACGCGCTATTTCGTCACCAGCCTGACGGTCGATGCCGCCAGCGCGGCGAAACTGGCGCAGCCATCCGTCGTCGCCGTGGCGCAGGAATTGTTTGCCGCCCTGTTCAACGACACGGCCGAAGATGGCCGTTTGAATGGCCTCGTCATCGAAGGCGGCTTGTCGACGCGCGAAGTGCAGCTGGTGCGCGCCTATACCAGCTACTGGCGCCAGACGGGCAGCCGTTTCTCGGTGCGCTACATCGCCGAAAGCCTGCGCAAGCAGCCGGCCCAGGTCAAAGCCCTGGTGGAAGCGTTCCTGCAGCGCTTCGATCCTTCGCTGCCGGACGCGCAGCATGCGGCGGCCCTGGAAAGCATCGCCGCCATCAAGGCCGGCCTGCCATCCGTGAACCATGCCGATACCGAGGAAATCCTCGGCGCGCTGGCCGACCTGATGGCCGCCACCCTGCGCACCAGCTACTTCCAGAACAATCAACAAGGCGACAAGATCATCTTCAAGTTCGACACCAGCAGCCTGGCGCTGGTGCCGGAACCGCGTCCTTACCGCGAGATTTTCGTCTTCTCGCGCCGCTTCGAAGGCGTGCACCTGCGCGGCGGCCCGGTCGCCCGCGGCGGCTTGCGCTGGTCCGACCGCATGGAAGATTACCGCACGGAAGTGCTGGGTCTGGTGAAAGCGCAGATGGTCAAGAACGCCGTCATCGTGCCGGCCGGCGCGAAGGGTGGTTTTGTCTGCAAGATGATGCCGAAAGACGCCGTGCGCGAAACCATCGCGGCCGAAGGCGAAGCCGTCTACCGCCTGTTCATTTCCAGCCTGCTGGAAGTGACGGACAACCGTTCGCTGGGCAATATCGTTCCGCCAGTCGACACCGTGTGCTTCGATGAAGCCGATCCATACCTCGTGGTGGCCGCCGACAAGGGCACGGCCACGTTCTCGGATATCGCCAACGGCATCGCCGTGCAGCGCGGTTTCTGGCTCGGCGACGCGTTCGCCTCGGGCGGCTCGAACGGCTACGACCACAAGAAACTGGGCATCACCGCCAAGGGCGCGTTCGAAGCCGTGAAGCGCCACTTCTATGAAATGGATCACGACCTGAACACCACCCCGATCACCATGGTCGGCGTGGGCGACATGTCGGGCGACGTGTTCGGCAACGGCGTATTGCTGTCGCGCCAGCTGAAACTGGTGGCCGCGTTCGACCACCGCCACATCTTCCTCGACCCGACACCGGACGTCGCCGTCTCGTTCGAGGAACGTGCGCGCCTGTTCGCCTTGCCGCGCTCCTCGTGGGACGACTACAACAAGGACTTGATCTCGGCAGGCGGCGGCGTGTATCCGCGCACCGCCCGCACGATCGAACTGTCGCCGCAGATCCGCGCCGCGCTCGATATCGCCGAGACCTCGCTGCCGCCGGAAGAACTGATGCACCGCATCCTGAAGTCGCCCGTGGACCTGTTCTACAACGGCGGCATCGGCACCTACATCAAGGCGTCGACGGAGAGCCACGCGCAAGTGAAAGACCGCGCGAATGACCACATCCGCGTCAGCGGCAATGAGCTGCGCGTGAAAGTCGTGGCCGAAGGCGGCAACCTCGGTGCGACGCAGGCGGGCCGTATCGAGTTCGCGCTGGCCGGCGGCCGCATCTTCACCGATGCGATCGACAATTCGGCCGGCGTGGATTGCTCGGACCATGAAGTGAACGTGAAAATCTGGCTGGACGTGGAAGTGAACGCGGGCAAGCTGACGGAAGAAGAACGCAACCGCGAGCTGTATGCGATGACGGACGACGTCGAGCGCCTGGTCTTGCGCGACAACACGCAACAGACGCATTTGCTGGTGCGCGAGCTGCAGGCGCAAAGCGAGAGCGCCGTGCAGGATGGCTATGCCGCCCTGATCGCCAGCCTGGAAGAAGAGGGCGCCCTGTCGCGCGATCTCGAGCAGCTGCCGTCGGTGGCCGAACTGGCACGCCGCAAGCTGGACAACCGTGGCTTGACGACGCCGGAACTGGCGGTGGTGATCGCCAACGTGAAGAACCGCTTCAAGCGCATCCTGTCCGCCTTGCCGTTGACGGGCGAAACGTGGGCCGAGCCGGTGCTCAAGCCTTACTTCCCGTCCTTGCTGGTGGAAACCCGTTCGGCGCTCGATCATCCGCTGGCCAACGCCATCCTGGCGACCGTGCTGGCCAATGAAGTGATCAACCGCTGCGGCCCGCTGATGATCCGCAACCTGGCGGCGGAACACGGCGTGGACGAGTCGGCCGTGATCCTGGCATGGGGCCAGGCCTGGGTGGCGCTGAACCTGGCGCCCGTGTTCGACGCGCTCGATGCGGATGCCTTGACGATTCCACGCGACGTGTCGATCAAGGTCGATGCACAAACGCGCGTGCTGCAGCAAACGATGATCGCCGGCGTGCTGTCCGTGCCGGCCGAGCAATTGCGCGGCGCCGGCCTGGCCGAACTGACCGGTTTGTTCGGTGCGGAATCGAAGCGCGAGCTGCTCAAAGCCGTCGGCATCAAGTCGGAAGCGGCACTGGTGCCGGGCTTGACGCCGGCCTTCGTGCAGGCGTGGGATGCGGTCGACGCGCTGGAAGTCGTCGCCGGCTTCCTGTTCCCGGCCCTGTCCGTGCCGCGTCCTGCCTCGATGGACCTGGCTTCCTTCCTGCAAGTGGGCCTGGCCCTGCGCAGCCAGGCGGGCATCGACACCTTGGAACGTGGCTTGAAGCTGGCCGCGCAAGGCAAGTCGCAGGAGCAGTTGCGTAACTACGCACAGCAAGCGCTGCGCCGTACGCAACAGCGTTTGCTGACGCAGGTGCTGGCGCGCGCCGAGCAAGGCAATGCCGGCCAGGCTGTCGATGCCGTGACGGGTGCGCTGGGCTTGTCGGCCTATGTGGCGGCGACGGAACTGGAGCAAGCCATGCTGGACGTGTGGACCTTGTCGGAAGCCGTGAATAAAATCACGGCGAAAACCGCAGCGGAAGCGGCGGTGTAATGACGCAAAAAGTAACCCAGGTAGTAACACCGGTAGTGCAGGCGCTGGCGCAGGCCGATTTCAGCGGCGTGGCCCGGTTGTTTTCGGACGCCGGTTTCACGGTGGCCTTGCCGGCGCCCGGCATGCTGCAAGTCGTCAAGCCGGGAGCCGGCCGCGCCAGCGTGGCCGTCTCGGTGGGCGTGCATGGCGACGAGACGGGACCGATCGAAGTGCTGGCGCATCTGCTCGACGCCTTGTCGCGCGATGCATCGAAGCTGGCCGTCGATTTGCTCGTTTGCGTGGGCAATGTCGATGCGATCCGAGCCGGCAAGCGTTTCATCGACGCCGACCTCAATCGCATGTTCCGCCCCGTGCGGGGCAGCCTGGCGCAAGCGGCGGAAAGCGCGCGTGCCGATGAAATGATCGCCGCGACAACAGCGTTCTTTGAGGCGGCGGGACCCGTGCGCTGGCATCTGGATTTGCACACGGCCATCCGGCCGTCCGTGTACCCCACGTTTGCCATCGTGCCGGACCTGGTGGCCGACGACGCCAAGGCACAGCTGATCGATTGGCTGGGCCAGGCGGCCATCGGCGCCATCATCATGAACCCGCAGTCGGCCGGCACGTATAGTTACTATTCGGCCGAGCATTTCGGCGCGGCCGCCAGCACGGTGGAACTGGGCCGCGTGGGCACCCTGGGGCAGAACGATTTGTCCCTGTTCGACGACGTGTCGCGGGCGCTCGATGGCTTGCTGCGCGGCTTGCCTGCGCAGCCCGTCAAGGCGCAACCGCACGTGTTCAAGGTGGCGCAGGAAATCATCAAGCACAGCGATGAATTCCGCATGGCTTTTGATCGCAGCACGCAGAATTTCACATCCTTGCCGCAGCACGCCGTGATCGCCAGCGATGGCGACCATGTCTACACGGTGCGGCACGCGGAAGAGCTGGTGGTGTTTCCGAATCCGGACGTGCGCGTGGGCTTGCGCGCCGGGCTGATGGTGGTGCGCGTGTCCTGATCTTCAAGCCATGTACAGAGCAGCAGGCGCCAGCCGGGGAAACCCGCCTGGCGCTTTTTTTTTGTGGAAAAAATTCCGCACAGAAATAATTATCCATTAAGCAATCAGTTGATTTAAAATATTTACCCTTTGCAATTTTTTGGACCGATCATGTTGAAACGCCTGCTGACAGCCCTGCTGTGCCTGACCCTCACCGGCCTGACGGCTGCCGCCCCTGCCGAAGAGAAGGCTGCCGCAACGGAAATGACGGCCGAGCAATTCCTTGCCCAGTTGCACCTGCAGCGCGGCAAGATCACCTTGCCAGGCGGTATCGCCACCCTGGATTTGCCCGCCAGCTTCCGTTATTTGTCGCCGGCGGACGCCGAGCGCGTGCTGGTCGAGGCCTGGGGCAATCCACCGGGCATGGAATCGCTGGGCATGATCGTGCCCGCCAAGACCAGCGTGCTCGAGCGTGATAGCTGGGGCGTGGTGGTGACGTATGAAAAGGAAGGGCATATCAAGGATGACGATGCGGACAGCATCAAATACGATGAATTGCTCAAGGATATGCAGGCATCCGTGCTGGAAAACAATGCGGAGCGCAAGAAGCAGGGTTACCCAGGCATCCATCTGATGGGCTGGGCGGAAAAACCCAGCTATGCCAAGGATACGCACAAGCTGTACTGGGCCAAGGATTTGATGGTCGATGGCGGCGAGCATTCGCTGAACTACAATGTGCGCGTGCTGGGCCGCGAAGGCGTGCTGAACCTGAACGCGATCGCCAGCATGCAGCAGATCGCGACGATCAAACAGGAAATGCAGCAAGTGACGGCGTTCACGGAATTTACCGACGGTAACCGCTACACGGATTTCGACAGCAAGACGGACAAGGTGGCCGAGTATGGCCTGGCGGCGCTGGTGGCCGGTGGCGTAGCCAGCAAGCTGGGCCTGTTTGGCAAATTGCTGGCGCTGCTGCTGGCTTTCAAGAAAGTGCTGCTCCTGGCCGTCGTGGGCGGCGGTGCGGCCATCGTCAAATTTTTCACTGGCAAGCGCAAGGAGAAGCCGGCGCCGATACAGCCGCAGGAGTCCGTTGAACAGCCAGCGCATTTACCGGACGGCAAGGTCAACCTGGACAAGTAAAAGCAACTGGGCCGCTCGGTGCGCTGACGCACACGGGCGCGCTGTCCGAAAACAGCGCCTCGGGTACACTGGCTCATCGTTCACTATCAGGAGTCCGCCATGTCCGTGTCCATGTATCAGGCAACCATTCCCGTCTTCATCCGCGGCTTGCGGGTCGTCTCGTCCCTGCTGGAAAAAGCGCAAGCCCACGTAGAGGAAGATGGCATCGTGCCCGAGATTTTGCTGGGCGCGCAGCTGGCGCCCGACATGCTGGATTTGACGGCGCAGGTGCAGCGCGCCAGCGATACGTCGAAGATGTCGGTCGAGCGCCTGAGCGGCGTGCCGGCGCCGAAGTTCGAGGATAATGAAGCGTCCTTCGAGCAGCTGCAGGAACGCATCGCCAGCACCATCGCCTACATCGACAGCGTGAATGCGGGCCAGATGGCGGGCAGTGCGCAGAAGGAAGTCGTGCTGAACTGGACCGACGAAGGGACAAAATTCTCGGGCGATAATTACCTGCTCAGTTTTGCCTTGCCGAACTTCTATTTCCACGTTTCCATGGTCCACGCCATCCTGAGAAACAATGGCGTGGCCGTGGGCAAGCTCGACTATCTGGGACCATACGACTGAAACTGCTTAGCGTTGCGGCTGTTGTTCCACCTGGTTCTGCACCGCATTGCCCAGCATGCCGCCGCCGATCACGCCGGCCACCGTCGCCAGCGCCTTGCCGCGGCCGCCACCGACCTGATTGCCGATCAAGCCGCCGATGACGGCGCCCGTACCGATGCCCACGTAGTTCGGTTGTGCTGGTGCCGGCGCAGGCACTGGCTGCGGCTGGCGCACGGGTTCGCGGTAGGCTGTGTCGCGGTAGCCATCGTTGTTGTCATTGTAGGCAGGGCGCGCTTGCGCCACTTGCGTGTGGTGCACGACGCGCTTGTGCACGACAGGCGCCGGGGCTGGTGCCGGGGCGGCTTGCGCGACGACAGGCGCGGCCACCGGTGCAGCCGCGGGCGCAGCCAGGGCGGCGGCGCTGGCCGGCGTCATGGCGGCCACGTCGGCCGGCACGGCCGGCACATTCGCCCGCGAATTGGGCAGGATGCCGGCGATGGACGCCGCGCCGACCAGGCACAGGACCGTCACGGAAATGGCGGCGCCGGCCATCAAAGGGTGGATGCGGCTGGCGGTAGTCGTCGTGTTCATGTGTTCTCCTGGGGTGGTACTGCGGGTGTTATTGATGTGTCCAGATTAGCGGCCTCGCCTGTCCAAGGCTAGCCCTTGCGCTGTATCAAACGTAAGCAGGTGTAAGCCGCGCTTTCCAAAGCACAGTAGAATCGGTGCTTCCCCTTTTCCGGAGTCCGCCATGAGCCAGCTATTCACGCCGTATGCCCTGGGACCGCTGCAGGTGGCCAACCGCATCGCCATCGCGCCCATGTGCCAGTACTCGGCTGACAATGGCAACGCCACCGACTGGCACATGATCCACCTGGGCCACCTTGCCCTGTCCGGCGCGGGCTTGCTGATGACGGAAGCGACGGCCGTCTCGCCCGAGGGACGCATCTCGGCCGAAGACCTGGGCCTGTGGTCGGACGCGAACCAGACTGCGCTGGCCAACGTGGTGCAGGCGATCCGCCGCCACTCGCCGATTCCTTTGGTGGTGCAACTGGGCCATGCGGGACGCAAGGCGTCGAGCCGCGCGCCCTGGCAGGGTGGTTCCTGCGTGCACCTGGCCGAGGGCGGCTGGCAAACGGTGGCGCCGTCCGCCATCGCCCATGCACCGGGCGAAACCGTGCCGATCGCCCTGGACGAGATGGGCTTGCTGCAAGTGAAGGGCGCCTTTGTCGCGGCCGCCCAGCGCGTGCATGCGCTCGGCATCGAAGGCATCGAACTGCATGCGGCGCACGGCTATCTGCTGCACCAGTTCTTGTCTCCCCTGTCCAACCAGCGTACGGATGCGTATGGCGGCAGCCTGGAAAACCGCATGCGTTTTCCGCTGGAAGTTGTTGAAGCCGTGCGCGCCGCCGTGCCTGACTCGGTGGCCGTGGGCGTGCGCATTTCCGCCACCGACTGGGTCGCAGGCGGCTGGGAAATCGAGCAAAGCGTGCGTTTCGCGCAGGAACTCAAGCAGCTGGGCGCCGACTTCATCCACGTCTCCAGCGGGGGCATTTCGCCGCAGCAGCAAATTCCCGTGGGACCCGGCTATCAGGTGGCGTTTGCCGAACGCATCAAGCGCGACAGCGGTTTGCCCACCATCAGCGTGGGCCTGATCACGGAAGCGCAGCAGGCGGAGGACATCATCGTCAACGGCCAGTCCGACATGGTGGCGCTGGCGCGCGCCATCCTGTTCGACCCGCGCTGGCCCTGGCATGCGGCGGCCCAGCTGGGTGCGCAAGTGCAGGCGCCGCCGCAGTACTGGCGTTCGCAGCCGCGTGAATTCAAGAACCTGTTCGGCGACACGACGTTGGGGCAGCGCTAAGGGAACGGCTCTGCTACACTGACGCTTCTTTCCCATTTCTCCAGGACGCTTCGACATGCGCCATTGATACTGCCGTGCTGTGCACGGCCTCGCCCATCCCGCCACAGCGCATAGCGCCGCGCGGGTTCGCCAGCCTTGCTCAAGGAGTATCCATGCCCGCATTACTACAACTCGACCGTCTGTCCTTTGTGCTGCCCGATGGCCGCACCCTGTTTTTCGATTTGCAATTTAGCTTCGCCCCGCAACGTATCGGCCTCGTCGGCGATAACGGCGTGGGCAAGAGTGTGCTGGCGCGCCTGCTGGCGGGCCAGGCGCAGCCGTCTTCCGGCGCCGTGCGCTGCGACGGCCGCGTGCATTACGTGGCGCAGGAGCTCGATCCTGAGCGCTATCCCACCGTGGCGGCGCTCGCCGGCATGGACGACTTGCTGGCCGCGCTGGCGCGCATCGTCGAAGGCAGCGTCGATGAAGCCGACTATGCGCTCGTGGGAGAGCGCTGGGATGCCCACACCCGTTTGCGCCAGGCGCTCGATGCGCTCGATTTGCGCCATGTCGATGCCGCTACGCCAACGGCCAGCCTGAGCGGCGGCGAGCGCCAGCGCATCGCTCTGCAGGGCGCCTGGCTGTCGCAGGCGGACTGGCTGGTGCTCGATGAACCGAGCAACCATCTCGACGTACAGCAGCGCGCTCGCCTGGTGGCGCAGATGGCGCGCTGGCCGGGCGGCTTGCTGCTGGTCAGCCATGACCGCGGCTTGCTCGAGCACGTCGATGCAATCGTCGAGCTGTCTAGCCAGGGCTTGCGCAGCTATGGAGGCAATTACGCGATGTATGCACAGCAGCGCGCGCTGGAACAGGCCGGTTTTGCTGCCGCCCTGCAGGCGGAAAAGGCGGACGCCAGACGCGAACAGCGCGACGCGCAGCAGCAAGCCGAACGCCAGCAGAAACGGGTGGTGCGTGGTGAGCGCGAGGGGCGCGAAGGCAACCAAAGCAAGCTGCTGCTCGACGCACGCAAGGAGAAAAGCCAGGATAGCCAAGGCAAGTTGCGCCTGCGCGCGCAAGAGGCGCAGCAGGCGCGCCAGCAACGGGTGATGGACGCCAGCGCCCGCTGCGCGCCCGAGGCTGAACGGCTGTTGCTGGCGCCCGACAGCGCCGTGCCGAACGGCAAGCTGATCCTGGAACTGCGCGACGTGGTCTTGCCCTATGGCCAGGCGCAGCCTGTGAGCCTGGTCATCAGCGGCCCGCGCCGCCTGGCCGTGACGGGCAATAATGGCAGCGGCAAGTCGACCCTGCTGCGCGTGATCGCCGGACAGCTGGCGCCCGCCAGCGGCGAGGTGCTGTGCCATGCGCGGGTGGCCTGGCTGGACCAGCATGCCGGACTGCAAGACGGCGAATGGAGCGCCGTGCAGCGCTTGCAGGAACGCAATAGCACGATGGCGGAAGGGGACTTGCGCACGCGGCTGGCGCTGCTGGGCATTGCCGGCGCGCGCGCCACCATGCCCACCCACTTACTCAGCGGTGGCGAGCGCATGAAGGTGGCGCTGGCGGCCGAGTTGTATGCGCAGGCGCCGCCGCAACTGTTGCTGTTAGACGAACCCGACAATCATCTGGACCTGGCCAGCCTGCAGGCGCTGGAGCAGATGCTGCTGCAATATCGGGGCGCGTTACTTGTGGTTTCGCACGACCAGGCATTTCTGGATGCGATAAACCTTGACCCCGAGGGCTTGACATTGCACAAGTGACAATTTAATGAAAAAAGTCACGCTCGATGCCTGTAGAGCATGCTTCATGAACTGATGCTGAATTTTGTTTGATTGTCGGTATAATCCACTGAATAACCGGGCCTATTTGTGAACTAAAACTGCTGGTTCACCAATATGATGACGTTTAATCTGGCACTGTTGTCGGTCACTACCGCGCTGCCAGGGCGTCATCCTCCGTGCCCTGCCGTGCATGAATTCTGGTTTCGCTTATATTGTTTTCTTGGAGAAATAGCATGTCGTTTTACGAAAAACTCAAGGCCCTCAACATTGAACTGCCAGTCGTTGCCGCGCCAGCTGCCGCCTACGTGATGCATGCGCGCACGGGCAATACCGTCTTCCTGTCCGGCCACCTGGCCAAGAAGGATGGCAAGGTCTGGGTTGGTCAACTGGGCAAGGATGTCACGACGGAAGAAGGCAAGATCGCCGCGCGCGGCATCGCCATCGAACTGATCGCCACCCTGCAAGACGCGTGCGGCGGCGACTTGAACAAGGTCAAGCGCATCGTCAAGGTCATGAGCCTGGTCAATTCCACCTCCGAATTCACGGAACAGCACCTGGTGACCAATGGCGCCTCGGAACTGTTCGTCGAAGTCTTCGGCGACAGCGGCAAGCACGCGCGCTCCGCCTTCGGCGTGGCGCAAATCCCGCTGGGCGCTTGCGTCGAGATCGAGCTGATCGCTGAACTGGCCTGACGCAGTAGCCTGACCACATGAGCATGCCGGCGCTTGCCGCCGGCGCGCCTTTTCCTCCTTTCCAGCAAGAGCGGAACCGCCATTGGGGTGGAGGGATCGGTGTATTCAAGAAAAAAACGGAGACACGTAATGAAAACGAGTGAACAAGGCTTGCACCGCGGCCTGGGCGAGCGGCAGATCCGCCTGATGGCGCTGGGCGCCGCGATTGGCGTGGGCCTGTTTTTGGGTTCCGGCAACGCCATCAAGATGGCCGGTCCCGGCATCATGCTGTCGTACATCATCGGTGGCGCGGTCATCTTCATGATCATGCGCGCACTGGGCGAAATGGCCGTGCACAATCCCGTGGCCGGCTCCTTCAGCCGCTATGCCCAGGATTATCTGGGTCCCCTGCAAGGCTATCTGACGGGCTGGAACTACTGGTTCCTGTGGCTGGTCACCTGCGTGGCGGAAATTACCGCCGTCGCCATCTACATGGGCATCTGGTTCCCCGACACGCCGCGCTGGATCTGGGCCCTGGCGGCCTTGGGTTCCATGGGCGCGATCAATCTGCTGGCCGTGAAAGCCTACGGCGAGTTCGAGTTCTGGTTCGCCCTGATCAAGGTCGTCACCATCATCCTGATGATCATCGGCGGCACGGGCATGATCGTCTTCGGTCTGGGCAACGATGGCGTGGCCATCGGTATCTCGAACCTGTGGACGCATGGCGGCTTCTTCCCGAATGGCGCGCAGGGCGTGCTGATGTCGCTGCAGATGGTGATGTTTGCCTACCTGGGCGTGGAAATGATCGGCCTCACGGCTGGCGAAGCGGCCAACCCGAAGAAATCGATTCCCGACGCCATCAATTCCGTGTTCTGGCGCATTTTGATTTTCTATGTCGGCGCCTTGTTCGTCATCCTGTCGATATACCCATGGAATGAAATCGGCACCACCGGCAGCCCCTTCGTCATGACGTTCGAACGCCTGGGCATCAAGACGGCCGCCGGCATCATCAACTTCGTCGTGCTGACGGCAGCCTTGTCGTCGTGCAATGGCGGTATCTTCAGCACGGGCCGCATGCTGTACAACCTGGCGCTGCAAGGCCAGGCGCCGAAAGCGTTTGCGGAAACGACGGCCAGCGGCGTACCGCGCCGCGCCATCCTCGTGTCCGTCTTCGCGCTGCTGCTGGGCGTGCTGCTGAACTACCTGGTGCCGGAAAAAGTGTTTATCTGGGTCACCTCGATTTCCACCTTCGGCGCCGTCTGGACCTGGGGCGTGATCCTCGTCACGCAGATCCAGTTCCGCAAGACCTTGACGCCGCTGGGAATCAAGAACCTGGCCTTCCGCATGCCGTTCGCACCGTATGGCTCCTGGATTTCGCTCGCTTTCCTGGCGCTGGTGATCGGCCTGATGGCGTATTTCCCCGATACGCGCATCGCCCTGATGGTGGGACCGGCCTGGCTGATCCTGCTGACGGTGCTGTACTACGTGCTGGGCCTGGCGCCGAAAGAGGGCCGCGACGACGTGCCGCAAGGCTACGAGGCAGGCTGGTCGCCGGCCGATGCGCCGCACGGCAAGAAGTAATTCAGCTGAACTGAGCTGAACCAGAAGCGCGCCCCTGCCCTGCAGCGGCGCGCTTTTTCTTTCATCTCGGCAATCTCAGGCTCCGCTAGCGCCTATGCGCATTACGCGGCGCACGCCTGGCGTTGTTTCCATGCATCAAAGTTCTGTTTGGCTGTGCCGGTGAAAGCCCTATAATCGCTTAGTTTTGAAAATGGACGCGATCTTTCCGGTTTTTTGCCAGGTAGGGCCGGAGCGCTATTTGTTTTTACCCGTCATACGAATATGTGTGCCTCATAAAGGAATATTAGTGAGCCAAACCCTGGTCCAGAAAATTTGCCGCACCAAGCCGATCGATACCACGGTCGAATATGGTGAAGGCCTCAGCAGCAGTGGCTTGAGCCGATCCATCGGCCTGTTTTCCCTCACCATGATTGGCGTCGGCGCCACCATCGGCACGGGCATTTTCTTTACCATGGTCGAAGCCGTGCCCAAGGCGGGTCCTTCGGTCGTCCTGTCTTTCCTGATCGCCGCCATCACGGCCGGCCTGACGGCCTTGTGCTATGCGGAGCTGTCGTTCCGCATCCCCGCCTCCGGCTCCTCGTATTCGTTTGCCTACGCCACCGTCGGTGAGTTTCTTGCCTTCATCATGGCCGCCTGTCTGCTGCTCGAATACGGGTTGGCGGGCAGTGCCGTGGCCATCGGCTGGTCGTCCTACCTGAACAATTTCCTGGAAAATGCGTTTGGCTGGCATATTCCCGAGATGCTGCGCACGCCGATGATCGTTTCCGGCCCGCATGGCATGGAGTTTCATGCCGGCCACATCAACCTGCCGCCGATCTTTTTGATCTGCATGTGCGGTTTCCTGCTGTTGCGCGGCGCCAAGGAATCGGCGCTGATGAACGCCATCATGGTCATCATCAAGCTGTCCATCCTCGTATTCTTCATTGCCATTGCCTTTTCCGGTTTCAACGCCGACAACTTCGTGCCGTTCTTCAATACCGACAATAGCAAGGGCTTTGCCGGCATGACGGGCGTGACGGCCGCGGCCGGCACCGTCTTCTTCTCCTTCATCGGCCTCGATACGGTGGCGACGGCGGGCGACGAAGTGAAAGACCCCAAGCGCAATGTGCCGCGCGGCATCCTGTATGGCTTGCTGATCGTCACCGTATTCTATTTGCTGGTGGCCGTGGCCGCCCTCGGTGCGCAACAGGCCAAGCTGTTCGAAGGCCAGGAAGCGGGCCTGGCGGTGATCCTGCAAAACGTGACGGGCAAGACCTGGCCCGCGCTGGTGCTGTCGGCCGGCGCCGTCATTTCCGTCTTCAGCGTGACCCTGGTGACGATCTATGGCCAGACGCGCATCCTGTTTGCCGTCAGCCGCGACGGCCTGATCCCGAAATCGTTCCAGAAGATCCACCCGCGCACCCTGGTGCCGGTCAGCAATACCATCATCGTTTGCCTCGTCGTGGCCGTGGTGGCGGGTTCCATCGATGCGACTTACCTGTGGGACATGGTCAGCATCGGCACCCTGACGGCTTTCATGGTGGTGTCGATCGCCGTGCCCGTGCTGCGCCACAAGCAGGGCGCGAACCGCATCGAAGGCTTCAGCGTGCCGTTCGGCCCGTATGTGATCCCCGGCCTGAGCGTACTCGCTTGCCTGTACATCATGCGCGATTTGCCGCATACGACGTTTGTCGTGTTTAGTATCTGGATGACGGTGACGGTGGCCATTTACTTCCTGTACAGCATGCGGCATTCGCACCTGGGCAAGAAGGCCCGCTAATGCAGTCTGTTCCATCCAAAACCGCCGCGCTTGCCGGCGGTTTTTTTTATTTCTAACCGGAATTTACATGATGAAAATAACTGATCTGGCCGCCTGCGGCTTGCTGGCAAGCAGCCTTCTGGGCACCACGGTACAGGCCGCCGCTGCAACCGGGCCGGCATTGCGCGATTACCGCGCTGTGGCCCTGTCGGCCAATGGCCAGCGCATCGCTGCCATCGAATCGAACAAGGCCGGCGAGCAAGCGCAGCGCCCGCACGCTGCCATCGTCGTGCGCGACGCCGCCAACGGCGCCATCGTGCAGCAATTCGATCCGTGTGCCATGTGTTCCTACGACAAGCCCAGCTGGTCGCCAGATGGCAAACAGCTGGCCTTCATCGGCTACGACGCCAAGGCGGGCACGGCGCAGCTGTACCTGGCCACCCTGTCGCAAACGCCAGTCCGAACGTTGACCAGCATCAAGGGCGTGGCCAGCACGGCGCTCTGGTCGCCGGACGGCAAGCAACTGGCCTTGCTGGCCACGGTCGGCGCGCGCAAGCTGGCCGGCGCCGTGGAGGCGGGCGCGCGCCAGGTGGGTGAAGTGGGCAGCGAAGACGACGCCCAGCGCATCGCCGTCGTGCCTGCCAGCGGCGGCGAGCTGCGCTTGCTGTCGCCAAACGACACCTATGTGTATGAATACAGCTGGACGCCCGATGGCCGCGGCTTTGTCGCCACCAGCGCGCAGGGCAATGGCGACAGCAACTGGTGGGTCGCCAAACTCAGCCATATCGATGCGGCCACGGGCGCCCTGCGCGTGATCGCGTCGCCGGCCATGCAGCTGAACCTGCCTTCGGTCTCGCCCGATGGCAAGACGGTGGTCTTCATCGGCGGCCTGATGAGCGATTTCGGCTCCATCGGCGGCGATATCTATACGGTGCCGCTGGCTGGCGGCACGCCGCGCAATCTCACACAAGACTATCGCGGCACCTTCAATGGCGTCGTCTGGCGCGGCGCCCGTTTGCTGGCAACGGCCCTGATCGATTCGCAGCTGGCGCTGGTACCCGTCGATGCGCAAACGGGTCCGGCCCAGCCCGTGCTGCTCGGAGAAATCAGCAGCAGCGGCAGCGATGGCCGTCTGTCGTTCAGCGCCGATGGCTTGCAAGCGGCCGCCGCACAGGAAGATTTTACGCACGCTTCCTACCTGGTGGCCGGGCCGGTGGCCCAGCTGAAAAAGATCACGCGCGACAATGACGGCTTTGCGCCGCAGCTGACGGTGCAAAACGTGGGCTGGAACAACGAGCAATACAAGGTGCAGGGCTGGCTGCTGGGGCCGTTGAAGACGGACGCCGGCAAGCGTTACCCGATGGTCGTCAACGTGCATGGCGGCCCGGGTGCGGCAGCTTCGCCCCGTTACGTGGGCGCGGGCACCCTGATCCACGAATTGACGCAAAAAGGCTATTTCGTCTTCCTGCCCAATCCGCGCGGCAGCTTTGGCCAGGGCCAGGCTTTTACGCGTGCCAACATGGCGGACTTTGGCGGCGGCGACTGGCGCGACATTCTTGCCGGCATCGACGCCGTGCAAAAAGTGGCGCCCGTCGATGGCGAGCGCCTGGGCCTGATCGGCCATTCATATGGCGGCTTCATGACCATGTGGGGCGTCACGCACAGCGACCGCTTCAAGGCGGCCGTGGCGGGCGCGGGCGTGTCGAACTGGATCAGCTATTACGGCCAGAACGGCATCAACCAGTGGATGATCCCGTTCTTTGGCGCCTCCGCCTATGACGATCCGGCCGTCTACCGCAAGGCTTCGCCGATCGAATCGATCAAGGCGGCCAAGACGCCAACCCTGATCTACGTGGGCGAGCGCGACGTGGAAACGCCGGCCGCCCAGTCGCTGGAATTCTGGCATGGCTTGCGCGCCATGGGCGTGCCGTCCAGCCTGTTCATCTACGACGGCGAAGGCCATTCCTTCCGCAAGCCCGAGCACCAGCGCGACTTGCAGAAGCGCACCGTCGGCTGGTTTGAGCGCTACCTCAAGTAGCTCGCTTATACATCCAGGCGCAGCTGCAAGCCCGTTGCCGTGTACGTTGGCGTCACCTTGAAACCATCGGCGGTGATGCTGTCGAACTTGCCTTTCAGGCTGGCGGCCTGCAGCACGGTCAGGGTGTCGCCGGCGGCCGGCTTGTAGCCGTTCTGGAACGTCACCTTCAGGCTGCCGCCCGCCACCGTCATCTGGCCCGCCACGCTCAGGCGGCCTTGCTGTCCGCTGCCCAGCTTCAATTCCAGATTGCCGGTGGCCAGCTGCGTGTACTTGCCGGCCAGCGCCAGGCCGGACGGTGCATTGCCGACCAGGGTGCCGCCGCTGACATACACGTCGCCCTTGCCGAAGGCCGTGGCCGATAAGCCTTCCAGGCGGCCCCCTTCCAGCTGCGTGCCGCCGCTCCAGCTATTGTTGCCGCCCAGCTTCAGGGTGCCCGTGCCTTGCTTGTTCAGCTTGCCCGTGCCGCCGATGTCGTTGCGCCAGCGGTCGACGGCGTAGAAGCCGCCCTTGGCCGCATCCATGCTGATGACGACATTGCCCATGAAGACGGCATAGCCGTCGGCGGCGGCAAACAGGTTCAAGCGGCCCCAGCCTTCAGCATCGTCCATCACCGGGTAGCCCGATGGCAAGGCCGTTGTTTTCAGCACCACGCGGCGCTGCGCGTCGGACAGATACGGCAAACGCGTTTCCAGCAGCACTTCCGCGCCTTTCGGCACGACGGCCGGCGCATTGGCGGCGCCCATCTGCGCGAAACCGAAGGTCAGGCGGCGGATATAGGCGGCCTTGGTGCTGGCGTAGTCCGAAAAGCGGTCGTTGGCGCTGCTGTCCGAATGGGCGTAGTCGTAGAAAGTGTCGGCCGTGGTGCCGGTTTTCGCCATCAGGGTCGTGTGCGCCTGCGTTACGGCGGCGGCCTTGGTGGCGGCCGTGGCCGGGTCGAGCAGGTTGGCGGCGACGATGGCTTGCGCCTGCACGCGGCCGCTGATCACGTCGAGCGGCGAATGCATGCCGGCGATGATGCGGTTTTCACCGAGTTCCAGGCCCCGCGCCACCATTTCCTGGTAGCGCTCGGGCAAGGCATATGCCATGCCCAGTGCACCGCGCACGGCTTCGGCCGAATGGCCGCTGGTAAAGCCGCCATCGGTGGCGGGCGTGGCGCTCCTGGCCGGCAGCAGGGCCGGGATCACGGCTACGTTGCTGCTCCAGCGGAAGGGGCGCGCATATTTGTAGAAGCGCTTGGCCGGTTCCGTCGAGCCATTGTTGCCCATGGCGTTGACGAGGCCCACCACATTGCCGAACTCGGCATTGGCGCTGCCCGCCACGCCCGTGTTGCTGCCGCTGTCGTTGTAGAGTTTGCTTGTCGCATCCGGCGCAATGTCTGTGATGCTGGTGGTCTGGCGCGCCGCGCTGCGCCAGGCGTCCGTCAGCGGACCCATGCCGTCGGTGATGCTGTAGCCCTTGCCGCGGCGGTCATCGAGGTAGGCGGCCAGTTCCTGCGCCGGCGTGCGGCTGGTCGTGGCCTTGACGACGAAATCGATGTTCGCATTGTGCACGCTGGTATTGACGATGGTGCCGCCCGGCGTGCCATCGTTGGGCACGCCCGTCCAGGCGGAAGGCACGACCGCAGGGAAGCCGTCCACGGCCGGCGCCGAGACGCCGGCATCGACGATTTCCGTCAATGGTTTCCAGATGTCGAGCATGCCGGCCAGTACGCGCACGCCCGCATTCGTGGCGGCTGTGGCGTAGCGCGCGTCGCCGCGCTGATTGCTGGCGATATTGTCGACAAAGGGGATGGCCGTGGCCGATGGCGGCGCCGTGTCGGGCGCACCCTGGTCGGCGGGCGCGGCGGGAATGACGAGCGCTGCTTCCTGGTGGTCGGAACCGCCGCAGGCGGCAAGGGCGAGGGCGGCGCTGATGGCCAGCGCCAGCGGCAGGCGCCGGCTCAGGGGAAATGCGTGCATGGATGACCTTGGCTGGAAGTGGAAAAACCATGGCAGCATAGAGAGGCCAGATGACCTCCTGATGACACCACTTGCGCCAGGGCGCTCCCAAAAAATTATCTTGGGGCCACGATATGCACGATCGCCGCGCTATGCACCACGATCTTGTCGGCATCGGCCTGCAACAGGCGGATGCGTCTTTTGACCAGCGGCCAGCCCGACCAGTCCACTTCGCTCACGGGCGGTGCGGCAGGGGCCGCCAGCGGGGCGCTGATGGCGGCTTTGTTGTCGAGCTGATCGAGCGCGCGCGACAGGGTCAGGCACACTTGCGTATGGCTGTGGCCAAGCAGGGCGTTGACGGGTGCGACGGGCAGCTGGCTGGCATGGCGGCCCAGGATCGAGCGCAGCGCCGCCACGTGGGCGACCAGCAAGTAATTTTGCACGATGAACAGGTTGATGTCTTCCACGGCCCGCTGCTTGCTGGCCGGTTCGTCGAGCATGCGCACCAGCGCCGAGCTGAGCGCGGCCAGGCTGTCCATCAAGCGCTTGCGCTCGATGCGGTAGGCGAAGTCATCGAAACATTTCCCTTGCAGCAGCGCGAAGCTGGCCTGCATATAGCTGAGGTTCACGTTCAGTACCTGGCGTACGAGGCGCGGCAGGCTCTGGTATTCCCAGTTGGCCAGCACGAAGCTGAATACGGTGGCCACTGCCGCGCCGATCAGGGTGTCGATCAGGCGCTCGCTGACGAGGTTCGGGTTGCTGGGCGCTACCAAATGCATTTGCAGCAAAATCATCAGGCTCACGGCAATGGCCGTGTAGCGGTAGCGCAAATAGATGAAGGTGGGCGTGGCCACGATGGAGAGGAACAGGATGGCCATCAGCACGATATTGCTGTGTACGAAACGGATCACGATGGCCGTGACCACGCAGCCGATGATGGTGCCGATGATGCGGTCGGCGCGGCGCTGGCGCGTCATGCTGAACGTGGGGCGCAGGATGATGACGATGGTGAGCACGATCCAGTAGCTGTGCGCCGCATACGGCAGCCAGTGGCCGATCAGCAAGCCAACGGAAATGGCCATCGACACGCGCAGGGCGAAGCGGAATACGGGCGAGTCCAGGCGCAGGTTGGCCAGCAGGGTCTTCAGCTCGTATTTCTGCTGCGACAGGAATGGTGCCATGTCCGCGCCGCTCCAGAACGGCACGTTGTCATACACTTTCTGGCTGGCCAGGTGCAGCTCGGCGATCATTTTCAGAATGGCGCGGATCTTGTTGCGCTGCGCGCGCAAGGTCGCCAGCGCTTCCTGCGCACTGTCCCCCTTTGCCTGCAGGCGGGCAATTTCCGCTTCGATGTCGGCCCATTCCTTGTCATAGCTGATCTGCGCATACGAAGCGCGCTTGCGCGTGACGGCGTAAGCGACGGATTCGATGTCGCGCGCCGCTTTATAGGCCAGGTCGTGCAGGGATTTCAGCACGTCGGAGTCGGCCAGGTGCTGGCGCAGCAGCGCGTAATCCGTGTGCGTCGAGAGTATCAGTTCATACAGATCGAGCATGCAGACGTGCACCTGCACGACGATGGCATCCTTGCTGTTCTTGTGGCTGCGCAGAATCAAATCGCGCGACGCCTGCTGGCGGTCGGCCAGGATGCTTTGATGGCGTACCAGCTTGTTGAACTGTTCCGTCAGATTGAAACGCGTGTCGTAGAAATCGGCCTTGATGTCGATGTAGGCGGCCAGTTCGAACAGGGCTTCGGCCAGCACTTGCTGCTTGATGCGGTGGCGCAAGACCCAGGCGATGGCCATGGCATAGGCCAGATAGATCAAGCCGCCCAGCATGAACAGGCCCGCGTGGTGGAACGATTGCTGCCACGTCATCTGATGCTCCATCGACATGGTCATGATGAACAGGGCGGCCAGTTGCAAGGGCATGGATTTCTTGCCGTACACCACCATCATGCTGGCGAGAAAACTGACGAGCACGAGCACCATCATCAACAGCCACTGCACGGGCCCGCACAGGCTGATCAATAAGGTCACGGCGCTGCACAGCAGCACGGAAGCGAGCATTTCGTTGAACTTGTGGCGAAGCGGGCTGGGCATGTCCATCAGGGTCGTGCACAGGGCGCCGATGCACACGGTCATGGCCGTGGCGCTGTCGCTGATTTCCTGGGTCAGCAAGGCCAGGCCGACCAGGCCGATGGCCACGCGCAAGCCCAGGTAAAAATAATGGCTGTAAATAAAGGTGCGCAGGTTCAGTGCGTAGTGCATGGGATTACCTTGTGGGCAGGGCACAGAAAGAGGCGCCGCACCGGGGTCTCCGATGCGGCGCCAAGATGTTGCAGTCGCTACAGCCCCGAGTTACATCAGGGCGATCACAGGATAACGCCGCCATTCCGGCTCGGCAAAGCGCTGGCAGTGTGCAAAAATGAAGTCGAGCACGGCTTCCTGATTGCTCAGCAAGGCCGGGTTGGCCGCTTTCCACTCGGAAAATTTTGCCGCCAGCGCCGGCTCGTCGCGCAGCAATTCGGATGCCATGTCCTCGAATACGTAGTCGGAAAACGCTTCTTTCTTCTCCAGCACGCTGTTGAAGAAGCCCCAGCGGAAGAAGCTGTCGTGCGCCTGCGGCTCCAGCGTTTCCACGGCGTAGCGCGCGTTGTCCTGCTCCAAGGACACGACATAATCGCCCGCTTGCACGGTGAACTGGCCCGTGCGCGCTTCCAGTTCCACCGTGTCGTGGAACATGTGGCCTTCGTAGGCAGTGGCGCGCGTACCGACGCTGGTGATGTGGTAGTAGCGCGCCGTTAGCGTCTGTTCGGCGGTGATGCGGCTCATTTCGACGCCGTTCCAGCGCAGGCGCTCGATGACTTCGCGCCACGCTTGCGGCACGACATAGGCTTTTGGCGCGGCCACGGTGACGTCCGCATCGAAGCGGTTGTAATACTTGATATCGCGTTCCCACGGCTGCGAGCGGTCGTACGACAGGCGCTGGTAGTCGCCGAGGATACTTGGCGTGTATTGCGCCGCATAGCCCTTGAAGGGGAAGGTCGACGGCTGTTCTTCGTTCATGGTCCAGTGGATGGGCCACTCGGCTTGCGTGCGTCCCGCCGCCTTGGCTTGCGCGCGCAATTGCTTGATCTGTTCGCCATGTTTGACCGTGAACGCCATCGTGATGTCGAGCAGGGCGCGCATGGAAGCGTAGCGGTCGGCAAACGGTTTCAACATGTGCGTTTCCGGCATGAAACCGATGACGTGGTGCAAGGCCGCAAAGCCGGTCGAGAAACGCGGTACTTCGAGGAACTCGGCGATGCCGTGGTCGGGGCTGTCCTTGACGGGGTTCACATACGGGCAGGTGGGCCAGCCGGCCTGTTCCATCTGCGCAAAGATGTGCGGCAGCATGGTGTCTTGCAGGAAGGGGCCGAGGCCATTGCCCAGCTTGTCCGTCTGCGTGTGGATCAGGGTCATCGTGTACGGGTAGTCGGCGCCGTTCGACGTGTGCGTGTCGACCATCACGTCCGGGTCCCAGCTGGCCAGCAGGCGGTTGAACACTTGCGCGTTCAGGCTGTCGCACTTGATGAAATCGCGGTTCAAGTCCAGGTGGCGGCTATTGCCGCGGAAACCGAATTGCTCCGGGCCATCCTGGTTCACGCGCGACGTGTTGGCGCGGTTCAGGCTGCCATCGACGTTGTAGATCGGAATGAACAGCAGCACGGTGCTGCCCAGCGCCGCCAGGCGTTCCGGCTGCGTGCACAGGTCGCGCACGATGGCCATGCAGGCGTCGATGCCTTCCGGTTCGCCCGGGTGGATGCCGTTGTTGTTGAAGAACACGGTGCGGCCCGCGCGCTTGATCTGTTCACGGTCGAACACGCCGTCCGCGCTGACGACGCCAGCATGGATGGGCACGCCCGAGTCGGACAGTCCGATCTGTTCGAAATGCAGCACTTGCGGATAGCGTGCGGCGAGATCTTGATAGAAGGTGATGCATTCCAGCCAGGTCGTGGTCTGGTTGTGGTTACCGAGTTCGTAGGTCGTGCGCAAGTCTGGTGGCATAGCGGTCTGAGTCTGGGAGGGGGAAGGCACGCTGGGTAAGCACGCCCGCTAGGGGCCAATTGTAGCACCGGCGTTGGCGCCTTGAGGCGCGGCAGAGGGGGCGGGCCGCACTTGTGTTATGAATACGTTTCACGCGCGAGGGAGACGGCATGGCGAAGACGGTGACTGCGACGGCGATGGCGGCGCTGCTGTGGTGGACTTGCCTGGCGGCACAGGCGGCGCCATTGCGCTTGCCAGCGGGCAAGGGACCGGTGGCGCAGGGCGGCTCCGTCACGGCCGCCGCGCAGGGTGCGCTGATACGCTACCGAGGCTGGCTGCTGGCCGTCGATGGGGCCGTATCGGAGCAGCGGCCCGACGTCGTACTGGCGTCGGCGCAGGCGGGCCACGCGCCGCAGCTGCAGGCCGGGGCCACGCAGCGCCCCTTGCCCCTGTGGTCAGCCTTCGAGCTCGTCAAGGGTAGCGCGCGCCTGCGCATCACGGCGCTGCCGGGGCCCGATGAGCTTCCCGCGCTGCTGCTGGACTTTGGCGATGGCGACTACCGCATCGTGATACCCGCCGCCCCCATCGCGCGGCAAGCCTATCCGCTGCTGGCGCCGCGTTTTCCCGGTGCCGACCTGGCTTTGCTGCTGCACGATGGCCGGCGGGTGATGCTGCCCTTGGGAAATGGCCGTGCGCAGGTGTTTGGCGAGGAACAAGCCGTGCCGTACCGCTTTACCAAGGTAAAACGCTAGGCGAAAAAAAGCCACTCCCGCAGGAGTGGCTCAGGCTAAAGCGCCCGTTGCCGGGTTATTGCTTCTTGTTATTCAGCGCCCATTTCTTTCAGCAGGTTGTCTGCGTGGTCGATGTGTTTCATGTTCCACAGCATGTAGCGCAGGTCAACCTGGATCGAACGGGTGTTGGCCTTGTTGTAGTCCCAATCGGAAATGATCGAGTCCAGGGTGCCATCGAAGGCTAGGCCGATGAATTCGCCTTTGGCGTTCAGGGCAGCGGAACCGGAGTTGCCGCCGGTGATGTCCAGGGTCGCCAGGTAGTCGACCGGTACGGTTTTCAGCTTCGGATCGACGAATTTACCGAAGTCCTTGGCTTTGATCGCGGCCAGTTGGTTTGCCGGAGCATTGAACTCGCCCTGGCCCGTGGCTTTGGCGGCGACGCCATTGACGGTGGTGAAGGCAGACCAGGTGGTGCCGTCGGCGCCATGGTCGCGGCCGGCTACTTTGCCGAACGTCACGCGCAGGGTGCTGTTGGCGTCAGGATAGACGGCTTGGCCCTTGCTCTTCATGAAGGCGATTTTTGCTTTCATGTAGTTGGCGTACGCTTGCTGGATCTTGCCTGCCAGTTCTTCATCTTCCGCTTCGTTTTTCAGCGAATCCGGATACATGGCGACGGCGGCCTGGATGAAGCTGTCCTTGCTGGCCTGAAATTCAGCTGGCGTGCGTTTCAGCCATGCTGCGCGCTCGGCCTTGTCGGCCAGCTTGCTGCCGGCATACAGTTTGTCCAGAGCGGCGGACAGGTCGGCTGGCGACATGCCATCCTTGATGCCGATGGCGGCGTCGAAGCTGGCGCGGCGTTGTGCCGCCGGTTGCGCGGCGTATTTGGTCAGGCTGTTCAGTACCAGCGCCTTGTCGACTTTTTCATCGTAGGTGCGCTCGACCGAAGTGATGCCCGCTTCCAGGCGTGGCAAGTCGCGCGTCTGGTAGCCGGACTTGCGTTCCGTATCGGCCTTGGTGCCTTCGTTGGACAGGCGGTACAGGCTGCGAGCCGTGTTCAGCAGGCGTGGTTGTGCGTAGCTGAGGAAGAAATCGCGCTTGGTGTCGGCATCGCGCTCGGCGATCAGCTTTTCCACTTGCTCGATGTCGCCGGCAAATTCGGCCTTGCGTGCCGGCGTGGCGTTGACCCAGGTCTTCAGGGCTTCGTGTTCCGCCGTCTTGCGCGCCAGGAAGTCGCTGCCGGCGTACGAGTCCAGCATGCCTTGGCGGTTCTTGTAGTAATTGTTTACGCCGGCAACTTGACCCGCGTATTTCAGGGCAACATCCTTGTTGTCCTTGGTTTCGCGCGCGATGATGGCCAGGGTTTCGCCCGACGCTTTCACGAAGGCCGGGTAGTTCCAGTCAAACGTGTACGCCACTTCCGATGGCAGGCGGTGACGGTTGGTGCGGCCAGGGTAGCCCAGGACCATCACGAAATCGCCTTCTTTCAAGCCATCCTTGGCCAGTTTCAGCACGTGTTTTGGCTGGTACGGCACGTTGTCCTTGCTGAAGTCGGCAGCTTTGCCGTCCTTGCTGACATAGGCGCGGTAGAAACCGTAGTCGCCCGTGTGGCGTGGCCACATCCAGTTGTCGGTGTCGCCGCCGAATTTACCGACGCCCGCTGGAGGCGCGTGCACGAGGCGCACGTCGCGGATTTCCAGTTGCTTGATCAGGTAGAACTCGAGGCCGCCGTAGTAGGCGGACACGGTGCAGCGGAAACCCGCTTCTTTTTCGCATTCGGCGACCAGTTTCTTCTGGTTTTTCTCGATCGCGTCGATGCGTGCCTTGCCTTGCAGCTTGGCCACGTCGGCGGTGATGATCTTGTCGCTGACATTCGTTACGGCCGAGGTGACGAAGATGCGGCTGCCTGGGGACGCTGGCAATTCTTCAGCGAACGTCTTGGCCAGGAAACCGTTGGCCAGCAAATCGCGCTCTTTGGTCGAATTGACCGCCACGCTGTTGTAGACGCAATGGTGGTTGGTGGCAACCAGGCCTTGCGGCGAGACGAACGATGCCGAGCAGCCGCCCAGGCTGACGATGGCGCCCATCGGGAATTCGGTCAGTTTGGTCAGGTTGGTCGGATCAAGTTTCAGTCCGGCCGCTTTCAGTTCCTTGGCTACTTGTGGCAGCTGTTGGGGCATCCACATGCCTTCGTCGGCGTGTGCGAAGTTGCTCAGGATGGCGAGCGCGATGAGAGATTTTTTCATTCGAGTTCTGTTCTTTTACATTGTAGGGAAGTCGGAATCAGCGGAGTACCCGCTGATTGTGCAGCGGGCGACATAGAGTATCCGTATCGAACTCGCACTAGTCAATCACATTTTCCGGGCAGCATGCACGTATGTGCTTGCTGGAATGGCATTATTTTGAGTGGCGCAGGGGCGGGAACCGGCTGCCAGCGCGCATTTTTCCGTGCGGCGGCTGTGGTATTTGTACATACGTGTCCTGGCGGCAATGAAAAATGGCCGGGCGCTTGCGCGGCCCGGCCATGTGTTGCTGCGCTCTTTTTGACTGCTTAGCGTATTTTGCCGCGGCGCAAAAGATTCACGATGCCCAGCAGGATCACGGCGCCCAGGAACGAGACCAGCAACGAAGCCAGGCTGAAATTGTCGCTATTGATGGTGCCCGTGCCGAACAGCGGGGCCAGCAGCCAGCCGCCCAGGAAGGCGCCGACGATGCCGACGATGATATTGAGGAAGATGCCCTGTTGCGCATTGGTTTTCATGACCATGCTGGCCAGCCAGCCAATGACGCCGCCAATAACGATCCAGATAATGAAATTCATGTAGTCCTCCGCGCGATGGATAAGTAGGTGTGCCATGTCAGAACAACATCATGCCAATGGATAGTGATGCCGCACGATAGAAAAGTCCAGCGGATTCGCATGGCGCATGCAAAAGCCCGCCTGGCTGCGGGCAGCGAGGCGGGCTTGTCATGCGGCAAGGCCGTGTTTAATCGGCCTTGATCGCTTCTACCTGGATGGCCAGCTTGACCTCCGGCGAGAACGCCGGCATGCCGTAGTTCAGGCCAAAGTCGCTGCGCTTGAATTCCGCCGTGGCGTCGGCGCCGCACACTTCACGCTTGTAGCGCGGGTGCATGATGCACTTGAACTTGCTCACGTTCAGCTTGACGGGCTTGGTCACGCCCAGCAGGGTCAGTTCGCCATCGACTTCCACCAGCTGATCGCCGTTGAACTTGAGCGATTTGCTCTTGTAGGTGATTTCAGGGAATTTCTCGACGTTGAACATGTCCGCTTTTTTCGCGTGCGTATTCATGGCGTCAAGGCCGAAGTCGATCGAATCGGCATCGATGACGAGGTCCAGGCTACCCGTCTTGGCGGCGCGGTCCAGGGTGACCGTCCCCTTGGTCTTGTTGAACTTGCCGCGCCACACGGACATGCCCATGTGATCGGCTTCAAAGCTGGGGAAGGTATGCGTCGGGTCGAGGTTGTAGGTGTCGGTAGCGGCCATGGCCGAACCCGCGCCGGCGGCTGCCAGCACGGCGATCATCAAGTGCGAAAATTTCATGCAGATCCTATAGTTGAACAGGTTTTGGGGTTGTTTTTCATAACGCATGAAAAACGTTCAGGGCAAGGCGCCTTGCCGAAGGCAGTACGAATGTACGACGAGGCAAGAACAACGCAGCCATGGACGTTTTCTCAGGTGTTATTGAGCGGCAACGTGGAATTTGATGGTAACTTCATCCGCGACCATGCTCGTGTCTTTCCACTCGCCTTCGCCGATGTTGTAGGTCAGGCGCTTGATCGGCAGGGCGCCGTCGAACGCGTATTTGCCGCCGTCGGCTTTCACCGCCAGGGGGAAGGTCACGTCGCTGGTCTTGCCTTTGATGCTCAGCTTGCCCGTCACCGTCAGCTTGCCCGCGCCGGCCGCCTTGATGCTGCTCGAGACAAAGGTGGCTTTCGGGAACTGGGCCGAGTTGAACCATTCTTTCTTGGCCACTTCCTTGTTGTACTCGGGGTCGCCGATATCGATGCTGGCCGTCTCGATTTCCACCGACGCCTTCGAGGCGTCCGGCGCGGCCGGGTTGTAATCGATGGCGATATTGAATTTCTTGAACTTCGCTTCCACGGGCACGTTCATTTGCTTGAACACGGCCGACACGCTGGTCTTGGCGGGATCGACTTTCAGCAAGGTGGCGGCGGTGGCGGCCACGGACAGGCCCAGCAGGGAAGCGAGGACGATGCGTTGGGTGGTTTTCATCTTGTTTTTTTTTCCTGTAGTTTTTCAGTGAGCAAGGGGAAGTCGGTGCTACGGCAGCATGCGCTTGAGCACGCCATCGCGGTCGATGAACTGGTGCTTCAGCGCGGCCAGCACATGGGCGGCCACGGCGGCGGCCATCGTCATGTTCAGAACATAATGAATTTCTTTTAAAAGCGGCTTAAGTTCCGGGTTCGGCGCCATGATGACCGGCAACTGGAACAGGCCCAGGTAGACCACGGGCACGCCGGCGGCCAAGGTGTACAGGTAGCCGGAGACGGGCACGGCGAAGATCAGGATATACAGCAGCACGTGCATGGCGTCGGCCGCCTTCTTTTGCCAGGCAACCATGCTGGCCGGGTGCGGCGGCGGCACATTGGCCTTGCGCCACAGCAGGCGGATGGCGGCGATGGCCAGCACGGTCACGCCCAGCCATTTGTGCCAGGAGAAATATTTGAGCTTGGTGGGCGTCAGGCCGGGAATATCGACCATGACCAGGCCCATGACGAAGGCGCTGATGATCAGCAGGGCGGTCAGCCAGTGCAGGATGATGGCGGTGGTGGTGTAGCGTTGCATCGATGGCTTTCTTGAAAGTAGTACGTATTAGGACTAATTCGGCCTAATATACCAAAGAAAAGCAAATTGCGCTGCGTGCCGGAGATTCTACAAGAAAGATTGCCGGAAAAACCGCGGGGCGGGCAGCATTTGTGTGCTGGCCGCCCCGCGGGAGTGGGATAGCAGGATCCCCATGTGGAAACTGCTTAGATGGCTTTGGCCAATTGCGCCGCGATGCCGATGTAGTTGCCCGGCGTCATGGTCAGCAGCACGTCCTTGGCATCCTGCGGAATGGCCAGGCCATTGACGAAGGTTTGCAGCGCTTCTTTCGAGATGCCCTTGCCGCGCGTCAGCTCTTTCAGCTGCTCGTACGGGTTTTCGATGCCATAGCGGCGCATCACGGTTTGTACGGGCTCGGCTAGCACTTCCCACGTCGCGTCCAGGTCTTGCGCCAGGCGCGCGTGGTTCACTTCCAGCTTGTTCAGGCCGCGCAGGCAGCTGTCATACGCCAGTAGCGTGTAGCCCAGGCCCACGCCGATATTGCGCAGCACGGTCGAATCGGTCAGGTCGCGCTGCATGCGCGAGACGGGCAGTTTTTCCGACAGGTGTTTCAGCACGGCGTTGGCCAGGCCCAGGTTGCCTTCCGAGTTTTCGAAGTCGATCGGGTTGACCTTGTGCGGCATGGTCGACGAACCGATTTCGCCCGCTTTCAGCTTTTGCTTGAAATAGCCCAGCGACACATACGTCCAGATGTCGCGGTTCAGGTCCAGCAGGATCGTGTTGGCGCGCGCGAAGGCGTCGAACAGTTCGGCCATATAGTCGTGCGGCTCGATCTGGATGGTGTACGGATTGAAGACCAGGCCCAGGCGCTGTTCGATGACGGCCTGCGAGAATGCCGGCCAGTCGAAGCCGGGGTAGGCCGACAGGTGGGCGTTGTAGTTGCCGACGGCGCCATTCATCTTGCCGAGGATTTCCACTTGCTCGATGCGTTTCACGGCGCGCTGCAAGCGGGCCACGACGTTGGCAAATTCCTTGCCCAGGGTGGTCGGGCTGGCCGTCTGGCCGTGCGTGCGCGACAGCATCGGCACGTCGGCATTGTCGTGCGCGATCTGCGTCAGCTTGGCCACCAGGCCGTTCAATGCCGGCAGCATCACGCCATCGCGCGCGGCTTTGAGCATCATGCCGTGCGAGGTGTTGTTGATGTCTTCCGAGGTGCAGGCGAAATGGATGAATTCCGACGCCGCCACCAGTTCCGGCACGTCCGCCACTTGTTCCTTCAGCCAGTATTCAACAGCCTTGACGTCATGGTTGGTCACCGCTTCGATGGCCTTGATGCGGGCCGCGTCGGCTTCCGAGAAATCGGCCGCCATCTTGTCGAGCAGGGCGCTCGCTTCTGCCGAGAACGGCTTGATTTCAGCGAAACCGGCTTGCGACAGCGCTTGCAGCCAGGAGATTTCCACTTTCACGCGGTGGTGCATGAAACCGGCTTCGGACAGGATCGGGCGCAGCAGATCGGTCTTGCTGGCGTAGCGGCCATCGAGCGGAGACAGGGCCGACAGCGTGGAATACGGAGTAGTAGAAGTCATGAGAGCGGACGCAAGTTAAAGAAACGGTTGGCGTGTGGCGCGCGGGGAGGGCGGGGCTATTGCAATACAGCAACACTGACGGCGCCACAGTAAAGGGCGATTTTACCACCGCTGGCCGCTGGCCAGCCGTCCGTCGGCTGTGGATGGCCGCCATGTTGGCCGAATCCGGCCCCGATGCGGCGTGCCTGCCACACACTGGAGGCCGCCGGGCGCGTGCTGCCAAACACCGCTGCCGCCGATGCTATACTGCTAGCTGCTCCTTTACCTTAAAGTACCTATGAAACTGATCGGTTCCCTCGCCAGCCCATATGTCCGCAAAGCCCGTATCGTGCTGGCGGAAAAAAAGCTCGACTATGTCTTCGAGCTGGAAAACGTGTGGGTGCCGGAAACCCGCATCGCCCAGGCCAATCCCCTGGGCAAGGTGCCCTGCCTGGTGATGGAGGATGGCAGCACGCTGATCGATTCGAAAGTCATCGTCGAATACCTCGACACCCTCACGCCCGTCTGTAAACTGCTGCCGGCCGGCGGCAATGGCCGCGAGCGGGCCGATATCAAGAACTGGGAAGCGCTGGCCGACGGCATCCTCGACGCGGGTGTGCTGGTGCGCCTGGAGCGCACGCAGCGCCCGCCCGAGCAGCAAAGCGCGGCCTGGATCGCGCGCCAGCTGGAAAAAGTCACCCTGGGCCTGGCGGCGCTGGAAGCACGCCTGGGCGAGAGCGCCTATTGCGCCGGCAAGAATTACACCCTGGCCGACGTGGCTGTGGGCTGCGCTCTGGGCTGGCTCAGCTTCCGCTTCCCGGAAATCGACTGGCGCGCGGAGCACCCGGCGCTGGCGCGCCTGTTCGACAAACTGTCCGAGCGCCCATCGTTCAAGGACACCGCGCCGCAGTGAGCGCACGATGACCGGCAACGATTCGAAGGCGCAGCAACGCCTGCAGATGGCCGATATCGCGCGCCTGGCCGGCGTGTCCACGTCGACCGTGTCGCGCGCGCTGAGCGGCAGTTCGCTGGTCAATGAAGAGACGCGCGCGCGCGTCATCGCACTGGCCCGTTCGCTCAAGTATTCCATCAATATCGGCGCGCAAAACCTGCGCCTGAAACAGAACCGTACGGTGGGCGTGGTGGTGCCGTATGACGCGGCCACGCGCCAGCACCTGTCCGATCCTTTCTTTCTCAGCATGCTGGGCAGCCTGGCCGATGCGCTGACGGAGCAGGGCTTCGACATGCTCATTTCGCGCGTGGATGCGGAAACGCTCGATGCGGCCGCCCTGTCCTTCGACAGCGGCCGCGTGATAGGCATCATCCTGATCGGCCAGTGGCGCCACCATGAACAACTGAACCAGCTGGCCGCGCGCCAGGTGCCCATCGTCGTGTGGGGCGCGCAATTGCCGCAGCAACTGTATTGCACCGTGGGCGGCGATAACGTCGCCGGCGGCAGGCTGGCCACGGAACACTTGCTGGCGGCGGGGCGCCGGCGCATCGCCTTCTTTGGCGACGCCAAGCTGCCCGAAGTGGCGCAGCGCCACGCCGGTTATGTGCAGGCGCTGGCCGCGCAAGGACTGGCGCCGGACCCGCAGCTGTACGTGGCCGGCTCCTTCCTGCCGCAGGGCGGCGCGACGGACGTGCAGGAACTGCTGGACCGCCAGCTGCCGTTCGACGCCATCTTTGCCTGCAGCGACTTGCTGGCCATGAGCGCCATCAACGCCCTGCGCGCGCGCGGCGTGGCCGTGCCGGAACAGGTGGCCGTGGTCGGTTACGACGATATCGAACTGGCCGCGTATTTCCATCCGCCGCTGACCACCGTGCGCCAGCCGATCCGCGCCGCCGGACGCGCGCTGGTGGCTTCGCTGCTGGCGCTGGTCGACGGCGCGCCTGCGCCATCGCAGCAATTGCCAACCGAGCTGATCGTACGCGCTTCGGGCCGTTGAAACGCATTGGCAAGGTATTGCAACCGATTGCAATCATTTCAAATTTATCCGTGAATTTTCATGCTGCACAGCAGCATGAAAAAGCCTGACATCACGTCGATCCCAGCCTGTTTCCCTCTATATTGCCCGTAATATTCCCTTAAAAACAACAACATTTTCATGTTGCAGTGCTCGATTGCAATCGATTGCAATAAATTCTTATTCGTTCAATAATGACGTACCGGCTCAGCCAGCGCGCCACGGCATGCGGCGGCCAGTACCCATAACAAGCGGATACCTCGATGTATCGGCATACAACACTGGAGACAAAATGAACGCACGTACTGCTCAACGCGGCTGCATGGCCGCCGCCGTCGCCCTGGCCATGCTGCAACTGGGCGCCGCCCACGCGCAATCGGCCGCCGACACCGCCAGCGCCGCTCCCGCCGATGGCCTGAACCTGGAACGCATCGTCGTCACGGGTACCACCGGCGGCACGTCCAAAATGAAATCGAGCAATTCCGTCAGCAGCATGGAACTCGACACCATCCTGCACAACGCACCGACCAGCGCGGCCGAAGTCCTGCGCTCGGTGCCGGGCTTGCGCGCCGAATCCTCGGGCGGCGAAGGCAATGCCAACATCACCGTGCGCGGCCTGCCCATTTCCGCTGGCGGCGCGCGCTATGTGCAGATCCAGGAAGACGGCTTGCCCGTGCTGCAGTTCGGCGACTTCAATTTCACGACGCCCGACAGCTTCGTCAAGATCGATTCCACGCTCGACCACCTGGAAGTGGTGCGCGGCGGTTCGGCTTCCACCCTGGCCACCAATTCACCGGGCGGCATCATCAATTTCATCAGCAAAAATGGCAAGGAGAAGGGCGGCAGCGTGGCCATCAGCCGTGGCCTGGGCTACGACCAGACGCGGGTCGATTTTGATTACGGCGCGCCGGTTTCGGAACGCACGCGCTTCTTCATCGGCGGCTCCTGGCGCACGGGCGAAGGCATCCGCCACAGTGGCGTCAACAGCGAAAAGGGTGGGCAGATCCGCGGCAATGTCACGCATGAATTCGACAGCGGCTTCGTGCGCCTGTCGTTCAAGCACCTCGACGACCAGTCGCCCACGGCCCTGCCCGTGCCCGTCAGCGTGCGCAATGGCCGTATCGGGGAAATCGCCGGCATCGACCCGCGCAAGGCCAGTTTCTATTCGCCGTACTGGGTGCCCGACATGGTGCTGAACAAGGATAACCAGCGCGTGGCCACCCGCGTCAACGACGGCTTGCACGTCAAGAGCGATACCGTGGGCCTGGAAGCGTCGTTCAAGCTGGGGCAGGGCTGGAGCGTGAGCGAAAACTTCCGCTACGCCGACAATTCGGGGCGCTTCATCGGCGTCTTCCCGTCGAATAATGGCAGCGACGGCAGCTATGTGTTTGCCAGCGGCCCGAACCAGGGCAAGCCCTACACGGGCCGTGCGTTTTCCGCCGTGGTGTTCAACACCTCGATCGACGACGCCAGCAATACCCTGAGCGACACCAAGCTGGCCAAGACCTTTGTGCTCGACAGCGGCAAGCTGACCACCACGGCCGGCCTGTATTTGTCGCAGCAAAAGCTGGGCCTGACCTGGAACTTCAATGAATACCTGATGCAGGCCACGGGCGACCGGCCGGCGCTGCTGCAGACGGCGAGCGGCACGCCGGGCTACATCGGCCCGGCCTTCGGCGCCTGCTGCTCGCGCGCCGTTGACATGGAATACCGCACGGTGTCGCCGTATCTGAACCTGGCCTGGGAGAGCGGTGCGCTGAATCTCGACGGCGGCCTGCGGCGCGACCGCCAGCATGCGAGCGGCACGGCCAACCAGGCCACCGGCGCGCAAGTCTATCTGCCGTCGACGGTGCAGCAGGTCGACTACACCCTGGGCCACACCTCGTACTCGCTGGGCGCGAACTACAAGCTGCAGGGGAACCTGGCCGTGTTTGCCCGCGTCAGCGAAGGCGTGGCCTTCAATGCCGACCGCATCCTGTTCGGCACACCGCTCGATGGCAGCGTGCCTGTGGCGATCAACACCGTGCGCCAGCTCGAAGGCGGCGTGAAATGGCGGCGCGGACCCCTGAGCACCTTCGTCACCGTGTTTCAGGCCAAGACGAAAGAAAGCAATTACGAGGCGACCACCCAGCTGCGCACGGCCAACAGCTATGAAGCGAAAGGTGTGGAATTGGAAGCGGCCTACAGCGCCGGCGACTTCCGCATCAATGGCGGCCTGACGTTCACCGATGCCGAGATCACGGGCACGGCGGCGGCCGACGTGGCGCTGATCGGCAATACGCCGCGGCGCCAGGCGCGTGTCGTCTATCAGATCGCGCCCACCTATGAATGGGGACCGGCTACCCTGGGCGCCAGCCTGGTCGGCACGGGCAAGTCGTGGGGCGACGATGCACACACGATCACCTTGCCCGCCTACCAGGTGCTCAACGCCTTCGTCAATTACCAGCTCACGCCGCAATTGCAGGTAGCGCTGACGGCGAACAATCTGCTCGACAAGATCGGCTATACGGAAGTCGAGGGCGATGGCCATGCGGCCCGCTCGATCACGGGGCGCGCCGTCAAGGTCAGCCTGAAATACGCATTTTAAGCAAGGATAGGATTCATGATGTCGATACGCAGCCCCCTGGCGCGCCTGCTGGCGCCGCTCCCCACGCACTTGCGCGACGATGCGGCGCGCCGCTATGCGCGCCAGGAGGAGGTCTTGCTCGACCGCCTGGGCAGCCTGTATGGCCAGCGGCCGGACTTCCTGTCCTGGCTGGGCGACCTGATGGAAAGCGTGGGGCGGCTGTACGCGGCGCGCGCCCCCGAGCTGCTGCGGCAGGATGCGCAGCGCGAAGCGCAGCCGGACTGGTTTGCCAGCCAGGCCATGCTCGGTTACAGCGCGTATGTGCAGCGCTTCGGCGGCAACCTGCAGGGCGTGGCGGCGCGCATTGCCCATCTGCGCGAACTGGGTGTGACGTATCTGCACCTGCTGCCGTTCTTGCGCTCGCGCGCCGGCGAAAGCGATGGCGGTTTTGCCGTCGCCAGCTTCGAGGAAGTCGATCCCGCGCTGGGCAGCAATGCCGACTTGCTGGTGTTGACGGCGCAGCTGCGCGCGGCCGGCATCAGCCTGTGCTCGGACCTGATCCTCAACCACGTGGCCGATGACCATGCGTGGGCGCTGGGCGCCAAGGCGGGCGATCCGCTGCTGCGCGATTTTTTTCACACCTATTCCGACCGCGTGCAGCCGGACCGCTACGAGCGCACCGTGGGCCAGGTTTTCCCGCAGGCGGCGCCCGGCAATTTCACCTTCGTGCCGGAACTCGAGCGCTGGGTCTGGACCACGTTTTATCCCTACCAGTGGGATTTGAACTACGCCAATCCGGCCGTCTTCGCGGCCATGGCTGGCGCCATGCTGGGCCTGGCCAACAAGGGTATCGAGGTGTTCCGCCTCGATTCGACGGCCTTCCTGTGGAAGCGCGAAGGTAGCGATTGCATGAACCAGCCCGAAGCCCACAGCCTGCTGCAAGCGTTGCGCGCGATCGCCGCCATCGTCGCGCCGGGCGTGCTGCTCAAGGCCGAAGCCATCGTGCCCACGCCCAAGCTGCCCGCCTATTTCGGCAGCGATGCGGCGCCCGAATGCCATATCGCCTATCACAGCAGCTTGATGGCCGCCGGCTGGGGCGCGCTGGCCGAGGAAAGCACGGATTTGCTGCAGCAGGTGATCGCCGCCACGCCGCCGCTGCCGCCAGCCGCCAGCTGGCTCAGTTATGTGCGCTGCCACGACGACATCGGCTGGAACGTGCTGCTCAATGAAGCGGGCGCGAACGGGCCGGTGCGCCTGGCGCGCATCGCGCGGTTCTTTGCCGGCGCGCCCGGCAGCTATGCGCGCGGCGCCGCCTTCCAGAGCAGCAGCGCGGACAAGGCGCATGGCAGCAACGGCATGGCCGCCTCGCTGGCCGGCCTGGAAAGCGCCGCCACGGTGCAGGAGCAGGAATACGCGTTGCGGCGCCTGCTGCTGCTGCATGGCCTGGCCTTGAGCTTTGGCGCCTTGCCCGTGCTGTACATGGGCGATGAACTGGGCATGACCAACGATCACAGCTACACGCAGCGGGCCGACCGGGCGATGGACAGCCGCTGGCTGCAGCGTCCCGCGTTCGACGACAGCCTGCTGGCATGGCGCCACGATGGTGTGAGCGCCAGCGGACGGCTGTATCTGGCGTTGCGCCAGCTGGTCGACGTGCGCCGGCGCTTGCCGGCCCTGGCCGCCGCCGCTCCACGCAGCGTGCTGCCCGCCGATACGCCGGCCGTGCTGGCGCTGTTGCGCGGCGACGCGTTTCTCAACCTGAGCAACTTCAGCGGCGCCAGCCAGCGTTTCACTCTGCCCGCAGGCGAATGGCGCAACAGCCTCGATGGCAGCGTGCTGTCCGGCACGGTGGGCTTGCAGCCCTGGCATATGCTGTGGTTGGAAAGGGACGCAGCATGAGCGACGCCAGCGCGCACCGTCCGCACCTGTCGTTCTGGCAGATCGTCAACATGAATGTCGGCTTTTTCGGCATCCAGTTCAGCTTTGGGCTGCAGCAAAGCAGCATGAGTCCCATCTACAAATACCTGGGCGCCGACGAGGCGAGCCTGCCCTACCTGTGGCTGGCCGGTCCCATGACGGGGCTGCTCGTGCAGCCATTGATCGGCGCCATGAGCGACCGCACGGTGACGCGCTGGGGCCGCCGCACGCCGTACTTCCTGATCGGCGCCATCCTGTGCAGCCTGGGCCTGCTGGCCATGCCGTTCAGCCCCACCCTGTGGATGGCGGCCAGCCTGCTGTGGATACTCGACGCGGCCAACAATGTGACGATGGAGCCCTACCGCGCCTTTGTCAGCGACAAGCTCGACAAGAAGCAGCACTCGCTGGGTTTTCTCACGCAAAGCGCGTTTACGGGACTGGGACAGACACTGGCTTACCTGACGCCGTCGTTGCTCGTCATGCTGGGCATGAACAAGGATGCCGTCAATGGCAGCCATATCCCGCACATCGTCATCGCCGCCTTCATGATCGGCGCCGTGTTCTCGCTCGCCTCGGTGTTGTGGACCTTGAAGACGACGCCGGAAAACCCGCTCACGGCGGCCGAGCTGGCGGCCATCCGCAGCCGTCCGCCGGGCTGGCGCCACACGCTGGCCGATATCGGCGCGGCCCTGCGCGACATGCCGCCGACGATGAAGCAGCTGGCCCTCGTCAACCTGTTCCAGTGGTACGCCATGTTCTGCTACTGGCAGTACATCGCGCTGTCGCTGGCGGCCACCCTGTTTCACACGACGGACCCCGCGTCGCAAGGTTTTCGCGACGCGGGCCTGTTGAACGGGCAGGTGGGCGCCTTCTACAATTTCGTCGCCTTTGTCGCCGCCTTCGCGCTGGTGCCGTTCACGCGCCGCTTCGGTCCCAAGCGCATGCACAGCCTGTGCCTGTGCGCGGCCGGCGTGGGCATGCTGGGCATCCCGCTGATCCACAGCCCGGCGCTGCTGTTGCTGCCGATGCTGGGCGTGGGCCTGGCCTGGGCCAGCATCATGGGCAATCCCTACATCATGCTGGCCGGCTGCATTCCGCCCGAGCGCACGGGTGTCTACATGGGCATTTTCAATATGTTCATCGTCATCCCGATGATCATCCAGATCTTCACCTTGCCGCTGTATTACCGCAGCTGGCTGGGCGGCAATCCGGAAAACGTCATCCGGCTGGCCGGTGCCCTGTTGCTGTGCGCGGCGGTGGCCGTACTGTTCGTCAAGCTGCGCCCACCGCAGACCGGCAAGGCTTGACGGCAGGCGAAAAAAAACCGGCGCTGCCGGTTTTTTTTATCTGCCTCGAAGAACAATTATTCTTCAATCGCCATCTGGCTTTGCAGGTAGTTCTGGATGCCGACCTTGGCGATCAGGTCGATCTGCGTTTCGAGCCAGTCGATATGCTCTTCCGTGTCTTCCAGGATCATCAGGAACAGGTCGCGTGATACGTAGTCGCCCGCTTTTTCGCTGATGGCGATGCCTTCCTTGACGGTGGCGTGCGCGGCGCGTTCCAGCTTCAAATCGCATTCCAGCATTTCCGGCGTGTTCTCGCCGATCAGCAGCTTGTGCAGCGCTTGCAGGTTAGGCAGGCCGTCGAGCATCAGGATGCGGTCGATCAGCTTGTCGGCGTGTTTCATTTCGCCGATCGATTCTTCGTATTCCTTCTTGCCCAGCTTTTCCAGGCCCCAGTGCTTGTACATGCGCGCATGCAGGAAGTACTGGTTGATGGCCGACAGTTCGTTGGTGAGCTGTGCGTTGAGCATGCGGATGACTTCTTTATCGCCCTTCATGGGATTTCCTTTGTTCTGTGTCGTGTTCGATGATGAAACCGCAGGCTGCTGGCGTTCACTGCCGGGTGGCGTTGGCTGCCTGGTGGCGCGCAGGTTGCCGGTTTCGCTATGCCCGCATGATAGCGCAAAATGCCGACGATTTTCGGTGCTAAACGGCATTTTTCCGTCTTTTTAACGTAAATATCGTGCGAATAAAACCCATTCTCAAGTGGATTGCCCAGTTGCGCCGTTTTTTATTTGTTAAGGAAAATGAAGGCCATTCTCATTCGCGTTTCCAGCACTGTTTTGCCGCCGCTGGCGCGCGTGCATGGCCGCGCTGAAAAGGCGGGAAATGTTCGTCCGTTCTTGCTTTTGTGCCTTCTTGGCCGACGCCGGCGATGCGATAATCGGGCAGCGATATTTACCGAAAAAAGGATAGCAAGATGATGCTGCATATACCCGGCGTGCTGACGCCGGAACAGGTGACGCATTTCCGCCAGCGCCTGGCGCAGACGGACTGGGTCGACGGACGCGCCAGCGTCGGAGCGCAAGGCGCGCAAGTCAAGCGCAACCGCCAGCTGGCCGAAGGATCGCCGCTGGCGCTGGAACTGGGCGAGATCGTCAGCCGCGCGCTGATGGCCAATCCGCTGTTCTTTGCGGCCGTGCTGCCGCTGCGTATCCTGCCGCCCTTCTTCAACAGCTATGCGGGCGGCGAGCACTATGGCTTGCATATCGATGGCGCCATCCGCACGCCGAAAAACGGCATGCAGTCGATGCGCGCCGACGTCTCGTCGACCGTGTTCCTCAGCGAGCCGGATGAGTACGAAGGCGGCGAGCTGGTGGTGGTCGATGCGTATGGCACGCATGAAGTGAAACTGCCGGCCGGTGACGTGATCGTGTATCCGTCGAGCAGCGTGCATCAGGTGCTGCCCGTCACCAGCGGCGAGCGTATCTGCTCCTTCCTGTGGACGCAAAGCATGGTGCGCGAGGACTGGAAACGCAGCATGCTGTTCGAGCTCGATCAGAATATCCAGAGCGTGCGCGCGGAGCATGGCGATTCACCGGCGACGGTGGGACTGACGGGGCATTATCACAATCTGCTCAGAATGTGGGCGGAGATGTAAGGCTGGGGTCAGACCCCCGGCGACGTTGGCGCTGAACTGGGCGTTGGCGGTGTTGAGGGTCTGACCCCATAGCAGGCAAAAAAAAGTCTGCCTGGCCCGGGGATGTAGGCTGGCAGACTGAAACAAGCAAATCGCTTGACTAAAACGGGCGCAAAAAAGCAAGCAGGGCACAGGGTGCGGTGCTTGCGGGCTGGCAGCGGCCCAAGGGCCGCCGGAAGGCTAGCTCAGTTGGAAGGTCAGCGGTACTAAAACGTAGACGGGTACGGGCTTGCCGTTTTCGATCATCGGCTTGAACAGCGCGCGCTGCGCGGCCTGGCGGCCCGCTTCGTCGAGGTTGTTGTAACCGGTCGATTTCTGGATCAGGATTTGCTCGGGCAAGCCTTTTTCATTGATCAGGATGCGCAGCACGACGGTGCCGCTTTCGCCCAGACGGCGCGACAGATTCGGGTAGATCAGTTGCGGCGCCTTGATGTATTCGACGCTGCTGACGGTGCGCGGCGTCGAAGGTGCTGGTGGCGTCGGCGATGGTGCCGCTGGCGCTGTCGGTGCGGCGGTGGCGACAGGTGCCGCTTCGGCGCGCGTCGGCTGCGGCGGCGTGATCGTCGGTTCGCTTGGCGCCACGGCGATCAGCGGCAGCGGCGGGATCACGGCGCGCGGCACGGGCGCGCTCAGTTCCACGGTTTTCGGTACGGACGGCGCCGGCGGTTTCGGTGGCGCCGGCGGGGCGATGATGCTGATGGTCGTGATGGTCGGCATGGCCGCCGTGACGACGCGGCTCAAGAGCCCGCTCTGGATGGCGTAAAAGCCGGCGATATGCAGGACGACGATGGCCATCAGCGGCGCGAATTTGTTGCGCTTCTTGTCGAAGTCGGCAAATTGCTGCACGGCCTGCACCGTTACGGGCGGGGGCATCATCGTCATGGCATTCATCGCTTTCTTAGTTTGTCAGTACAGCTCGCATCAATACGGTTTCTTGCAGCGCCACGGTGGCGTTCAGATGATCGTTCAGCACTTCCCGCGCGCAGGTGTGGCATTTGCCGCAGCAGGTGGCCACGCCCAGGTCGCGGCGCAGTTCGGCCATGCTGGACAGGCCAAGATCGACGGCTTGACGGATTTCACGATCAGATATGTTGTTGCAGACACATACAATCATTGATACACCTTCTGGCTGGAGGATGAACAGACACTAGTGCTTGGAAGCATTGTTGCTAGTGTTTTAATGAGAATCATTATCATTACGTTTCATTGTCGCGCAAAGTGCGGGACAATGCAAGCGATTTTGATCAAGTGTGCGGCAGTTGGCGGCCTGGCGCGGCGCATCGATATGCCATTTCTTCGGATGGTGCAGCCCTTGATGGGGGCGGCTCTCCGGGCTAAATAAAAACTATTCGCATTCATGTTTATAATGCTGGTATTGTCTCGGACGGTCGCCGTCCGGACAGTTTGAAAGGCCGCTTGTCGGTAATGCGCAACAGTTGCGTTTTACCTCACAACACCCACGTCAAACACGATGCGCCACGCGCAGCAGTCTGTCCCCGGTGTTCTTAATTTGAACGGAATTTGCTCATGACTCTAGTTCCACCCATGATGACGCTCGACGCGCTGGCAGTTGGCCAGAGCGGCACGGTGTTGCATATCACGCCCCACACGGCAGGACAGACGGAGGACGGCGTCGACCTCGTCCGCCGCCTGATGGAGCTGGGATTCGTTCCCGGCGAACGCATCCGCATGCTCAAGCGCGGCATTCCCGGCGGCGATCCGCTGGCCATCAAGGTGGGCAATGCCACGTTCGCGCTGCGCCGCTTCGAAGCGGCGCTGATTACGATTCAACCGCTGCTTCAACCGGAATGACCATGGGTGCTGTCGAAACAATCGTCGATGCGGGCGTGCACAAGCCGCCGCATCAGCCACAAATTGCCCTGCTGGGCAATCCGAACTGCGGCAAGACCGCCCTGTTCAACCGTTTGACGGGCGCGCGCCAGAAAGTGGCGAACTACGCCGGCGTCACCATCGAGCGCAAGGAAGGCCATTTCACGTCGCCCGCCGGCAAGCCCGTGCGCGTGCTTGACCTGCCTGGCGCCTACAGCCTGTCGGCCACCACGCCCGATGAAGCGATCACGCGCGACGTAGTGGGCGGCTTGCGGAAGGGCGACCCGCGCCCGGACGCCATCATCTGCGTCGTCGACGCCACCAATTTGCGCCTGAATCTGCGCCTGGTGCTGGAAGTCAAGCGCCTGGGCCTGCCCATGCTGCTGGCGCTGAACATGACGGACGTGGCGCGCAAGCGCGGCATGCTGATCGACACGGCCAGGCTGTCGGCCGAACTGGGCATGCCCGTGGTGGAAACCATCGCGGTGCAGCACGATGGCGAAAAAGCCCTGCTCGACGCCATCGACGCCATGCTGCCGCTGCCGGTCGTTGAAGCGAAACCGCTGGCGGCCATCGATGCCGTCAGCGTCGAAGAAACCCAGCGCGAAGTGCGCCGCATCCTGGCCGCCGTCAGCAACGACACGCGCGACAGCGGCAACCTGACGGAAAAGATCGACGACGTGGTGCTGCACCCCGTTTTCGGTCCCATCATCCTGGCCGTGCTGATGTTCCTGATCTTCCAGGCCGTGTTTGCCTGGGCCGCCACGCCGATGGAAATGATCACCGATGGCGTGGGCCACCTGGGCGCCCTGCTGACGGCGAACATGCCTGACGGCCACCTGAAAAGCTTGCTGGTGGAAGGTATCATCGGCGGCGTCGGCAGCGTGCTGGTTTTCCTGCCGCAGATCCTGATCCTGTTCTTCTTCATTCTGAGCCTGGAAGACTGCGGCTACCTGCCGCGCGCGGCCTTTTTGCTGGACCGCCTGATGGGCGGCGTGGGCCTGTCGGGCCGCGCCTTCATCCCGCTGCTGTCGAGCTTTGCCTGCGCCATTCCCGGCGTGATGGCGGCGCGCACCATCCAGAATCCGCGCGACCGCCTCGTCACCATCATGATCGCGCCGCTGATGACGTGTTCGGCGCGCCTGCCCGTGTATGCGCTGATCATCGCCGCCTTCATTCCGGAACGCCAGGTGTGGGGCTATTTGAGCCTGCAAGGCCTGGTGCTGTTCGTCCTGTACTTTGCCGGCATCATCTCGGCCATGGCCGTGGCCTGGGTCATGAAGCGCAGCATGGGCGTGCGCGGCAACCAGCCGCTGCTGCTGGAACTGCCGGCCTACCACTGGCCGCACCTGCGCAACCTGGCCGTCAGCCTGTGGGAGCGCGCGAAGATCTTCCTCACGCGCGTCGGCACCATCATCCTGAGCCTGATGATCATCCTGTGGTTCCTCAGCACCTTCCCCGGCCCGCCGGACAACGCGATCCACCCGCCGATCTATTACAGCCTGGCCGGCATCCTGGGCCGCGGCCTGGAAGTGATCTTCGCGCCGATCGGCTTCAACTGGCAGATCTGCATCGCGCTGGTGCCGGGCATGGCGGCGCGCGAAGTGGCCGTCGGCGCCCTGGGCACCGTGTATGCGCTGTCGCAAACGGGCGACGCGCTTGCCACCACGCTGGAGCCGCTGATCGCCCATTCGTGGTCGATGGCCACGGCGCTGTCCCTGCTGGCCTGGTATGTATTTGCGCCGCAGTGCCTGTCGACCCTCTCCGTGGTGAAACGCGAGACGGGCGGCTGGCGCTATCCGCTGCTGATGGCCGGCTACATGTTCGCCCTGGCGTATGCCGCCTCGTTCATCACGTACCGCGTCGCCCTGTTGCTGGGCGCTTAGGAGAAAAGCATGTGGCAAACCCTCATCGTCGCCCTGATCGTCGCAGCCGCGCTGCTGCATTTTTCGACCAAGTACCTGCCGGCGGGCGTGCGCCGCGCCATCGTGCGCGGCCTCGTGCGCTGCGGCCTCGATGAGGCGAAGATGTCGACCTTCTTCAAGGTGGCGCCCGGTTGCGGCAGTGGCTGCGGTTCCTGCGGCTCCTGCGACAGCCCGCCGCCGCCGTCCGCCACGCCACCGGCCGACGGCAGCAGCAAGCGCGTGATCCTGATGCAGGTGCAGCGCTAGGGCTTGTATTTCAGTGTAGCCACGGGCGCGCCTGTGGGCTACACTGGGCTTTCCGCATGGCAAGGAGTGGCAATGGCGATACTGTTGATCTTCATGTTTCTGTTTGCGGTCGCCACCTGGCTGCTGGCCAGCCGGCGCGGCCGCCACGGGGGACTCTGGTTCGGCATCGGCCTGTTCCTCGGTCCGTTTGCCTTGCTGGCGGTGGCGGCGCTGCCGCCCGTTGCGCCAAGCTGAATGAAAAAAACCCGCGCATGCGGGTTTTTTTACGTCTGCAGCGCTGCGCTTACGCCTTGCCCGCCAGCTTGTCGACGACCGGCACCAGCGCGGCCGGGCGGCAGCCGAAGGCGGCCAGGCGGCCTTGCGCGTCGGGCGCCAGATCCAGGTCATACGGCAGACGGCCCGCCACCAGCCACAGTCTGTCGTGCGGCAGGGCGTCCACCAGGCGGCGCTGGCCGTCGACGAACATGGCGTTATACGTTTGCAGCACGATCTGCTGCGCGCCTTGCGCAAAGGCGATGGCTGCATTGACCTCTTCTTCCAGCGCCTCGGCCGACAAGGCGTACTCGCGTACGTCCAGGCCCGCTTCGAGCAGCGCCGGCAGCATCGAGCTGCGCGCTTCCTTGTTGCGGCCCAGCGCCACTTCGTCGATTTCGCTGCGCGAGCGCACTTCCACCGTCAGCAGGGTCACGGGCAGGCTGGCGTCGAGCGGGCGGTAGTCGCCCTGCACGCGCAAGGCGGCCTTTTGCAGCAGCTGCGACAGGGCCATGGCGGCCGGCTGCATCAGCGCCGGCGGGGCGACAGGGCGTTCGCGCCAGTCGCGCACGGCGCGGTTGCGCTTGAGTTCCGCCACGCGCGCGCAAGCCGCGTCGATGCGGGCGATGGCAATGTCGCCGCGCTCCACGGCGGCGATGACGGCATCGATGGCGGCCGTCTGCTGCGCTTCGCGGTGCGAGATGAGGACGATGTCGGCGCCAGCCTGCAAGGTGGTGATGGCGCCCTGCGCGATGCCGATGCCGTCGGCAATCGCCGCCATCTCCAGGCAGTCGGTGATGACGACGCCCTGGTATTTCAACTCGCCGCGCAGCAGGTCCGTCAGCACGCCTTTCGACAGGGTAGCCGGCACACTGGTATCGGCCTCGAAAGCGGGGAAGACCACGTGCGCCGTCATGATGGCATCGACGCCGCCGGCAATGGCCGCGCGGAACGGCGCCAGTTCCACGGCGCGCAGGCGTTCCTTGTCGTGCGGGACCAGGGCCATGGCGTAATGCGTGTCGGTGGCCGTGTCGCCGTGGCCGGGGAAGTGCTTGGCGGTGACGGCCACGCCGCTGGCGCGCTGGCCGCGCATGGCCGCCATGCCGTAGTCGATGACGGTGGCGGCATCCTCGCCATACGCGCGCACGCCGATGACGGGGTTGTTGCGGTTGTTGTTCACGTCCAGCACGGGCGCGAGCAGCATATTGATGCCCACCTGGCGCATTTCATCGCCGCTGATCTGGTTCATGCGTTCGCAGTCGTCGATGGAACCGGCCGCCTGGAAGGCCATCGCTGCGGGAATCGGCGTGACGCCCTGTTCGATGCGCATCACCATGCCGCCTTCCTGATCGATGGAGATCAGCAGCGGGGTGTCGGACACTTCCGCGTTGATCTCCTGCAGTTCGCGGCACAGGGCGGACACTTGCGCGGGCGTATGCACGTTGCGGCGGAACAGGATCACGCCGCCCACCTTCTTTTCGCGTATCAAGGTCTTGATATGCTCGTCCGCCTGCAGGGCGTCGAAGCCCACCATGAATAGCTGTCCTACTTTCTCGCGCAAACCCTGTTCCATGCTGCAACTCCTCCGGTATTCATTCTGATGACGACAAGTCCGTATTCTGGCCCCTGGTGACGCGTCTGGACAATCACCGGAAAAGCTGCCTTGGTTTTATACTTATTTTGGTATTGTATTGGATTTGGATATTTGCGCAAGTGGTTGTTAAGTGGTATTGCTCCACTTGCGCAACGGCGCTGTCAATCGAGGCGCTGGAACGAGGCCGATTGCGCCTTTGGCCAATACAGGCCGAACACGGGCGGCAATTGCGGCAGCTGGCTCGGATCGAGCAACTGGCCCGCTTCCAGGAACGGCAGCAGGGCCGACGCCAGTTTCACCTGGTTCGGCGAAATGCGGCGCACCAGGTGGTGCGGGCGCAGTTCCTGCGGGTGCGCGAGGCCGGCGGCGGCGATCAGTTCGGCCAGCGCCTTCATGGTGTTCTGGTGGAAGTGCGCCACGCGGGCGATCTTGTCGGGCACCACCAGCGCGCGCTGGCGCTGCGGGTCTTGCGTGGCCACGCCCGTGGGGCAGCGGTCCGTGTGGCAGCTTTGCGACTGGATGCAGCCCAGCGCGAACATGAAGCCGCGCGCCGAATTGCACCAGTCGGCGCCCAGCGCCAGCAAGCGGGCGATGTCGAAGGCCGTGATGATCTTGCCCGAGCAGCCGATCTTGATCTTCGCGCGCAGGTTGGCGCCCACGAGGGTGTTATGCACGAGCACCAGCGCTTCCTGCAGCGGCGTGCCCACATGGTCCGTGAATTCCAGGGGCGCGGCGCCCGTGCCCCCTTCGCTGCCGTCGACGACGATGAAGTCGGGCGTGATGCCCGTTTCCAGCATGGCTTTGACGATGGCGAAGAACTCCCACGGATGGCCGATGGCCAGCTTGAAGCCCGTCGGCTTGCCGCCGGAGAGCGTGCGCAGGCGGTCGATGAAGTGCAGCATTTCCAGCGGCGTGGAAAAGGCGCTGTGCGCGGCCGGCGAGACGCAATCCTCGCCCACCATCACGCCGCGCGTGGTGGCGATCTCGATCGTCACTTTCGGCCCGGGCAGTACGCCGCCGTGGCCCGGCTTGGCGCCCTGCGACATTTTCAGCTCGATCATTTTCACTTGCTCGGAGCTGGCGTTGGCGATGAAGCGTTCTTCCGAAAACGTGCCGTCCTGATTGCGGCAGCCGAAGTAGCCGGAGCCGATTTCCCACACCAGGTCACCCCCGTTTTCGCGGTGGTAGGGGCTGATGCTGCCTTCGCCCGTGTCGTGCATGAAGCCGCCGCTGCGCGCGCCGCCGTTCAGGGCCAGGATGGCGTTGGCCGACAGTGCGCCAAAGCTCATCGCCGAGATATTGAAGACGCTGGCCGAATACGGCTTGGCGCGCGGGCAGTCCGGATGGTTGCCGATCTCGATGCGGAAATCGTGGCCCGTTACCTTGGCGGGCGCGATGGAATGGTTGATCCATTCGTAGCCCGCTTCATACACGTCGAGCTGGGTGCCGAACGGACGCTTGTCCGTCTGCTCCTTGGCGCGCTGGTAGACGATGCTGCGCTGGCTGCGCGAGAACGGCGTCGCTTCGCTGTCGCTTTCCAGGAAATACTGGCGGATTTCGGGGCGGATGCTCTCAAAAAAGAAGCGGAAATGCGCGAGGATGGGGTAATTGCGGCGCAGGGCGCGCTTCGTTTGCAGCAGGTCGCTGATGCCGACCAGGGTCAGCGCACCGGCCAGCACGGGCAGCCAGTAATGATCGTAGTAAAACAGGGACAGGACAAAGATGGCTGCCGTCGCAATGAAGGTCAGGTAGCGAAATGGTACTAGGTGCATGGGTACTCCGGTGAAGTCAGACTGGTAAAGCCGAGTCTACCTTCGATTCGCCGAACGTGCTGGAGGGAAAGAAAGCGGCGCCCGGTGGACGCCGCGTGAAGACTTAGCGCTGTGCGGCGCGGATACGCTCGACACGCTCTGCGCTGGCCGGATGGCTAGACAGGTAGGGCGTGCCGTGATCCAGCTTGCCCAGGGCGACAAACACTTGCGCCAGGTGTTCCAGTGGAATAGCGTTCTGGCGCAGCATGGCGATCGCGTAGTCGTCCGCCTCGCGCTCGACGTCGCGCGAATACTTCAAGTCCAGCAGCAGCGGCGGCAAGGTCGCCACCACGGTCGACACGTCGCCGAACAGCAGCGCCGCGCCGGCGCCCACGGCCGACGTCTGGATCAGGCGGCGCGTCAGGTGGCGCTGCTGCAAATGGCCCAGTTCATGCGCCAGCACGCCCATGATGGCATCGTCGTCCGGCATCAGTTCCACCATTTCATCGGTCAGCACGATGTCGCCGGACGGCAGGGCGAACGCGTTCGGACCGATCTTGCTCTTGCGGAAAACGATGCGGTGCTCGGGCGTGCTGTCGCCGGGCGTGGCCAGGCGCGCGAACCGGGCGCGCAAGGCTTGCTGGCGCGCGTCAGCGAGCTTGCTTGCCTCAAACACGTGTTCGTCGAGGAAATCGAGCACGCCCTGGCCCAGCTGGCGCTCGACGGACTGGGGAATCGCATACGCGACGCCCTTCGCCACGACCGGCAGCAGGTACTGATAGCTGAGCCACAGGGCCAGCACGGTGGCGACCGTGGCCAGCAGGGCGCCGCGCCAGCTTTGCTGCAGCCGCACCACCCAGCCATCGCGGTGGCCCGTGTCATGCAGCATGTCGTTGAAGGCCGCCTGGTCGGCGATCTCCAGATAGGCGCCGTCGGGAAAGCTGACCTTGCGCACGGCATGGCTGCTGCGTTCGGACACGTGCAGCTCGCCCAGCGGGGAGCTGCGCTCGATATCGCCGGCCAGCACGGCCATGCCATCGCGCACGCTGAGCGTGACGTGGTACAGGCGCGAGGTCTGGCCGTCGAAATAGCGCGCGGGCACGGGGGCCGCGCCCGGTGCTTGATTGTCGAGCGTCATGTTACAGCGACAGGTCGAAGTCCAGCAGGTCGACCATGCCTTCGCCCGTGGCCGACACTTGCTCGCCGGTGGCGGCGACAAAGGCGTCGAGGCTGCCGTGCACCAGCATCGAAGTCGCTTCCAGGCGGTACTTCAGCCAGCGCACCTGGGCGAATGGCGAAAACAGGCCCAGGGTGACGACGATGCCCAGCAGGTTGGTCAGCATGATGAAGGTGGTGCGGCCCCACGTCAGCTGCGACTGGAACTGGTGCTGCTGCAGGCGCGTGTGGTTCCAGATCAGGTTCTGGATCATGGTCAGGAACAGCGGCAGCACGATAAAGGCCCAGGCATACAGGGCGGCCACGGCGCCGAAGATGCTGCCGGCCTTGGTGACATCGTTGGCATCGGTGGCAAACGTGGCGAAGACGCTGGCGAAGACGACAAAGATCAGGACCAGGAAACCGGCCAGCAGCAGGGCGAAGAACAGCAAATAGGTTTTGTAGAAGCTGCCGACCGAGGCGTCGAAGCTGAAGTTGCTGCTGCCGAAGCGGCTTTGCGTGTGCTGGAAGCGCTTCAGGCGCTGGTGCAGGAACGGCGTCATCAGGCCAGCCGTGAAGGTGTTCAGGATGGGCAGCCACAGGAAGTATTTGTAGGCTTCTTTGGCGCTGCCGTCAAAGCCGAAGCGGATGCCGCGGTAGCTGGTGTTGTACAGCTTGAATTGCAGGCTTTTCCACACCAGCCATGGCAGCACGGCCATCATCAGCACGAGCATGATCAGGCCGATGATGGGCGAGATCTGGAAGGCGATGTTGTAGCCGCCGATCAGTACGACGGCCGCGATGCGGCCCTTCAGGATGGCGACGGCATTGCCGTGGTATTCGAAGCTGCTGCCAGCCAGGTGGGTGCTGGAATAGAAATAGCGGTTGCGGCGCACCTTGGCCCAGGCGGAGTAAATGCCCAGGGTGACGATGCTCAGCAGCAGGTTGACGATCCAGATGCGGAAGTATTCGCTGCCGGTGGCGCTGAAGGTGATGGCTTCGCGCTTGGGCGTGGTGTTGTTGGTGTCGAAATCCACAGGGGGTTTCCTTACTTATTGGAAACAAAACAAGATAAGGGAAGATTGAAAAGTTATCAATTGAAAATACTGTTTTTCGCAATTTTTTTGCAGATTCCCTTGCGCCGCCCCGATCCGGCCGTCCCGGCTATACTGGAACTCAACCATCGCTTAACGGGAAAACCATGATCGTCGTCCATCATCTGAACAATTCGCGCTCGCAGCGCGTGCTCTGGCTGCTCGAGGAACTGGGCCTCGATTACGAGGTCAAGCGCTACCAGCGCGACCCGAAAACCATGCTGGCGCCAGCCTCGCTGAAGGCCGTCCATCCGCTGGGCAAGTCGCCCGTGATCACCGATGGCGCCAACACCATCGCCGAATCGGGCGCCATCATCGAGTACCTGGTCGAGCGCTACGGCAATGGCCGCTTGATCCCGGCGGCGGGCACGCCGGAGAAGCTGCGCTGGACCTACTGGCTGCATTTCGCGGAAGGCTCGGCCATGCCGCCGCTGCTGATGAAGCTGGTATTCGACAAGGTCGAATCGTCGCCGATGCCGTTTTTCGTCAAACCGATCGCGCGCGGCATCGCCAGCAAGGTCAAGAGCAGCTTCATCCTGCCCAATATCAACAGCCAGCTGGCCTACATGGAAGCGGAACTGGAGAACAGCAAATGGTTTACCGGCAATGAATTCACGGCGGCCGACATCCAGATGAGCTTTCCACTGGAAGCGGCGGCCATGCGCGGCGGACTCGACGAGCGCCTGCCAAAGCTGACGGCGTTCCTGCAGCGCATTCATGCGCGGCCAGCCTACCAGCGGGCGCTCGAACGTGGCGGGCCCTACGATTTCGCAAAGTAAAATGATGAGTGCGGAAGATGGCATGCAAGGAAATTAATATTACTTTTTCATATTATTTTGCTATAGAATATTTTCCTTCATGCAACCATCTAACCGCGCTGCGATGCGCTCCTTCCATGCTCAAAAGAATAACGCTTGTTTCCGCCCTGATGCTGCTATTCACGGGATGCGCAATTAAACAGACAGTCAAGCCGGTGGAGCATTTCGCCAGCAAGGAAGTATGCATTCTGGATAACCCCGATGTGCGAGTCGGGTTTATTACGTCGTACAAGCGAGCGCTCGAAGGCAAGGGATATATCGCCCGTCAACTGCCGCCTACCGCATCGATCATCGAATGCCCCCTGACGTCCACCTACACGGCAAACTGGCGTTGGGATCTGGCGATGTACATGAATTATGCGAATATTAAGGTGTACAACAATGGCAAAGTGGTGGGCGAAGTCGTATACGACGCCAAACGCGCCGGCATGAATACGGCGAAGTTCATCGATGCGGATCAAAAGATTGGCGAGTTGGTCAATCAACTCTTCCCAGGCGGCGCGGGGATGTGAAACTGCTTTCGGAGCGGCCCATACGGTAAAATGATCGATTCAACCAGTATCCATTTACCGCATGGCCAGACTCCTCGCTATCGACGGCTTGAATATCGTACGCCGCGTCTACGAAGCCAGTCCTGAACCCGATTCCGACCTGAAGGCGGAGATCGCGCTGCGCCATGCGCTGTCGTCGTTCCGCACGCTCATCAACGACCACGAGCCGACGCACATCCTGCCGGCCTTCGACTTTGGCGGCCCGACCTGGCGCCACGCCCTGTATGCCGGTTACCGCGAGGGGCGCCAGCCCATGCCGCAGGTGCTGCGCGACGCCTTGCCTGGCTTCTACGCCACCCTGGCCAGCTTCGGCATGCACGTGGTCAGCATTCCCGAGGTCGAGGCCGACGACGTGATCGGCACGGCCGTCATGCGCTGGCTGCACGAGGGGCGCGGCGCGGCTGTCATCGCCACCACCGACAAGGATTTGCACGGCCTGATCGCGCACGGCGCGCTCGTGTGGGACCACTTCAAGGGCGTCTGGCACGACCACGCCTGGGTCGAGAAAAAGTTCGGCGTGCCGCCGGAACTGCTGCCCGACCTGCTGGCGCTGATGGGCGACGTCACCGACAGCATCCCCGGCGTGTCGAAGATCGGCCTGAAGACGGGCGCAAAACTGTTGCGCGCCTACGGCAATATTGACGCCGTGATGGCCGGCGCGGGCATTTTGCCCGGTGCGCTCGGTGAAAGCCTGCGAAAAGAGCGGGAAATACTGTATCTTTCAAGAAAGTTAGTTGCGCTCAAGACCGACGTGACCTTGGGTGTCACCTGGAACAAGCTGGTGTGGGAAAAGTAAAGCGCCAGGCAAGAACAATCAAGCAAGGGAAGTAAATCATGATGTTAAAGACAGTCCTGATCGATAGCAGCGCCGTGGCGCGCGGCCTGCTGAACACGGTCCTGACCGATGGCGGCTACGATGTCTGCGGGCAGACGCATACGAGCGCGCTGGGGCTGGCGCTGCTGGTCAAGCACCACCCGCATTTCGTCTGCATCGCGCGCGAGCAGGTGGAAGACGGGACCAATGTGGTGCAAACCATCCGCGCCCAGTATCCGAAGACGCTCATTTTCATGGTCTCGGGCGGCATCGACGCCACCTCGCTGCAGGCGGCCCTCGCCATGGGCGTGTCGGGTTTTATCGTGAAACCGTTCATGGCCGACACGGTCCTGAAAACCGTGCGCAATACGGTGATCGCCATGGTGCGCAAGCAGCAGGCTTTGGCCGCCGCCGCGCAAGGCAATAGTTAGACGCCAGCCAGGCCCGTCGCGCTGGCGATGATGCCGCCGCCGAGGCATACGTCGCCGTCGTACAGCACGGCCGACTGGCCCGGCGTGACGGCCCATTGCGCCTGGTCGAAGGCCAGGCCGAAGTGTTCATTCCCATCCGGCAGCAGCTGGCAAGCCACGTCGGCCTGGCGGTAGCGCGTCTTGGCGCTCAAGGCGCCCGCCTGCGGCGCCGTGCCGGCGACCCAGCTGGCCTGGTCGGCCGTCAAGGCGGGCGACAGCAGCCACGGGTGGTCATGGCCCTGCACCACCCACAGGGTGTTGTTGGCGATATCCTTGCGCGCCACATACCAGGCGTCGCTGCTGCCGTCCGCGTTCTGGTACGACTTCACGCCGCCGATGCCGATGCCCTTGCGCTGGCCCAGGGTATAAAAACTCAGTCCCACATGTTCGCCCACGGTCTTGCCGTCGGCCGTTTTCATCGGACCCGGCTTGTACGACAGGTAGCGGTTCAAGAATTCGCGGAACGGGCGCTCGCCGATAAAGCAAATGCCCGTCGAATCCTTCTTCTGCGCGTTCGGCAGCGCCAGTTTTTCAGCGATCTTGCGTACTTCCGTCTTCGGGATTTCACCGAGCGGAAACAGGGTTTTCGACAACTGCGCCTGGTTCAGCCGGTGCAGGAAGTAGCTCTGGTCCTTACTGGCGTCGACGGCTTTCAGCAGTTCATAACGGCCCGCATCGGTCGGCGCCTGGCGCACGCGCGCATAGTGGCCGGTGGCGATCAGGTCGGCGCCCAGGGTCATGGCGTGGTCGAGGAAGGCCTTGAACTTGATTTCGGCGTTGCACAGCACGTCCGGGTTCGGCGTGCGGCCGGCCTGGTATTCGCGCAGAAAATCGGCGAACACGCGGTCCTTGTATTCGGAGGCGAAATTGACGGCTTCGATATCGACGCCGATGACGTCGGCCACGCTGGCCGCGTCGATCCAGTCCTGGCGCGTGGAGCAGTATTCCGAATCGTCGTCATCTTCCCAGTTTTTCATGAACAGGCCGATGACTTCATAGCCTTGTTCCTTCAGCATCCATGCCGCGACCGAGGAATCGACCCCGCCCGACATGCCGATAACGACTTTCTTCTTGCTCATCTTGCTTTCCAGTGTACTTTAGATAATGTTGCTATGCGCTATTGAAAACGGACGCATGCGTGTGCAGCAGGGCCAGCGGCGCGCGCCTGCCAGCCAGGTATTCGTCCACGCATTGCAGCACCAGCGGGCTGCGGTGGCGCTCCTGGCACGCGGCCAGCTCGTCGCGCGTCATCCACAAGGTGCGGATGATGCCTTCGTCCAGCGGGCGGTCATGCTCGGCGCCGGCCGTGCCGCAAAAGGTGAAGCGCAAGTAGGTCACGTCCTCGCCCGTGCGCAAGGACTGATAGCGCGACATGTACATGCCGACCAGTGCCGTGGGGATGAAATCGTAAGCCGCTTCTTCCAGCGTTTCGCGGATCACCGCCTGCTCCAGCGACTCGAACGGGTCGAGGTGGCCGGCCGGCTGGTTGATCTTGATGCCTTCGCTGGTCTCTTCTTCAATCAGTAAAAACAGGCCGTCGCGTTCGACGATGGCGGCAACGGTGACAGAGGGTTTCCAGATTCTCGGCATGATTCCATCCTTGAAAGAGCCGACATTTTATCTTGTTCTGCGCGCGCGGTTTGAAGCCGGCCTTTTGTTGCGCGGACATATTGATAAATGACAACGTTTTAGCAAATAGCGGTGGGAGGTACTTACGTCTGTCCCGGGGAGCGCACTAGCATGGGGGCTTAGTCGGCAAGAGGGTAGCAAGCGCCCGCTAATATAGGCTTTCCCTGTGGTCAAAACAAGCGCGTACGCGTGCTCGACTGTGGTGAGATTGACACACCTTTCCCACAATATGGTCGCCATACCGCATGGCGGAACAAGGATTGGTATTACGGGTAAATTAGTGTCGTACGACTAAAAGTTGCTGCTTCACAAACGTTTAACGCGCTGCTTTCCGTGTTAGATTCTAGTCAGTTTATCAATTAGCGGAGGCATCATGAGGATAGGCATACCGGCCGAAACACGGCCTGGTGAAACGCGGGTGGCGGCAACGCCCGAGACAGTCAAGAAGCTGGCAGCCAAGCATCAAGTCGTCGTGCAGTCCGGAGCGGGCCTGCAAGCCTCGATTCCCGACGACGCCTATGCCGCCGCCGGCGCGCAGATCGGCACCGCCCAGGAAGCCTATGGCTGCGCCATCGTGCTCAAGGTGCGCGCGCCCGATGCCGATGAACGGGCCCTGATGGCCAGCGGCACGGTGCTGATCGGCATGTTGAACCCGTTTGACGCCGACAATATCGCCGCCATGGCCACGGCCGGCCTGTCCGCCTTCGCCCTGGAAGCCGTGCCGCGCATCACGCGCGCGCAGTCGATGGACGTGCTGTCCTCGCAAGCCAATATCGCCGGCTACAAGGCCGTGCTGGTGGCCGCGAATACCTACCAGCGCTTCATGCCGATGCTGATGACGGCGGCCGGCACCGTCAAGGCGGCCCGCGTGCTGATCATGGGCGTGGGCGTGGCAGGACTGCAGGCGATCGCCACGGCCAAGCGCCTGGGCGCCGTCATCGAAGCGTCCGACGTGCGCCCGCCCGTGAAGGAACAAGTGGAGTCCCTGGGCGCCAAGTTCCTCGACGTGCCTTTCCTCACCGATGAAGAAAAAGAGATCGCCAAGGGTTCGGGCGGCTATGCGCGCGCCATGCCGGCCGACTGGATGCGCCGCCAGGCCGAACTCGTGCACGAACGGGCGAAACTGGCCGACATCATCATCACCACCGCGCTGATTCCCGGCCGCGCCGCGCCCGTGCTCATTTCCGAAGAAACGGTGAAAGCCATGAAACCGGGCTCCGTCATCGTTGACCTGGCCGTCGAGCAGGGCGGCAATTGCCCGCTGTCGGAACTGGGCAAGACGGTGGTCAAGCACGGCGTCTACATCGTGGGCGAGCCGAACCTGGCCACCCTGGTGGCGGCCGACGCTTCGGCCCTGTATGCGCGCAACGTGCTGGACTTCTTGAAGCTCATCATCGACAAGGACGATCAATTGCTGATCGACCGCGAGGATGAAATCATCAAGGCCAGCCTGGTTTGCGCAGGCAGCGAAATCTTACGTAAATAACGCGGCGCCGGAGAGAACAACATCATGGAAATCAGTCATACCATCACCAACCTGATCATCTTCGTGCTGGCCATTTATGTCGGCTACCACGTCGTCTGGACCGTCACGCCGGCGCTGCATACGCCGCTGATGGCCGTCACCAATGCCATTTCCGCGATCATCATCGTCGGCGCCATGCTGGCGGCCGGCCTGACCGATGGCCCGCTGGCGCAAGTGGCCGGCACCCTGGCCGTCGCGCTGGCCGCCGTCAACGTGTTCGGCGGCTTCCTCGTCACGCAGCGCATGCTCGAGATGTTCCGTAAAAAAGAACCGAAGGCCAAGCAAGGAGCAAAAGAATGAGTCACGCCATGAGCTTCGTCACCATGAACCTGGTGACGATGATGTACCTGATCGCCTCGGTGTGCTTCATCCAGGCCCTGAAAGGCCTGTCGTCGCCATCGACGGCGCGCCGCGGCAATGCCTTTGGCATGAGCGGCATGGCCATTGCCGCCGTCACCACCGTGGCGCTGATCCTGAAACTGAAGGAGCAGCAGACGGGCGGCATGGGCCTGACCCTCGTCATCATCGGCATCGTCACGGGCGGGGCCATCGGCGCCTACCTGGCGAAAACCGTGGAAATGACGAAGATGCCGGAACTGGTGGCGGCCATGCACTCGCTGATCGGCCTGGCCGCAGTGTGCATCGCCGTGGCGGCCGTGTCGGAACCGTGGGCCTTCAATATCGCCAAGCATGGCGAGGCGCTGCCCATCGGTAACCGCTTCGAACTGTTCATCGGCACCTTTGTCGGCGCCATCACGTTCTCCGGTTCCGTGATCGCCTTCGGCAAGCTGTCGGGCAAATACAAGTTCCGTCTGTTCCAGGGCGCGCCCGTCAGCTTCAAGGGCCAGCACATGCTCAACCTCGTGCTGGCGCTGGTGATGGTGGGACTGGGCCTGACGTTCTGCTTCGCCGATGGCGTCGAACCGGCGTGGACGCCGTTCATCGTCATGACCCTGATCGCCTTTGCGCTGGGCGTGCTGATCATCATCCCCATCGGCGGCGCCGACATGCCGGTGGTGGTGTCGATGCTCAACAGTTACTCGGGCTGGGCCGCGGCCGGCATCGGCTTTTCGCTGAATAACTCGATGCTGATCATCGCCGGTTCGCTCGTGGGATCGTCTGGCGCGATCCTGTCGTACATCATGTGCAAGGCCATGAACCGCTCGTTCTTCAACGTCATCCTCGGCGGCTTCGGCGGCGATGCGCCGGCGGCCGGCGCGGCCGGTGCGCAGGAACAGCGGCCCGTGAAATCGGGTTCGGCCGACGATGCCGCCTTCATCATGAGCAATGCGGAAACCGTCATCATCGTGCCCGGCTACGGCCTGGCCGTGGCGCGCGCGCAGCACTCGCTCAAGGAACTGGTGGAAAAGCTCACGCACAAGGGCATCACCGTCAAGTATGCGATCCACCCCGTGGCGGGGCGCATGCCGGGCCACATGAACGTGCTGCTGGCCGAGGCGGAAGTGCCATACGACCAGGTCTTCGAGATGGAAGACATCAACGGCGAATTCGGCCAGACGGACGTGGTGCTGGTGCTGGGCGCGAACGACGTCGTCAACCCGGCGGCGAAAGATCCGAAATCGCCGATCGCCGGCATGCCGATTCTGGAAGCGTATAAAGCCAAGAGCATCATCGTCAACAAGCGCTCGATGGCGTCCGGCTATGCGGGCCTGGACAACGACCTGTTCTACCAGCCGAACACGATGATGGTGTTTGGCGATGCGAAGAAGGTGATCGAGGATATGCTCAAGGCCGTCGAATAAGCACGGCTTGCAGCGACCGCACGGCCCGCCTTGCGCGGGCCGTTTTTATTGGGCCGCCACGACCTTGTTGCGGCCCTGGTGCTTGGCCGCGTACAGGGCCTTGTCGGCATCGGACATGGCCGCATCCAGGGTGGCGCCGGCCGTCAGGGACGCCACCCCGATGCTGATGGTCACCTGCAGTTCGCCGCCATCGGGCAACGGCGTGATGGCGGCGGCCACGGCGGCGCGGATGCGTTCGGCCACCCTATGCGCCTGCTGCAGGCTGGCGTCGGGGAACAGCAGGCCGAATTCCTCGCCACCGAGGCGCGCCGCCACGTCGGTGATGCGTCCCGTGTCGCGCAGCGCCTGCGCCACCGTGCGCAGTACGGCGTCGCCCACGGCATGGCCGTAGCGGTCATTGATCTTCTTGAAATGGTCGAGGTCGGCCACGCCCACGGTCAAGGCGGCGCCGCTGCGCGCCGCGCGCGCCATCGCCTGCTCGGCTTGCGCTTCATACGCGCGCCGGTTCGGCAGCGACGTCAGCGCATCGTGCAGCGCCTGCTGTTCCAGCTGCGCCAGCAGGCTGGCGTTTTTGGCCGCCAGTTCGCGCCGTTCGCGCACGTCGAGCAAGAAGGCGCCGAAATAGCGGATGCCGTCGACCACGCCCAGGTCCATCGCCTTCATTTCGATGGGGATCATCTGCGTGTCGCGGTGGCGGATGGCGAATTCGCGTATCTTGCCCAGCACGCTGGACGTGCGCGAGCTGCGGATGTAATTGATCACGTGGTTGTCGTGCTGCGCGCCGACGGCGTCGGGCAGCAGGCCGTTCAAGGTCTGGCCCAGCAATTCCCCGCTCGCATAGCCCGACAATGCCTGCATGGCGCCATTGATATAGCGGATGCGGCAATGCTCGTCGATGATGATGACGGCGTCGAGGGCGTCTTCCAGCAGGCGGGAAAAGAGCACTTCGGGAAGAGCGGCAGGCGGTGCTGCGGGCAATACATCTGTCATGGAACGGTCGCCAAAAGCCAGGTGACAGCCATTGTCGCATCCGCGGGCCGTTTATTCCATGCCGGATATGTTCCCTGTTTCTTTTTCGCCCCAGCTCTTTCCTTATTGTTAAGCCTTATCGGCGGCCGTACATCATCAGCCCAGCCAGTGCCTTGCGTGCAGGGGAAAATACGTCCAGCAAACCCAGCGACAGGCCCAACAAGCCTTGCGTGGGGGCGCTGCCCGTGAAGATGCGCGCCATGGTGTCGGTGACGCGCACGGTCAGCCCCCGGTCGGTCTGGCGCAGGCTGGCGTAGCGTTCCAGCCCGGCCGGACTGCCGTCCTGCGCCAGCACGCGGGCCAGCACGGCGGCGTCGCGCAAGCCCAGGTTCAAGCCTTGTCCCGCCACCGGGTGCAGGGTTTGCGCCGCATTGCCGATGGCGACCGTGCGCGCCGTGCCGTTCGCCTGCGCGTTCAAGCCCAGCGGATAGGCCAAGCGTGGCGTCGTATGCGTAAAGCGTCCCAGGCGGCTGCCGAAGGCGGCGCCCAAGCGGGCCAGGAAGGCAGCGTCGTCCAGCGCCAGCAATTGTTCTGCACGCGTGGGCGGCACGCACCACACGAGCGCGTAGCCATCGTCCTGCGGCAGCAGGGCCAGCGGGCCTTCGTCGGTGAAGCGCTCATACGCGCGGTGGACGATGGGGCTGCTTGTGCGCACATGGGCGATGATGGCGCTCTGGCCATAGTCGCGGCTGACGGCCCGTTCCTGCTGCTGGCCGAACAGGCCGCCCTCGGCTTGCACCAGCAGGCTGGCGCGCAAGCTCGACGCGGCGCCCGCCTGGTCGATCTGCACGCTGACGCCATCGGCATCCTCCACGCTGCCTGTCACCAGCGCCGGGCGCAGGCTGGCCACGCCCAGGCGCTCGCACACGTCGGCCAGCGAACTGACGACGGCGCCGTAACGGGCCACGTAGCCGAGCGCCTCGACGCCATGCTCGCTGCGGTCCATCAGGCTGCGCCCGAACTGGCCGCGGCGCGAGACGTGGATTTGATGGATCGGTGTCGCTTCCACGGGCCAGGCGCCCGCTTCCTCGAGAATCTGGCGGCTGCCGTGCGACAGGGCGATGGTGCGCGGATCGCGCCTCGCTTGTTCGATGGATTTGGCGTCGAGCAGGACGATGCCGTCGGCGCGGCTGCCGCGCTGTACCAGCAGGGCGGCCAGCGCCATGCCGACGGGGCCGGCGCCGCAGATGGCGAGATCGAAAGTGGACGGTGTATGCATGCGGCGGCGTTAATCCTGTGACATCAGTTGTTCGATTTCAGCGACGCTCTTGGGTGCCGTGCTGAAGACTTCATGGCCTTGCGGCGTGACCAGCACATCGTCTTCGATGCGGATGCCCGTATGCCAGAACTGCTCCGGCACGCCCGCGCCGGGGCGCACATAGATGCCCGGTTCCACCGTCAGCACCATGCCCGGTGCCAAAGCGCGCCACGGCTTTCCGGGGGTATCCGTGTCGCGGTAGGCGCCCACGTCGTGCACGTCCATGCCCAGCCAGTGGCTGGTGCCGTGCATGTAGAAGGGCATATAGGCCTTGTCGGCGATGACGTCCTGCACACCGCCGCTTTTTTGCCGGTCCAGCAAACCCAGGTCCAGCATGCCCTGCGCCAGCACCTGCACGGCCGCTTCGTGGATGGCGCTGTGCGGCAAGCCGGGGCGCACCATGTCCAGCGACGCTTGCTGCGCGGCCAGCACCAGTTCATACAGCGCCCGCTGCGGGCCGCTGAAACGGCCGTTGACGGGCCAGGTACGCGTGATGTCCGAGGCATAGCCATCGAGTTCGCAGCCGGCGTCGATCAATACCAGCTCGCCGTCCTGTAATACCGCGTTGTTGGCGCTGTAGTGCAGGATGCAGGCGTTGCCGCCGCCGGCCACGATGGAGGAATAGGCGGGGAACTGCGCGCCGCTGCGCCGGAATTCGTACAGCAGCTCCGCTTCGAGCGCATATTCGTGCATGCTGGGACGCGTGGCGCGCATGGCGCGCACGTGGGCGGCGCTGGAAATGGCGGCCGCGCGGCGCATCAGGTTTTGTTCTTCCGTGTCTTTCAGCAGGCGCATGGCGTCGAGCATGCCATGGATGTCATGCGCGATGGCGGGCGCCGTGACGCCGCTGCGGGCCTTTTGCCGCACATTGTTTCGCCACACCTTGACCTGTGCATCGAGGCTGCCGCCCAGCGCATGGTAGATGGCGGGGGCGTCGGCCAGCAGGCGTGTCATTTCCACGTCGAGTTCCTCGATGGGGAAGGCGCTGTCAAAACCGAAGCTGGCGCGGGCCGCCTCGGGGCCGTGGCGGAAACCGTCCCAGATTTCGCGCTCCGTGTTCTTGGCGCGGCAAAACAGGATGGCGCGCGCGGGCGCCGTGGCGCTGGCGGCCACCAGGGCCACGGCGCTGTCGGGTTCCGTGAAACCGCTCAGGTAATAGAAATAGCTGTCGTGGCGATACGGATAATCGCAATCGCTGTTGCGCGGCACTTCGGGCGCCGTGGCGAGGATGGCCACGCTGCCCGGCAGCATCTGCGCCAGCAGCGCCGCGCGCCGTGCCGCGTAATTGGCCATCATGCCGCAGGCGCCTTCGCTGCCACGCCATTGAGCGTGTCGAGCTGTGCCGGCGTGCCCACATTGGTCCACTCGCCGGTATAGACTTCACCGCCCACGCGGCCCTGGTCCGCATACCGGCGCAGCAAATCGCCGAGTTTGGCATGGCTGCCAGGCGCGATGCCGTCGAACATTTCAGGACGGTACACGCCGATATTGGCGAAGGTCCACCTGGTGTCGTCCGTATTGTTGATCGCGAACAAGGTCAGGCCGAAGTCGCCCTTCGGGTGGAAGTCGGGATTGGGCACCAGATAGGCCCAGGCGATATCGCGCTGGTCGGCCGGGTACGGCGTGCCCAGCACGTCCTTGTCGGCCAGCACGTCGAGCACCTGCTTGAAATCGAAATACGGGCAATAGATGTCGCCGGAAATGGCGAGGAACGGTTCCTCGCCCAGCAAGTGGCGCGCTTGCGCGATGCCGCCCGCCGTTTCCAGCGGCGTGGTCTCGGGCGAATACGCGATGCGCGCGCCGTACGCGCTACCGTCACCCAAGGTTTCCTCGATCAGATGGCCCAGGTGCGAATGGTTGATGACGATGTCCGTGATACCGGCGCGCACCAGGTTCAGCACATGCCAGACGATCAGCGGACGGCCGCGCACTTTCAGCAGCGGTTTGGGACAGGTATCGGTAAGCGGACGCATCCGTTCACCGCGGCCTGCGGCAAAGATCATGGCTTTCATGGGGTACTCGTTTTCTGTTTCGTTCGGTAAAGGTTGCGTGGCGTGAGCCGTACAATAAGTTAATTCTGCAGTAGCGACACCTGGCAAAACCGTAGCGAGCGGCAGTGATTTGTGGCCGAGAAGCGCAACCGTACTCTAGTACGGTGAGCATCGCCGGCCGCAAAGCGCGACGCGCAGTAGGTTTTGGCCGGTGTCCTCAGAAGGTGTAGCCGACTTGGGGCGTTTTGTTCTCAAGAGCATCGAGCAAACGCACCAGCGGCTTGAGTTCCGTATAGCGGTTGGCTGTCTTGCGCACGTAGTCGAGCACGGTTGGCAGGTCGCCCATGTACAGATCCTTGCCGTCGCGGTAATTCAGGCGCGCGAACAGGCCGAGGATTTTCAGGTGGCGCTGCAGGGCCGTGAATTCGAAATCGCGGTAGAAGGCGTCGATGTCGGGATTGACTGGCAAGCCCAGCTGCTTGGCGCGCTGCCAGTAGCGGATCACCCAGTCGAGCACCAGTTCCTCATCCCACTGGATATACGCGTCGCGCAGCAGCGAGGCGATGTCGTAGGTGACGGGGCCGAAAACGGCGTCCTGGAAGTCGAGGATGCCGGGATTCGGGATGGAGCCATCGTTGATGTGCATCAAATTGCGCGAATGGTAGTCGCGGTGCATGAATACTTGCTGCTGCGACAAGATATTCGCCGTGATGGCTTCGAAGACCTTCTCCAGCTGGGTTTGTTGCACATCTGTCAAGGTGGCGCTCAGATGCTTGCCGATAAACCATTCCGGGAACAGATTCATTTCGCGCAGGATGAAGGCGCGGTCGAATTCGGGCAAGACGTCCGGTTGGCTGGCCAGCTGGATTTTCATCAAGGATTCCAGCGCTTCGGCGTACAGCACGCTGGCGTTGTCGTGGTTCAGGGCGTCGAGATAGGTGGTCGTGCCCAGGTCGGAGAGCAGCAGGAAGCCCTGCTCCAGGTCTTGCGCGATGATCTCGGGCACGGACACGCCGGCGCCTTTCAGCAAGCCGGCCACCTTGACAAAGGCGGGCACGTTTTCGCGCTCGGGCGGCGCATCCATGGCGATCAGTGTACTTCCTGGCAATGTTGTGTTACCTGGCAGCACATCGAGACGATAGTAGCGGCGGAAGCTGGCATCGCTGGAAGCGGGGCGGGCGGATTCGGGCGCGACGAGGTTAAGCGAGGTCAACCAGGCTTTCAACAGGGTCAGGCGAGCGTCGGCGGAGGCCGGCGCGGTGGAGGAATTGGGGGAGAATGACATTAAGCGGCCTGTGGAATCGGGTTGATGGTGCGGAGGGTAGGAGAACCCCATTGCTGGAAGCTCTCCCCCCTAAGAACCGTGCGTGCGACTTTCACCGCACACGGCTCAAGCATAATAAAAGTCCCTATGCAGGGACCGGCTTCGCAACGTGTAAATCGTTTGCGTGCACATTTATATGGCAATTTGGGTGCAATAATACGCGATTTCCAAGGGCCTCGGAACCACCTGCCACACGGTATTCCATGTGGTGGTCATGCCATCCGGTTTCCATGTTCATCTCGTATCCACACAGAGCGCACAAGCCACGTTGGTCGAGGTAGAGCTTGGCCCACTCACGCCGGTAAGACATGTTTTTCAACATGCGTTCCTGCCGAAGGGTTTCGCCGTACAGTTCCCATTGCGGATCGTAGGGGTGATAGCCGCCCTTGATTTTCGTGTGACGCAGAATCGCCGTACCTGGTAACGAGTACAGTTCCTTCATGGCCTTATTGCCATTCTTTGTGACAACGTCCGCTGCAAACACCCGATTTCCACTCTCGGTTGGGCGCCAGTATCGGTCGCGTATCCAACTGTCGGTTTTCTTCGGATGCCTGCGCATGGCCCAGCGACGAAGCCGCCAGTACAGCAGCGACTCCATCGTCGAAAACGCCTCCTTGGCGACTGCAGGGCTGTGATATTGCGCCCAGCCCCGCAGCATGGGGTTTAGCAATCGAATGAGATTCTCCTGCTTCGCCCCGATGTTTTCGCTGATCGTCTTCCTCAGCTTTTCATAGAACGTTTTCATGTTCTTCTTACTTGGCTTGATGAGTAGTGTCCCGGAATATTTTCGGAAGTTCCACCCCAGGAAGTCGAAGCCCTCATCGATGTGCACGAGCTTGGTTTTGGCACTGGACAGTCGCAATCCCCTGACTGCAAGGAATGCTTCGATCCATGGCCTGATTTCCGTTTCCAGCAATTCCTTCGATCCACTGGTAACGACAAAATCGTCCGCATATCGCACGACACCGACTTTGAGCTTGCCTGCCTTTGACTTGCCGAATTTCGCACCGAGGTGCGCAATCAGTTCAGTCTCCAGTCCGTTCAACGTCCAATTCGCAAGGGCAGGGCTGATGATGCCGCCCTGTGGCGTTCCAGCTGTGGTTGCCATCAATTGCTTCCGGTCAATTACCCCGGATTTCAGCCATTTAGACAGGATCGACTTGTCCATGAAGACATTGTCGACCAGCCATTGATGGTTGATATTGTCGAAAAAACCTTCGATATCCGCATCCAATACCCAGGTTGCCGAGACTTTCCGGCAGGTCTGGAGAAAAATTTGCGACATCGCATCGGCCGTTGAGCGATTTTTGCGAAACCCGTATGAGTTGGGATCACTCAGCGTTTCCAAGACCGGATCCAAGGCCAGCAGGTGAAGCGCCTGCATCGCCCGGTCCCGCATGGTAGGGATGCCCAGTGGGCGCATCTTTCCATTTGACTTGGGAATAAAGACCCTCTGTAATGGCAGGGGCCGATAGCCTTGTTTCTTCAACTGCGCAATGGCAGCGAACTTCTGCGTTGCTGAGTCCCACAACTGCTGGTCCACGCCTGCGGTTCGTTTGCCTTGATTCTCTGTCACTCGTTTGACTGCCAGCGCCTTCGCGCTGAACGAGTGGGTTAGCCACCTTTGCAGCGCTTTCGCCCTGCGCCAGTCGCCTTCCTGTGTAGCCTTCGTTAATCGATGCTGCATGGCTCTCACGTTGCGTTGTACGAGCCGCCAGTTGATGGCGACCCATTCAGTTGGCACGTGCGAGGACGCAGAACCGGCAAGACTGCTGGCGGTTACTTTCATGCTGAACCTCGTGTAGTTGTTCCGACGAGACACAGCGCATCCCCGAAGGGTGAGCTGCATCCCTTCGGGGCGGTTGAAAATGATGACTGCCTGGAGCCAGTACAGTCGTATGACGACTATTACACCAGATGGAAGTGGGCACCCTTTCAGGCCGGGACAAATCTTGAATCCCTATCCGGACCATTACAGCCCGGCATTCGCTTTCTCCATCCTCCTCTACCCGCTCCCCCAAGGGCGTGCCTTGCGGTTTGCTTGCCGCTATCTCGGTTCTTTGATCGAGCGGCAGGGAGTCGGGCTTACCACGTTCCCAACGATATCGACGCGACAGCTACATCGCGACTGGCTGTTTAGGGCCCATCTTTCCCCCGGTGGCTGAATGACGACGTATCCCCAGAATCCACGGAGATAGCCAGCCACGTACCGTTTGGTTTAGGCCTGTTAGCAGCTTTGGCCTATTAATATTTACGAGGGTTCAAACGATGGTTCACATAACATTGCCCTTGCAGCACTCACCTAGCCCCTGGACCGCATCGCTGCTCGCAGTCTCCAGCCAGGCGTTCGCACGCCGGGCTGCCGAAAAAGAATGGGGGTACGTTGTCCCTGAGGCTTTGCACCCCGCCGTTACTGGCGACGCACACTCAAGTAGGTGACAGATGGTCGTACATCCGGTCATGGCAGCAGTTGCAACACTGAAGCATGACAAGATATCGAAGAGTTTCACTCGGGTATGACTCGGCTGAGAGAAAACCGAGTCTTGCAGAAAACTGTTGAAATATAGAAAATTGTAAGCAAATGTAAAATATTTACAAGCTTTGCAAATAAACTACAGTTTCAATGTTTTGTGTAATCAAAAACAGGCAAAGGGATAGCTACTCGCCGGTGATGCGGCGGGCGTATAAGACTGACAAGCCACGTTCTCGCAGCGTGTCTTGTCTTGCCAAGAATGGGTACTCCGGGGAGCCCCTCACTGTTTTATCACTGGTAAACCAGTGATTTGCCTGCGCAGTTCCTGCGCTGCTAGTCGTTACTGCTACGTTGCGACCGGGGCCAGCTACCCGAGCTTTAAGGCGTGTCGCACAGATTCCCATATAATAAGGGATTCAAATCAAAAAATCGCCTGTCAATGGTGCTTGCCCCTTCCAATTCATGAGCTGGTTTTCGGCCTCCCCCCCTTCGCAGCGCTGGGCTTTCGCCATCAGCGCGCTCGTCGCCGCCACGACGGTGCCTGTCCACGCCCAGAAAGCACCGCGTCCCGTGCATGTGGAAGATCCCGACGCGCCCACCGTCATGACGGCGAACAGCATGAACGGACGACCGGAAAGAGAGATCAATCTCGACCAGAATGTCGTGATTGAGCGCGGAAAAACCACAAAAATGACGGCCGATACAGCTTGTTACAAACAAGTTGAAGATCAGTTCGACGCCGAGGGCCATATCAAGATGTGGCGTTTCGGCGATTACTACACGGGCGACGTCCTGAAGCTGAACATGGAGACCGGCAAGGGTTTCCTGCTCAACCCGACCTATCGCTTCGAAGTGGGCGGCGGCCAGGGCAAGGCCGAGCGCGTCGACTTCATCAATCCAGACGAAGCCACTGTGATCGACGGCACGTACAGTACCTGCGAGGGGCCGAATCCGGACTGGTACCTGAAATCGAGCACCTTGAACCTCGATACGGGCCGCGACGTGGGCACCGGCAGCAAGACCATCATCTATTTCAAGGACGTGCCGATCCTGGGCACGCCGGGCATTTCGTTTTCGCTGTCGGGTGCGCGCCGCTCGGGCTGGCTGGCGCCCACGCCGGGCTTTGCCTCGAAGAACGGCTTCGAGCTGCTGATGCCGTATTACGTGAACATCGCGCCGAACCGCGACCTGACCCTGTTCCCACGCTACATCCAGCGGCGCGGCATCCAGCTCGGTGCGACGGGCCGCTACATGGGCGAGACGGATGCCGGCTTGTATGGCGGTGAAACGTCGTTTGAATTCTTGCCTAACGACAAGCAAACCAAGACCAACCGCTACATGATCAAGTCCAAGCATGAGCAGGCGCTGGCCAAGGGCTGGACTTATAGCTGGGATCTGCGCGAGGCGTCGGACAATAATTACCCGAACGATTTCTCGAAAACCGTCGCCTCCGCCACCGAGCGCCAGTTGCTGCGCGAATTGCGCACCGATTACCGCACCGAGGACTGGAGCCTGACGGCACGCGTGCAGAATTACCAGGTGCTGCAGGATCCCGATCCCAATGTGGTCGTGCCACGCCCGTATGACCGCTTGCCGGCGGTGAACTTCCACGCAGGCAAATACGACGTCTGGGGCGGTTTCGACTGGACCTTCGACGCGGAAGCGACGCGCTTCGCGCATCCGACCCTGGTGCAAGGCTCGCGCCTCGTGGCCGTGCCGCAGGTGAGTTTCCCCATCATGCGCCCTGGTTATTTCGTCACGCCCAAGCTGATGCTCAATGCCAGCGCGTATCAGCTCGACAATGACGCACGGACCAAGGCGCTGTTTAAGGACACCTCGTTTACGCGCGCCGTGCCGACCTTCTCGGTCGACAGCGGCCTGGTGTTTGAGCGCGACACGAATCTGTTCGGCGCCAAGGGTGGCACGCAAACCCTGGAGCCGCGCCTGTTCTACGTCTACACGCCGTACCGCGACCAGTCGCAGTTCCCGAACTTCGACACGGCCGATGGCACGTTCAACCTGACGCAGATCTTCACGGAAAACCGTTTTGTCGGCAGCGACCGCATCGGCGACGCCAACCAGGTCACGGCCGCCGTCGTCTCGCGCTTCCTGCAATCGGACGGCACGGAGCGCATGCGCCTGACTTTCGGCCAGCGTTTCTATTTTGCCGACCAGCGCGTGCAGCTCAATTCGACGACGCCCGTCAACCAGTCGCGTTCGGATATCCTGCTGGCCGCAACGGGCCGCGTGTCCGAGACTTGGACCGCCGACAGCCTGTTGCAGTACAATCCCAGCGATCGCCGCCTGATGAGCTACAACTACACCTTGCAATATCAGCCAGGGCCGAAGAAGGTATTGAATTTCAGTAACCGTTTTCAGCGTGACGTCCTGCGCAATGCGGAAGTGTCGACGCAATGGCCGTTGACGGACCGGCTGTATGGCGTCGGCCGCATCAGTTACTCCATCAAGGATCGCAGCATGCTGGAAAGCCTGGTCGGCCTGGAATACAAGGGCGACTGCTGGGTGTTCCGCATGGGCGCGCAGCGTTTCGTGACGACGACCAAGACTGTCTCGACGCCGATCTTCTTCCAGCTGGAATTGACGGGCTTGTCGAATGGCCTGGGCCTGGGTGCGAATGGCCTGGAAACTTTTACAAAAACCATCCCTGGTTACCAGACATTGAGCCAGCCACTCCGTTAAGATAGGCACCGTTGCCGCCGCCGGTGTTCCCGGCGCTGGCACAAACCGGTTTTTTTATTCACCTGAACTCATGAGCGCTCTACACATTATGCGTAATGCCAGTATGCACCAACTCAAAATTGCAACGGTTTTGTTGTGCGCCATTTCCGGCGCCACGACCAGTAGTGTCTGGGCGCAACAGGCTGCGCCAGCTCCTGCGGCCAAGCCCGCTGCCGCTGCCCCAGCGCCGGTCAAGGGATTCACTCCCCCCGCGTCGAGCAGTGGCCAGACCATCGATTCCATCGCCGTCGTCGTCAATGACGATGTGATTACGCGCAATGAAGTGGCGGCCCGTATCAAGAGCGTGGAGCAGCGCATGAAGGCGCAGAACGTGCCCTTGCCCGATCCTGCCGACCTGCGTCGTCAACTGCTCGAGCGCATGATTGTCGAGCGCGCACAAATGCAACTGGCCAAGGAAATGGGCGTCCGCGTGGATGACCTGACCCTGGACCGCGCGATTGGCCGTATTGCTGAACAGCAAAAGATGACGGTGCAAGAGCTGCGCAACCAGATGGAAAAAGAAGGTACGCCGTTTGCGACCTTCCGCGAAGAAATCCGCGATGAAATCATCATGCAGCGCCTGCGCGAGCACGAAGTCGACGCGAAGATCCAGATTTCCGATTCCGAAGTGGATAACTTCCTGGAAGCGGAAAAGGCGGCCGCCAGCGAACAGGTGGAGCTGAACCTGGCGCAAATTCTCGTGCGCATCCCGGAAAACTCGAGCCCTGAACAAATCGCCGCACGCCGCGCGCGCGCCGAAGAAGTCAGCCGCCAGCTGCGCACGGGCGCCGATTTCGCCAAGATGGCCGCCAGCTATTCCGACGCCAGCGATGCGCTGAGCGGCGGCGATATCGGCTGGCGCAATAGCGACCGCCTGCCGCCCCTGTTCACGGAGCAATTGCTGAAATTGAAGCCGGGCCAGATCACGCCTATCATCAAGAGCAACACGGGCTTCCATATCCTGAAACTGGTGGACCGCCGCAGCGCTGCCGAGGCGCAAGCCGTCGCCGCCGTGCAGCAGACGCATGCCCGCCACATCTTGCTGAAAGTGACGCCGACCCTGTCGGCGGCCGAAGCCAAGCGTAAATTGCTGGAGCTGAAAGAGCGTCTCGACAACAAGGCTGCCAAGTTCGAAGACCTGGCCCGTTTGTTCTCGAACGACGGCTCCGCGGCCAAGGGCGGCGACCTGGGCTGGCTGTATCCAGGCGACACCGTACCGGAATTCGAAACGGCGATGAATGCGCTGAAACCGGGCGAGGTGAGCGAACCGATCGAATCGAGCTTTGGCTTCCACCTGATCGAAGTGCTGGAACGCAAGAGCGATGACGTCTCGAAAGAGAAGCAGCGCGCTGCCGCACGCAACGCCTTGCGCGAACGCAAGCTGGAAGAAGCGACGGAAAACTGGGCGCGCGAAGTGCGCGACCGTGCCTACGTCGAATTCCGCGCGGACGACCAGTAATGCCGCTGACTGATTGCGCATGAGTAACTTGCCTGTTGCCCGCCGCCCGGCCATCGCCATTACCTGTGGCGAACCGGCCGGTGTCGGCCCGGAAATTTCGATCCGCGCCGCCTGGGCCATGCGGCATGAGGTCAACTGCATCCTGCTGGGCGACGCCGCCTTCCTGGCGCTGACGGCCAGCCTGATCGACCCGGAGATCCGTCTGGCGGCGCTGTCGCTGCAAGCCGTACGCAACAGCGGCTTGCCCCAGTTCGGACCCGGCCGCCTGGCCGTGATCGATATTCCCACCGTGAACAATGTCATTCCCGGCGTGCTGGACAAGGAAAACGGGCGTTCCGTGCTCGCCACCCTGGACGCGGCCGTGGAAGGCATCGAAGCCGGCTGGTTTGGCGCCATGGTCACGGCGCCCTTGCAAAAGAGCACGATCAACGACGCCGGCGTGGCCTTTTCCGGCCATACGGAATACCTGGCAGAAAAAACCGGCACGCCGCAAGTGGTGATGATGCTGGCCGGTGAACCCGGCCATGGCGAACCGACCCTGCGCGTGGCGCTGGCCACCACGCATCTGCCGTTGAAGGACGTGTCCGCTGCCATCACCATGGACAGCCTGGCCGTCACCCTCGATATCCTCCAGTCGGACCTGCAACGGAAATTCGGCATCGCCGCGCCGCGCATCCTCGTCACCGGCCTGAACCCGCACGCGGGCGAGGGCGGCTATCTGGGACGCGAGGAAATCGATGTCATCGCTCCGGCGATTGCGGCGGCGCAAGCGCGCGGCATCGATGCGCGCGGACCGTACCCGGCCGACACCCTGTTCCAGCACAAATACCTGGCCGATGCCGACTGCGTGCTGGCCATGTACCACGACCAGGGCTTGCCCGTGCTGAAATACGCGACCTTCGGGCGCGGCATCAATATCACCCTGGGCTTGCCGCTGATACGCACCTCGGTCGACCATGGCACGGCGCTGGACCTGGCCGCGCAAGGGCTGGGGCTGGCCGACGGCCACAGCATGGAGCAAGCGCTGCAAACGGCGCTCGACATGTTGCGCGCCAGCACCCCGACCAGAGCATAGAGCGTAGGTCGGGTTAGCCGGCACGGCGTAACCCGACGCTGCCTGCTCAACCGATTCCGCCGGCCTGTGCCGGCTTTACCGCATTAATAGAAAACACATTATGAAACACGTTGCCCGCAAACGCTTTGGCCAGAACTTCCTGCATGACCGCTTCGTCCTCGACGACATCACGGCCGCCATCGGGCCGCAGCCGGACGATGCCATGGTCGAGATCGGCCCCGGCCTGGGCGCGATGACGGAGCAGCTGCTGCGCCATTTGAAGCAGATGCACGTGGTCGAGCTGGACCGCGACCTGATCGTGCGCCTGGAAAAAACCTTCAATCCTGCCAAGCTGACGATCCATTCGGGCGATGCGCTGAAATTCGATTTCGCGCAAATCCCCGTGCCGGCCGGCCAGAAGCTGCGCATCGTGGGCAACTTGCCGTACAACATTTCCAGCCCGCTGCTGTTCCACCTGGCGGACTTCGCGCCGCTGGTGCAGGACCAGCATTTCATGCTGCAAAAGGAAGTGGTCGAACGCATGGTGGCCGAGCCGGGCAGCAAGGCGTATGGCCGCCTGTCCGTGATGCTGCAGTGGCGCTACAAGATGTCGCTGCTGTTCATCGTGCCGCCGACGGCCTTCGATCCGCCTCCGAAAGTGGAATCGGCCATCGTGCGCATGATCCCCGTGGCCGAGCGCCTGGCTTGCGATCAGGCGACTTTGGAAGCCGTCGTCATGAAGGCCTTCTCGCAGCGCCGCAAGGTGATCCGCAACTGCCTGGCCGGGATGTTTACGGAAGAGCAGATCAAGGCGGCCGGCATCGACCCAACCCTGCGTCCGGAAACGGTGGGGCTGGAGCAGTATGTGGCTTTGGCGAACTTGCTGAAGGCACCTGCTTAAGTATTAACTTAAAACCACTGGTCGACCTGCTGCAAATCCTGCCGCAGCGCTGAAAAACAGTCGTCCACATGGTGGTTGCGGCTGATTTCATTGCGCCGCATCAGGGCGATCTTGCGCTTGCACGTGGGTTGGCGCAGCGGCGCCACGTGCAGGTCCTCGTCGTTGAGGAAGGTCGTGTACAGGCTGGGCATGATGCCCACGGCGATGCCGGCGCGTACCACGCCGTACAGCGATTCGCTGTGGATCATCTGGTACAGGCTCGACGGGCTCAAGCCATGCTGGCGCAGCGCGCTCGAGGCGAACTCCCAGATGCTGCCCTTGGTGAACACGACGATTTCCTGGCCCGCCAGCTGGTCCCAGCGCACTTCCTTGAGCGGCGCCAGCGCATGGCGTCCCGCCGTCACCAGCACCAGCTCGTCTTCGAACAGGCCCACGCTTTCCAGCGACACGGAACCGGGCACTTCGATGCCCACGCAAAAGTCCAGCTGGCCCGAATGCAGCGCGTGCAGCAAGCCATCGTTGGGCATGTCCGACAGGACGATTTCCACTTCATCGCCATGCTGCTCGCAGTAGCGCGCCACCACCACGGCCGTCATCGCCATGGCCGACGGGATGGCGCCGATGCGGATGCGGTGCCGGCCGCTGCCGATGGCGCGCTGGATATCGGCAAAGGTATTGCTCGCCGTATTCAATAAATGCGTGGCGTAGTCGAGCGCCAGCTTGCCTTCGCGCGTCAGTTCCAGCTGGTGGGTTGTGCGGTTAAACAACTTTTTTCCCAGTTGGTTTTCCAGCAGCTTGATCGATGCGCTGAGGGCCGGCTGGGTCACGCACAATTCCTGTGCGGCCTTGCTGAAGCTGTTTACCCGGGCTAGGGTGGCAAACGCTTGCAAATGTCGTAAGGAAATTTTCTTGCTCAGTTCATGCATGGGTTTGCTTATTAGAAAAAGTAATGGATTTATAAAAATAAACAAATTTTCTTATCCTGCAATTTACCATATTCTGGACTGGTCCTTACTTGTCTTGAAGGCAACAATCTTCAGAGAAGCGCTTGCCAGGCGGCGCCGATACTCGCGGCAGCACGCCATGCAAGGGATGCATCAATAAAATAATTCCAAAAAAACTCAGGGTTTATTCTTTTTAGGGTGGCGGCGATGAACAAATGGATGACGGGAACGATGGTGGTGGGGGGCTTGCTGGCGGCGCATGGCGTGGCGCAGGCGCAAAGCAGCGTGCAAGTGTATGGCTTGCTGTCGGCCGGTATCGGCTATGTATCGGATGAAGGCAAGGGCAGCCGCACGCATGCGCTGAGCGGCACGAATCAGAATCCCCGCATCGGTTTCCGCGGCCAGGAAGACCTGGGCAACGGCACCAAGGCCGTCTTCGTGCTGGAGAACGGTTTTAACGTCATGACGGGCACGGCCTCGCAAAGCGGCCGTCTGTTCGGCCGCCAGTCGTATGTGGGGCTGTCCAGCAACGACAAGGGTACGCTCACCCTTGGCCGCCAGTACGAAGCCGTCAAGGATCTGCTGGGCCCCGTGGTCATCGCCAGTAACGGCGTGCACATCGGCGACAACGACAATGGCTACAACAACCTGCGCGTGCAAAACGCCGTCAAGTATGTGAGCCCGAACATCAGCAACCTGTCGTTCACGGGCTTGTACGGCTTCAGCGAAAATCCGGAAGACTCGAACCGCAACCGCGTCTACAGCATGGGCGCCGGCTACAAGGTCGACGCCTTCAGCTGGGCCGTTGCGTATACCAAGATGGACCGTCCGAACAGCCCCGACGCGCCGAATGGCGCCATCGGCAACGACTATGGCAGCTCCTTGTTGATCTTCAACAAGAGCGCCGTAAAGGGCGCCGGCGTGGACAGCCAGGCCATCGCCGGCACGGGAGGCTTTTATAATGTCGGCAAGACCAAGTTTGGCGCGCTGTACACCAACGTGCGCTACCACTACCTGGATCAAAGCAATCTGACCTTGCAAAACGTGGACTTGAACGTGAACCACAAACTGACGGAAGCGTTGAACCTGGGCGCCTCATATTTCTTTACCACCGGTAAATATGACGTGATCAACAAGACGCCGAAATGGCATCAGGTCAACTTCCAGGCCGATTACTTCCTGTCCAAGCGCACCGATATCGCCATCACCTGGAGCTACCAGAAAGCGGCCGGCGATGCGACGTTCGCCCGCGTGTTCGGCTTCGGCGCCTCGGGCGGCAAGACGCAAAGCGTCCTGATCGCCGGCATGCGGCATTATTTCTGACTCTGATTCATCTTTACATGCGCTGTCCCGCAGCGCCGTCCCCTGAAAGGAAGCATCTTGAAAAAGCACCTCATGTTGGCGTTGAGCCTAGGCTTGCTGGCTAACGCCGCTCACGCGGAAAAACGCGAGCTGGTCATTTCGGCCTATCCGATTGCCCAGCCCTTGTTCATGAAGTATGTGTACGAGCCGTTCAAGGCCAAATGCGGTTGCGATATCAAGGTGGAAACGGGGAATAACGCGGACCGCATCGCCAAGCTGGTGGTGCACGCCAAGAATCCGGTGATCGACCTGGTGCTGCTGTCCGATTCCGGCATGCTGGAAGCGGCGCAAAAGGGCGTGATCCAGCCCATGGATTACTCCAAGCTGAGCAATTACAAAGCCTTGTACGACATGGCGAAAAACCCCATCGGCGGCAACTACGCCGTCGGCTACACGCTGTATTCCGTGGGCCTAGTGTATCGCAGCGACAAGATCGCCCCGCTGACGTCGTGGAAGGACTTGTGGCGCCCCGAACTGAAAGGCCGCGTGGCCTTCCCCGACGTGAGCACCACGCAGGGCCCGCTGATGCTGCGCATGGCCGATGCGGCCTGGGGCGGCAAGACGGACGACTACGCGACCGGCTTTGCGAAGATCGTCGGCATGAAGGGCAACGTCGTCACGTTCTCGAAAAACAGCGCGCAGCTGGCGGCTCTGTTCGCCCAGGATGAAATCTGGGCCGCGCCCGTGGCGCGCTTTACGTGGTCGCAAATGCTCAAGACGGGCCTGCCCCTGAAATGGAGCATCCCGGCCGAAGGCCAGGCGGCCGGCATGAACGTGATGGGCATCGTCGCCGGTTCGAAGAATGCGGACCTGGCCTACCAGCTGATGGATTTCTGGCTGTCCAAGGAAGTGCAGACGCAGCTGGCCACCAACCTGGTCGACTCGCCCGTCAACAAGGACGTGCGCCTGTCCGTGGCGGCCGCGCAATTCAATACCTATGGCGCCGACCAGATCAATTCGCTGAAATTCGTCAAGCCGGAAACCATCATCAAACAGCGCAGCAACTGGATGACGCAGTGGAACAAGGCCATGAGCAAATAGTGGTGACGAGGAGAGAACACCATGTTTGCTGATCCAAAAAAGCGCCTGGGACTGCTGCTGGTCCTGCCGGCGCTGATCTTCATCGTCGTCTGCTTCCTGCTGCCCGTGCTGGCCTTGCTGGTCGACGCCTTCCGCGTCGGCGACGGCATGCAGTGGGGCGTCGACCGCTTCGTCGACTTCTTCTCGCAGGAATTCAACTGCACCATCTTCTGGCGCACCCTGCGTATTGCCGCGCTGGTGACCCTGGCGGCCATTATCCTTGGCTACCCGGCCGCGCAAGCCGTGGCGCGCGTGTCGCCGAAGTGGCGCGGCCTGGTGGTGGGCATGATGATCTTGCCGCTGATGGTCTCGCCGATTGCGCGTACCTACGCCTGGATCGTGCTGCTGGGCCGTAACGGCGCCGTCAACGCGGCACTCGTCAACATGGGCTTCACGGAAGAGCCGCTGCGTTTGCTGTTCAGCGAATTTGCCGTCTTTGTCGGCCTGCTGCAATTGCTGCTGCCGCTGATGCTGATGTCCTTGGCGGGCGCGCTGGAAAACCTGCCGCGCGACGTGGAACCGGCTGCCGCCACCCTGGGCGCCAATCCATGGCAAGTGTTTTGCAAGGTCACCTTGCCGCTGACGCAGGAAGGCCTGGTCGTGGGCGGCACGCTCGTATTTACGGGCTGCGTGACGGCCTACGTGACGCCGGCCCTGCTGGGCGGCACCAAGGTGCTGATGCTGGAAACGCTGCTGTACCAGAAGGTCAGCGTGGAGAGCGATTTTGGCGCGGCGAATGTCATCGCCGTCATCCTCGTCTGCATGACCCTGCTGGTCAACGCCGGCCTTAAACGTATTTCCTCGAGCCGGAGTTCCGTATGAAAGAAAGCCTCTTTTCGCGTGCCGTTTTATGGCTGGTGTTCCTGTTCCTGCTGGGGCCTTTCGCCATCGTTGTGCTGGCAGGCTTTTCCGGCGGCGAGACGCTGGCCTTCCCGCCCGAGTCGTACTCGCTGCGCTGGATCATCGAAGTGTGGTCGGCGCCCGAGTTCCGCCGTGCCTTCCAGACCAGCCTGGAAATCGGCCTGATCGCGACCGTCATCGCGCTGCTGCTGGGCATACCCGTCGCGTACGCGTTTTCGCGCATGCCGCCACCGGGCATCGGCGCCATCCGCCAGGTGCTGACGTCGCCGCTGATCATTCCCGCCATCCTCGTCGGTCTGGGCTTGCTGCACCACCTGGTGCTGACGATTAACGCGCCCGTCTACGTGGGCCTGCTGATCGGCCACATCGCGCTGTTGATTCCGTATTCGGTGCGCGTCGTGTACGCCAGCCTGGTGAATTTGCGCGTGGATATCGAGGATGCCGCCATCACCCTGGGCGCGTCGCGCCTGCGGGCGTTTTTCATGATCGTGCTGCCGAATATCCGCAACGCCGTGATCGCCGCCTTCTTCCTCGCCTTCGTCACCTCGTTCAACCAGGTGCCCGTGTCGCTGTTCCTCACGGGGCCCGGCATCAGCACCTTGCCGATCGAGATGCTGGGCCATATGGAAAACAGCTTCGATCCATCGATCGCTGCCCTGTCGACCTTGCTGGTCTTGTTCACCATGGCCTTCGTGATGGTGACCGAGAAGGTGCTGGGCATTTCTAAATACATGTAAGAGGCAACACACCATGAGTTATCTGGAACTGCACAAGCTGAACCTCGGCTACGCGAAGAACACGACGTCCGTGAAAGACCTGGACCTGCACGTCGAGCAGGGCGAACTGATCTCCCTGCTGGGCCCCAGCGGCTGCGGCAAGACCACCACCATGCGCGCGATTGCCGGCCTGATGCCGCTGCAGTCAGGACGCATCGTGCTCGACGGCCGCGAGATCGGCAAGCTGGCGCCGAACAAGCGCAATATCGGCATGGTGTTCCAGTCGTATGCGCTGTTCCCGCACCTGAACGTGTACGACAACATCGCGTTTGGTTTGCGCCTGCGCAAGGTCGCACCGGCCCTGCTGAAAACGAAAGTGGAAGCCGTGATCGCCGCCGTGGGCCTGACGGGTTTTGAAACGCGCTTGCCGGCGCAGATGTCGGGCGGCCAGCAGCAGCGCGTGGCGCTGGCGCGCGCCATCGTCGTCGAACCGGCCCTGCTGCTGCTCGATGAACCGTTGTCGAACCTGGACGCCAAGCTGCGCGTGCAGATGCGCGCCGAGCTGCGCCGCATCCAGCGCGAACTGGGCATCACCATGCTGTACGTGACGCATGACCAGGAAGAAGCGCTGGCCCTGTCCGACCGCATCGTCGTCATGAACGGCGGGCGAATCGAGCAGCTGGCCGCGCCGGAAGCCGTGTTCAACACGCCGTCGACGCGTTTTGTCGCCAACTTCATGGGTTTTGAAAACCTGTTCGACTACCGCGACGGCGCGCTGCACCACGCGGGCGCCAGCCTGCCGTACACGTCTCCCGTCGCCGCCGGCACCACGGTGCTGGGCTGGCGTCCGGACAAGGTGCGCGTCTGCGCATCGGATGACGTTGCAGGCCAATACCCGGGCACCGTGCTGGCACGCGGCTTCCTGGGCGACACCGTCGAATACCTGTTGCAAACGCCGCTGGGCCAGGTCAAGGGCATTTGCGCGGCAGGCGGCGCCGCCTGGCGCGAAGGCACGGCTGTGTCCTTCGTGCTGCCTGCCGACAGCGCCTTGTGGCTGGGTGCCTAACTTCGACTGGAAACCATCATGGACAAACCCTTGAAAAAGATCTGGCTCGATACCGATCCCGGTTTCGACGACTGGCTGACGATGCTGCTCCTGGGCAGCAATCCCGGCATCGAGTGGCTGGGCGTGAGCGTGGTGGCGGGCAATGCGCCCGTCGACATCACCTACGACAACGCCTTGCGCATCAAGGCCCATGATGGCTTGACGGTGCCCATCTACCGCGGCTGCGACCAGCCGCTGGCCGGCGTCATCGAAACGGCGCAGCGCATCCTCGGCGACAGCGGCATGCCGACGACGGGCGAGATCCTGCCGCCCGGCGCGGCCACGGACGCTGCCGGCCACGCCGTCGACGCGCTGATCGCCGCCGTGCGCGCCCACCCTGGCCAGATCACCATCATGGCGATTGCGCCGATGACGAATATCGCAACCGCGCTGGCCAAGGCGCCCGACATCGCGGAAAAAATCGTCGAGATCATCCTGATGGGCGGCTCGACCGACCAGGGCAACCACACGGCGGCGGCCGAATTCAATATCTATGCGGACCCGGAAGCGGCCGCCCAGGTGTTCCAGGCCGGCATCCCGCTGCGCATGTTCGGCTTGAACCTGTGCCGCCAACTGCTGGTGACGAATGGGGAAGTGCGGCAGCTGCGCGCCATCGGCACGCCGCGCGCGCAGCGTCTGGCCGGCTACCTGGAAGCGTACGTGCGCATCCGCAGCGCCGACGGTTCCGTACCCATGCCCATGTACGACCCCGTGGTGGCCCTGTACCTGGAAGCGCCGCAGCTGTTCCAGTTCCAGAGCGCCCACGTGGCCATCGAATTGACGGGCGAACTGACGCGCGGTATGACGGTGTGCGAGTTCCGCGTGCCGCGCCGCGCGCCCATCAACACGCAGGTGGCGATGCTGGCCGACGGCCCGGCCGCCATCGCACTGTTGATGCGGCGCCTGGCCGGCATTCTCGCCTGATCCACTCCATTACGAAACGAGCTTCATGTCTAATTCCCCCCTGAGCATCGAACAGTTTTTACGCGCCATGCCGAAAGTGGAGCTGCATTGTCATTTGTTCGGCACGGTGCGCCAGGCAACCTTCCGCGCGCTGGCCGCCAAGACGCGCAATGTCGTCACCCCCGAGGAAATCGACTCGTTCTACACGCGTGGCGACAAGCCCGTCGGCGTGCTGCGCGTGCTGCGCGCGCTCGACGCGCATCTGATCGTCTCGCCGACCGACCTGTATTGCCTGGCCTACGAATACCTGGAAGACGCGCATGGCCACGGCGTGCGCTATGCGGAGTTCTTCTGGAACCCGACCGGCACCGTGCGCGTGTCGGGCATCCGCTATGAATCGGCGCAAGACGCCATCGTGGCCGCCATCCGCGACGCGCAACGCGACTTCGGCGTGATCGGCCGTTTGATCCCCAGCATCGACCGCGAAGCGGCTCCCGCCGAAGCCGTGCAGATGGTGGAGTGGATGAAGGCCTATCGCGCGCCGGAAGTCATCGGCATCGGCATCGACTACCGCGAAAACGACCGCCCGCCAGAGTTGTTCATCGAAGCCTACCGCGCCGCGCGCGCAGCCGGCTTCAAATGCACGGCGCATGCGGGCGAATTCGGCATGCCGTGGATGAACGTGGAGACGGCGATAGACGAATTGAAGGTGGACAGGATCGACCATGGCTACACGATTGTCGACAATCCGGAACTGGCGCAACGTTGCGTGGAGCGCGGTCTCGTGTTTACGGTCGTGCCGACCAATTCCTATTACTTGCGCACCCTGGCGCCCGAGCGCTGGGCCCTCGATCACCCGATCCGCGCCATGGCCAAGCTGGGATTGAAACTGCATCCGAATACGGATGATCCGACCCTGCACCACGTGACGCCGACGGGCGCCTGGATGATGATGCGCGAATTCGGCTTTGGCCTCGACGACATGCGCGGCTTCATGTTGAATGGCCTGGACGCGGCCTGGATAGACGAGAGCACGCGGCGCGACTGGCGCGCGGAGTTTGCGCGCGAATTCGACGCGCTGCGCGCCCGGGTCGCCGAATAAATCAGGCTGATGCTGGCGGCGGTGCCAGCAGCGACGGAAACGCCCGCTGCGGGCAGCTTTGGCGCTCGCACACCTTGCAGCCCGTGCCGATCGGCGTGGCGCTGGAAGGGTCGTGCAGATCGAGTCCCTTCGAATAGATCAAGCGGTGCGCCTGCGAGATGTCGCAGCCCAGCGCCACGGCAAACGTCTTGCCGGGCGCGCGGAAGCCAGGCGACGCCGTGCTGACCTGGCGCGCGATCCACAGATAGGTGCAGCCGTCCGGCATGCTGGCCACTTGCGTGAGCACCTGGCCCGGATGGCTGAAGGCGTCGTAGACGATCCACAGCGGGCACGTGCCGCCCACTCTTGAGAAATGAAAGTCCGTGGCCGACTGGCGCTTCGAGACATTGCCGGCCCGGTCGACGCGCACGAAGAAAAACGGCAATCCCGCCGCATCCGGGCGCTGCATGGTGCTCAGGCGGTGGCAGACGGCTTCGAAACCCACGCCGAACTGGTGCGCCAGACGCTCGATATCGTAGGCGCGCGTTTCCGCCGCCTGCAGGAAGCGCTGGTACGGCATCAGCAGGGCGCCCGCAAAATAATTCGAGAAAGCCAGGCGCGCGCCCGTTTGCGCGGCCGCGCCGGACAATCCTGCCGCCAGCACGAGAGCGTCGATCAGGTCGCTGTGTTCGAGCAGGCTGATTTGCGCCGCCATCTGGAAGGCGCGCTGGCCGCCCGTCAGGGTGTCGGGCAGCCATAAAATCTGTTGCTGGGCGTCGTAGCGGTGCTTGCGCACCATGCCCGCGTCGCCATCGGACAAGCGCACTTCGATACCGTGGCGTTCCAGCAGCCGGCCTTGCAGCGCGTCGAGCGTGCGCAGGGCGGGATCGAATTCGCCGGCCACGAGCTCCGCCGCCCGGTCCAGCTCATCGATATAGTTTTGCCGCCGGTTCAGGTATTCGCGCACTTCCTCGTCCGTGGACGGTGCCGCCGAGCTGGCGCCGCGGCTGCCGTCGTCGAGGCGCGCGGCCAGCGTATCGGCCCGCTCCGCCATCACGCGGTAGCGCCGCTGCAAGAGCAAGATCGAGCGGGCCAGTTCCGGCATGTTTTCCACCAGCATCTTGAGTTCGGCCATCGAGGTGGGCGGCGCGTCGGGCAATTCGCCGAACACGTCGCGCACGTCGGCCACGAGGCTGGCGCTGTCGTGTTCGGAAAAGATTTGCGGATCGACGCCCAGCACCGTGCCGATGCGCAGCAAAATCGGCACCGTCAGCGGGCGCTGGTTGCGCTCCATCTGGTTCAGGTAGCTGGGCGAGATGCCCAGGGACTTGGCCAGCGCCACCTGCGTCATGCGCCGTTCCTCGCGCAGCCGCTGCAGGCGCACACCCATGAAAACCTTTGCCATCGCGTTTCCTCTTCCCCGGTTTGTGGAATCTGCAAATTTACAATCTTTGCAGATTAACAGATTCAGCTTTGCATTATCTCGCATTTTCACGCCTTGTTCGCGGCGGCGATTGTGCGAATAATGCAAACAGACTTATACCCACACAAGGAGACACCGAGTGACCACGCAAAACGCTATTCCGACCGTTCCCCTCTTGATCAACGGCGAGTGGGTTGAATCCCAGACCACCATCTGGCGCGACGTCGTCAACCCCGCCACGCAGGAAGTCCTGGCCAAGGTGCCGTTCGCTACCCCGGACGAAGTCAACGCGGCCATCGCCTCGGCCCAGCGCGCCTTCAAGACCTGGCGCAAGACGCCGATCGGCGCGCGCGCCCGCATTTTCCTCAAATTGCAACAGCTGATCCGCGAAAACATGTCCGACCTGGCCGCCACCCTGACGATGGAACAGGGCAAGACCCTGCTCGACGCGGAAGGCGACGTCTTCCGTGGCCTGGAAGTGGTGGAACACGCGGCCAATATCGGCACCCTGCAAATGGGCGAATACGCGCAAAACGTGGCCGGCGGCGTCGATACCTACAGCGTGATGCAGCCGCTGGGTGTGTGCGCCGGCATTACCCCGTTCAATTTCCCCGCCATGATCCCGCTGTGGATGTTCCCGATGGCAATTGCCTGCGGCAATACTTTCGTGCTGAAACCATCGGAGCAAGACCCGCTCGTGACGGAAAAACTCGTGCGCCTGGCCTTGCAGGCGGGTATTCCTGCCGGCGTGCTGAACGTGATCCACGGCGGCGAAGACGTCGTCAACGCCCTGTGCGACCATCCGGACATCAAGGCGATCTCGTTTGTTGGCTCCAGCAAGGTGGGCACGCATGTGTACCAGCGCGCCAGCCTGAACGGCAAGCGCGCGCAATGCATGATGGGCGCCAAGAACCATGCCGTCGTCTTGCCGGATGCAAATAAAGAACAGACCTTGAACCAGTTGCTGGGTGCGGGTTTCGGCGCGGCCGGCCAGCGCTGCATGGCCGCCTCGGTCGCCGTGCTGGTGGGCGAAGCGCGCGAATGGTTGCCGGAACTGGCCGCCAAGGCGCAAGGCTTGAGCGTCGGTGCGGGCAAGGACAATCCGGACCTCGGTCCCGTCATTTCCTGCGCAGCCAAGGAGCGCGTGCACAGCCTCGTTGCCAAGGGCATCGAACAGGGCGCCGTCTTGACTCTCGATGGCCGCGACGTCAAGGTCGATGGCTACCCGAACGGCAACTTCGTGGGACCGACGATTCTGTCCGGCGTGAAACCCGGCATGGTCGTGTATGACCAGGAAATCTTTGGCCCCGTCCTGATCGTCGTCGAAGTCGATACCCTGGATGAAGCGATTGCTCTCGTGAACGCGAATCCGAACGGCAACGGCACGGCGCTGTTTACGCAAAGCGGCGCGGCCGCGCGTTACTTCCAGGAAGAAATCGACGTGGGCCAGGTCGGCATCAACGTGCCCATTCCTGTGCCCGTTCCCCTGTTCAGCTTTACGGGTTCGCGCGGCTCCAAGCTGGGCGACCTGGGCCCGTTCGGCAAGCAAGTCGTGCTGTTCTACACGCAGACGCAAACGATTACCCAGCGCTGGTTCACGGATGCGGCCTCGGTGGGCAAGGTCAACACGACCATCAGCCTCAAATAAGGAGCTGGCATGGACTTTGAACTGAGCGACGAGCAGCGCGAGTTCCAGCAGGCGGCGCGCGCGTTTGCCGAAGGGGAACTGGCGCCGCATGCGGCCCATTGGGACGCGGAATCGATCTTTCCCGTGGAAACTATCGCCAAGGCGGGCGAGATGGGCTTTTGCGGCTTGTACACGCCGCAGCGCTGGGGCGGCCTGGGCTTGAGCCGCCAGGATGCGGCCATCGTCTTCGAGGAGCTGGCCGGGGGCTGCACTTCGACCACGGCTTACATCACGATCCACAACATGGCCACGTGGATGCTGTCGCGCTGGGGCCAGGAAGCCCTGTGCGACGAATGGGTGCCGGCCCTGGCTGCCGGCCAGAAGCTGGCCAGCTATTGCCTGACGGAACCGCAATCGGGCTCCGACGCGGCGTCCTTGCGCACGAAAGCCGTGAAGGATGGCGATTTCTATGTGCTGGATGGAACCAAGGCCTTCATTTCGGGCGCGGGCCAGACGGACATGCTGATCGTCATGGCACGCACGGGCGGCGAGGGCGCGGCCGGCATCTCCGCGTTTGCCGTGCCGGCCAATTTGCCCGGCATCGTGTATGGCAAGAAGGAAGAAAAGATGGGCTGGAACAGCCAGCCCACGCGCATCATCAGCTTCGACCAGGTAAGAGTTCCTGTAGGTAACTTGCTGGGCGCGGAAGGCGAAGGCTTTACCATTGCCATGAAGGGCATCGATGGCGGGCGCATCAATATCGCCGTGTGCTCGGTGGGCACGGCGCAGGCGGCCCTCACGCGCGCGCAAGCGTACATGAAGGAGCGCACGCAGTTTGGCCGCGAGCTGGCGCAGTTCCAGGCCCTGCAATTCAAGCTGGCCGACATGCTGACGGAACTGGTGGCGGCGCGCCAGATGGTGCGCCTGGCGGCCTGGAAACTGGACCAGGAAAGCCCGGACGCCACGGCGTATTGTGCCATGGCCAAACGATTCGCCACGGACGTGGGTTTCAATGTGGCCAACGATGCGCTGCAATTGCATGGCGGCTACGGCTACATCCGCGAGTACCCGCTCGAGCGCCATGTGCGCGACACGCGGGTGCATCAGATCCTGGAAGGGACGAATGAAATCATGCGCCTGATCGTCGCGCGAGCGATTTTGAAAGACGGCGCCACGGAGACCTTACGATGAGCAAAGTGTATACAAATTTACTGCTGGAACGCCGTGGCCACACGGCCCTGGTGACCCTCGATAATCCTCCGGCCCACACGTGGACCCTGGCCAGCCTGAACGGGCTGACGCAGCTGGTGGCCGACCTGAATGCCGACCCGGACGTGTATGCGCTCGTGATTACGGGGGGCGGCGCCAAGTTCTTCTCGGCCGGCGCCGACTTGAACGTGTTTGCCGATGGTAACAAGGACACGGCGTTTGCCATGGCCGCCGCGTTTGGCGAGGCGTTCGAGGCATTGTCCGCGTTTCGCGGCGTCAGCATCGCCGCCATCAATGGCTATGCCATGGGCGGCGGGCTCGAATGCGCGCTGGCCTGCGACATCCGCATCGCGGAGGAGCACGCGCAGATGGCCTTGCCGGAAGCATCCGTCGGCCTGCTGCCGTGCGCGGGCGGCACGCAGCACCTGCCATGGCTGGTGGGCGAAGGCTGGGCCAAGCGCATGATTTTATGCGGCGAGCGGGTCGATGCAGCCAAGGCCCTGGCCATCGGCCTCGTCGAAGAAGTCGTGCCAACCGGCAAGGCTGCCGCCACGGCGCTGGCCCTGGCCGCCAAGGTGGCGCGCCAAAGCCCCAGCAGCGTGACGGCGTGCAAGACCCTGATCCAGGGCGCGCGCAGCCATCCATTGGTCAACTCCTTGCCCGACGAACGCACCCTGTTCCTGGGCCTGTTCGATACGCAAGACCAGAAAGAGGGCGTGCAAGCGTTCCTGGAAAAACGTCCGGCGGAGTGGCGCAATGGCTGAAATCTTGGCTGAAAGCACCCTGATTGATACGGTGAAGATCGAGGAGCGCGATTGTCCCGGCGGCATGAAGCTGGGTGTCATCACCCTCGATGCGCCCAAATCCCTGCATGCGCTGACCCTGGACATGATACGCGCCATCGATGGCGCCCTCGTGCGCTGGGCCAGTGACGACGCCATCGCCTGCGTGGTGCTGCACTCGTCGACCGACAAGGCCTTTTGCGCGGGTGGCGACGTGCGCAGCCTGCGTTCGGCAGTTGCCGAGCAACCGGGCGTCGTGCCGAACCCGCAGGCGCTGGCCTTCTTTGCCGAGGAATACCGGCTCGACCACCGCATCCATACGTACGTGAAGCCGCTGCTCGTGTGGGGCGGCGGCATCGTCATGGGTGGCGGCCTGGGTCTGATGGCGGGCGCCAGTCACCGTGTCGTAACGGAAAGCACGCGCATCGCCATGCCGGAAATCACGATCGGCCTGTTCCCGGACGTGGGCGGCAGCTGGTTCCTGGGCCGCATGCCGGGCCGCAGCGGCCTGTTCCTGGGCTTGACGGGCGCGCCGATGAACGCGGCCGACGCCCTGTTCACAGGGCTCGGCGACTATTTCCTGCGCCAGGAAGAGCGCGCCATGGTGCTCGACTCGCTGGCGCTGGCGCAATGGCAAGCCAGCCCGCAGACGAACGGCGAGCAGCTGGACCGCTTGCTGCGCGGCTTCTCGGCGCCAGCCTCCATGCTGCCCGTCTCCGAAGTGCGCGCCAACTTCGACGCCATCGCCGCCTTGACGCAAGCGCCCACCTTGCCCGAAGTGGTGGCCGCCATTGCCGCGTATGACGGCGAGTCGGCCTGGCTGCAAAAGGCGGCCCACTCGCTGGACAAGGGCGCGCCCACTTCCGCCGCTTTGGTCTGGGCCATGCGCGACCGCACACGCCACATGAGCTTGGCGCAAGTGTTCCAGCTGGAATTGATCGTGGCCGTGCAATGCTGCGCCCATGCGGACTTCAGCGAAGGCGTGCGCGCCTTGCTGATCGACAAGGACAACGCGCCACAGTGGCAGCCGGCCAGCCTGGCCGAGGTCGGCGATGCGTATCTGAATGAATATTTCGCGGCGCCATGGGATAGCCATCCTTTGCGCGACCTGCATTAAAAGAACAACAGGAGACTTTAAAAAATGCAACATATCGCTTTCATCGGCCTGGGCAACATGGGCGCGCCGATGGCCCGCAACCTGGTGGCCGCCGGCTTCCACGTGTCCGTCTTCGACCTGGCGCCAGCAGCCGTCGCATCCCTCGTTGAAGCGGGCGCCACGGCGGCTGCTTCCGCCAGCGCGGCCGTACAGACGGCCGACGCCGTCATCACCATGCTGCCAGCCAACAAGCACGTGCAGGAGCTGTACCTGGCGGCTGGCGGCGTGCTTGATTCGGCCAAGCCCGGCGCCCTGTTCATCGATTGCAGCACCATCGCGGCCGACGTGGCACGGCAAGTGGCGCAGGCGGCCAGCGAGCGGGGCTTTGCCATGATCGATGCGCCCGTCTCGGGCGGCACGGCGGGCGCGGCGGCCGGCACCCTGACGTTCATCGTCGGCGGCAGCGAAGCGGCCTTGCAGCAGGCGCGTCCATTACTGGAAAAGATGGGCAAGAACATCTTCCATGCGGGCGAGGCGGGTGCGGGCCAGGTAGCGAAGATTTGCAACAACATGCTGCTGGGTATCTTAATGGCCGGTACGGCCGAGGCGCTGAACCTCGGCGTGGCGCATGGCCTCGATCCGAAAGTCTTGTCCGACATCATGGCCAAGAGTTCGGGCCGCAACTGGACCCTGGAAGTGTACAACCCGTGGCCCGGTGTCATGGACGGCACGCCCGCGTCGCGCAATTACACGGGCGGCTTCGGCACGGCGCTGATGCTGAAAGACCTGGGCCTGGCGCAGCAGTCGGCCCTGTCGGCGAACGCGCCCACGCCGTTGGGCGGGCTGGTGCGCCAGTTGTACCAGATGCATGCGCAAGCCGGTTATGCGCAGCAGGATTTCTCCAGCATCGTGCAGATGCTGCAGCCGGACTTGAATAAACCCGCTTGAGGAATTTTGGGCAAAAAAAAGCCCGCTGGTAAAAGCGGGCTAAATCCAATTCTTGGAAGAGTTGGAGGAGACAGATGCATTATGCTGCATCGCCACATATAACTCCAATTTATCTTTCGAATATCAACTATATTCTTCAGTGATATCTCTTCCTGGCAGCCGCGTCGCGGCTGCCAGCGCCACAGCGTTAGCCCGGATTGCAGGCGATCTGCACGGTGGTCACGTTCGCTTCGCCCATCACGCCGACGCCAGTGTTGGGCGCCACGCTGCATTTCAAGCCGGTTGGCTGGGTAAATACGCTGATGCCATACTTGTCGCCATCGGCAACACGCGATGCCAGGGTGAAGGTCGTGCTGCCCTTGGCCACCGTGGTTTGCGCATTGCCGTTGATCAAGACCAGGCCGTCGGCTGTCAGGCCAGTCACCGTGCCGCCAACCGTGTAGCTATTCTGCGTGCACACGACCGCTGCCTGGATGCTCAGGTAATGACCGGCCGAACCGGTCCCGCCACTGATGGCGCAAGTCATGTGGGCTGGCTGGGTCTGCACGGTGATGTTGTAGTCGGTGCCATAGTCGATGCGCTTGGCAAAGGTAAACGAGGTCTGGCCCGATTTAATCGGAAGATTGACGCCGCCGTTGGCCAGGACCAGGCCGTCGGTGTTCAAGTTGCTGATGGTGCCACTGACATCATACGAGGCCTTGCCGCCGCAAGCAGCCAGTCCCAGGGTCAACAGCAGCGCGGCGAGTGGGCGCAGGCAGGATAACTTCATGTATTTCTCCAATCCAATATAGTGGTGACGAATCGCGTGGCTTACTGCGCCGTGCAGTTCAGTGTGGCGCCGGTCGTGGCGGCTGAGCCCATGGTGCCGACGACATCGCGGCCGTTGGCGCTGGCAGAGCCCACGAAACTGCACGTCTGGCCCGCTGGATACGTCGCTATGGAAATATTGTAGGCGATGCCGTCATTGACAGCCGGGAACGTATAGCTGGTGCTGCCTTTCAGCGGGCTGGTGCTGGCGTTGCCAATGGCCAAGGTCAAACCGTCGGCGGTCAGGCCTGTGATCGTGCCGCTCAGCGGGTAGGTATTGGTCGTGCAAGTCACCAGGGCAGTGGTCACGGTATAGCTCGATGCCTTGCCTGCGCCATTGGTAATCGTGCACACGGCGCCTTTGGGCTGTTGTGCGATGCTGATGTCGTAGCGGTCATCGGTGTTGACCAGCTTGGTGAAAACAAACGAGGTCTGGCCTGCGGAGACCGGCAAGCGTTCGCCGTCATTGAGGAGAATCAGGCCGTCTTTTGCCAGATTGGACACTTGGCCACTCAGATACAGGTTGCCGCCGCTGCCGCCGCAGGCTGCCAATGTGACGGCGCAAGCCGCCGCCAGCATCGAGCGCAGGTACAAATTTTTCATACATTCTCCAAAACGAATTAGGTTGGGTAGCGCAACGCGGACGCTGGCGCCGCATTGGAATGGCGCCTATTTTAGTCTATCTGGCAAGCTGAATGATCTTGCCTTGTATCACCCTGTAACAATTTTTCGCCGGGAAGCGCTGGCCCGGCCCCATTTCACGGGGGCGCAGCGATGCCGGTGGCGGCGATCGGTGCGACAATAGATGCAGGCTGCGCACTGTGGCGCGGCATCCACCGTGAATCCCATGTCCCTTGCTCCTGTAAAACCTGCCGTGCCGCCCAAGGCCATCCTGTTCGACCTCGACGATACTCTGTGGCCCATCGCGCCCGTGATTGCCGCCGCCGAAACCCTGCTGCACGACTGGCTGGCCACGCATGCGCCCAAGGTGGCGCAGCAGTTTTCCATCGAGGTGCTGCGCCAGCACCGCCTGGCCATGCTCAATGAACAACCGCATTTTCATGGCAACCTGATCGAGTTGCGCCGCGCGGGCTTGCTGACCGCCTTCGAGGCCGCCGGCGAGGATCCGGCCCTGGTCGATGGCGCCATCGCGCAGTTCCTGGCGGCGCGCCATCGCGTCCAGCCGTATGACGACGTCTTGCCTGGCCTGGCCTGGATGGGCCAGCGCATGCTGGTCGGCTCCATTTCGAATGGCAATGCGGACCTTGAAATTATCGGCCTGGCGCAGCATTTCAAGGTATCGATCGCCGCCAGCGATTTCGGTGTGGCCAAGCCCGACGCCAGCATCTTCCTGGCCGGTTGCGCCGCGCTGGGCGTGGCGCCCCATGAAGCCGTGTATGTCGGCGACGATCTGTATTTCGATGTGACGGGGGCGCAAGGGGCGGGCATGCGTGCCGTGTGGATGAACCGCAAGGGCAGCGACGCCCACCTGGCCGCCGGCGTGCAGCCCGACGCCATCTGCGCCAACTTTGATGAATTGCTGCTGTGGCTGCAGGGGCAACTGGAAGATTGATCGCCGCCGGGCGGACGAACGTGCATAATAGGCGCTGTTGATGCACGTTCGGCCGCTTTCGTTGCCGCTTGCTTAACAAAATACTTGCTTAATAAAAAACCATGCAACTCGATACACGTGCCCAAACACTGCTGAAAGCCCTGGTCGAGCGATATATCGCCGACGGCCTGCCGGTCGGTTCGCGCGCCTTGTCGAAAATTTCCGGCCTCGACCTGTCGCCAGCCACGATCCGCAACATCATGGCCGATCTGGAAGAGCTCGGTTATGTGTCCAGTCCGCATACCTCGGCCGGACGCATCCCCACGCCGCGTGGCTACCGCATCTTTGTCGACACCTTGCTGACTGTCCGGCATCTGGACGAGCATCTGGTGGAGTCGCGCATGCGCCTGCAGACGCCGCAGCCGCAAAAAACCATCGCCAACGCGGCGCAGATGCTGTCGTCGCTGTCGCAGTTTGCCGGCGTCGTGCTCAGCCCGCGCCGCGAATCCGTGTTCCAGCAAATCGAATTCCTGCGCCTGTCCGAAAAACGCATCCTGCTCGTCATCGTCGCGCCCGGCGGCGACGTGCAGAACCGTTTATTGCTGACGGAGGCCGACTATACGCCGGCGCAACTGGTGCAATCGGCCAATTACATCAACCAGAACTATGGCGGCCTGTCATTCGACGCCGTGCGCGTGCGCCTGCAGGGCGAGCTGCGCCAGTTGCGCGACGACATGGGCAGCCTGATGCAGGCGGCCGTGGAGGCTGGCAGCGAGGCGATGGCCGACCATAGCGACGACATGGTGATTTCCGGCGAGCGCAACTTGCTCAGCGTGAGCGATCTGTCATCGAATATGCATTCGCTGCGCCAGATGTTCGATATGTTCGAGCAAAAAACGGGCTTGATGCAGCTGCTCGACGTGTCGAGCAAGGCGACGGGCGTGCAGATTTTCATCGGCGGCGAATCGAACCTGGTGCCGATGGATGAAATGAGCGTGGTGACGGCGCCGTATGAAGTCAACGGCAAGATCGTGGGAACGCTGGGAGTGATCGGACCGACGCGCATGGCTTACGAGCGCGTCATCCCGATTGTCGATATCACGGCCAAGTTGCTGTCAAGCGCGCTCAGCCATCATTGATCGTACTGCCTGATGCGCCAGCCGCTCCATGGGAGCGGCCGGAACGAATCAGGCGGTTTTGTGCGGGCAAGCCGTCTTGGTACAGTTGCCGTAGATGGCCAGCGCGTGTTCGGCGATCTTGAAGCCGCGCTCTTCGGCCACTTTTTGCTGGCGGATTTCGATTTCTTCGTCGAAGAATTCTTCGACCCGGCCACAGTCGAGGCACACCAGGTGGTCGTGGTGGGAGCCTTCGTTGAGTTCGAAAATCGCCTTGCCGGTTTCAAAATGGTTGCGGTTGAGCAAGCCTGCCTGTTCGAATTGGGTCAGGACGCGGTAGACAGTTGCCAGGCCGACATCCATATTATCGGCCAGCAGAATCTTGTAGACGTCTTCCGCCGTCAGGTGGCGTACCGGGCTACTCTGGAAGATATCGAGTATCTTCAGCCGTGGCAGGGTGGCTTTCAGGCCGCTTGCCTTGAGATCACTAGGATTGTTACTCATGTTTGTTGCTCGTATGTGGGTCAGGTGCTTTATCATATAGCGTTTTAGCGGGGAGTGCCAAAATATGCATTTTTTGGCAGGCCGGCCACTCCTGGCGTTTTGTTCATCAAATTGAGGTCATTTATGCGCGTAACACCGGCTGTATTGCCATCTCTCTGGCACCGTATTTCATTCCGAGCACCAGTCGTGGCAGGCATGGTCTGTGTCGCGCTGGCCATGTCCGGCTGCGCCAGCCGTGGCATCCTTGGCGAAAAGCCGGCAGCTGCTCAAAAAGAAGGCAAGGAACTGGTCCCCGAACAGGGCGCACAAACGACCACTATTACGCCGCTGCAAAAATTCATGTGGTTTTTCTCGCCCTATCGTCCTGACATTCAACAAGGCAACTTTGTCTCCGAAGAGATGCTGGCCCAGTTGAAAGTGGGCATGACGCGCGACCAGGTGCGCTTCGTCCTCGGCACCTCGCTGCTGACCGATATCTTCCATGCCGACCGCTGGGATTACCCATTCCGCCTGGCCCGGGGCAGTGGCGAAACCACCAGCAGCCGCGTCGTCGTGTACTTCGGCAAGGATGGTAAAGTGGAACGTTTCGAAGGCGGCAACTTGCCGACGGAGAAAGAATACATCGACCGTATCGCCGGTCCGTCGCCGTTCGCCAAGGTCGCCAAGGCCGACGTGCCTGCCGCCGTCGTGCCATTGCCGGTGGCGCCAAGCGCCGTGCCGGTGCCAGCCGATGCCGCCCCTGCCATTCCTGTGAGTAAGCCTGACGTTGCACCCGCACCCGCAACGGCGCCTGCCGCCGAGCCTGCACCTGCACCTGCACCTGCTGCCGAACCCACCAAATAAGCTGTTGTAAGAGAATAAAATGACTGAACTGAAAATTGCCATCGCTGGCGCCAGCGGCCGCATGGGCCATATCCTGATCGAAGCGGTCAGCAACGCGCCCGACGCCGTGCTCGCTGGCGCGCTCGACCGCGCCGGTTCGCCGTCCGTCGGCCAGGATGCGGCCGCTTTCCTCGGCAAGCCTGCTGGCGTGCTGATCGAGTCCGACCTGGCTACCGGCCTGGCCGGCGCCGATTACCTGATCGACTTCACGCGTCCGGAAGGCACTTTGCAGCACCTGGCGTATTGCGCCGAGCACGGCGTCAAGATGATCATCGGCACCACCGGTTTCGATGACGCGGGCAAGGCCGCTATTGCCGCCGCCGCCGAAAAGACGGCCATCATGTTCGCGCCGAACATGAGCGTGGGCGTGAACGTCACCATGAAGCTGCTGGAACTGGCCGCGAAAAGCCTGTCCGAAGGCTACGATATCGAGATCATCGAAGCGCATCACCGCTTCAAGGTCGATGCGCCGTCGGGCACGGCCCTGCAAATGGGTGAAGTGGTGGCCGGCGCCCTGGGCCGCGACTTGAAGGAATGCGCCGTGTACGGCCGCGAAGGCGTAACGGGCGAACGCGACCCGTCAACCATCGGCTTTGCCACCATCCGCGGCGGCGATATCGTCGGCGACCATACGGTGCTGTTTGCCGGCATCGGTGAGCGCATCGAGATCAGCCACAAGTCGAGCAGCCGCGTCACCTACGCCCACGGCGCACTGCGCGCCGCGCGTTTCCTGGCCGACAAACCGACCGGCCTGTTCGACATGCAGGATGTGCTGTCGCTGAAGAACTGAGGAAGATATGGCCACTGCCATCCTGAATGGAAAAGACATCAGCGACGAAGCGAGTTTTCACGCCCAATGCGTGCAAGCCTTCGGTTTTCCCGAGTTCTACGGCAACAGCATGGATGCCTGGGTCGATTGCCTCAGCTACCTGCGCGACGACGAAAACATGACGCAGTTCCGTTTGAAGCCGAACGAAGTGCTGGAAATCGTTGTGCAGGATGCGGCAAGCATGAAGGCGCAAGTACCTGATTTACTGGAAGAAATCACCTTCTGTATCGCCGGTATCAATGAGCGCTATGACGATTATGGCGAAAAGCCGGCGTTGAAGCTGGTACTCAAGTAAATAGAATCGTAGGTCGGATTAGGCCCTGCGGGCCGTAATCCGACAACATTGTTGGCGCTGGGTGCGGTGTCGGATTACGCGCAAGCGCTAATCCGACCTACGTTCTTCCCATCAATCTTTACACCACCTTGCGCTCACGCAAGCCGTCAATTTCCGCACTGTCCAATCCCAGCCACTGCTGCAGCACTTCCTGCGTATGCTGCCCCAGCAATGGCGGCGGCAAGCGGTATTGCACTGGCGAGGCCGACAGGCGCACGGGATTGCCCACCAGCGCCACCGTGCCCGCCGTCGGGTGCGGCATCTCCACTTTCAAGCCACGCGCCACCACTTGCGGGTCGGCAAACACTTGGTCGATGCGGTTGACGGGACCGCAGGGCACGGCTTGCGCCTCGAACGCGCTGATCCACTCGGCCGTCGTGCGCATGACCGTGGTCTGGCGCATCAAGGGAATCAGGATCGCCCGGTGCGCCACGCGCTGCGGATTGGTGGCGAAGCGTTCATCCTGCGCCCATTCCGGGTGGCCGGCGACGGCGCAAAAGCGCGAAAACTGCCCATCGTTGCCGATCGCCAGAATCATGTCGCCATCGGCCGTGGGAAAGTCCTGGTAAGGCACGATGTTCGGGTGCGCATTGCCCATGCGCTGCGGCACCTTGCCGCCGCACAGGTAATTGGCCGCCTGGTTGCCCAGCGCCGCCACTTGCACGTCGAGCAAGGCCAGGTCGATATGCTGGCCCAGGCCCGAGCGTTCCCGTTCGGCCAGCGCCGCCTGCACGGCGATGGTGGCGTACAGGCCCGTCAGGATGTCCGTCTGCGCCACGCCCACTTTTTGCGGCCCGGCGCCCGGCTGGCCATCGGGCACGCCCGTGATGCTCATCAGCCCACCCATGCCCTGGATCAGGAAGTCATAGCCGGCGCGCGCCGCGTACGGCCCATCCTGGCCGAAGCCCGTGATGGAGCAGTAGACGAGGCGCGGGTTGAACGCCAGCAAGCTGGCCGCATCGAGGCCGTATTGCTTCAAGCCGTCCAGCTTGAAATTTTCCAGCAGCACGTCCGATTCGGCAGCCAGCTTGCGCACCAGCGCTTGCCCTTCGGGGGCGGCCAGGTCGATGCACAAGGAGCGCTTGTTGCGGTTGGCGCACTGGAAATAGGCGGCCTCGGCCGTGTCGCGGCCATCCTCGTCTTTCAGATACGGTGGACCCCACGAGCGCGTGTCGTCGCCGCGGCCCGGCTGTTCAACCTTGACGACGTCGGCGCCCAGGTCGGCCAGCATTTGCCCGGCCCACGGGCCGGCCAGCACGCGCGACAGGTCGAGTACGCGCAAGCCGGTCAGCGGCGCGGGCCGCAAGGTGGAAGCCATGGCGTCCATTAGTTGAACGCGGCGATGCCGGTGATGGCGCGGCCGATGATCAGCGCGTGCACATCGTGCGTGCCTTCATAGGTATTGACCACTTCCAGGTTGACCAGGTGGCGGATGACGCCGAACTCGTCGGAAATGCCGTTGCCACCCATCATGTCACGCGCCACTCTGGCAATATCGAGCGCCTTGCCGCAGCTGTTGCGTTTCATGATAGACGTGATTTCCACGGCCGGCGAGCCTTCATCCTTCATGTGGCCCAGGCGCAAGCAGCCTTGCAAGCCCATGGTGATTTCCGTCAGCATGTCGGCCAGTTTCTTTTGCACCAGCTGGTTCGCGGCCAATGGGCGGCCGAATTGCTGGCGGTCCATTGTGTACTGGCGTGCTTTCAGGTAGCAGTCTTCGGCCGCACCCAGCGCGCCCCAGGCGATGCCGTAGCGGGCGCTGTTCAGGCAAGTGAACGGGCCTTTCAGGCCGCGCACGTCGGGGAAGGCGTTTTCTTCAGGGCAGAACACTTCATCCATGACGATTTCGCCGGTGATGCTGGTGCGCAAGCCGACCTTGCCGTGGATTTCCGGCGCCGACAAGCCTTTCCAGCCTTTTTCCAGCACGAATCCGCGGATCGCGCCTTCATCGTCCTTGGCCCAGACGACGAACACGTCGGCGATCGGGCTATTGGTGATCCACATCTTTGCGCCCGACAGGCTGTAGCCGCCCGGCACTTTACGGGCGCGCGTGACCATGCTGCCAGGGTCGGAGCCGTGGTTCGGTTCCGTCAGGCCGAAGCAGCCGATGTATTCGCCCGTCGCCAGTTTCGGCAGATATTTCTGTTTGGTTTCTTCGTTGCCGAAGGCGTTGATCGGCACCATCACCAAGGACGATTGCACGCTCATCATCGAACGGTAGCCCGAATCGACGCGCTCGACTTCGCGTGCGGCCAGGCCGTAGCAAACATAGTTCAGGCCGGCGCCGCCGTATTCTTCGGGAATGGTGGTGCCCAGCAAGCCCAGCTCGCCCATTTCGCGGAAGATGGCCGCGTCCGTGCGGCCATGGCGGAACGATTCGAGTACGCGTGGCACCAGGCTGCCCTGGCAATAGTCGCGGGCCGCTTCCAGCACGGCGCGTTCATCGCCCGTCAGTTGTTCTTCCAGCAGCAGGGGGGAATTCCAGTCGAATACGGTTTTGCTCATCACAGGCCTCGCAGGTGAGCGCCGGTGATCGGCGCAAGATTGAATATGGCTCATGGTAGGTTTTTGCCTAGCCTTGCGCAAACGATTTTTTCGCACTCAGACATGCGTGTTGCGCATATCTTGCGGCATACTAGGAGCCTTTCACCGGCCGGATACTCCCATGTCACGCAAAATCCCCATGCTGCAAGCGCTGAACTGTTTCGAGGCGGCGGCGCGGCACCAGAGCTACACGCATGCGGCGCGCGAACTGTCGCTGACGCAAAGCGCCGTGTCGCGCCAGATATCCTCCTTGGAAAGCTTTCTTGGCGTGCAACTGTTCCAGCGCACGCGCCACGGTGTGCTGCTGACCAGCGCCGGCGCCGGGTATGCGCGGCAGATCGCGGCGCGTCTCGATGGCCTCGAGCGCGATACGCTCGACACCATGGCGCGCCAGGGTGGTGGCGGCGCCTTGCAGCTGGCCTCGGTCCCCACGTTTGCCACGCGCTGGCTGATGCCGCGGCTGGCTTCACTGGCGGGCTTGCACCCGGACATCGTCGTGCACATCGATGCCTATACGAAACCGTTCATGTTTGCCGATACGGAATACGATGGCGCCCTGTACGCGGGCACGCCCGAGCAGCTGGCGCGCTGGCCCGGCACGCGTGCCACCTTGCTCATGCATGAAGAAATCGTGCCCGTCGCCAGCCCGCGTCTGCTGGCCGCGCGCAGCGCCTGGCAGCCGCAGGATTTATTGGAATTGACCTTGTTGCAGCAAAGTACGCGCCCGGGCGCCTGGCGCCAGTGGTTTGACGCCATGCAGGTCGATGGGGAACTGGCGCGCTACGGCGCCCGCTATGAGCTGTTTTCCATGCTGGCCATGGCGGCCGTGCAGGGGCAGGGCGTGGTCTTGCTGCCACGCATGCTGGTCGAAGCGGAACTGGCGCGCGGCGAGCTGCGCATCGCATGCGAGCGCCCACTGCGCGGCCAGCGCGCGTATTACCTGATCACGCCCGAGGCGGCGCATGAAAAACCGGCCTTGCAGCAGTTCCGGCGATGGTTGCAGGACGAGGCGGCTTAGGCGACCTTGGCGGTATCGAAATGGGGATTGTCGATCAGGCCGATCTGGTTGCCGAACGGGTCGAGCAATTCCACCGTGCGGATGCCGTCGCCCACGTCCGTGAGCGGGTGGTGCAGGCTGCCGCCCAGTGCCACGATGCGCTCGACTTCCTGCTCGATGCCGTCCACGCCCCAGTACGTCACGCTGCCCTGCGTGCCAGGCTGGCCGTCCGGCAGCAAGCCCAGCTCGAAGCCGCCGATATTGAAGCCGACATAGAAGGGCTGGTCGAAATACGGCGCCGTGCCGAATACCTGGCTGTACCAGGCCTTGGCCTTGTCCAGGTCGGGGACGGGATAGGTGACGGTGCGTAAACCTTTGATCATGTTCTGCTCCTGATGAATGAAGAATACGGTCATCATGCCACCGGCGCGCGGCGTGTGATTGTAAAAATGGAAGGTATTCAAGTGCGCCGGCCCGTCAGCCACGCCTCGGGCGAACTGCGGGCGAAATCCTGGAAGTCGTGGATCAGGTGCGACTGGTCGAAATAGCCATATTGCAAGGCCACTTGCGCCCAATCCTGTTGTCCGGCCAGGCTTCGCATGCCAGCGCTGGCCGCGCGAAAGCGGCAGATGCGGGCAAACAGCTTCGGGCTGATACCCACTTGCTGGCGAAATTGCAGCGCCAGGTGCTGGCGCGACACGCCCAGCTGCCGCGCCAGCCCATCCACGCGCACTTGCCCCGATGCCGCCTCGATGGCCGCGATCGCGTGGTCGGCCGCGCCAGCCTGGCGCCGTGGCGGCGCGGTGCGCAAGCGCAGCAGCAGATATTCTTGCAAAATGGAAACTCGTTGCACGTTGCTCAAAGGCTCGCTCCATAGCGCGTCACCGAGGCGCGCCGCCAGCTCGCGGCCCCACAGCTGCTGCAATCCCGTGCGGCCATCGTTGAGTTCACACAAGGGCAGCTGGAAGAAGCGTGCCGCCGCGCCCGGTTTGAAGCGGGCCGCCACCGTCTGCACGAGGCCCTGGCTGACGACGGCAATCGGCGCCGTCATCATGCCGACGGCAAAGCTGGCGTCCTGCTGGTCCTGGCACAGGATGTCGATGCAATTGTCGGGCAAGACCTGGTGCGTGAAGGGCGTGGCGCCCGTCTGCACGCGGCACGTCCAGACGCAGTCCAGCCAGGGCCGCAGGGCGGGGATGGGCGGATATTCCTGGTAGACGATCATGGCCGGCTTTGATGCAAAGAACAAGATTGCGTATATCTTACACAGCATAATTGTGCGCCGGCCAAAATATGCGCGCCCGGGCCGCCAGCGCGCCGCGCTATCGGGCGGCGACAACCAGTATAATGCTCGGTTCATATCCACTATTGGCCGGGCCACGCTGGTCGCACATCCATTATGCAAGACAAATATAGTCCCGCCGACGTCGAACAAGCCGCCCAATCGCACTGGAAGGCGATCGACGCCTATAAAGCCGTCGAACACGACCCGCGTTTCCCAAAAGGCAAGTATTTTGCCTGCTCGATGCTGCCTTACCCTTCGGGCAAGCTGCACATGGGTCACGTGCGCAACTATACGATCAATGACGTGATGTACCGCTACCTGCGCATGAACGGCTACAACGTGCTCATGCCGATGGGCTGGGATGCGTTCGGCATGCCGGCGGAAAACGCGGCCATGGCCAACAACGTACCGCCCGCGCAATGGACGTACTCGAACATTGCCCACATGAAGCAGCAGATGGAATCGATGGGCCTGGCCATCGACTGGTCGCGCGAAATGACCGCCTGCAAGCCTGAATACTACAAATGGAACCAGTGGATGTTCCTCAAGATGCTGGAAAAAGGCATCATCTACAAGAAGACCGGTACCGTGAACTGGGACCCGATCGACCAGACCGTGCTGGCCAACGAACAAGTGGTCGATGGCAAGGGCTGGCGTTCGGGCGCGCTGATCGAAAAGCGCGAAATCCCCATGTACTACGCGCGCATCACCGATTACGCGGAAGAATTGCTGGCCTATGTGGATGACAAGCTGCCGGGCTGGCCCGAGCGCGTGCGCATCATGCAGACCAACTGGATCGGCAAGTCGACGGGCGTGCGCTTCGCCTTCCCGCACACAATCGCGGATGCCGAAGGCGCCCTGATCGGCGACGGCAAGCTGTATGTGTTTACCACGCGTCCTGACACCGTCATGGGCGTGACCTTCTGCGCCGTGGCCGCCGAGCACCCGCTGGCCATCCACGCCGCGCAAAGCAATCCCGCGCTGGCGGCCTTCAACGCCGAATGCAAGCTCGGTTCCGTGATCGAAGCGGACATGGCAACGATGGAGAAGAAGGGCATGCCGACCGGCCTGTTCGTCACCCATCCGTTGACGGGCGCGCAAGTGGAAGTCTGGGTCGGCAACTACGTCCTGATCACCTACGGCGATGGCGCCGTGATGGGCGTGCCGGCGCACGACGAGCGCGATTTCGGCTTTGCCAAGAAATACAATCTGCCAATCAAGCAAGTGATCGAAGTCAAGGGCCAGGAATTTTCGACGGACGCCTGGCAGGAATCGTATGGCAGCAAGGACGGCGTCTGCGTCGCTTCCGGCAAATACGACGGCTTGCATTTCGCTTCCGCCGTCGATGCGGTGGCGGCCGACCTGGCGGAGCTGGGCCTGGGTGAAAAGAAAACCACGTTCCGCCTGCGCGACTGGGGCATTTCGCGCCAGCGCTACTGGGGCACGCCGATCCCGATGATCCATTGCGCCGATTGCGGCGTGGTACCGGTGCCGGAAAAAGATCTGCCGGTGGTGCTGCCGGAAGACTGCGTGCCGGACGGCACGGGCAATCCGCTGAACAAATATGAAGCCTTTTTGCAGTGCGACTGCCCGCAGTGCGGCAAGCCGGCGCGCCGCGAGACGGACACCATGGATACCTTCGTTGATTCGTCGTGGTACTACATGCGCTATACCTCGCCAGGCTCGAACGACGCCATGGTCGACGCGCGCAACGATTACTGGATGCCGATGGACCAGTACATCGGCGGCATCGAACACGCCGTCATGCACTTGCTGTACGCGCGCTTCTGGACCAAGATCATGCGCGACTTCGGCCTGGTCAAGTTCGACGAGCCATTCGTCAACCTGCTGACGCAGGGCATGGTGCTCAACGAAACCTACTTCCGCAAGGACGCGGCGGGCAAGACCACTTGGTTCAACCCGGACGACGTGCGCCTGTCGCTCGATGACAAGGGTCGTCCGCAAAGCGCCGTCCTGGTGGCCGACGGCCAGCCGGTGGAAATCGGCGGCACGGAAAAAATGTCGAAGTCGAAGAACAACGGTATCGACCCGCAAGCGCAGATCGAGCAGTACGGCGCCGACACGGCCCGCCTGTTCACCATGTTCGCCTCGCCGCCGGAACAGACGCTGGAATGGTCGGGCAGCGGCGTCGAAGGCGCGAACCGCTTCCTGCGCCGCGTGTGGAACTTCGGTTACGCGCAGTCGGCAACGATCCAGGCCGCACTGGCTGGCGGTGCCGCACCGGCCACGGGCGACGCGCAGAAAAACCTGCGCCGCGAATTGCACAAGCTGCTGCAGCAAGCCGATTACGACTTGAAGCGCATCCAGTACAACACCGTGGTGTCGGCCTGCATGAAGATGCTCAATACCCTGGAATCGGCCAAGCTCGATGACAGCGCGCAGTCGAAGGCGCTGATCGCCGAAGGCTTCTCCATCTTCCTGCGCCTGCTTAACCCTGTCGCGCCGCACATCACCCATGTGCTGTGGCAGGAATTGGGTTACGCCGGCGTGCACGGCGATCTGTTGAACGTGGCATGGCCGCAGGTCGACCCGGCCGCATTGGAACAGTCCGAGATCGAGATGATGATCCAGGTGAACGGCAAGCTGCGCGGCTCGATCACGGTGGCCAAGGATGCGGACAAGGCCAGCATCGAAGCGGCTGCGCTGGCGTGCGAAAGTGTGCAGAAGTACGTCGAGACCACGCCGAAGAAGATCATCGTCGTGCCAGGCAAGTTAATCAGCATCGTGGTGTAATCATGACGACTTCCTCTCAAGTATCGCTGTTGGGCCGCCGCGCCGTGCTGGCGCTGGGCCTGACTGTCCTGCTGTCGGCCTGCGGCTTTCACTTGCGCGGTTCGAACGGCAGTTTCATGCTGCCGTTCGCGACGATGTACATCGGCTTGCCTGATTCGTCGCCGCTGGCGATCGGCCTGAAGCGCTATATCCGCGCCATTGGCAGCACGGAGGTGGTCAATACCAAGGATGGCGCCGACGCCGTCCTTGAGGTGCTCAGCGATCCGGAGAGGAATCGTACCAAGACCATTCTGTCCCTGAATACGAGCGGTCGCGTGCAAGAGTACCAACTTGGCTATGCGATCAATTTCCGCGTATTGGACAAGGCCGGCAACCAGTTGCTGGCACCGACGACCATCAGCCTGGTGCGTCCTATCACCTTCGACGACAGGCAGGTGCTGGCCAAGGAAACCGAGGAAGCGGCGCTGTACCGCGACATGCGCAACGACCTGGTGCAGCAGATCATGCGCCGCCTGGCCGCCATCAAGCCGGTGCTGCCGGCCATGTCGGTGGCGCCAGTGGCGCCCGTGACGCCGGTCGCGCCGGCAGCCCCGCAGCAGTAACGGGGACGCCATGCAATTGCGGATAGACGCGCTCGATGGGCATGTGGCCAAGCCGCTGGCGCAGCTGTATGTGATCACCAGCGACGAACACCTGCTGGCGCTGGAAGCGGCCGACAAGATCCGCCGCGCGGCGCGCGCGCAAGGGTATTCCGAGCGCGACGTGCTGACGGTGGAGCGCAGCTTCAAGTGGGGCGAACTGCTGGCGGCGAATCAGGAGCTGTCGCTGTTCGGCGATAAAAAACTGATCGAGCTGCGCATCCCCACCGGCAAGCCGGGCAAGGATGGCGGCGCGGCGCTGCAAAGCTACGCCAAAAACCTGAGTCCCGATAATCTCACCCTGATCACCTTGCCCAAGCTGGACTGGGCCACGCAGAAGGCGGCCTGGGTCGCCAGCCTGCAGCAGGCGGCCGTGTATATCGACATTCCGAATGTGGAACGGGCGCAGTTGCCGGCATGGATATCGCAGCGCCTGGCCGCGCAGGGACAAAGCGCCGAACGCGCCAGCATCGACTTCATCGCCGAGCGGGTGGAAGGCAACTTGCTGGCGGCGCACCAGGAAATCCAGAAACTGGGCTTGCTGCATGCCGCTGGCAAGCTGACGTACGAACAAGTGCAGGACGCGGTGCTGAACGTGGCCCGCTACGATGTCTTCAAGCTGTCCGAAGCCATGCTGGCCGGCGACCCGGCGCGCCTGGTGCGCATGCTCGAAGGCTTGAAAGGCGAGGGCGAGGCGCTGCCGCTGGTCTTGTGGGCCGTCTCCGAGGAAATCCGCACGCTGTTAAAATTGAAGGCCGGCATGGCGCAAGGGCGTCCATTGGGCGCGCTGCTGAAGGAATACCGCATCTGGGGTCCGCGCGAGCGGATGATGGAACCGGCCCTGCGGCGCATTTCGCTGCCCGTGCTGGAAGCGGCGCTGCAGCAGGCGGCGCAGGTGGACAAGATGATCAAGGGCTTGCGCGCCAAGGGCTACGCGGGCGATGCCTGGGACGCCATGCTGCAGCTGGGCCTGAAGATCGCCCGAGGTTAACTTTTATGGATACGAGCATGGACATCACAGAATATATGCAGGACGTGGGCACGCGCGCGCGCGCCGCTTCGCGCGCCATGGCGCGTGCCGACAGCGCCACGCGCAACCGCGCCTTGAGCCTGATCGCCGCCGCCATCGTGCGCGATGCCGATCTGCTGCGCGCCGCCAACCAGCGCGACCTCGATGCGGCCGCTGCCGCCGGCCTGGCGCCGGCCATGCTCGACCGCCTGACCCTGTCCGATGCGGCGATTGCCACCATGGTCGAAGGCTTGACGCAGATCGTCTCGCTGGCCGATCCGATCGGTGAAATCTCGAACATGAAATTCCGCCCGACGGGCATCCAGGTGGGCCAGATGCGCGTGCCGCTGGGCGTCATCGGCATCATCTATGAAGCGCGTCCGAACGTGACGGTGGACGCGGCCGGCCTGTGCATCAAGAGCGGCAACGCGACGATCTTGCGCGGCGGCTCGGAAGCGATCCACTGCAACCGCGCGCTGGCCAAGCTGGTGGCCGAAGGCTTGCAGGGAGCAGGCTTGCCGGCCGATGCGGTGCAAGTCATCGACACCACGGACCGCGTCGCCGTCGGCGCCTTGATCACCATGCCGCAGTACGTGGACGTCATCGTGCCGCGCGGCGGCAAGGGCCTGATCGCGCGCCTGATGGAAGAAGCTACGGTACCGATGATCAAGCACCTCGACGGCATCTGCCACGTCTACATCGACGCCAAGGCCGACATCAGGAAGGCGATCGATATTGGCTTCAACGCGAAATGCCACCGCTACGGCACCTGCAACACCATGGAAACCCTGTTGGTGTCGCGCGCCATCGCCGCCACCGTGCTGCCGCAACTGGCCGAACTGTACCTGACCAAGCAGGTGGAACTGCGCGCCGATCCGGAAAGCCATGCGATCCTGGCCGCCGCCGCTTATCCGCACCTGGTACAGGCCACGGAGGAAGACTGGTCCACCGAATACCTGGCGGCCATCCTGTCGGTGAAGGTAGTCGACGGCATCGATGAGGCGATGGACCACATCAACCAGTATTCATCGAAGCACACGGAATCGATCATCACGGAAGACTACAGCGATGCGCTGCGCTTCCTGCGCGAAGTCGATTCCGCCTCGGTGATGGTGAACGCGTCGACGCGTTTCGCCGACGGTTTTGAGTATGGCCTGGGCGCCGAAATCGGCATCTCGAACGACAAGCTGCACGCACGCGGTCCGGTGGGCCTGGAAGGTTTGACCTCGCTCAAGTACGTGGTATTCGGCCACGGCGAAATCCGCAAGTAGTCTCCTCGCGGGCTGCCCACAAGGCGGCCCGTGCTCTGTTTTTCTCCACCTCCGACACTGGGAACCCCATGCTCTTTCTCTGGACCAAAGCCTTCCACATTATCTTCGTCATGTCCTGGTTCGCCGGCCTGTTTTATTTGCCGCGCATCTTCGTGAATCTGGCGATGGAGACGGAAACGGTGGCCACCGAGCGCCTGCTGCTGATGGCGCGCAAGCTGTACCGCTTCATGTCCCTGCTGGCGCTGCCGGCGATGGTGCTGGGGTTGGCCCTGATGTGGATGCTGTACGGCGGGGGCGAAGGCCGCATGAAGATGCCGGGCTGGATGCACGCCAAGCTGACGTTCGTGGTGCTGCTGCTCGGCTATCACCACGCCTGCGGTTCTATCCTGCGCAAGTTTGAAAAAGGTCTCAACAAGCGCAGCCACACCTGGTTCCGCTGGTTTAATGAAGTGCCGGTGGTGATGCTGCTGGCCGTCGTCGTGCTGGTCGTGGTCAAGCCTTTCTAAGGGAGTCGAGATGAGTGCAAGTCAGGACAAAGTCGTGCAGTATTTCTTCGCCCCCCACTCGCCATGGACCTATTTGGGCCACGCGCGCCTGATGGCCATCGCCGCGAAGACGGGCGCACAGATCGACGTGCGTCCCTTCGACCTGGGCAAGGTCTTCAGCGTCTCGGGCGGCCTGCCGCTGGCCAAGCGCGCGCCGCAGCGCCAGGCCTACCGCCTGGCCGAACTGGCGCGCTGGTCGGCCTTTTTGCAAGTGCCATTGACCTTGCAGCCGAAGTTCTTCCCCGTGTCGCCGGAAGCGTCGGCCAAGCTGATCATCGCCACGCGCCTGGCGCACGGCGTGGAGGCATCGCTGAACCTGGCGCACGCCATCATGCGCGGCCTGTGGGCCGAAGAGCGCAACATCGGCGACGAAGAGACGCTGGTGCAGATCGCCGTTGATGCCGGTTTCGATGGCCGCCAGTTGCTGAAAACGTCGGAAACGGCAAGCGTGCAGGCGGAATACGACGCCAATACGGAGGCAGCCACCGCCGCTTCCGTCTTCGGCTCGCCGTGGTACATCGTCGATGGCGAAGGGTACTGGGGCCAGGACCGCCTCGATTTCGTCGAGCGGGCGCTGGACGCAAAATAGATAGGGATGTAGGTCGGATTAGCGCCCCGCGCGTAATCCGACAAGCTCAGTCGGCAGCGCATGTCGGCTTACGCCCTGGCGGGCTAAGCCGACCTACGGGACAGGCGCGGTTTTGCCTCATGGTCTGAGGATGTAGGTCGGATTAGCGGGGCAAGGCCGCGCGTAATCCGACCAGCACAGTCAGCGGCACATGTCGGCTGGCGAGGTAGCAAGTTAAAAGCAGTGTTAACAAAGTGGTTTTTTTAATGCAGTAAAAGTAACGATACCCGCAGGCACCGTCGCGAGCGGATCGCCGCTTGTCCGAGAAGCGCAGCCGTACGAAGGTACGGCGAGCATCGCCGGGCGAGCGCCGTACCGCGCAGCAGGTGCCTGCGGGTGTTCACTACAACGGATAAAAGGTACACCATGGCTTCATATTTTTGCCCATGCCCGCGCGGCATGGAAGCGGCGCTGGCCGAGGAACTGGGCGAGATCGCCCAGGATAGTGCGACCATGAAGGTCCATAACCAGGTACCGGGCGGCGTACACTGCTCGGGCGACCTGCTCGATTCCTACCGCATCAACCTGCATTCGCGCATCGCTTCGCGCGTGCTGATGCGCATGGCCCATTCCGGCTACAAGACGGAAAACGACATCTATGACCTGACCCTGGCGCAATCCTGGGAAGACTGGTTCGGCGTGCACCACACGATCCGCGTCGATGTCACGGCCGTCAAATCGCCGCTGCGCAGCCTGGAATTCACGACATTGAAAATCAAGGATGCGATCTGCGACCGCTTCCGCGACCAGTTCAACGAGCGTCCATCGGTCAACACCAAGACGCCGGACATGCGCATCGTCGGCTTCCTTGACGCGCACACGTTTACCGTCTACCTCGACACCTCGGGCGAAGCCCTGTTCAAGCGCGGCTGGCGCGAAGAGACGGGCGACGCGCCGCTGCGCGAAAACCTGGCCGCCGGCCTGCTGCGCGTGTCGGGCTGGAAGCCTGGCATGGTGCTGTTCGACCCGATGTGCGGTTCCGGCACCATCCTGGCCGAAGCGGCGCAGATGCTGCAGGGGATACCACCGGGCGCGTCGCGCCAGTTCGCGTTTGAAAACTTCCACGACTTCGATCCGGCGCCATGGAATGCCATGAAAAACGCTATCAAGGTCAATCCGTTGCCGGCCGAACCGACGATTTTCGGCAGCGATATCTCGGGCGACATGGTCGCCATGACGCGCCACAACCTGCGTTGCGCCGGCGTGCGCTTCGACGTGCCCTTGAAACAGATTGAGGCGCAGGAAGTCAAGCCGCCAAGCGACGTGCCGGGCATCATGCTGACCAACCCGCCGTACGGCGAGCGTATCGGCGTGCGCGGCGACAGCACCATCCCGGAAGATGAACTGTCGACGTCCTTCTACTCGGCCATGGGCACGACCCTGAAGCAGCGTTTCGCCGGCTGGACCGTGTTCCTGTTCACGGCCGACCTGGGCTTGCCCAAGCTGCTGCGCCTGAAAGAAGCGCGCAAGACGCCATTCTTCAACGGTGCGCTGGAATGCCGTTTGTTCCGCTTTGACATGGTCGCAGGTTACAACCGCCGCGAAGAAGCGAAACCGAAGCCACAGCAGTAAGCATTCATCGCAAGACACCCGCAGTAACCCCGCGCGCGGACCAATGCAGGTCCGCGCGCCACTTTGGATCCGCCATGTTTCCCACCCCACCGGCCGATGTGCCGCCAGACCCGGTTACCCCCGTTCCGCCTCCCACGCCGAGCCACATGGCGCCGCTGAGCCGCGGTGCGCTGGCGATGATGCTGGCCGGGCTGTCGATGCTGGGCCCCCTGTCGATCGATACGTATCTGCCCGCGTTTGGCGCGATCCAGGGTTCGCTGCAGGCGTCGCCGCTGGAAGTGCAGCAGTCGCTGACGTTCTACATGCTGGCCTTTGCCGGCATGGTGCTGTGGCATGGCGCGATCTCGGACACCTTTGGCCGGCGCAACGTCATTCTCGTGTCCCTGCTGATGTTCGCCATCGGCTCGCTGGGTTGCGCTTCGGCGCATACGGTGCACTATCTGTGGTTCTTCCGCATCATGCAGGGCGTCTCGGCCGGCGCCGGCGTGGTGATCAGCCGCGCCATCATCCGCGACCTGTATGCCGATGCGGCGGCGGCGCGGCTGCTGTCGCTGGTGACGATGATCTTTTCCATCGCGCCGGCCGTGGCGCCGATTCTCGGCGGCTGGATCGTCATCTGGTTCGACTGGCGCTCGATCTTCCTGTTCCTCGCCTTTTACACGGTGGTGCTGCTGGCGTTCTGCTACTGGCGCTTGCCCGAAACCCTGCCTTTGGCCAAGCGCCAGCCGTTCAATCCGCGTTTCCTCGCGTCGAGCTATGGCCAGATCCTGCGCTCGCCCCTGTTCCACATCAAGGCGGGCATCGTCGCCCTCAATTTCGCGGGCCTGTTCCTGTTCATCACGGCCGCGCCGGAAATGCTGCCCAAGCAGCTGGGCCTGGGACCATCGCAATTCGCCTGGCTGTTCATTCCCTGCGTGAGCGGGATTTTCATGGGCGCCGCGGCGGCCAACCGCATTGCCGGCAAGGTCACGTTCGCGCGCCAGATCGGCATCGGCTTTGCCTTCCTGCTGTGTGCCGCCAGCGTCAATGTCGTGTATCACCTGTTCCTGCCGCCATCGTTGCCCTGGTCGGTGCTGCCCCTGTTCTTCTACACCTTCGGCATGTCGCTGGTGGGGCCGGGCGCGACCCTGCTGGCGCTTGACCTGTTCCCGCATATCCGAGGCACGGTGGCCTCGTGCCAGTCGTTTGCCAGCACCTTGCTGGGCGCCGTGGTGGCTGGCGTGATCTCGCCGCTGCTGTCCGGTTCCGTGCTGTGGCTGGCGTCGGGCCAGCTGGCGTTTACGGGGCTGGCGCTGGCCCTGTGGCTGATATCGCGGCGCTTCCGCCACCGTTTGCTGGGTTCCTTCAAGGCATAAGTTTCCACTGTAGAACGCTGGATTTATTTCAACTTAATTTTCTATATTGCAAGTAATATCCGGCGCTTATGATAAGATGACTGCTTTCCCGGCATCCTCTCAGGCAACACATTTTTTGCTTACAGGAGTGGAGGATTCCTCTGAACGTGGCCGCGCTTCGCTGCTGAGCGCTCATCCTTTTCGAACCGGCAATGCCTGATACGATGCATCAATCTGATCAAGATATACGCAATCGCCTGCTGATTGCCCGCCTGCCGGCCATGCCGCAGATCCTCCTCAAGCTGATCGCCCACCTGCAGGCCGACGATGCCGGCATGCCGGAGCTGGCCGCCCTGATCGCCAAGGATGCGGGCATGACCAGCAAGATACTCGGCGTGGCCAACAGTTCGGCCTACCATCGCCAGAGCAAGGTCGTCAGCCTGGAGCAATCGCTCGTCTCGCTCGGCACGGACATGATCAAGACCCTGGTCATCAGCGAATCCGTCTTCCAGACCTTCAACAGCTTTCCCCATTCCGGCAGCACGGATTTGCGCGCCTTCTGGAAGAGCTCGCTGTCGGCCGCCGTCATGGCGCGCGCGCTGGCCAAGGCCATGGCCTATCCGCACGCCGAGGAAGCGTATCTGGCCGGCTTGCTGCACAACGTGGGCCGACTGGCCTTGCTGGCCACGGCGCCGAAGGAATACGCCTTCAATTTCACGGCGCGCGACGATGCCGCCCTGTGCGCGGTGGAGCAGCGCACCTTGCAGATCACGCATGCGGAAGCGGGCGCCTGGCTGATCGAGCGCTGGCATCTCGATTCCTTCCTGGCCGACAGCGTGCTGTATCACCATGAACCGCTGGCGCGCCTGGAAGCGAGCCATCCCCTGATCCGCATCGTGCGTCTGGCGCACCTGTTGTGCTGCCATGCCGACGATGCGGACGAGGCCGAGTCCATCACGCAGGCGGCAAGCCTGTGCGCGCTGGACGTCGAGACACTGGACGAGCTGGCCGGCAGCGTCGCGCGCCAAGTGGAGCAGGCCGCGCAGCATCTGGGCATCGACCTGGCCGGCGCGGACGATATCGCCACGCCGCCCGCGTATGCGCCGCCATCCGGCGATCCGGTGCAGCGGCGCCTGTCCGACGAAGTACGCAACATGGTGCTGGTGTCCGAAGTGGGGCAGACCTTCGCCCGGCAGCAGGGCGAGAGCAGCCTGCTCGAAGCCATCACACGCTCGGCGCGTATCCTGTTCGATTTCGACACCGCCGTCATCCTGCTGCAAAACGCCACCGGCCATGCGCTCGTCGGCGTGGCGGCGGGCGAACATCAGCAGCGCCTGGCCGGCTTCTCGATCCCGCTGGCCAAGGGCGGACCTTTGGCCGCCTCGGCGATCGAGTGCCAGCTGGCGTTCCTGAAACGCGACATGCCGGCGTTGGGCATCGTCGAGGAGCAGCTGTTCCGCATTCTCGGTACCGACAGCCTGGTCTGCGTGCCTTTGGCGTCGGGGCAGCGCAGCCTGGGCGTGCTCATTGGCGGCGTGGCGGCATGGCAGATTCCCGCTTGCCAGAAGCGCGAAGGTTTCCTGCGCGCGTATGCCAACCAGGCCGCCACGGCGCTGGAAACGGCCATCAGCGCGCGCGGCCTGGCGCGGCGCCAGCTCGATCATGTGGCCGAGGAATACCGCGCCGCGTCGCGCCGCGTCGTGCATGAAGTGAACAACCCGCTGTCCATCATCAAGAACTACCTGAGCGTGCTCGATCACAAGCTCGAGAAGCAGGAACCGGTGTCCGGCGAAATGGCGATCCTCAATGAGGAAATCGACCGGGTCGGCCAGTTGATCGGCGGCCTGGCCGATCTGCAGCCGGCGGAGGCCAATGGCGTGACCGATTGCGCGCGCGTCGTCGACGATGTGCTGCGCCTGTTCCGCGCCACCGACTTCCTGCCGCCGAAGATAGAGGTGGTCACGCGCATGCAGGACGCGCCATGCGAGGTGGAAGCCGATGCCGACATGCTCAAGCAAATCCTGCTTAATCTGCTGAAAAACGCCGTCGAAGCCTTGCCCGATGGCGGGCGCATCGAAGTGGCGAACCGTGGCCACGTCAACCGCGACCGCCGCCTGTACCTGGAACTGTGTGTCAGCGACAATGGCGCCGGCCTGGCGCCCGAAGTGCTGGCCAATCTGTTCTCGCCTGTGCGCAGCAGCAAGGAAGGCGCGCATCACGGCCTTGGCCTGTCCATCGTGCATGACCTGGTCACGCGCCTGCATGGCGTGATCGGCTGCCGCAGCAGCAAGTCCGGCACCTCGTTTGAAATTCTACTGCCCATTCCCTTGCCGGCGAGCGCCGCAGCCGCGCTGCCCGCGCCCGGCAATACCGCCTTGTCTTCGTAACGTCCATGAACTCCTCCGCCATTCCGTTTGACCTGGAAAACAGCCCGCGCATCCTGCTGGTCGACGACGAGCCCCGTTTGCTCGCCTCCCTCCACGAATTGCTGAAGGACCGCGGCTACCAGCTGCACACGGCCACCTGCGGCAGCGAGGCGCTGGCGCAGTTGTCGAAACTGCGCTTCGACCTGATCCTGCTCGACTTGCGCCTGCCCGACATGAGCGGCCATGAAATCATGGACCACATCAACCGGCGCGGCATCGAGGGCGACGTGATCGTCATGAGCGGCGACGTCGGCATCGAAGCGGCCATCGGCGCCCTGAAACGCGGCGCCTACGATTATCTGCGCAAGCCTTACAGCCGCGAAGAGCTGCTTAAGACGGTGGAGAACGCGCTGCAAAAGCGCAAGCTGGCGCTGGAGAACGAGCGCATCGCGCTGCAGCTGGAAAACTCGGAAAAGATGTACCGCTACCTGGTCGACAGCTCGCCCGACATCATCTATACGCTGAACCACGAAGGCCGCATCACCTTCATCAACGACAGGGTGCACCAGTTGCTGGGCTTTAGCCGCGAAGAGCTGATCGGCAGCCATTATTCCATCCTCGTGCATGATGAGGACCAGGAGCGGGCGCGCTATGCTTTCAATGAGCGCCGCCTCGACGAACGCGCCTCGCGCAATGTGGAACTGCGCCTGAAGTGCCATAGCGGCACTGGCAGCGACCGCACCTTCAACAACACCTTGATGACGATTCCGCTCAATTCGATCGGCATGCACAGCCACGATCAGGAAGCGAAAAAGCAGGAATACTTCGGCACCTACGGCGTGGCGCGCGACATCACCGACCGCAAGCGCGCCGAGGAAGTCATCTCCTACCAGGCCTATCACGATATCCTGACGGACCTGCCGAACCGCATGCTGTTCAAGGACCGCCTGGGGCTGGCCGTGATCCAGGCGCGGCGCAAGCTGACGGAACTGGCCGTGATGTTCATCGACCTGGACCGCTTCAAGCTGGTCAACGATACCCTGGGCCACGTGAAGGGTGACGAATTGCTGCAGCAGGTGGCGCTGCGCCTGAAGGATTGTCTGCGCCGCGGCGATACGCTGGCGCGCCAGGGCGGCGATGAATTTACCATCGTGCTGCCGGAACTGCGGGACCGCCAGGATGCGCGCCTGATCGCCGACAAATTCCTCGAATGCCTGCACCAGCCCTTCGACCTCGATGGCAACCAGGTGCATATCTCGGCCTCGATCGGCATCGCCATCTATCCGGGCGACGGCGAGACCATCGATGAACTGCTGCGCCATGCCGACATCGCCATGTACCAGGTCAAGGCGCTGGGCAAGAACGGCCACAGTTTTTATCACGAGTCCATGCTCGACGTGTCGCACCAGAAGATCGCGCTCGAGCAGAGTCTGCGCAAGGCGCTGGAGCTGAACCAGCTGGAGATGTATTACCAGCCGCAGGTGGACGTGATGACGGGCCGCATCGTCGGCGCAGAAGGCCTGATGCGCTGGAACCATCCGCAACGGGGCTTGCTGACGGCCGGCGAATTTTTGCCGTTTGCCGAGGAAAACGGCTTGATGCTGCCGATCTCTGACTGGATGCTGGGCGCGCTGTGCCGCGACCTGGTGCAGTGGAACGCGGCCGGCGGCGACGCCGTGCGCCTGTCGCTCAATTTGTCGCCGCAATACCTGGACCGGGGCGACTTCTTCGAGAAGATGCGCGGCGCGCTGACGCGCTATGGCATCGCGCCGGAAAAGATCGAAGTGGAGATCACGGAAAACATCTGCATCCGCAACCCGCAGTATGCGATCGAGCAGTTGAACAAGCTGTGCCAGCTGGGCGTGTCGGTGGCCATCGATGATTTCGGCACTGGCTACTCCTCGCTGTCGTACCTGCACCGCTTCCCCATCCACACGATCAAGATCGACCAGTCGTTTGTGAAGGAAATCCACGACGAGCACGGACACTATCCCGTCATCCTGGCCATCATCTCGATCGCGCGCGGCCTGGGCCTGCACCTGATCGCCGAGGGCGTGGAGACGGAAGGGCAGGCGCGCTACCTGCAGGACAAGGGCTGTACCACGATGCAGGGCTACTTGTACCATCGGCCCATTTCGCTGGGCAGCTTCATCGGCGTGCTGCAGGAGCAGAACCGTCTGATCGCCGATGCCGCCCCCGCGCCGTCCCAGACGCTGACCATCGAGGCTTGATCGTGTCGCTTGCCGATCCCCGCTCCACGGCCGCTCATTCCACAGCTGCTCATTACACAGCTGATTATCTGCGTCTGAAAGGTCTGGCCGAGAAGGGCAATGCAAACGCCCAGCACAGCCTGGGCTTCATGTATTTCAATGGCCAGGGCATCGAGCAAAGCTATGCGCAGGCGCTGCACTGGTATGGCCTGGCTGCCGCGCAGGGACTCGAGCATGCGCAATACAACCTGGGCGTGATGTGCCAGAAGGGCCAGGGCGTGCCGCAGGATTTTGCGCAGGCGGCGCACTGGTACCAGCAGGCGGCCGAGCAGGGTTACGCGGCGGCGCAGTACAACCTGGGCTGGCTGTACGCCAAGGGCCAGGGACTCGCGCAAGACAGCGGACAAGCCATGCTGTGGTTCAGCCGCGCGGCGGAACAGGGCGACGCCGGTGCGCAAAACAATCTGGGCATGATGTATGACAATGGCAAGGGTGTGCCGCAGGACTTCGTGCAAGCGATCGCCTGGTACCGCAAGGCGGCCGAACAGGGCTATGCGCGCGCGCAGTTCAACCTGGGCCTGCGTTACGACAATGGCCAGGGCGTGCGCCAGGATCGCCAGCAGGCGACGGCCTGGATGCGCAAGGCGGCAGAACAGGGCTATGCGCCGGCCCAGTTCAACCTGGCGCTGCGCTATGAAAATGGCGACGTGCTGCCGCAGGACAGCCGGCAGGCGATCGCCTGGTACCGGCGCGCGGCCGAGCAGGGCCACGCCAGTTCGCAGTTCAACCTGGGCCTGATCTACGACAATGGCCAGGGCGTGCCCTGCGATAAGCAGGCGGCGCTGGAATGGTATGTCAAGGCGGCGGGACTGGGCCATGCGGCGGCACAGCACAACCTGGGCCTGCATCATGAACACGGCGCCCACGATTACGCGCAGGCGCAAGCGTTCTACCGTCAGGCGGCAGAGCAGGGTTTTCCCGCCGCCCAGTATCAGCTGGGACTGTTGTACGAGCATGGTCAGGGCATGCCCGCCGATGCGCAGGAAGCCATCTTCTGGTACCGCAAGGCGGCCGACCAGGGGCATGTACGGGCGCAGTTCGACCTGGGCCTGCGTTACGAACATGGCCAGGGCGTGCCGCAGGATCTGGCGCTGGCGCTGGAGTGGTACCGGCGCGCCGCGGATCAAGATTACGCGCCGGCGCAATACATGCAGGGCGTCTTGCACGACCGCGACGATGGCCCGGCGCCCGACAGTCAGCAGGCTTGCGCCTGTTACTGCCGCGCCGCCGCGCAGGGCCACAGCCTGGCCCAGTTCGCGCTGGGGCTGCGCCATGACAATGGCCAGGACGTGCCGCAGGATTATGCCGCCGCCTGGGACTGGTATGCGCTGGCTGCGCGCCAGGGCCATGCGCGGGCGCAGATGAATCTGGGCTTGATGGCGGCCAGCGGCCAGGGCGGTCCGCTCGATTTGCAGCAGGCGTATATCTGGCTGTCGATGGCCGTGGCGGCCGGCGTGGCCGGCGCGGAAAAATCCTTGCGCCAGACGGCGGCGCGCATGCGCGAGACGGATCTGGCGCGGGTGCGCGAACAGCTGGCGGCGATAGCAGGCTGAGCCTTGCCGCCCGCGTTAGCGTGCGCGGATACAACAGCAGGTGCTGTATAGTCCTTTCCCTTCGCCATCTGTGGCACCCCTTGTTTCCCCCAGACGCACAAAATTGCTGCGGTATTTGCAGTTTTGATGTGCTAAGGTTCCAGAAGAAGGTGGTCTGTATATTCTCTAGAAAAGGAAAACCATGCGCCTGAACCCTTTCCCTGGCCGTCCGGCCGCCATGCTGTTTGCGCTGGCGCTGCTGTCGTCCGGCGCAGGTGCCGCCGGCCCCCTCGATGCCCTCAGCAACCAGGATGCCAGCAATGGCTTGAAAGCGGCGCTGGAAGCCGGTTCCGCCGCCGCCGTATCGAAACTGGGTGTCGAGAATGGTTTCCTGAACAACGACAAGGTCAAAATCAAGCTGCCCGGCATTCTCGAGCAAGCCAAGCCCTTGCTGAAAATGACGGGCCGCGGCCAGCAGCTGGACGAGCTGGTGGTGTCGATGAACCGTGCCGCCGAGTCGGCCGTGCCCATGGCCAAGCCCTTGCTGCTCGATGCGGTCAAGTCGATGAGCGTGAGCGATGCGAAAAATATCCTGTCCGGTGGCGATACCTCCGTCACGGATTTCTTCCGCCAGAAGACCTCGGCGCCCCTGGCCGTCAAATTCCTGCCCATCGTGAAATCCGTGACCGACCGTTCCGGCCTGGCCAGCAAGTACAACAGCACCATGAGCCAGATCGGCAAGACGGGACTGGTGCCGCAGCAGCAATCGACGGTGGAAGGCTATGTCACGGACCGTGCGCTTGACGGCCTGTACCTGATGATCGGCGAGGAAGAAAAAGCCATCCGCAGCAATCCGCTCGCCTATGGCAGCAAGATTATCGGCAAAGTGTTTGGCAGTTTGAAGTGACAGTTCAAGCGTGATGCAGGGCCGTGGGCGGCGTTTTCGCTGTATGGATAGGTGTGGCGCAAGGGAAACAAGTTAAGCATTTGCTACAAGAAAACAATGTTAAAATTCTGCGACATACATTCCTGAGGCATGGTTAAGCAACGATCAATTGCCCGGGAGTGCCCAGTTTTAGTGGCGAACTGATGCGTGGCATTGCAAGATGCCCGTCGGTTGGCCTTTTTTCGTTTCATTCACGTTTCCCCAAGCTCATTGATTTTCTGAATATATTGTCAGGAATTCCAGGTGCAGGATCTTTTAGGTAGCCGGATTTGTTAAGCGTACTCAGAAAATCAATCAAATATACCTGGTGTGGCTGTCTGGTGCTTGGCGCGCCTTCGGTGATGGCCGCGACCCCGAATCATGGTGGTCAATCCGGCTACATCAATATGCCCAGCGCCGTGGTGGAAACGGACGGCACCTTCAGCGTCGGCTACAGCTATGACAGCCCGTATGGCCAGTTGTGGGCGACGGCGAATATCCTGCCTTTCCTGCAAATGACGGGGCGCTATGTGTCGATCACGGGCATTCCTGGCTTTACCAATGTGCCCGGCGAATATGGCAGTGGCTATGGCCGCTACAAGGATAAAGTCGTCGACGGTAAATTGCGCCTGTGGACGGAAACGGAGTGGATGCCGTCCGTTGCCGTCGGCATGACGGATCTGTTTGGTACCGAGTTGTTCAAGGGCCAATATGTAGTTGCCACCAAGACATTTGGCGCCAGCAAGAATATCGAAGCGAGCCTGGGCTATGCCCATAAACGCCCGGACGGCGTGTTTGCCGGCGCGCGCTGGACGCCGACTGCGCTGCCGCGCTGGTCGGTGGTGGCGGAATACGATACAACGAATTATGTGCGCGACTTCCGCGCCAGCGAAACGGACGCCGGCAAGCGCCGTAAAGGCGCTTCCGTGGGCCTGGAATACCGCTGGGGCTGGCTTGCCCTGCAAGCGGCACGCAGCCGCGACCAGTTCAGCGTGAACGCCTTTGTCAGCATTCCATTTGGCGAACGCGAGTTTGTCCCCAAGGTGTACGAACCGGCGTATTTCGTCGATGACAAGAATCCGCCACCGCTGCCGAGCAAGGAAGAATGGCACCGCGACCCCGTGTATGGCGCCGACCTGGTCAATGCTCTGGTAAAACAGGACTATAAAAATATCCGTGTCGAGCAAGAGGGCAATGTCCTGAGCCTGAGCCTGACGAACAGCCGGATTTCGAACATGGGCCGCGCCGTTGGCCGCGCCGCGCGCACGGCTGTCGCCTTTACGCCGAAGGGCGTGACGACCTTGCGCATCACGTATACCAAGCTGGACCAGCCAATCGCCACCTACGAATTCTTTGATTTGCCAAAACTGACCGACTATTTGGCAGGCAAGATCGACCGCAAGGCCTTCCTCGACGTCGTGCTGCTGCGCTATCCGGAGAAAAGCGATGTCATCCGGGACGATCAGCAAGGCTGGCTGCAGGAATTCCTCGACAAGCCGGCGCCCGTCGTTGCCGCCGCGCCTGCAACTGCACCAGCACCAGCACCTGCGCCCGTGCCGGTACTTGCCGCAGCTCCCGCGCTTGCCGCCGCACCGGCTCCCGCCAGGGCCGCCAACGTCCTGAGCGATGATGGCAAGCTGGCCGTCGGCGTCGGCGTCGATGGCGACGTGGTGCAAATCAAATCGCTGGACCGGGAGGCGAACCGCTTCAAGGTCGCTCCCAAGGTGGGCTTCTTCTTCAATGACCCGAGCGGCGCTTTCCGCTATTCGATTTCGGCCGTGGCCAACTACGACCGCCGCCTCGGTGACGGCCTGTACCTGAACAGCGCCGCCAGCCTGCAGTTGCTGGAAACGGTATCGGGCGTCAAGCAGCCATCGAACAGCAACTTGCCGCACGTGCGTACCGATATCGCGGAATATCTGCGCGGCGGGCGTTTCTCGCTGAGCCGCGTCTTGCTGAATAAATACAACAATCCTGCCGAGCGCGTGTATACCCGCATGTCGGCCGGCCTGTATGAAGACATGTTCCGCGGCGTGGGCGGCCAGGTGCTGTACCTGCCGAAGGATAGCCGCTGGGCGGCCGACGCGGCCGTCGATGCCTTGCAACAGCGAGGCTACAAGGGTTTGCTCGATTCGCGCGACTACAAGACGGTGACGGCGATCGGTTCCCTGCATTACCGCTTGCCGCACGACATTACCGTGACGGCGCGTGCCGGCCGCTTCCTGGCAAAAGACACGGGCGTGCGCATGGAATTCAAGCGCCGCTTCCAGTCCGGCATCGAAGTCGGCGCCTGGTACACGCATACGAACGGCAACGACATCACCAGCCCCGGCACGCCATCGAAGCCGTACCAGGACCGTGGCATCTTCATGTCCGTGCCGCTGAACAGCATGTTGCCGATGGACACGCAATCGACGGCCGGTTTTGCCATTGCGCCATGGACGCGCGACGTGGGGCAGATGGTGGCCTCGCCGGGCGACCTGTACGACATGCTCGAGCGCCCGCGCGCCGACATGCACAGCTACGATGGCCTGGGCAACTTTGCCGAGCGCCCGGACGAACAGCATCTGCCTGCCGTCAATCCGCCGGACCGGCCGTTTGTCAGCCCATGGCCCGCCATGCGCGCGCGCCTGGAGCAATCCGCATCTGCTACGCCTAGCGCCCCTGAATGGCTCAAGGCGACGGCGGTGGTCGGCGGTGTGGTGGTGGCTTCCGCGCTGGCCGACAAACCGGTCGACCGTTTTGTCAAGAAACATGAAGATTCCAAGGTTTACCGCAACTGGGACAAGCTGGGCAAGGCCATGCCCTATGCGGCAGTGGGCGCCGCTGCCGCCGCCTTCGCCCTGGGCGATGAGCGCATGCAAAATACGGGACTCATTTCCCTGCAATCGGTTGCCGCGGCAACGGGTTTGGCGGTGGCCGGCAAATATGCGTTTGGCCGCGCCCGTCCAGAGGAAGACCTCGGAACGTGGAGCCGCGTCGGCAGCGGCAATTCCCGCTCGAACTCCTCATTCCCTTCCGCGCATGCCGCGATCGGTTTCGCCGCCGTGACGCCGTTTGCCAAGGAATATGATGCGCCATGGCTGTACAGCGTGGCCGCCGTCGGTTCCGCCGGCCGCGTGTTTGGCCGCAAGCACTGGGTCTCCGACACGGTCGCCGGCGGCATCCTGGGCTACGCCATGGGCAGCTGGCTGTGGCACGCGCAGCGCGACCAGAGCAAATCGGGCCTGTCGATCAATCCCGGACCGAAAGAAATCAGCGTGACCTGGCAGGGCAAGTATTAAGCGCATGGCGCTCCCTTTACTCATACAACATTCATCCAGACAAAGACCAGCATGAAAAAGCAATTTCGTACTTCCCCGCCTTTCGTGAAACATCTCATTTTCTCGGCTTGCCTGTTGGGCGCAAGTTCTGCCTACGCCGCAGGGCAGGACATGGACATGGCTGACATGTCGCGCTCGAACCTGTCTCGCGCACAGGCAAGCGAGTCGGGTGCAGGTACCTTGCCGAGTATCCGTAGCGGCCGCAGTGATCCGCGCCAGGAGAAAGCGCTGGCTGCCAATAATCTCAGCAAGCAGGCTGCGACAGGTACCAAGGCCGGTGCTTTCGAAGAGTATGTCGATGGCGTGACAGGCAAAAAACTGAGCATCTTCGGCAAGGATCTGTTCAGTGATGTGCCGTCCACCTTCGCACCGCTCGATGGTGTCCAGGTGAACCAGGAATACGTGATCGGCACGGGTGACGAGCTGCAGGTACGCGGCTGGGGCATGGTTGACATCGACGTCAGCGCCACGGTTGACCGCAGCGGCGCGATTTTCATCCCGCGCGTTGGCTCCATCAAGGTCAGCGGCGTGCAGTACAAGGACTTGCAGGGTTACCTGAAGAAAGCCATTGGCAAGATCTACACCAATTTCGACCTGACGGCGAGCATTGCGCAAACGCGCGCCGTGCAAGTGTACGTGGTCGGCCATGCTGTCCGTCCTGGCACGTATACCTTGAATTCCATGAGCACCCTGCTCAACGCCCTGTTTACTTCGGGCGGTCCGGACGCCACCGGCAGCATGCGCAATATCCAGCTCAAGCGTGGCAAGGATACCGTCAGCACCTTCGACCTGTATGACATGCTGGTCAGCGGTGACAAGAGCCGCGACGTCACCTTGCGCGACGGCGACGTGATCTATATTCCTGAGGTGGGTCCGCTGGTGGCCTTGACCGGCAACGTGAAGCAAGCGGCCATTTTCGAGTTGAAAGGTACCGCGACACTGGCCGATGTACTGAGCTGGGCCGGCGGCTTCGATTCGGCGGCTGAAACCAAGCAGATCGTGGTCGAAAAAAACATCGATAATCAATATAAAACCGTGCTGGAACTGGTAGCCGACAAAGGTGTGTCCGGCAGTCAGTTGGCCGGCATTGCCGTCAAGCCTACCGATATTCTGCGCGTGTTTGCCCCAGGCGCCGTACCGGTCCAGGCGCAAATCCAGAATGAATACGTGCGCGTGGCTGGCGAAGCAAAGCAGAGCGGTATTTTCCTGTTGAAAAAAGGTGAAACCTTGCGCGAGCTGATCACCCGTGTCGGCGGCGCCAATGAAAACGGCTACCTTTACGCAACACAATTGAACCGTGAATCTGTACGCCGTGCACAGCAAATCAAATTGGACCAGGTAGCTGACCGTTTTGAGCGCGACATGGAGTCGAATGCCACCCAGCGCATGGCAGCCAGCAACGATAAGGATAACGCGGCGAAGGCTGTGGCCGAAGTCGAGCAGCAGCGCCGTATCGCACAAAAACTGCGCAGTATCAAGGCTGAGGGCCGCATTGTTCTCGATTTGCCAGGTGTCGACACGCAGGTCAAAAACCTTCCCGATCTGCCGCTGCAGGACGGCGATTCCATTCTGATTCCGCGCCGTCCCGGCACTGTCGATGTGCTGGGTTCCGTCTTCCAGCAAAACGCCTTCGTTTACCGTCCACAACGTACGGTAAACGATTATGTGAGGCAGGCTGGTGGTGTTACATCCAATGCGGACAAGTCTGAAATATATGTGATTCGTGCCGATGGTACAGCCGCTAGTAGTCAAGCCAGCGGCTGGTTCGGTGGCATTGGCGGTAATGCGCTCAATCCAGGCGATACTGTGGTCGTGCCAGAGAAAATCGATCGCAGCACTTTCATGCAGAGCGTGAAAGACTGGACAGCAATTTTCTATCAGTTTGGTTTGGGTGCCGCTGGTTTGAAGGTATTGAAAGACTGATTGAAAATATCATATTTCATTTGCCGTTAATTTTGACTTTTAATAACTTGTCGCAATGAATGCGTAGCCATATTGTTACGATTTGATTAAATCAAAATTATGTTCTGGCTTTAAAATAGACTGTTACGTGAAAGAAAATGATGTCTGAGCAAATGGTGGAAATAAAAGAGAACGTGCTTGCGATTAAGGAAGATAATGAAATTCATATCCTGGATTTTCTTGTGCTACTTGGTGAAAATAAGAAATTGCTATTTCTTACCCCCCTGTTTTGCCTGTTAGTTGGGGTAGCGGCGGCATTTTTCATCATCAGTCCGAAATTTTTGTCGAAGTCTGCCATTCTGCCTCCGCAACAGCAACAAGGGGCAGGTATGGCAGCAATGTTGGGACAGCTGGGAGGTCTGGCTGGTGCCGCTGGAGGTATCGCCGGATTGAAAAATCCGAACGATCTTTATGTCGGCATGTTGGAAAGCCGGACTGTGGCTGATAATCTGATTAATAAATTTGATTTGAAGAAGAAGTTTGAGGTGGATACCTTCGATGACGCCCGGAAGAAGCTTGCAGGAATAGTTGATATTTCGAGCGCAAAGTCAGGAATTATTTCGATTGCGGTCGAAGATACTGATGCAAAATTTTCCGCAGAATTAGCAAATTCATATGTTGCCGAATTATCCGCATTGACGCAGAACCTGGCAATTACAGATGCTTCACAACGGCGCTTGTTCTTTGAAAAGCAGTTGGTGAAGGCAAAAAATGATCTTGCTGAATCTGAGATTGCTTTGCGTAATATTCAAAAAGATACCGGAATTATTCAGCTTGAAGGTCAGGTAAGAGGAATTATTTCCAATGTGGCACAGCTTGAGGGCACGATTGCTGCGAAAGAGGTGCAACTTGGATCCATGCGAAGTTTTGCAACTAATAATAATCCGGAAGTTATTCGCCTGCAACAGGAAATTCAAGGGCTACAGGGCCAAGTTGAAAAATTAAAGCGAGGTCCAGAAAGCAGGAATGGAGATGCACTTGTGTCGACATCGAAATTGCCAGACATTGGAGTGGAATATATTCGTGGATTGCGCGATGTTAAGTATAACGAGACGATTTTTGAATTGCTTTCGAAACAGTATGAGTTGGCCAAGATCGACGAGGCGAAAGAATCTTCAAATATTCAGATACTGGATAAGGCTGTTCCAGCAGAGAAAAAATCAAAGCCGAGAAGAATTTTTATCATGCTGGGTGCTGTGATTGTTGGCTTTGTTTTTTCTGTATTTTTTATTTTTATGCGTGAATTTTATCGTTTTTCACGGAGAAGTGAGAAATCGAGAGAGCGTTGGGTAAAGTTATCCAAAGTTTGGTAAAAATAATTTTCCATTCATATGAATTTTATTGTCTGAATCTGATTTAAAGATTTTTCTTGTTTTTAAAATATATTTTTGGTGAAAAAATGAAAGCAGTCATTCTCGCCGGTGGTTTGGGTACACGTATTAGTGAAGAAACTTCCACCAAACCAAAGCCGATGGTGGAAATTGGTGGCAAGCCGATTCTGTGGCATATCATGAAGACATATTCGGCGCATGGCGTTAATGATTTCATTATTTGTTGCGGCTACAAGGGCTATGTCATCAAAGAATATTTCGCCAACTATTTTTTGCATACCTCGGACGTAACGTTCGATATGCAGAATAATCAGATGGAAGTGCATGCGCGCAATGCTGAACCTTGGAAGGTCACGCTGGTCGATACCGGCGACGAGACCATGACTGGTGGCCGCCTGAAGCGTGTCAGGCAGTACCTGAAAGGGGAAGAGGCGTTTTGCTTCACCTACGGCGATGGCGTTAGCGATGTCAATATCACTGAGTCGATTGCTTTCCACAAGGCGCACGGCAAAATGGCAACGTTGACCGCGACCCAGCCCCCTGGTCGCTTCGGCGCGTTAATCCTCGATGGGCAGAAAATCAATAGCTTCCAGGAAAAACCGCAAGGCGATGGGGCATGGATCAACGGCGGCTATTTTGTGCTTTCGCCGAAGGTCATCGATTACATCGCTGACGACAGCACGACATGGGAGAAGCAGCCGCTGGAGCGTCTTGCGGCCGAAGGTCAGCTGGATTCTTTTTTCCACCGCGGCTTCTGGCAACCGATGGATACCTTGCGCGACAAAGTGCATCTGGAAGAGCTGTGGCAGTCGGGTAAGGCTCCTTGGAAGGTTTCCTGATGAACATGGAATTTTGGCAAGGGAAGCGCGTCTTCCTCACTGGTCATACCGGCTTCAAGGGTGGCTGGCTGAGCCTGTGGCTGCAGCAGCTTGGCGCCGACGTGACCGGTTACGCACTGGAAGCGCCTACCACGCCCAGCCTGTTTGAAGTGGCCAATGTCGCGCACGGCATGCAATCGGTCATCGGCGACGTGCGTGATGGCGACGCCATCAAGCGCGCCATGGCCTCAGCCAGCCCGGATATCGTCATTCACATGGCGGCACAGCCGCTGGTGCGCTACTCGTACGTGAATCCAGTGGAAACGTATTCCACCAACGTAATGGGTGTGGTCAATCTGCTCGAGGCCGTGCGTGCCACGCCTGGCGTGCGCGCAGTGGTCAACGTCACCAGCGACAAGTGCTACGAAAACCGCGAATGGCCGTGGGGCTACCGCGAAAATGAGGCGATGGGTGGTTACGATCCCTACAGTAACAGCAAGGGCTGCGCCGAACTGGTGACAGCCGGCTATCGCAGTTCCTTCTTCCATACGGACAAATACGCCGAGCACGGCGTGGCCCTGGGCAGCGCTCGCGCCGGCAACGTCATCGGTGGTGGCGACTGGGCGCTGGATCGATTGATTCCCGACATGCTGCGCGCCATTGGCGCTGGCGAGCCGGTGCTGATCCGCAACCCCCACGCCATCCGTCCATGGCAGCACGTGCTCGAACCGCTGAGCGGCTATCTGACCTTGGCGGAAAAGTTGTATACGGAAGGCACCGTGCATGCCGAAGGCTGGAATTTCGGTCCACACGACACCGATGCGAAACCCGTCGAGTGGATTATCGAGCGCATGACGCAAGAGTGGGGCGCTGGCGCCTCCTGGTCGCTCGATGGCCAGGATCATCCACACGAAGCGACCTATCTGAAGCTTGATTGCTCCAAGGCGCGCGGCCAGCTGGGCTGGCATCCGCGCTGGGACATCGGCCAGACCATCGCCAAGATCGTCGAGTGGCATAAGGCGTGCGACCAAGGGGCCGACATGCGTGCAATGACGCTGGCGCAAATCGCCACCTATCAAAATACCTAATTAATTACCTAATAAATTGAAGGCTGCATCATGAGTGAACAACTGACCCAACAACAAATCCGCGAACAGATCGCTGCTCTGGTGGCGCAATACGGCGCACTGGCCAGCGTGCCGAAGCCATTCGAACCTGGCGTGACGGTGATTCCACCGGCCGGTAAAGTCGTTGGCGCCCCTGAGATGGGCCTGATGGTCGAAGCGTCGCTGGACGCCTGGCTGACCACCGGTCGCTTCAACGATGAATTCGAAAAGCGCCTGGCCAAGTTCATTGGCGTCGAATTCCTGATCACCGTCAACTCCGGTTCGTCGGCCAACCTGGTGGCCTTTTCGGCGCTGACATCGCCAAAACTGGGCGCGCGCGCCATTCAGCCGGGTGACGAAGTCATCGGTGTGGCGGCCGGTTTTCCGACTACCGTCAATCCGATCCTGCAATTTGGCGCCGTACCTGTCTTCGTCGACGTCGAGCTGGGCACCTACAATATCGACGCCAGCAAGATCGAGGCGGCCATTACCGATAAAACCAAGGCCATCATGCTGGCCCATACCCTGGGCAATCCGTTCAATCTGGAAGTCATCGTCGCGCTCTGCAAAAAATACAATCTGTGGCTGGTGGAAGATTGCTGTGACGCCCTGGGCGCCACCTACAACGGCCAGATGTGCGGCACCTTCGGCGATATCGGTACCATGAGTTTCTACCCTGCGCATCACATCACGATGGGCGAAGGCGGCGCGGTGTTTACCAATAATCCGGAACTGAAAGCGATTGCCGAATCGTTTCGCGACTGGGGCCGCGATTGCTATTGCGCGCCGGGCAAGGACAACACCTGCGGCCAGCGTTTCTGCTGCAAGCTGGGTACCCTGCCGGAAGGCTACGATCATAAGTACACGTACAGCCACCTGGGCTACAACCTGAAAATCACCGACATGCAGGCCGCTTGCGGTCTGGCGCAGATGGATCGCGCGGCTGGCTTCGTTCAGGCGCGCAAGGACAACTTCGCCTACATGAAGGACGGTCTGAAAAGCTGCGAGGAATTCCTGATCTTGCCAGAGGCGACACCGAACTCGGATCCATCGTGGTTCGGTTTCCCGATTACCCTGCGCCCTGAGGCTAATGTGGACCGGGTCAACCTGTTGACGTTCCTCGATCAAAACAAGATTGGCACACGCCTGCTGTTCGCTGGCAATCTGACACGCCAACCTTACATGATTGGCCGCAACTACCGTGTTTCTGGCGAGCTGACAAATACGGACCGCATCATGCACGATACCCTGTGGATTGGCGTCTTCCCTGGCTTGACCAAGGAAATGATGGACTTCTCGATCAGCAAGATTGAAGAGTTCTTTGGCGTAAACTTTTAATCAAGCCAGTTGATGTCTCAAGAACCATCTGAGAGCCGTACTTACGCCCCTGGTATTGCGACGGACGATTTGCTCCTGATCCAGAAGCATACCTCTCCCGCCGTGTGGCGGGGGTTGAGCGGACAGCGTATTTTCATTACCGGTGGCACAGGCTTTATCGGCTGCTGGTTGCTGGAAACGTTGTTGTGGGCGGACAAGTACTTTCAACTTGGGCTTAGCTTGTTGATCCTGACCAGGAACCCGGCTGCATTCTCGGCCAAGGCACCACACTTGGCATGCTATCCTTCGCTGCAGCTGGTACAGGGCGATGTTACGGATCTCGGCTTTTTCAATGAGCCTGTCGATATAGTGTTGCACGCTGCGACGGATGTCACCCACGCCAGTAGCAAACCGCAAAAGGTATTTGACGATATTGTCAACGGTACCAAGCAAACGCTGGATCTGGCAGTCAGATGCAAGGCGCGTCGATACCTACTGACCAGCTCGGGCGCCGTGTATGGCCGGCAGCCAGACGACTTGACGCATATCCCGGAAAGTTACGTGGGCGCGCCGGATATCTTGCAACCTGGCACTGCTTATGGCCAGGGCAAGCGGGTATCCGAATGGCTGGTGCAATGTGCTGCAGCTGAGCACCAGCTGGAGACTCGCGTCGCCAGGGTATTTGCATTGCTTGGCCCTTACCTTCCGCTGGATGCCCATTTTGCAGCTGGCAATTTCATTCGTGACGCCATGGCTGGTAAAGAAATCAAGGTTGGTGGCGACGGGACAGCCTATCGCTCGTATCTGTATACCGCCGATATGGTGATCTGGCTGCTGACTATACTCATCGACGGCGCCGCTGGCCAAGCCTATAACCTGGGTTCCGACCAAGCATTATCGATTCGCCAGTTGGCGGCGGCCGTGTCGAGCGTGGTGCTTGGCGAAGAACGCGTTTCTGTCAGTATTGCGGCCCTACCTGGCGTACCGGCACAACGTTATGTGCCTGATATCGATAAGGCACGTCGCGATTTGAAGCTGTTCGTTCATACCGATTTATCCTCGGCCATACGTAAAACCGTCGACTGGACGATTATGCGGTCTTCTTCCAGTCGTGCTTAATCCGGAAATTCATGATGTCTGAATTTAACTCATCTCAACTTCGCGCTACTGTGCTGCAGATGGCATATGCCGGATCGACTGTACATATCGGCTGCGCCTTCTCCATCATCGAGATCATGGCGGTACTTTATCGCAATCATTTACGTTATCCCGGCAACGACCCACATGCGGCACAACGTGACTACATGGTGCTCAGCAAAGGGCATGGCGTGATGGCGCAGTATGCCTGCCTGCACGAAAAAGGTTGGTTGCCTAGAAGCGACTTGGACAATTATTTTAGCGATGGATCTCGCCTAAAAGGTTTGTCAGACGCGCACGTGCCAGGTTGTGAAGTAACATCGGGCTCCCTGGGCCATGGCCTATCGGTTAGTACCGGTATGGCTCTCGCAGCAAAGCTGGGAAAGACCGACCAGTACTGCTACGCAGTTGTTGGCGACGGCGAAATGAATGAAGGTCCGATGTGGGAAGCGATGCTGTTTGCCAAGCACTGGGCTCTCGATAATCTGATCGTGATCGTCGATGAAAATGGTTTCCAGGCAATGGGGACAACATCTGAAGTGATGGAGCTTGGTTCCCTGCATACTAAATTCGAAGCATTCGGGTTTGAGTCAGTTACCGTAGACGGTCACGATGAAGCGGCGCTCGATAATGCTTTGATGCAATTGAAAGCAAGTAAAAATGGCGTACCGAAAGCGATTATCGCCAAGACCGTCAAGGGCAAAGGCGTGTCCTTCATGGAAAATCAAAATATCTGGCATTACACCCGCCTTACCGAAGACACATTTGGCGCCGCGATGGCCGAGTTGGAGCAATTTAAATGAGATCAGCATTTTCAAAAGCGATTGTCGATGCCGCTATGGCAGACTCGAAAATTCTGTTGCTGACAGGTGACCACGGCTACGCGTTATTTGACGAATTCCGTCAGCGCTGCCCGGCACAATTCATCAATGCCGGCATCGCCGAACAAAACATGGTCGGTGTGGCAGCGGGGCTGGCAAAAGCCGGTTTTAAGCCCATTGTCTATGGGCTGAGCGCCTTCGTGCCGGTACGTGTGCTTGAGCAGATCAAGATGGATGTATGTTATGAAAATTTGCCCGTCGTGTTTATTGGTGATGGCGCCGGTGTCGTTTATAGCAGCTTGGGTAGCAGCCATCAGTCAACCGAAGACATCGCCATGCTGCGTCCTATTCCCAACATTCAGATTCTGTCGCCATCGGACGCATACGAGATGGCATACGTGATGGACCATGCACTTGAATTTACTGCGCCCACGTACATCAGGATTGGCAAATCCGATGTTGGCATAACGCACGAGTGCCCTCCGACAGCGTTAATGGGCGATCTGTTGCCTGTACGTATTGGCGGTAATTTGTCGACCGTGTTGCTAGCCACCGGTTCAATGGTGCAAACCGCTATGAAGCTAGCGCAAGAACTTGATGACTGTGCTGTGTGGAGCATGCCTGGTATCAAACCGCTTAATCATCAGCAACTGCTGGCACTCGCCGCCACCGCTGAAAATCTGGTAGTGCTTGAAGAGCATAGCAATGTCGGCGGCATTGGTGGGCTGGTCGCCGAAATAGTCAGCGAATCCACAGGTGCAAAACCGCGCGTGATCCGTTGTGGTATGCAGGATCGCTTTTCCGAAAAGTGCGGAAGTTATGAATACTTGATGCGCGAACATCAGCTCGACAAGGACTTCTTGTTGGCGAGTTTGAAAAACAAGTTGAAATTATAAAGGTAATTTTGACGCTGGCTGTCCGTCTCTTGCCGACAAATGAGCCGGGCCTGCTAGAGCTCGGACAGCTATGGTCTGCTGCGTGTGATGAAGGAAAATGACATGATATTGCAACGAATTTGTTTTTACTTAAAGAACGCTGTCGATGGTAGTTGCCATCACGATGAAGAATAGCATGCTTAGTAGCAAGAGGCAGAGTCTTATTGAAAACGGAATTGTCATTGGTTTGCGACTTTTATCGATTGCGGTTGGTTTTGCTTATATAAAGATTTATACCAATAACCTTTCCACGGAGGAGATTGGCAGATATTTTTATCTGGTGACTTTGTCATATGTGATGAATGCGATCATATTTGTGCCGATTGACTACTACATGCAAGCTAAACTTGCATTGTCGGACAAAGTGATACCATTCGGTGCCTTGTGGAAATTGAATAAGGTAGTATGTTTCATTGCTCTTATTTTATGCCTTTTTGTCGGATTACCTCTGTTGTATTTGGGGAAAATACATGCCACCGACATATTTGGAATTTATGTCACCTCGGTCCTTTTCTACCTCTGCAGTTCCTCGCGTGGATTGCTTAATAATCGTGGATTCAAGGTATTTGTCGTCATGATGTTGGTATTCGAAGGCGGCGCGCGCCTTGGTTTATTTATGTTGGTTGCTAATTATGGAAACGCGACATCAGGTGCCTTGCTCTATTCTTCGATACTGGCTTTTTTACTTGAATTTTTGATTATCGGTTTCTTTTCTTTAAAAAGGTTGGAGTATAACTGGCTGAATGAAGGCTTCGATGACTTTAAAACGGTATTCGGAAGTTCATATGCCATTTCAGTTAGCGCAATTTGCAATTTGGCACAATTGCAGAGTTACAGATTAATGTATGTATGGGCGGGGGCGCCGGCGACTGCCGCAATATATGTGGTCGTGACCAATTTGGGTAGCGCTGGCATGGGGGCAATTTCCTCAGTCTATTCACAGATATTTTTGCCAAAAATTTATGCCAGTAAGGGAGTATTTACACTTACATATATCCGCAACGCGCTGATTCTGGCACTCATTGTCGGCATAGGTGCGACTTTGACTGGAAAGTATTTACTGTTATTTTTAACAAAGAATGATTATATAGAGTATGCCAATGCTATCGGTTTCGGAGTGTTGGTCGAAGCGGGTAATTTAGTGATTGGTGCCGCGACAGTATATTTAATGCTGAATAACGCAGCAAAGTCAGCCATATTTTGCAATATTGCCGCGGCGCTTGGATCGATGGCCGGCGGTTATTTGGCATTGTATTTTTGGCCGGAAAACGCTTTTGCGATCGGTGTGCCAATTGCTCTATCTCAGATATTTATTGGTGCATTCCTTATTGTGCATGTTATACGTCTGCAAAAAATTATGAACGGGAAGTGAAATGAAGTTCTGTGATAAATTGACATTTGTAATTTTTACATATAATGAAGAAAATAGAATTGAACGGGTGCTGCGGAATTTTTCAGGCTGGGCTCGTATTTTGGTTGTAGATAACTACAGTACCGATGATACAAAACTTATAGCTGAGCGACATGGCGCCGAAGTTTTATTGCATAAAAATCCAGGCTGGGTCGAAGACGAAAATACGGTGGCGCTAATTAAAAATACGGTCGCTACTCCTTGGATATATTGGGCGTTTGCAGATGAGTTACTCGACGAGGAAAGCCTGAATGCCGTAATCGCAGCAGTGACATCCGGCAAACATAAAATTATTAATATAGCAAGAAAAAATTACTATTATGGAAAATTCTGTCACGAAGCTTATGCTGATCGTTTGAATCGTGTATTTGAAAAGAACGCCTTGGATTTTACCGGTAACAAAATACATAATTTTGGACGCAGTACCGTGGAGAAAGATCAGATATATTACCTTGACGCAAAGAAATATTATGTTAGGCATTTCATATCAAATACTGCCAAGTCTTATCTGGCAACTATAGACAAATATACAGATATACAAGCGCAAGAGCATTCGGATTTTAGTAGTTTCAGACTTTTTTTGCACCTTGCAAAAAATTTCCTGAAGAATTATATACTTGGGCGGGCTTATAAAGCGGGTAAGCCTGGCATGTTCTTCGTTTTGCAAATGATGTATTATCAAAGTATATTGTTAATGAAAATATATGAGAAAAGAAATAATATTTCAGGTGAAATTATTGAAAAACTAAATAATGTAGAGCGCGAAAGAATGCTTAAAATTCAGAGAAAATAAAGATGTTTTCGCCGAAATGGAATGGGATTATGAGTAAATGTAAAATAAATAGATTAAATTTTTATAAAATAAAAAATCGCATTGATTTAATTTGTTCAAAAATAAAATTTCTTCTTTTCTATCAATTCATTTTTGGCTCTGCCGGGCGTTCGGTGGCAATTTACAAACCTCTGCTGATTGTAAATCCACATAGAATTTTTATTGGAAATTTAGTAGTTATCCGCCAAGGCGTGCGCCTGGAAGTTGTCATCGCCAACGATCATTCCGCTCCTAAGTTGACTATTGGAAATAATGTCAATATCGAGCAAAATGTTCATATCGTGTGTGGCTGCAATATATTGATTGGCGATAACGTTTCTATCGCTGCCGGCGCGGCAATTGTCGATGTAAATCATCCGCATACCGATGTCTTAGATTCTGGAAAAATAGCTGACAGAATTGATGCTGAAAATAATTATGTTGAAATAGGCGAAGGTGTGTTGATCGGTTATGGAGCGATCATTTTGCCCAATGTCCGAATTGGCCGACGCGCTGTAGTCGGAGCCTACGCAGTCGTTACAAAAGATGTACCGGAATATTCTACAGTTGCCGGAAATCCCGCAAGGTTAATCAAAAGATATTCTTTTGAGCGCAAACAATGGGAAAGAGGTTGATATTATTTTCTTGAGATAGTTATTTGCTTCAACCTGTTCTATTTTTAAATGATGAAATGCAGGTATTTATAATAAATAATATTATGGAGTTTTTGTGCTGGATATATTTTCAAGGAAATATTCTAAATTCAAAAGAATGGACTTTTTTGATTTTTATTCATGCTTTCAAGTTATATTAGCAAGAATAAAGAGTCGTGTTATTTATTCTTTGATCTTTGGGAAGATAGGTAATAGATCCTGGATAAAGAAACCAGATCAGGTTTTTGGTGCCAATCGCATTTTTGTCAGCGATGAAGTTCGAATTGAGCGTGGAGCAATATTGTATGCGGTAAAACGTTACGGCAGCCAGGATTACCGTAGCAGGATTAATATCGGCAAGCGAACTTTTGCAAATCGATATCTTAATCTGACTGCAGCTTTTACTATGAATATTGGCGAAGAGGTTGTGTTTGGCCCCAACGTATTTTTGACAGATTTTGATCACGGATATGAAGATATCAAGAAGTCCAGATTAGACACTGAATTGGTATCAAAAGGGCCGATTACTATCGGTGATCGATGCTGGATCGGCGCTAATTCGTTTATTGGCAGTGGAGTAACCTTGGGTGAAGGATGCGTCGTCGCTGCAAATAGTGTGGTAACGCGAAGTTTTCCGTCATTTTCTGTGGTCGCGGGTTCCCCGGCTAAACTGATAAAAAAATATAATGCTGATGATAAGCATTGGGAAACAATAATTAAATAATTTTTTGGAAAGCAAGATGAATATTCTTATTACAGGCGGTGCAGGCTTTATTGGTTCAAATCTGGCTCTTCATCTGATTGAGCTAGGGCATGAGATTACCGTGCTGGATAACCTGTCCCCACAAATTCACGGCATTGACCCGGCTGAATCTTCGCCTTTGTACCAAAGCATCAAAAATCAGGTTCGTTTTGTCGTCGGAAGTGTTTGTGATGAAGCGGCCTGGCGTGAAGTCTTACCAGGACAGGATGCCATTGTACATCTTGCCGCTGAGACCGGCACCGGCCAGTCTATGTATGAAATAAAGCGCTACGTTGACGTGAATATTGGTGGAACAGGTCTGATGTTAGACCTTTTGGCGAATGGGAAGTATCAGGTCAAGAAGGTCGTGGTTGCATCATCCCGTTCAATCTACGGGGAAGGGAAATATCGCTCCGAGGCGCTCGGTATCGTCTATCCAGGTGCGCGCAAGGATGAAGACATGCAGGCCGGCCGCTTTGAACCGCTGTGTCCTGATACCGGTGCACCATTGAGCTTGTTGGCAACTGATGAGGAATCAAAGATTCATCCATCTTCAGTCTATGGCATTACCAAACAGAATCAGGAACAGATGGTAATGACGGTATGTGCCTCACTGGGCATTGGTGCTACTGCACTGCGTTATCAGAACGTGTACGGCCCTGGTCAATCCTTGAGTAATCCTTACACGGGCATCCTGTCCATTTTTTCAACACGTATCAAGAATGGCAATGGCTTGAACATTTTTGAAGATGGCAAAGAAAGTCGTGACTTCGTCTTTATTTCCGATATTGTTGCTGCGACTGCCTTAGCGTTAACAAAGGGTGAGGCCGATGGCGAAGTATTCGGAATTGGTGCTGGCGTCGCCACCGATGTGCTGACGGTTGCGCAGTCACTAGTGCATGCTTATGGCGTCGATGTACCAATCAAGGTAACTGGCGCTTATCGATTAGGTGATATCCGACATAATTATGCCGACTTAAGAAAATCGACACGTTTGCTCGGGTTCAAACCAAAGGTCGGCTTTGAGCAAGGTATCAAGTTGTTCACCGAATGGGTCAATGAGCAGGCGGTGCAGGCAGATGCCTATGAGGCAAGCATTGCCGAGATGAAACAGCGAGGCTTGTACAAATGACAGTCAATACCGGACTGGTAACCGTACTATTCAATAGCGAATCGGTATTGCCGGGATTTTTTGAAAGCCTGTCAAAGCAAAAGATGCAGGATTATTGGTTATTTATTATTGATAATAGTCTAGATGATCGTTCTTATGTGAAAGCACAAGAATTGATTGAGCAATACGGTTTCAAGAACGTGACATTGATACATAATGCCTCGAATGTAGGTGTGGCCGCGGCAAACAACCAGGGTATTAATTTATCATTGGAAATGGGATGTGAATATGTTTTATTGCTCAATAATGATATTGAGTTTAATAATCCTGGTCTGTTGGGAGGAATGCTGGCATTGGCTGATGCGCGCCAGGAAAGAATGATTGTTCCTAAAATATATTTTTTTGATTCGGGAAAAATCTGGTGTGCCGGAGGTGTTTTTAATCGATGGATAGGCACTACCAATCATACTGGCGAAGGAGAGAAAGACGCCGGCCAGTATGATAAGGATGGTTACACAGAATACGCGCCGACTTGTTTTATGCTCATTCATCGCTCGGTTTTTGATACTGTAGGCATCATGGATGAAAAATATTTTGTCTACCATGACGATACTGATTTTGTCTGGCGTGCAGGTTTGGCTGGATATAAAGTCTATTATTGGGCGGCAGGCCAGGTATGGCATAAAGTTAGCAGTAGTACAGGCGGGGGAACTTCCCCATTCTCAATTTACTACGGCCATCGTAATCGAATTTATTTCATCAAGAAGAATTTTTCGCCAATACATAAAATAGTGGCATTTACTTATTTTTACCTTACACGCCTTCTGAAATGGCGTTTGTTTACGAAAAAATTATTTTCTTCATTTTATCGTGGAACACGTGATGGATTGAAAATGAAGCCATAAGTGCCAATAATTCTGTTGATTATCTAAAATATGAGAATGGGGATAGTGATTGCGCCAGAATTTATTATGGAAAATTAAAACTGGTTTCCAAGGTGACAGATTTAGCCTGAAATATCGGTGCCTGACTTAAGCGGCGTCCGCACATAATATTTCGTAGCACAATTCTATGGCGTTTATTGCAACAAGAGTGCAACGAAATATGAATATACGAGCTGAGCGTACTGAAATTGACGTGGCAAGACCAACATTCTGGATTTATCAATGAATAATATATTTAAAAAAATACCACTGGCGCCAAGAGATCTACTGCTATCTTTCCTGTTATTGCTCGGATTTTTGACTGTTAATTTGGAAGTATTGCCTATGGGGGAGTATCAGCCAATTGTATTGATGGCCCTGACAATGATGGTATTTCTACAGGATGGAAAATTGTCATTTCGACTAATGCTGGTGGCAGCCATACTTTTATTGATGACGGCAATTGGTCTGGCGTTCGGCAATGCTGCTGATCTGGCATCCGCGCTGAAAATATTTGTATTGATAAGCTATATCCTTTTTGGCTGGCGGTTGATCCCTTTATGTAATTTATGGGTAATGCGTTGGGTTGTTATTTTGTTGTTTTTAGTAATTATATGTGGATTACTGGCGTCATCTCCGACACGTGCAATGTTGGGACTATTTTTCCCCAGAGGAACGCTTTATTATTATGGGTTTAACTCATTTTTTTCCTCTGAGCCTTCATATGCTTCACTGAATTTGTTTGGTTTGTACATCATGTATTTATTGAATAGATCTACCGATAAAATAAAAGATGGTGAAGGTTTTTTATTCGCGATAATAGCAGTTTTATTGGTGGCTACCCTGTCTATCACCGGGATTATATTTGCCATGCTTATATTGCTGAATCAGTTCATAATGCACGGTGGGAAATCCATAAAATCAAAAATTACTATATATGTATTGATGCTCCTCACATTTGCAGCCGTTGCCGCGTCTATCATGTTTAAAGAAAATTCCAGACTAGGAATTTTTTTTAATTTTGCGCTTTCTGCTTTTGATGGTGACTTTCTTGCGAATTGGCTATTGCTTGAACCCTCTTCTGTAGTCCGCTTTATATCAAATGCTGCTGGTTGGTATGAGGGAATTGGTTCGTATTTTGGTACTGGTACATTTGGTTTTGCCGGGCCGTCATCGCAAATTTATCCGGATTGGTTAAGCAGTGCATTTCGTTCCATCGATATTATTGACAAGGGGTCTTCTGCGCAAACTCCATTTTTTAATATAGTACTATATGGCGGTTATATAGGGCTGTTCTTCTATTTTATAATTTTTCTATTTATTTTAAAGCCGCTGATTGATTTGCCGCGTGAATTTCGAATGCTTGTCATTGCTTTTCTGCTTATTTGCTCATTATGGCAGGCCGCAATTACTTATCCATTTTACTGGCTTGTTATTTCTTATCTTATACATCAGGGGTATGTGAAAAAAAATCCCGGTTGATATGTTGCTAATGTGTTTTATTCATGATCTGGCTCAGTATAAGTGTTCAAGTGCTTTGTAAATAAGAACTGAAAATAATGAAAAAAAAATGTCTTTTGATTCACAATGATCTATATAGTTTCGGCGGCGCGGAACTCTTCGCTATCCGCGCAATTAATACGTTAATGCGAGCTGGATATGACGTCGATGTGGTGCACTGTGGTGGTGCTCTTAATGTCAAGTCGTTATCTGATTGGTCTGGTATTGCTATTGATGAAACCCGCTTGAAAGTCATTCGGGCATTTCCATTTCTTCAGACGCTTATTAAATCCCGCAAGGTGTCCTTGCTGCGATACGCGTTGGCATTACGTGCAGCAAAATCATACGTATCCCAATATGATCTTGTTGTTTCGAGTTATGGAGAATTGACAGTCAGTGGGAAGAAAAATTTCCAATTCATTCATGTGCCGATTTTTTTTCATGATTCTGAAAGCTTGACCTATCTTGGGGAACAAGCACACAAGTTAAGCCGCAGACTGGCACGCATGGTATATGTACAGTCATGCCGTCTCATTTCAGGTTGGAACCAACAGCAAGTTGAGAAAATTCCGGCCCTTGCAAACTCCAAGTGGACGATGGGTCAGGTGAGACGACATTATCCTGAAATAGTGGCGGATTATACTTATATGGGTGCGAAGACAGAACAATGCTTTGCCGATGATGTACTTGGAAATTGGTGGTCGGAACGCCGTGATACCGTGGTCGTGTTAGGGCGTGTCGTGCCTGGCAAGCGGATTGAATTCGCTATTGAATTTGTAAAGAAAATAAGAGAGCGTGGTATAGCCGTTAATTTATTGATTGTTGGTCGCGCCGATGCGGCATACACTGCGGATATCAATAAACTGATTTCAGACAAGAGTTATGTGGAATGGAGGCAGGGACTGAATCGTGAACAACTGGAATCAGTGATTTCCTCCTGCAAATGGGGATTACATTGCGCGCTATTTGAGCATTACGGAATTTCTGCATTAGAATTGCAGCGTCTTGGATGTTTGACTTTAGTACCAAACTCGTGTGGTCAGGCAGAGTTGGTTGAGGATACAAGATTCTCTTATCAAGATATTGATGATTTGGTGGAAAAATTTTCTAATATCTATTTTGATGAGATTCTGCAAGGTATTTTAAACCTGCATCGTTCAAAGAAAGTATTGGAACATAACTTTACTCAGCATGATGAATATATGTTCAACTATATCAAGGCTTTAGAAGAAGATGATTATTGATGTGAATCGTTTTTGGAAGAGTATTCTGGCTTTCCATTGATAAAATTAATTTTAAAAATTGAGTTTTTTGCGAGATTTTCGGGGACGACTTTCGAGAAAATACTATTTTTATTCGAATTTAAATATAAAAAAACCGGAATGGTTCTTGGCCATTCCGGTTTTTTCAGCAATAGGATTATAAATGATGAAAGTCCTTTTTTTTACGACAATTGATCCGTCACCCCGTAATAATGGTAAAAGTGTTGTACTTTCCGGTATATTCGACTACCTACAGGAAAGGCATGGAAAATATTTCAATGTGGCAGTGATTGGTGAATTCCTTGGAAGTGATAATATTGTAGAAACCATTGGGCGACCATCACGGCTGGTGATAATTTCAAATATATTGAATTACACTTTATTGAGGCGTAAAAAAAGTATTCAAGAGTGCTTTTTTTACAGTCGCAAAATCCGTGACAGAATGCAGGCTCTTATAGCCGAGCATAAGCCGGATATGGTGATTTTTGATACTGTACGGCTGGCACAATATGTAAATAATCTGCAATTTTCTGATGCGCGCAAGATTGTTTATCTTGATGACTTATTCTCGTTGAGATATATGCGTATGGCTGCCTCGGATCTCAAATCGATCGGCGTATTTGGTAATTTTGAAAAAAATATACCTTCATCTTTGCGATTTGCAGTAGATAAATTTGATCCTTTGAAAAAATTTATCCTTAAATATGAAGCGGATATTATAGAAAAATCAGAGATCAGGGCTACTGCTGATTGCGATATTTCGCTGTTGATCAGTTCCAGTGAGGTCGATTATTTCAAGAAACGTCATGGTGAGATGCGCCTTGCAGCCATTCCACCTTTTTTGCCTGCGACCGAAATCGTGGCGCGAAATTGGGATGAGAAGCCTAACTTCATATTTTTAGGTTCAATGAATTTACCGCATAATGTGGCGGGATTGAAGGTCTTTTTAACATCGGTATTTCCACGAGTATTAGTACACAATCCTGTCGCAACACTGACTATCATCGGTGGCGGAGTAACAGACGAACTCAAACAGTGTGGCCAGCCCTTTGGTCAAGCAGTAAAGTTTCTGGGACGTGTAGAAGAATTATCACCGCTGCTATCTAATGCCTGCGCTTTGATTGCGCCTTTGGCTTTTGGTTCAGGTGTTAAATTAAAAATAATCGATTCTTTAGCATGTTCTTTGCCAATTATTTCAACCGATATTGGGGTCGAAGGGATCGACTTTATTCATGGCGTACATGGTGAATTGGCCAACACATGGGAAGATTTCAGTGACTCCGTATTGAAATTGTGTGACCCTGTCAAAAATAAGTATTACTCTAAAAATTGCAAAAAATTATTTGACGATATATACGCAAAGGATTCAATTTTTGACCGATATGATGATATTTTTAATTAATATTAACAATGTATTTTAATTGAATAACTTACTCTGAAATTATTTAGAGATTTCGCATACTTTATTTTGTCTATATTGTTTTTTGGATCTTGGTAAGTTTTGTCGAATCAAATACTGCTTATGGAATTTTTTGATATGGTTCTTTTTTTATACAATGAATAATTATTCAAATCCAATTGCCGAGTCGATGCTTGAGCACCACAAAAAATACCGCCCCGATATTGATGGTTTACGTGCTGTTGCCGTCCTATGTGTCGTTATATTTCATGGATTTCCAAATTATTTGCCAGGCGGATTTGTCGGTGTTGATATATTTTTTGTAATGTCCGGGTTTTTGATTTCGACGATCTTGTTTGAATCTTTAATTGATGAAAAATTCAGTTTTTTTGATTTTTATTTACGGCGCGCAAAAAGAATATTTCCATCTCTAATAGTTGTTTTGGTTTTTTGTTACTTTTTCGGATGGCATTTTTTATTTCCAAATGAATTTAAGGGGCTTAATAAACATATCTTTGGGGGGGCAATATTTCTATCGAATTTTGTATCCTTCCTAGAGAATGGATATTTTGATGTGACTGCAGATTTAAAACCTTTGCTTCATTTATGGTCGTTGGGAATTGAAGAGCAGTTTTACATCATATGGCCACTGGTTCTCTGGTTATCTTGGAAGAAAAATATTAACCTTAAATTGGTTATTCTTTCTGGTATTGCCATTTCTTTTTCTTTGAATGTTTGGAATGCTGAGGCTGATTCAAATGCCGTATTCTATATGCCCCACATGCGCTTTTGGGAGTTGCTGATTGGTGCTTTTTTGGCATATTTGAGCATATTTGAGAAAGTTAGAACTTTCCGGTTTACTAAACGTTATGCTGATCAGTTGTCATTGCTTGGTACACTAACCTTGCTCATTGCATTAATTTGCATAACTAAAGAAGCTGTGTTTCCTGGTTGGTGGGCATTATTGCCGACGTTTGCGACAGCCTGCCTTATCATGGCTGGCCCGGATGCTTGGATAAATCGAAAAATATTATCCACGCGTTTAATGATCTGGTTCGGTTTGATTAGCTTTCCTCTTTATCTTTGGCATTGGCCATTATTGTCTTTTGCTAGAATATTATGGCATGGCCATGTCAATACGAATTTGATCTGCTGTTTGATATTGCTATCGATTATTATGGCCTGGCTGACCTACAAGTTTATTGAGACTCCAATTCGGTTCGGTAAATCATCTAAAAAAAATTATTATTCTCTGACCGCGCTGCTCATGGTAATCGGTGCAATAGGTATTTTTTCATTTTTTAAGGAAGGGAAGGGCGGATTGCCAAGATCTTTCTTGGCTGATAATGCGGTTAGTATTTCCGGATATGATGGCGGTTACCAAGGTCAGATCGTTGCTGGATGCGGACAAAATAGAACTGATCTTGATGTGAATTTCTCGATTTGCACCAGTGACCGACGTGATAAACCGAGATATGCGTTGATTGGAGATAGCAAGGCGTTGGCACTATATCCTGGGTTGATCAGAACTTCTGATAAAAACGGGCGTTGGTCGCTAATTGGTGGTAATGGTAGAAATGGTCCTGTGACACCAATTTTGTCCAATGAAAAAATTTATGAAGATTATCAGAAAAATGCGATAGCTGCAGTGGCGAAGATTGCGGCTAATCCAGAGTTCGAGACGGTAGTCATAGCCGCCGCAACGCGTGGGATTTTCTCGTTAAATAATATATATTCTATAGATGATTTGGAAGAAAATAAGAATTTTGATATTGCATTAGCTGGTGTTCAAAATTTCACAAGAAAAATTCTTTTGACTGGAAAAACGATAGTATTTGTAATAGATAACCCGACTTTCAAAGATCCAAACGATTGTTTGCCAAGAAGATTGCATCCTGAGTTTTTTGATGAAATCATCAATGGAAATGTAAAAGTTGAATGTAAGATGAAAATTGCCGATCAGATAAAATCGGCTAAGAAATACAGGGAACTGTTGTTGAAAGTGAAGGATTTGAATCCGGAGAAGATTCGAATATTCGATACAACAGATATTCTTTGCGATACCGCTTCTGAGTCTTGTTCCATGACAAAAAATGGACGTTTACTCTACGGGTATACCGATCATATATCAGATTATGCCGCAGGACTTGTCGGGCGAAAGCTTAACCAATATTTGACTGCGCCTTAAGTGACGGTTTAAAAACTTCATAGCAACTTTTGTGTCAAAGCGTCTTTGACGTTTTGGAGTAGCTGTCATGTGGACACAAGAGAATCGTAGCAAGCATCAACAGGTACGGACATCGCTCAAACGTGGTTATCCTACGGATGTGAAAGATGAAGAGTGGCACCTGATCGCAGCGCTGTTGCCGAAGCAAGCGAAGACGGGAAGACCTCGCAAGACGGATCTGCGCGCAGTGATCAATGCGCTGCGTTATATGGTGCGATCTGGATGCGAGTGGCGCATGCTGCCCAATGATTTTCCGCCCTATCAGACGGTTTATTACTGGTTCCGGCGACTGATGCGGCGCATGCTGTTTCGCACCATTCATGACTTGGCGCTGATGCTTGATCGCTTGTCCAATGAGCGGGAGGTGCTGCCGAGTGCCGGCATTGTCGATAGCCACAGAGTGAAAGCGCCAGGGGCACGAACGAGAGGCTATGACGCCAACAAGAAAGTCAGCGGGCGCAAACGCCATATCGCGGTCGACACGGATGGTCGCTTGCTGGCGATGAACCTGACACCAGCCGATATCGCCGACTCCACTGGTGCTCAGATGGTACTCGACGGCTTGGTCAAACGCTGGCCGTGGGTGAAGCATCTGTTTGGGGATGCGGCATACGACCGCAGACAACTGATGGACAAGGCAGAGTTTCTCGACTTTACGGTGGAGGTCGTGCGGCGCCTGCAGCGGCAGCAAGGTTTCGCTGTTCAGCCAAGGCGCTGGGTGGTCGAGCGAACGTTTGCATGGCTGATGCGTTACCGACGCTTGGTGCGCGACTATGAACAGCGCATTGACGTGTCGGAAAACATGATTTACTTGGCCATGGGATCGCTGCTGCTGCATCGACTAAATTTCCGCTAAGTTATTAAACCGTCTCTAAGTGATATTATATATATTGGATTTGCGAAATCTACGATTGCATCATTTGATCAGTGGCGATTTTATGTTGCCGATGGCGTGCCATATTTGATTGATCGTAACTGGATATTTCTGGTTACGATCAATCATGCGGCCTTGCTGGACGAGCTACCTGTTGTGGCTGGGTTGCCGTGGGCGGCAGTGTGTCTGGACAGGCTTGTGGATCAGGTAAATATATCGGCTTTTGACAGGATTGTGCCTGCCTTATCCTTGCCCGACAACAGCGGTTCGTCATCGAGTGGCCAATCGATTCCGATTGCCGGGTCGTTCCATAATAGGCTGCGTTCGAACTCCGGTGCCCAATAGTCGGTCGTCTTGTACAAAAATTCGGCACTATCGCTGGTCACCACGAAGCCGTGTGCAAAGCCTTCCGGTATCCATAGCTGGCGTTTGTTGGCCGCGGATAAGGTCACGCCCACCCAGTGACCGAACGTCGGTGAGCTTTTGCGTAGGTCAACGGCAACGTCGAAGACTTCGCCGGCGGTGACGCGTACTAGCTTGCCTTGCGGCTGCTGGATCTGATAATGCAGGCCGCGTAACACGCCTTTGGCCGACTTGGAATGATTGTCCTGCACGAAATCGCGCGTGACGCCGGTCAGTTCGGCAAAGCGCTTCTGGTTGAAGCTTTCGTAGAAAAAGCCCCGGTCATCGCCGAATACGGTGGGCTCGATGATCAGGACGTCTGGTATGGTGGTGGTTTGAATTTGCATGGTGTGAAATGAGCCGTTCAGGCTTTAGTATATTTTTTCTTCGAGCAGGCGCAGCAGGTACTGACCGTAAGCGTTCTTTTTCAAGGGTTGCGCCAATGCCTCGAGTTTGGCGGCGTCGATGTAGCCACGACGGTAGGCGATTTCTTCTGGGCAGGCAATCTTCAAGCCCTGGCGGTTTTCGATGGTGGCGATGAATTGGCCCGCTTCGAGCAGGGATTCATGCGTGCCGGTATCGAGCCAGGCCATACCGCGGCCCATCAGTTCGACGTTCAGTTGGCCCCGCTCGAGATAGGTGCGGTTAACATCCGTAATTTCCAGCTCGCCACGTGGTGACGGGGCGATGCCGGCAGCGATATCGCACACTTGGCTGTCATAGAAATACAGGCCGGTGACGGCATAGTTCGATTTTGGTTTGAGTGGCTTTTCCTCGATGCTGACGGCGCGACGTTGCGCGTCGAAAGCGACGACGCCATAGCGTTCCGGATCGTGCACGTGATAGGCGAATACGGTCGAACCGCTAGTCCGCGCCGAAGCTTTGCGCAATTGTGTTTCAAAGTCATGGCCGTAATAGATGTTGTCACCCAGAATCAGTGCCGATGGTGCATCGCCGACAAACTCTTTACCAATGATGAACGCCTGTGCCAAGCCGTCCGGAGTCGGCTGCACGGCGTAGCTGAGCTTGATGCCCCACTGGCTGCCGTCACCCAGCAATTCCTGGAAGCGCGGTGTATCTTGTGGCGTGGAAATGATCAAGATGTCGCGTATGCCGGCCAGCATCAGGGTGGTCAGCGGATAATAGATCATCGGCTTGTCATATACGGGCAGCAGCTGCTTCGATATGGCCATGGTGACGGGGTACAGGCGCGTGCCGGAGCCGCCAGCGAGGATGATGCCTTTGCGTTCGATGGTGGTTTCCATTATTTTTGCTCCTGGGCTGTATCGCGTGCCGCGTAGTTTTTCTCTACCCACTTCAGGTAGTCGCCCGACTGGACGTCGCGTACCCATGCTTGGTTGTCCAGGTACCACTGGACCGTCTTGCGGATGCCGGTGGCGAAGGTTTCGGCCGGTTTCCAGCCCAGTTCACGCTCGATCTTGCGCGCGTCGATGGCATAGCGGCGGTCGTGACCAGGGCGATCCTGCACATAGGTGATTTGTTCGCGATAGCTGCCGGATACCTTGGGATCGAGGGTGTCGAGGATGTCGCACAGGGTGTGCACGACTTCCAGGTTGGCCATTTCATTCCAGCCGCCTACGTTGTAGACCTCGCCCAGGCGTCCCGCTTCCAGGACGCGGCGAATCGCCGAGCAATGGTCGCCTACGTACAGCCAGTCGCGCACTTGCATGCCATCGCCATAGATAGGCAGGGCTTTGCCGGCACGGGCATTGCTGATGATGAGCGGAATCAGTTTTTCCGGGAAATGGAAGGAGCCATAGTTGTTCGAGCAGTTGGTGGTGAGCACCGGCATGCCGTAGGTATGAAAATAGGCGCGCACCAGATGATCGGACGCCGCTTTCGATGCCGAGTAGGGGCTGTTGGGCGCATACGGCGTTGTTTCCGTGAATGGCGGGTCATTCGGTCCCAAGGTGCCATATACCTCGTCGGTCGAGACGTGCAGGAAGCGGAAGCCATCCTTGGCTTCGCCTGTCAGGCCGGACCAGTAAGCGCGCGCCGCTTCGAGCAGGCTGAAGGTACCGTTGACGTTGGTTGAAATGAATTCGCCGGGGCTATGGATCGAACGATCGACATGGCTCTCTGCGGCAAAATGCACGATGGCGCGTGGCTGGTGTTCTGCCAGCAGGCGGGAGATGTGCGCGGTGTCGCAAATATCGCCGCGTACAAAGATATGCCGGGAGTCTTGCTCCAGGCTTGCCAGATTGCTGAGATTGCCAGCATAGGTCAGTTTGTCAAAATTGACCACGGGCTCATCGTTGAGCGCCAGCCAGTCGCGTACAAAATTGGAACCGATGAAGCCGGCGCCGCCAGTCACTAAAATCATGCTGTTATCCTTTTTCTGGAACATTGCCACAATGCCCCCACGACAAATTGTCTTGAGAGCGAGGGCAATTAAATATTCTTAAATGCAACTATTTACTTAATAACGTTACTAATATGCGCCATCTTTCTTGAAAATGACTTTAACCGTTTTCAGTAGTATGACAATGTCATTGAATAAAGACCAGTTCTTGACATACCAGGCGTCCAGATAAACGCGCGTATCATAGCTGACGTCGTTCCTGCCGCTGACTTGCCACAGGCCCGTGACCCCGGGTTTCGCTTCCAGGTAATAGTCCACCTGGGGGCCATAACGTTCCAGTTCCGCATCGACAACGGGGCGCGGCCCGACCAGGCTCATTTCGCCTTTCAGCACATTCCATAGCTGCGGTAGTTCATCAAGGCTGGTCCGGCGCAGGAAGTGGCCGATCGAGGTGATGCGCGGGTCATTCTTCAGTTTGAAATCACGATCCCATTCGGCACGGGCTTCGAGATCGCGCTCCAGTAACTCCTTGAGCAAGACATCGGCGTTCACTGCCATGGTGCGGAACTTGTAGCAGAGAAAATGCTTGCCATTCTGGCCCACGCGTTTGTGGCCGTAGAAGATGGGACGGCCAGATGCCATGACCTTGGCCGCGATCCACAGCAAGATGGGGGCACCGATGATCAGCACGCAGATCGAGGCCGTCAGATCAAAGCAGCGCTTAATCAGTTGCAAGCCTGGCCGCGCCAGGTTGTTGCGCATGGTCAGCAGCAACACTTCATGTGCAAAAAAATGGTTGACCTCCATACCGTACAAGGGTAGCCCGCGTACGGCCGGTACAACTTGCATATTGGCAACGCAACGGCTGACTTGCTGAATCATGCTCTGATAAGTGTCGATGCCGCCTTGCTCCAGGGCGACAACCGTATGCGGGTCGCCCAGCAACTTGAGCGTTTGTTCCGGGTTCTCACCTAGCTGAATGCAGGGCACGGCTTGCTTGCTGCGGTTCACATAATGTTGTTCCAGACGGTCTTGGCCTTCCGGTATCAGGAACGCAATCAGGCGATAGCCCATCAATGCTTCCTCATCGAAGGCGCGCGCTGTTTGCAAGGCATTGTCACCCCATCCGATGATGACCATGGGCCGTATCCAGCCACCCGCTTTCATCAGCAAGTATTTGACCAGGCCGCGCAACAGCAAGACGCAGCACGGCACCAGCAGCCAGGTCGCCAACAGTGCTTCGCGCGAGGAGTCGCGCTTGTCGAGGAAGACCAGGGCCGCGTCGATCAGGCCCATGACCATGGCGATCTTCAGGAGTTCCTTGATTTCATTCGAGTACGGACGGCGTTTGGCATGATGGCCCTTCAGTTTGAAGATAGCCAGGGTGACCAAGGATAGCAGGCTGTAACTGAGCAGGCGCGAACTATCCAGGCCGAAGCTGTTCAAGTCGCTGGCATCGAGCGTCCATTTTCCGGCAAACCAGAATGCCATGAACATGGCAAAGGCATCGGCAAAGGTGAGAAAATATTTTTCTGCCCTGCTGCTGCAATACCATTTCACTTCTTGTACAAAGATGCCTTCGATTGGTTTCATGATACTTGCTAAACCTTATAAACTTCAGTGTGAATTCTTGCGGTGCCGCATGCATGGTGATGACGTATCTGTTCTATCAAACGCGGCCGTAGCGGTCTTCAAAGCGGACAATATCGTCTTCCCCAAGGTAGCTGCCCGATTGAATTTCAATCAATTCCAGCGGTAGCTTGCCCGGGTTGGCCAGAGAATGGACCACGCCGAGGGGAATATACGTGGACTGGTTCTCGGTCAGCAAATATTCCTTGTCGCCATTGGTGATCTGCGCCGTGCCGGACACCACGATCCAGTGCTCGGCGCGGTGGTGATGCATTTGCAATGACAGCTTGGCGCCAGGCTTGACAGTGATCCGCTTGACCTGAAAGCGCTCGCCATTGCCGATGGAATCATAGGAGCCCCACGGACGGAAAACTTCACGGTGCATGGTGGCCTCGGGACGCTCCCTGGCGACCAGTTGCGCAACCAAGGTTTTTGTTTGTTGTGCCTGATCCGCATCCATGACCAGCACGGCATCGGCCGTTTCCACGATCACGGTATTGCGCATGCCGATGGCGGTGACCAGGCGGCTAGTGCTGTGTACCAGGCAATCGTTGCAATCCTGAATCAGCACATCGCCATGGGTGCTATTGCTATAGGCATCTTTTTCCGCCACCTCGAGTACGGCTTTCCAGGAGCCGATATCATTCCAGCCCGCATCGAGGGCGATGGTCGAGGCATGGCTGGTGCGTTCCATGACCGCATAGTCGACGGCGATATCGGGGCTGGCGGCGTAGGCATCCTTGTCCAGGCGAATGAAGTCGAGGTCGCTCTTTGCTGCGGCGATGGCAGCGCGGCAAGCGGCCAGGACGGCGGGCTGAAAGCGTTCCAGCTCTTCCAGGTAGCGGCTGGCGCGGAACAGGAACATGCCGCTGTTCCAGAAGTAGTCGCCGCTGGCGATATATTGTTCTGCAAGCGCCAGGGCCGGCTTTTCCACGAATTCAAGTACGCGTTGGACTTGCCCGTTTGCAGCGCCCTCGGCGCGAATATAGCCGTATCCTGTTTCTGGACCCGTTGGCGTGATGCCGAAAGTCAGCAAATTACCTGCCTCTGCAGCAGTACGCGCCAGCGCGATGGTTCGATGGAACGCCGGGGTATCCAGAATGACGTGATCCGATGGCAGCACCAGCAGGAGCGGATCTTCGCCGTTCTCCATCGCATGCAAGGCGGCCGAGGCGATCGCCGGCGCCGTATTGCGGCGCATGGGTTCGAGTAACAGGCGGCTATGTTCCAGGCCGATCTCTCGCACTTGCTCCGCGACAATAAAGCGCGAGGATTCGTTGCATACCAGAAGTGCTGGCGACGCGCTGTCGATATCTGCCAGGCGTTGCAGCGTTTGTTGCAGCATGCTGCCTTGAGTGGACAAGCGCAGAAACTGCTTTGGGAACGCCTCGCGCGAAAGAGGCCATAAACGTGTGCCGGAACCACCACAAAGAATTACCGGTAGGAGGGGAATAGTCATCTATGCTTCAATGTAAATGTAATTATTGCCAATGGGGGCAATATTCTAATGAATTACAGGGATCTCTGTCTTTTCTCCCGACGCTATTGGGTCTGGGAGGCAGGTAGTTCAGCTCATCCTGTATTGTAGTTTGCTACCCCGGTATTCCTGCTTAGCACACAACGTTTTCAAGCAAAAAAGCAACAAAGACGCATAGGGCACTGATACTGAGAATGAGCACGGCTCCTGCGGCGCAATCCTTGGCGATCTTGATACTGGGATGGAGGGCCGGGTGGAGGTGATCAATTAAATTTTCGAGGGCGGTGTTGAAGAGTTCCGCAGCCAGAACCATGCCGCAGTTGAGTAATAATAAAGCCCACCAGATTATCGCTGGCCGGTAGCGGGCAAGTACCAGCAATACCAAGAGGGCGGCAAGGCATTGCAGCCGAAAGCTCGATTCCATGCGGAAGGCGGCACTCAAGCCTTGCAGGGCAAATCCCATGCGTTTATGGAAAGGCTGGTTTTTCATTGGCTATGCATGATTGGTCAGGGCGTTTCTTGTTCCTGACGGCCGGTGCTCTTCAGCGCGCATTATTGAAGAAAAATAAAAAGCCCGTTTTCAAGAAATGAAAAGGGCTTTTAGCGAGGAAGTGGCGCTGCGTATGACAAGGCCAGCTTCTCGTGGGACCAGGCCAGCGTGTCGAGGTTTGACGTCAATCCGCAGGCTTGGTCTTGTCTGTTTCAGCCAGAGGCGTTGACAGATTACTTGGCGTGGCTTGAGGGCGTGTGCGCGGTGGTCGAATCCGAGCTAGCAGCACCAGCCACAACGGCAACTGCTGCGCCGATTGCGATCAGGGCGCTCGTGCTCAGGCCGGCAACAGTGCCGCCGGCGGCAGCGCCAGCAGCTGGTGCAGCTGCTGCTGGTGCAGGAGCTGGTGCCGATTGAGCCATGGCTTGTGCGGAAGCGAAGCACAGGATTGCCGAAGCGATCAGAATTTTCTTCATGGGATATCCTTTTAGGTTGAACAGCGGGAATGGCAAACTGTCACGCGATTGTAGCAACATTTCTCCTGCTAGTCTGCGCCACACAGTTCACGGTAACAATAATTTATTCTATTTTAGCTGTATACCAAGTTATTCACGGTGTCTGATAAACCGCGATGTTGTTCTCTATCAACAAACCGCTATCGTGCCGATGTGGTTGCCTATGCGTTTTGTCACATGTCGCGAGAATTCCTGACGAGTTCGAACGAGCCGCACAAGTTTGCCAACTCCTTGCCATCGCGCGTAAAATGCAGGCTTCGCGGGTGTAGCTCAATGGTAGAGCAGAAGCTTCCCAAGCTTACGACGAGGGTTCGATTCCCTTCACCCGCTCCATTTTCCGCTGGCGCCTGGTTTTGTGCGGCGCGGCCACTATTTTCCTCATTCCCATGTCTTCTGATACCCCAGCAAACGGCCCGGCGCGGCCGATGATGTACGATCCGACCGAACACCGTATCCGCAGTTTCGTGACCCGCGCGGGACGGCTGTCTGTCGCGCAGGCGCGCGCGCTCGAGACCCTGGGGCCGCAGTTCCTGCTGCCTTTCGCCAAGGAGTCCATGGACTTCGAGCAGGTCTTCGGCCGCAAGGCGCCCGTCATCCTGGAGATCGGCTTTGGCATGGGCGCGACGACGGCGCATATCGCCAAGGCCATGCCGGAGAAGGATTTCATCGGCGTCGAAGTGCATACGCCCGGTGTTGGCAGCCTGTTGAAGCTGATCGGCGAAGAGTCACTGACGAATCTGCGCCTGCTGCAGCACGATGCTGTGGAAGTGCTGACGCACATGATTCCTGCCAATTCGCTGGCCGGTATCCACGTGTTCTTCCCCGATCCATGGCACAAGGCGCGCCACAACAAGCGCCGCCTGATCCAGTCGCCGTTCGTCAAGCAATTGACCGATCGTCTGGCGCCGGGCGGCTATCTGCATTGCGCCACCGACTGGGAAGATTACGCGGTGCAAATGCTGGAAGTGCTGGGCGCCGAGCCGCAACTGCGCAATAGCGCTGAGGGCTACGCGCCCCAACCCGCGTATCGTCCACTGACCAAGTTTGAAAACCGCGGCTTGAAGCTGGGCCATGGCGTGTGGGACCTGGTGTTCATCAAGAAATAACCTGGCGGTTTGCCCACCTGTGCCGTTGGCACGAGAAAAAGCCTGCCGCGGCGACGCCGCAGGCTTTTTTATGTACGCGCTATCGTGCGCTGGCTAGGCAAGGTGGGCGAATTACGGTAGTCTTATCTTTTTTGCATTGATTGATATTATGTCCAAGAAAATACTCGTGACCGGCGCATCCGGTTTCATCGGTTCGCATACCTGTGTCGAATTGCTGGCTGCCGGCTTTGAGGTAGTCGCGGTGGATAATCTGTGCAACAGCGCGCGCGAAGCGATGGCGCGTGTGGAGCGCATTGCCGGCAAAAGCGTGCCCTTCTATGAGGCGGACGTGCGCGACCGCACGGCCATGGCCGCCGTCCTGCGCGAGCACACCATCGATGCCGTGATCCATTTCGCAGGCTTGAAGGCGGTGGGCGAATCCGTGGCCCAGCCACTGATGTATATGGATAACAATGTATCGGGCACCGTGGCGCTGCTGGAAGTGCTGGCGGCGGCGAACGTGAAGCGTTTTGTGTTCAGCTCGTCGGCTACCGTGTATGGCGATCCGGAAGCCTTGCCGATCCTGGAATCGTCGCGCCTGTCCGTGACGAACCCGTACGGCCGCTCCAAGCTGATGGTCGAGCAGATCCTGGCCGATCTCGTGCATGCTGATGCTCAATGGCAAGTCGGCGTGTTGCGCTATTTCAATCCGGTCGGTGCCCATGCCAGCGGCTTGATCGGCGAAGATCCGGCCGGTATCCCGAACAATCTGATGCCCTTCATCGCCCAGGTGGCCGTCGGCCGCCGCGAGCGCCTGGCTGTGTTCGGCAACGACTACGATACGCCGGACGGCACGGGCGTGCGCGACTACATCCACGTGGTCGACCTGGCGCTGGGCCACGTGGCCGCGTTGAATCGCCTGTTTTCCACCGAGGGCGGCTTTACCGTCAACCTGGGCACGGGCCACGGCTACAGCGTGCTTGACACTGTACGCGCCTTCGAGGCCGCCAGCGGCCGCAAAGTCCCCTACGACATCGTGCCGCGCCGTCCCGGCGACATCGCCAGCTGCTACGCCTCGGCCGACAGGGCAAAGCAATTGCTGGGCTGGCAAGCACAGAAAAACATCGACGACATGTGCCGCGACCACTGGCGCTGGCAGCACCAGAATCCGCAAGGCTACCTTGCCTGAGAGAAGAGAGATTTACTTAGTTTTGGCATAGCAGTAATGCATCTTGCCAGTTTGGTAATCCGCAGAAAGTTTCCATCAGTTTCTGCGACGACAGTACCGAATTGGCAGGTCGCTGCGCCGGGACCGGGTACTCAGATGCCAATATTGGTGTCAGCTGCGGCTTTTTTGTGACCGATGCATGGGCCATGATCGCTTCGGCAAAGCCAAACCACGTGGTTTTTCCTTGAGCCGTCAAATGGTAGAGCCCGGAGTGCCCGTCCCACCACGCTTGCTGGTCGGCGGCGGCCAAGCTTTGCGCTACGATGTGCGCGGTGGTATCGGCAATGGTACGGCTCCATGTCGGAGCGCCGAATTGATCTGACACGATGTTCAGCGCGTCACGCTCCTGGGCCAGGCGGCGCATGGTGAGCAGGAAGTTTTTGCCATGCGTGCTGTACACCCAGCTGGTGCGTAGAATAAGGTGGGTTACGCCCGTGGCTTGAATGGCCTGTTCGCCCGCCAGCTTGCTGCTGCCGTAAACATTCACTGGACAGGTAGGATCAGTTTCCAGATAGGCACTGTCCTTGTTGCCATCGAACACGTAGTCGGTACTGTAATGTATCAGTGTGGCGCCAAGCTTTTTGGCTTCCTCTGCCATGACGCCGGGAGCCTCGCCATTGATGCGCAGTGCGAGTTCCGGTTCGCGTTCCGCTTGATCGACCGCGGTATAGGCGGCAGGGTTGACGATCAGCGTAGGCTTCACACGGCGAATGACGTCCCGCACCTGTTGCAGATTGCTCAAATCCATTTGACTACGGTCCAATGCGATGACCTCGCCCAAGCCTTGCAGGCTGCGTTCGAGCTCATAGCCTACCTGTCCAGTTCTTCCGGAGATTAAAATACGACCCATGAGTGTTCCTGTTTATATTGGTGTCAATAGTATGCCTGAAGGTGGCTGGATTAAGTGAAAGCGTCCGTCAGTTTTTCAGTGCCTTGTCTGGTAAAAGTTGACATGCGCCACCCATAAAAAACCCCGCTGCACATCACTGTGCAGCGGGGTTTTTTTTGTAGTCTTCCTAGCCGGATATTATGGGTAGAGGCCGCGCACTTCGCGAGCTTGCAGCACGCGCGTGCATGCCAGGATGAAGGTCGCGGTACGCATCGACACTTTCTTCTCTTGCGACACTTGCCATACCGAGTCGAACGCTTCGCGCATGATGCGGGTCAGGCGGCTGTTGATTTCTTCTTCCGTCCAGAAGAAGCTCGAGAAGTTCTGCGCCCACTCGAAGTAGCTGACGGTCACGCCGCCGGCGTTGGCCAGCACGTCCGGCACGATCAGCACGCCGCGGTCGGTCAGGATGTCGTCCGCTGCCGGCAGGGTCGGGCCGTTGGCGCCTTCCAGGATGATCTTGGCGCGGATGACTTGTGCGCGTTCGGCCGTGATCTGCTGTTCCAGCGCTGCCGGGATCAGGATGTCGCAATCGATGCCCCAGAAATCTTCGCGTGGCACGAATGCCTCGGCGCCCGGGAAGCCTTCGACGCTGCCCACTTCGGCCACGTGTGCCAGCAATTGCGGGATGTTCAAGCCGCCGGAGTGCACGACGGTCGTTTTGTGGTCTTGTACCGCGACCACTTTCGAGCCGGCCTCAGCGAACATGCGGGCAGCGACGCCGCCCACGTTGCCGAAACCTTGCACGATGACTTTCGCGCCTTCGAGCGACATGCCGACCTTGGCGGCCGCATCGCAACCGACGACGAACACGCCGCGGCCCGTCGCATCGCGGCGGCCCAGGCTGCCGCCCAGCGAGATTGGCTTGCCCGTCACCACGCCGGTCGACATATTGCCGCCGATCATAGCGTAGCTGTCCATCATCCACGCCATGACTTGTTCATTCGTGTTGACGTCCGGCGCCGGGATATCCTTGTTCGGTCCGATGATCATGCTGATCTCGCTCGTGTAGCGGCGGGTCAGGCGTTGCAGTTCGTTGCGCGACAGGGTCTTCGGATCGACACGGATACCGCCCTTGGCGCCGCCGTATGGCACGTTGACCGCTGCATTCTTGACCGTCATCCAGGCCGATAGGGCCATCACTTCCGACAAGGTCACGTCCTGGTGGAAGCGCACGCCGCCTTTGCCCGGGCCGCGCGACAGATTGTGCTGCACGCGGTAGCCTTCGTAGTGGGCAATGGTGCCGTCATCGCGCTCGATAGGCACGTCGACCGTCAGGATGCGCTTTGGACGCTTCAGCGTTTCCACCCAGCGCGACAGGTTGCCCAGGTATGGCGTAACGCGGTCGATCTGCTCGAGGTAGACGCCCCATGGGCCAAGGTCTTCAGGATTGAGGTAGGAAGGAAGTGCGTGCTTGCTGGTCATGCTTGATAAGCTCCTGGACAATACGAATACGTTAGAGGCACAGCCGAGATGCAGCTGCGCGCAGCGGAACCGCATCGTAGGCGATAGCCTCATGCCCCGGCCAATGCTTTGTGCGCATCCGGTTATGCATTTATTGCATAGTTATATTGCCAGGATTGCCAGTCAGGATCGGGCAGCCTCGGCTGCGCGCTTGCGGCGCTTGCCCATGCGCGCTTTGCCATCTTGCGCCTGCACCAGGTACTGCCACAGGCTTTCGACGATCTGCTTGCCAGGGCGCAGGCTCGATGGGCGCTCGCGATATAAACGGATTTCCAGCTCGATTTCCCAGCCGGGCGCGCCGCCGTCGGCGCGTGCCAGATGCTTGTATTTGACGTCGCGCATGACGGCCGATTCGGGCAGGAAGGCGATGCCGCGGCCTTCCAGGGCCATCATTTTGAGGCCTTCGGCCATGTCCGTTTCGTAGCAGGTTTCCAGGAACAGGGGCGCTTTGGCGTCGGCCAGCAGCAATTCCACCATGCGTCCCAGGTAGGCGTTGCTGGTGTAGGAAAGGAAGGGCAATGGCTCCTTGGCGCTGCCGGGCAGGACGAAGTCCGGCACCTTGTCCTGGCCGCAGCGCGCATACGCGCGCAGGGTTTCGCGGCCCATCACCAGCATGTCGTAGCGGCCGGGATCCAGCTGCACCGGTTGGCGCGGATGGTGGTAGCACAGCAGCAGGTCGCAGCCGCCGTCGACCAGCTGCAGCACGGCGTCGTGCACGTTCAGGGCCATCAGGCGGCTGTTGATCGGCGCGAAACCCTCTTCCAAGGCCGTCAGCCATTTCGGCATGAAGGTCAGCGACAGGGTATGCGGCACGGCGAAATCGACGCTCGTTTGCGTGGCCGCGCGCTTGCCGCGCAACAGGGCGCGCACGCCGTTGATTTGCCCCAGCATTTCCAGCGCCTGTTCGTAGAACACGGCGCCGGCCGGCGTCAATCGCGTGGGGTAGGAGGTGCGATCGACCAGGTCGATGCCGAGCCAGTTTTCCAGCGACTGGATGCGCCGTGAGAATGCGGGCTGGGTCACGTGGCGCAGGGCTGCGGAACGGCTGAAATTATGTGTTTCAGCGAGCGAGATGAAGTCTTCCAGCCATTTGGTTTCCATCGCGGGACCGTTCCGTTATCAAGGGCAAAGGCAAGGTAAAGTGGTCAGGGCGTCTCGGGCGATGTCGCCGGCTGGTACAGCGCGGCGGGCAGGCCAAAGAAGGACGGCGGACCCAGGGTCGTGCCATCGAGCGAGCCGCCCGCGTTCAAGCCCTTGTTGATGGCCGCCAGCAGGGAGCTGCGGTCGGCCAGGTTTTGCAGCAGCGCGCGCGGGCCGTTGTGGAAAGTGTGCTGGGCGATATCCGCGGCGACGACAAAGATCGGCTCGCGGCGCAAGGGGAACTCCACCCATTCGCCGTCTTCGTCCTGGGCGCAGAACGTGTCGGGCAGGGTCATGTTTTCAGCGCCGGGAAGGTGCGACGCCAGCACCAGGCCGAAAGCTTCCGGCACCACGTCGGCCAGGCGGCGCACGGTGAGGTCGTCCTGCACCAAGGCGCGTACTTGCGCTTCCACCGCATCGTCGGCGTCAGGCTGGGCGCCCAGGATTTTCACGGCCTGATAGATCAGGTCCGGCGAGAGTGCTTCCATCAAATCATCTCCAGAATCATGGCGACGATTTCGTCGCCGTACGAGGCCAGTTTTTTCTCGCCCACGCCGCTCACGCCGCGCATCTGCTCGAGCGAAGTGGGCTTGGCTTTGGCGATTTCACGCAAGGTGGCATCGACGAAAATCACATAGGCGGGCACGTTGTGCGTGCGCGCCGTCTCCACGCGCCACCAGCGCAGCTTGTCGAAGATCGCCTGCTCGCTTGCCGATAGATCCGTCTCGACATAGCCCTTCGCCACGCTGGTGCTGCGCTTGCTGGTTTTCACCGGTTTCTGGTACTGGCGCAGCTGTACTTTCTGGCCGCCCTTGAGCACGGGGCGCGAGGCGTCCGTCAGTTTCAGCGAGCTGTATTGTTCATGGTCGACCGAGACGAGACCCAGCGCGATGGCCTGGCGCAGGATCGATTTCCATTCCGCTTCGCCCAGGTCCGAGCCGATGCCAAACACCGACAAGGAATCGTGGTGCCAGGTCTTGATGCGTTCCGATTCCACGCCGCGTAGCACGTCGATCACGTGGCCGCCGGCGAAGCGCTGGTCGACGCGGTAGATGGCCGACAGCAGTTTTTGCACAGGCACCGTGCCGTCGAACGATACGGGCGGCACCAAACAGGTGTCGCAATTTCCGCACGGCGAAGCCGGTTCGCCGAAGTATTCGAGCAATCGCATGCGCCGGCAGCTGAGCGTTTCGCACAGGCCCAGCATGGCGTCGAGTTTGACGCCCAGCACGCGCTTGAAAGTGTCGTCCGCCTCGGACTCGTCGATCATGCGCCGCTGCAGCACCACGTCCTGCAAGCCGTAGGCCATCCAGGCGTTGGCGGCCATGCCGTCGCGGCCCGCGCGCCCCGTTTCCTGGTAATAGCCCTCGATGCTTTTCGGCAGATCCAGGTGGGCTACGAAGCGCACGTCGGGCTTGTCGATGCCCATGCCAAAGGCGATGGTGGCGACCATGACGATGTTTTCTTCGCGCAGGAAGCGCGCCTGGTTGGCGCTGCGTTTGGCGTACTCCATGCCGGCGTGATACGGCAGGGCGCGGATGCCGCTCTGGTTCAAAAATTCCGCCGTCTCTTCGACTTTTTTGCGCGACAGGCAGTACACGATGCCGCAGTCACCCGCGTGTTCCGTGTTGATGAAGTCGAGCAGCTGCTTGCGGCCATTCGCCTTTTCCACGATCTGGTAGCGGATGTTCGGGCGGTCGAAGGACGAGACGAACTGGCGCGCGTCTTCCAGCTGCAAACGCAGGGCGATTTCGGCGCGCGTCTGCGGGTCGGCTGTGGCCGTGAGCGCGATGCGCGGCACGTCCGGGAACTGTTCGTGCAGCACCGACAGCTTGATGTATTCGGGACGGAAGTCGTGGCCCCACTGGGCCACGCAATGCGCCTCGTCGATGGCGAACAGGGATATCTTCGAGGCCTGGAACAGGTCCAGGCAACGCTGCGTCATCAGGCGCTCGGGCGCCACGTAGACGACATCGATGCCGCCGGTGCGCACCAGGCGCTCGATGCGGCTCGCTTCTTCGTAGGTTTGCGTGGAATTGAGGAAGGCGGCGCGCACGCCGACTTCGGCCAAAGCGTCCACCTGGTCCTGCATCAGCGCGATCAAAGGCGAGACGACGACGCCGACGCCATCGCGCAGCAGCGCGGGAATCTGATAGCACAGCGACTTGCCGCCGCCCGTGGGCATCAGTACCAGCGCGTCGCCGCCATGGCTGACGTGGTCGACGATGTCGGCTTGCTGGCCTCGGAAGGCCGGGTAGCCGAAAACGGTTTGCAGCAGGTGCAGCGCGCGCTGGTTAAGATCTTGATTCATAGTGCCTTATTCTGCCCAAACAACCCAGCCGTAGTGGGCGCTGGCCAACACCAGCAAGCCGAACACAATGCGGTACCAGGCGAAAAACGTGAAGTCGTGCGAGCTGATATAGCGCAGCAGCCAGCGCACGCACAGGAAGGCGGAGATGAAGGCGGACACGGTGCCCAGGCCGAACAGGGGCACGTCGGTGGCCGACAGGATATCGCGCGCCTTGTACAGCGAGTAGAAGGTGGCCGCCAGCAGGGTCGGGATGGCCAGGAAGAACGAGAATTCCGTGGCCGTCTTGCGCGACAGGCCCAGCAGCATGCCGCCGATGATGGTCGAGCCGGAGCGGCTGGTGCCGGGAATCAGCGCGAACGCCTGCGCGCAGCCCACTTTCAAGGCGTCGAATGGCGTCATTTCATCGACCGAGTTGACGCGCACGGTGACGGGATTGGTGCGCGCGCGGCGCTCCACCAGCAAAATCACGATGCCGCCGATGATGAAGGCCATGGCCACCGGTACTGGTTTGAACAGCGCATGCTTGATCATCTTGCCAATCGCCAGACCGATGACGGCCAGCGGCAGGAAGGCGATGGCCACGTTCAGCACGAACTTGCGCGACTTCGCTTCGCTGCCAAAGGTGGTCAGCACGCTGCCGATGCGCTGGCGGTATTCCCAGCACACGGCCAGGATGGCGCCGGCCTGGATGGCGATCTCGAAGACATCCATGACTTCTTTCGATACATCCTTGGTAAAGTCGAGCAGGCTGCCGGCCAGGATCAGATGACCGGTGGACGAAATCGGCAAGAATTCGGTAAAACCTTCGACCAGCCCCATGATGATGGCTTTTAACGCAAGAATGAGATCCATAGATGTATAAAAGGGTATAAGTACGGGTATAAGTGACAGGATGGGGTGAGTGTGCGGCGCCCGCAATGTGCGCGGGGTCGAAGCTTACCATGCCGCAGGCCCGGCTAGCCGATTTGGGCGCTGGCGGACAGCGGTTTTTTGCCGCTGCCAGCCAGGCAAGGGACGGGTTCAGGAAGCCTGTTTTGCCGGCGCCACCAGGCGCGCGCTGGCCGCCACCAGCAGCAGGGCGGCGCCCAGCATGGCGAAGGCGATATTCAGGCTGGTAGCGTGCGCCACGAAGCCGATCACGGCCGGACCAGCCAGGATGCCCGCATAGCCGATGGTGGTGATGGCCGCCACCGCCAGGCTGGCCGGCATGGCATGTTGCTGGCCCGCCGCCGTAAACAGGATGGGCACGATGTTTGCCGCACCGAGGCCGATCAGCACGAACCCAAGCATGGCCAGGCTGGCATGCGGCGCCAGCACGGCCAGGAAGAAGCCTGCCGCCGCGCACAAGCCGCCAAAAGTAAGCACCCGCTTGCCGCCAAAGCGGCTGACCACCTTGTCGCCCGTGAAGCGGCCCACCGTCATGGCGATGGCGAAGGCAGCGTAGCCGAGGCCGCCCTTGGCTTCTTCCACGCCGCGCGTGGTGGTGAGGAACAGGGCGCTCCAGTCGAGGATCGCGCCTTCGGCCAGAAAGACGATAAAGCACAGCAAGCCGATGAAAATGACGGCGCCGTGCGGCATGACGAACAGCGGCGTCTTTTCGCCGGTTGCGGACGCGGTCGGCAGCAGATGGCCTTGCGCCGCGCCCAGCACACCGCACAGCAGCAGCATCACCACGACGCAGGACCAGGCCGGCGTCAGGCCCAGCCACAGCAGCAGGGCCATGCAGGCCGCGCCGGCGAAGCCGCCCACGCTGAACAGCGCATGAAAACCCGACATCATGGCGCCGCCGTTGGCTTTTTCGATGATCACGGCCTGGATATTGATGGCCACGTCAAACGTGCCCATGGCCGCGCCGAACACCAGCAGCACCAGGCCCAGTTGCAGCGGCGTGGCGGCCAGCGCCAGGCCGGGCAGCACGGCGGTCAGCAGCAGGCCTGCGCAGACGATGACCTTGCGGCAGCCGAAGCGTGCCGTGAGCATGCCCGTAAACGGCATCGCGCACAGCGAACCGGCGCCCAAGCACAGCAGCAAAATGCCCAGGGTGGCCTCATCGAGGCCCAGGCGCGACTTGGCGTAGGGGACCAGCGGGGCCCAGGCCGCCATGCCGAGGCCGGCGGCAAAGAAAACCAGGCGCGTGGCGCGTTGTTGCAGGGTGCCGGTGAGATGCATGGGGGAGCTTTTCAAGAGTCGGATGGATAAAATCAGGCGCGGGCGCGCAAGATCTGCACGCCCAGCCGTTCAAAGGCGGCCACGTGGGCCGCATCGGCATCGGCTTCCAGCACCAGGTGCTGCAGCAAGCCCGTGGCCAGCACGCCGAATGGCGCGGCCGTGCCCAGCTTGTCGCTGGTGACGGCGACGACTACCGCCTTGCTGGCACCGGCGATGCTGCGCTTGAACTCGGCCTCGTCGTAGTTGAATGCCGTCACGCCTGCGTCCGCATCGGCGCCGCAGGCACCGAGGAAGCACAGGTCGGGATGCATGCGCTCGACCGTGCGCAAGGCTTGCGGACCCAGGCTGGCGCCCGCGCGGCGGTCGACCCGGCCGCCAGCCATGATCAGCTCGATTTCCGGGCGTTCCATCAGTGCCATGGCGATCGCAGGCGCATTGGTGATGACAGTGAGCGCCAACTCTGGCAAGGCGCTGGCGATGGCCAGGTTGGTCGAACCCGCATCAAAAAACAATACCTGGCCCGCGCGCACGAGCGACACGGCGGCCTGCGCCAGGCGCGCCTTGCGTTCGGGCGCTTCCTGCTTGCGCTGCGTCAGGGTGCCGCCGTCGGGCGCCAGCGGCAGGGCGCCGCCATACACGCGCTGGCACAGGCCGGCCGCCGCCATCTCGCGCAGGTCGCGCCGTATCGTATCTTCGGAAACATCGAGCTGGCGCGCCAGGTCCAGTGCCAGCACCCTGCCATCGGCGTGCAATTGTTGCTGAATCAGCGCGTGGCGTTGTTTGAGGAGCAGGGTGGCGGACATGGTGAACTTGTAAACGTGCAGGAATGTGCATGAATATACGCAAACGTGCAAAATGCGTCAACGTTTACTTGATGCAGGCATCGTCGCAAATCAATTTGCAAAAAAGATAAATTTACGTTTATGCTCATCGCCGATATCGTGATGCACCTTGGTGTTTGCTTACCAAGGAATAAGGGAAACAGACGGATGAGCGACATTAAACTTTTCAAGTTGGCCCATGGCCAAGCCCAGGAACTGCAAGGTAGCGCATCGGACCTGGAAAAACCATTGCAGACCTTGATTGAGGCAAACCTCGATACTTTGCTGAGCATCCGTTTTCTGGCGAGCGAGTATTCGACCGGCAAGACGCATGCTGGGCGCATCGATTCCCTTGGATTGGATGAGAACAATTGCCCGGTCATTCTTGAGTACAAACGGTCGGTTGGTGAAAATGTGATCAATCAAGGTTTGTACTACCTGGACTGGCTGATGGACCATCAGGCAGACTTTAAACTGCTGGTCCTCGACAAGCTGGGCAAGCTTGCATCGGAGGCCATCGATTGGAGCGCGCCGCGGGTGATTTGCATTGCGGCTGACTTTACCAAGTTTGATAGCCATGCCGTCCAGCAGATAGGCAGGACGATCGAACTTATTCGCTATCGCCGATTTGCAGAGGACCTGCTCCTTCTTGAGTCCGCAAGCGCCGGCATGGATCCGGCAACAAAAAAGGGCCCTGCCAAGCGGCAGACATCGGTGCCAGCCAGGTTGGAAACAATGGCGGCGGGGCCCGCAGATGGGGGCACGAACAAGTCGACGGGACCAGACAGGGCATTTGTGGAAATACTGGCAGGTCTGTCGGAGTCCATGCGTCAGTTGCTGGCCTCGCTAGAGGATTACACGATGTCGCTGGGGGATGACGTTGAGCGTAAAGAGCTGCGCTTGTATTTGGCTTTCAAACGGCTGAAGAACTTTGCGACGGTGGTGATACACAAGAAGAATTGCCTCGTGCTGTACTTACATATCGACCCGGCGCCCGTATTGCACGTCCTGCCAAAAGCGCGCGACGTTAGCGCCATCGGGCATTGGGGTACGGGTAATCTGGAGATCAACATCGGTACGCTCGCGGAACTCGATGCTGCAAAGCCGTTCATTTTTGCCGCGTATGCAGGCCGGAGTAGCGTGCAAACGTAGCCAATGGTGGCCTATGCGTGTGTCAGTTGTGCGGTGCCGTCAGCCGTTCCAGCTCGGCCAGCCAGTGCACCGCATGCTCGCGGCTGTCGCCGCACATGTCCTCGGATGGCTGCAAGCCGCCGCAAAACGCGGGACGTTCCGGCCGGCCAAAGATCTTGCAGCGGTTGTCGTCAGCCAGCTGCACGCAGCGCATGCCCGCAGGTTTTCCATCCGGCATGCCAGGAATCGGGCTGGTGATGGACGGTGCGGTGCAGCAGGCGCCGCACGAAGGACGGCATGCCAGGGTGGCGGAGGGTGACATGGGATTTCAGGCGAGCGGGTGAGGAGCCGACAGTATAGCAAGCCGGCTCCCATGCGTCGCCAAGGCGCGTTCAGCGCACGATGCTGACGCGCTTGCCCGACAACGTGCGGCGGGCCGGATCGCCATGCACGGTGATGCGGCCGGAACCGCTGGCGCGGGCGTTGACTTCATTCTGGACGGTGACATCGACGTCGCCGGAACCGTTGCTCGCCAGATAGGCAACGTCGCTGCGCAGGGCGGCCAGGTTGATATCGCCCGAACCATTCACGTTGGCGTCGAGGCGCTGCACGGCGCCGCTGGCGCTGATGCTGCCCGAGCCGTTGACGGCCACGTTGACGCGCTCGCCGCGCACATTGCCCAGCTGGATGTTGCCCGAACCGTTCTGCACCGCATCCGTGTTGCCGCTGGCGAGGGCCGCCGCGTTGACGCTGCCGGAACCGTTGTTGGCCACGTCGAAGCGTCCCACGGTGCCCGACAGTTCGCTCTTCATCGAACCGCGTTGTTCCAGGCTGAAATCGTCGCCATTGAAACCGCTGGCCACCAGGCGGCCCGAGCCGGAAATGGTGATCTTCTTCAATTGCGGCGTCGTGTAGATGACGTGGATGCCATTGCTACTACGAATGTTCGTATCGCTCCAGATGCGCAGGGTATTGCCGCTCACTTCGCTATGGATGCGCGGCTGCAGATTGCTGTCCGCTTCGATCACCAGCGATGCAGCTGGCCCGACGCGCACGTCGATCTTGATATCGATGCGTTTCATGCTGTCGATGTCGAGCGTGCTGATGTTGCTGACCTGGCGCACGTCGCGGCTCACTTGCTCGTTGCCTTGGATGGCATTGCCACCCGTGTCGACATGGCGCACTTCGCCATCGTTGGGGTTGATGACGATGGCGCAACCGCCAAGGGCAACGGCACAGCACAGGGTCAGCAAGGTACGCATAGTGTTTCCTTTATGATTGTTTTAGTTTGGGAACAGAAAAAGCCGGCTGCCGCGCCGCGGCTGCCGTGCTGTCGATGACAAGGTAGCAAATCGGACACGCTTGCTGAGTGGAAATGCGATGAACTGCGCAAAATGGGGACTGAAACGCATTCTGCTTCACCCGGCGCCGCAGGCCCGGCGTCGGCACGGAGCGTACAATGCCTGTATCCGACGTGCCCGGCGGTGCCTCGCGCTTGACCTTGGCGGTAGACAGGACTACTATTAATGACTCAAAAGTAAGTTACTTGGAAAGATACATGCAAGCCCCGATTGATACCAAGCCCCGCTGGGAGCGGCGCAAGGATGCCCGCCCGCAGGAATTGCTCGCCGCCGCCCTCGACCTGTTTGTCGAACGGGGCTTTGCATCGACGCGCCTGGAAGATGTGGCCAAGCGGGCTGGCGTGTCGAAAGGCACTCTGTACCTGTACTTTGAGAATAAACAAGAGTTGTTCAAGGCCGTGGTGCGCGACAATATCGTGCAGTCGATCGGCGAGGCGGAAGACAGCATGGCCGCCTCGGACAGCAGCAGCGCCGAGTTGTTGCGCAGCATGATGATGCAATGGTGGGAAGAGTTCGGCGCCACCAAGCTGGCCGGTTTGACCAAGCTGATGCTGGCCGAAGCGAACAATTTCCCGGAACTGGCGCAGTTTTACAACGAAGAGGTGGTCACGCGTGGGAATGCGCTGATTGCCACCCTGGTCGAACGGGGCATGCAGCGCGGTGAATTCCGCCAGGTCGATCCCGTGCTCGTCAGCACCATCCTCAGCGCACCCGTCACCATGCTGATGATGTGGACGCATTCCTTCCTGCCGTGCGAGGTCAAGAATATCGATCCGATCGCCTACATGGATGCGTTTATCGACATGAGCTTGCGCAGCCTGCAGGTGGAGGCGCCCGGGAAAAGTTGAGGCGCCGTGCCCGCTACTACCGTTCAGTTGCCCCTTTTCCAAGGTTCGCCCCCCCAAATCTGCAGATCGTCGCAAATTCCCTCCATTCCCCGCCTTTATGGTTAACATGTGCTTTCAGCCAGTTCAACGATAAAATGGCGGATTATTACTTCACTTACCGAGTCCAAAGATGAATATCGAACAAGCCCGCTTCAATATGATCGAACAGCAAATCCGTCCATGGGACGTACTGGATATCGACGTGCTGGAGCTGTTGAACGTGGTCAAGCGTGAAGATTTCGTACCGGCCGCCTATAAAAACCTGGCCTTCGTCGATACCGAAATTCCACTGGGCGGCGGCGAATGCATGTTGACGCCGAAGCTGGAAGCGCGCATTTTGCAAGACGTAGCCGTCAAGAAGCATGAAAATGTGCTGGAAATCGGCACCGGTAGCGGCTACATGGCCGCTTTGCTGGCGCACAAGGCGCGGCATGTGACGAGCGTGGAAATCGTTCCCCAATTGAAAACCATGGCCGAGCAGAACCTGGCCGCCAATGGCGTGACGAACGTCACCGTGGAACTGGGTGACGGCGCCCAGGGCTGGAGCAAGGGCGCGCCGTACGACGTGATCGTCGTGTCTGGCGCCCTGGCCGTGTTGCCGGAAGCGTTGTTGCAACAAGTAAAAGTGGGCGGCCGCATCCTGGCCATCATCGGCGAAGCGCCGATCATGTCCGCGCATCTGATCACGCGCAGCTCGGACAAGGCCTACGACACGCGCAAGCTGTTTGAAACCAATGTCACGCCGCTGCAAGCTGTTGCACCGTCGCATTTCCAGTTCTGAGGCGACCGATTCGATGGAGCATTTGAGTGCACCGCAGCTGGCCGCCTGGCTGGCTGACCCTTCCCGCCCGCGTCCGTTGTTGCTGGACGTGCGGGAACAGTGGGAGTTTGACCTGTGCCACCTCGACGGTGCCACCCTGATGCAGATGAACTCGATTCCTGCCCGCATCGACGACCTCGATGAAGACGCCGAGATCGTCTGCATCTGCCATCACGGCATGCGCAGCATGCAAGTGGCGGCCTTCCTGGAGCGCAATGGTTTTGGCAAGATCAGTAATTTGACGGGCGGCGTGCACGCCTGGGCGCTGCAAGTCGACAGCGCGATGCCTAAATACTAAGTTATTTTGCAGTAGATGCACCCAGGCATGTTTTCCTGCATGCCTGCGGAGGCCTGTACCCCGCTCATCCGGCGGGCGCAAGGCAAGCGGTAGCAGATTTTTGATTCCATCAACTTTTGACGACTCCAACGGAGAAATGCAATGCGGAAACCCCTTATCGCCGTGCTGATGACCAGCGCCTTTGTCTCGATGACATGCTCGCTGCAAGCGCAGGCGGCCGATCTCATCCAGGTGTACCAGCAGGCGCTGGCCAATGACGCGCAGTATGCGAGTGCGCGTGCGGCCCTGTCGGCCGGGATGGAGCGGGTTCCGCAAGGACTGGCAGGCTTGCTGCCGCAAGTGTCGGCTTCGGGCAGCAATACGCGCAACAGCATCGAGCCGATCACCAGTACGATTTCCATGCCGACGGTCAAGGTGCACACGAATACCTACAATCTGACCTTGGCGCAGCCGCTGTTCCGCTGGGATCGTTGGGAAACCTATCAGCAAAGCAAGCTGGCGCAGGCGATTGCGGAAGCGCAATTTGCACAGGTGCAGCAAGACCTGATCACGCGCGTGGCGCAGGCGTATTTCGACGTGCTGAGCGCGCAAGATAACCTGGGCGCCACGCAGGCGCAAAAAGTGGCCACGACGGAGCAACTGGCATCGGCCAAGCGCAACTTCGAAGTCGGCACGCAAACGATTACCGACACGCACGAAGCGCAGGCGGCCTACGACCTGGTGGTGGCGCAGGAATTTGCCGCCATCAATGACTTGGCCAACAAGCGCAGCGCCTTGCAAACCATCATCGGCGAAGCGCCAACGTCGCTGGCGCCGATGCGCACGGGCGTGGTCATCAGCGCGCCGGAACCGGCCGCCATCGAACCATGGGTGAGCTCGGCGGAAGAGCAGAACTTTGGCGTCGTCACGGCCCAGTTCAACGTGGAATCGGCCAAGCGCGACATCGGCCGCAACCGCGCCGGCCATTATCCGACCCTGGACCTGATCGCCAACGCGGGCCATACCTATACGACGGGCGGCGGCAGCGGCAGTTCCAACAACAACGCCATCGGCGTGCAGTGGAGCATCCCGATCTTCAGCGGCTTTGCCGTCACCAGCAAGGTGCGCGAATCGATCGCGCTGGAAAATAAGGCCCGCAACGACCTGGAAACGGCACGCCGCACGGCATCGCAAGGCGCGCGCCAGGCTTTCCTCGGCGTCAACAGCGGCCTGGCGCAAGTGAAGGCGCTGGAAGCGGCGGAAGTGTCGAGCAAGTCGGCGCTGGAGTCGAACCAGCTCGGTTATCAAGTGGGCGTACGCATCAATATCGACGTCTTGAATGCGCAAAAACAACTGTTCTCGACGCAAAAAGACCTGTCGAAAGCCCGCTACGACACCATCATGAACGGCTTGCGCCTGAAGGCGGCGGCCGGCACGTTGAAGGAAACGGATTTGATGCCCGTCAACGCCTTGCTCGACAAGTAATCTTTTTTCTGCAGATTCAGATGAAAACCAGCCCCGGTGACGGCGCTGGTTTTTCTTCGTCTTGACCTGTTTTCACGCGGCACGGCTGTTGGCTATTTGCGTGAGGATCACCCCCGCCACCACCAGTCCCGCACCGGCCCAATGCAGCGGAGAAATGTGCTTGACGGCAAAGCCCAGCAAACCGTAGCGGTCGATGGCCAGCGCGGCCAGCATCTGTCCGCCGATGACGGCCGCCATGAAGGGGCCGGAACCCATGCGCGGGGCCAGCATCAGCGCGGCCGTAATGTAAAACACGCCGGCCGCGCCGCCCAGCCAGGACCAGCCCGGTCCACGCATGGCGAGACCGACATCGGGCGCGGGCACCCGCCAGACCAGCATCACGAGCGACGCGAGCACGGCGCTGACGGCCAGCGAGGCGAGCGTGGCCCACAGCGGGTGGCCCAGGTTGCGGCCCAGTGCGGCATTCGCGCCCGCCTGGAACGGGACGACGGCGCCGGCCAGCATGGCCAGCGGGGCAAATACGGTAATCCATCCATGCATGTGTGACTCCATCACCTTAAGTTAATGGAGTCATCGTATTATGCTGTCATCATTAAATCCAATTCGTAGTTTGTCAGCCAACTATGCACCAAATGAATAATCTGCGGGTTGTCGATTTGAACTTGCTGGTAATCCTGGAAGCGCTGCTCAGCGAGCGCCACTTGTCGCGCGCGGCCGAGCGCTTGCACATGAGCCAGCCTGCCGTCAGCCATGCGCTGGCCCGCTTGCGCCATCTGCTCGGCGATCCGCTGCTGCTGCGTGGCAAGGGCGGCTTCCAGCCGACGGCGCGTGCTTTGGAGCTGGCGCGGCCGCTGGCCGAAGCCTTGCAAAGCGTGCGCTCCGTGCTCGGTGGCGCCGTCTTCGAGGCGGCCACGGCGCAGCGCGTGTTTCGCCTGGCCATGTCGGATTACGGCGCGGCGCTGATCTTGCCGCGTTTGCTGCGCCGCTTGCGCGTGGAAGCGCCCGGTATCGACCTGGCCATCAGCTATGCCAGCCGCCCGGCCGTGATCGCTGGCGTGCAGGATGGCGAGATCGACCTGGCGCTGGGCGTGTTTCCGCAACTGCCCGAGCACTTACATCGTGAAACCCTGTTCGAGGAAACATTCGTGTGCGCGCTCGACCCGGACAGCCTGGCGTCCGGTGAAATGCTGAGCCTGGAAACCTATCTGGCGCGCCCGCATGTGCTGGTGGCATCCAGCGAAGGCGGCATGGCGGCCGAAGTCGATGCTGCCCTGGCCCAGCTGGGACAGACACGCCGCATCGCCGTGCGTGTGGCGTACTGGACGGTCGCACCGGAGGTCGTGAGGGGGACGGACTTGATCCTGACGGTGGCGCAGCGCGCCTTGCAGGACAGTGCGGCGCAGGGGCTGGCGCTGTACGCCGCGCCATTTGCCATCGCGCCGTTTGCGTTTGAAACGATACGGCACCGCCGCACGGACGGCGATGCGGGCATCGCCTGGCTACGCGCGGCCATTGCACAGGCCGCCGAGCCAGGCTGAGGACTTACAGCCCGCCGCCCTGGCCGTCGAACTTGCGTTCGATCAATTCGATCTTGTAGCCGTCCGGATCGGTGATGAAGGCGATGACGGTATTACCGCCTTTGACGGGACCCGGTTCGCGCGTGACGTTGCCGCCATTCGCGCGTGCGGCGGCGCAAGCGGCGACGATGTCGTCGGCCGAAATGGCGATGTGGCCATACGCCGTACCCAGCTCGTAGCTGGTGGTGCCATAGTTATACGTCAGTTCCAGTTCCGCATGATCGGGATTCGAGCCATAGCCGACGAAGGCCAGGGTGTACTGGTATTCCGGATTGTCGCTGGTGCGCAGCAGCGTCATGCCCAGGACCTTGGTGTAAAAATCGATGGAGCGCTGCAGGTCGCCGACCCGTAACATGGTGTGCAAAATACGCATCGTAAATCCTTGATGGTGATAGGGGAATGGCAGGATTTTATGCGTTTTACGGCTTTCTTGCCGAGACCGCCCCTGCCGCCCGGTGATGGAACAGCAGCGGACGGCATGCCGGCATTACTCCAGATGGGCGTCCAAGGTGATTTCCGTGGCCAGCAACTTCGATACGGGGCAACCGAGCTTGGCGCGCAGGGCCGCGTCCTGGAACGCTTCGTCGGTGGCGCCGGGAATGGTCGCCACCAGGGTCAGGTGCACGGCCGTGATGGCATAGCTGCCATCGATTTTTTCCAGGCTGACATCGGCCGTGGTTTTCAGGGCGGTGGCGCGCATGCCCGCCTCGCCCAGCTGGCCGGACAGGGCCATGGTGAAGCAGGCCGCATGGGCCGCGCCGATCAGTTCTTCCGGATTGCTGCCGGGACCGTCTTCGAAGCGCGTGTTGAAGCCATAGGCTACATTGTCGAGCGCGCCGCTTTGGGTGGAAATAAACCCTTTGCCATCTTTAAGGCCGCCACTCCAGACGGCTGATCCTGTTTTTTTCATGATGTACTCCTTGCGTGGTTCGAGCGCCCATCATGCGCGTGCCACCCTTGCCCTTCCGTTCGTTGCGCCACACAGGGGGCGCATGCGCGCGCCGGGCATCGCCGCTCACGGCGCCGGCGTCACGCGCCAGATCACATTGCCCACGTCGTCCGCCACCAGCAGCGCGCCCGCCTTGTCGACGGCCACGCCGACGGGGCGCCCCTGCGCCTTGCCATTGCTGTCAAGGAAACCGGCGATGATGTCCTGCGGTGGCCCGCTGGGCACGCCATTCGCGAAGGGCACGAAGATGACTTTATAGCCGCTGAAAGGCTTGCGGTTCCACGAGCCGTGCTGGCCGATGAAGGCGCCGCCCCGGTAGCGTTCGGGCAGCAGGGCGCCGTCATAAAATGCCAGTCCCAGCGAGGCCGTGTGCGCACCCAGCGCGTAGTCGGGCGCGATGGCGGTGGCCACCAGTTCGGGACGTGGCGGCTTGACCCGCGCATCGACGTGCTGGCCGAAATAACTGTAGGGCCAGCCATAGAAGGCGCCGTCCTTGACGGACGTCATGTAGTCGGGCACCAGGTCGTTGCCCAGCTCGTCGCGTTCATTGACGGCCGTCCACAGTGCCCCGCTGTGCGGCTGCCAGGCCAGGCCGACGGGGTTGCGCAAACCCGTCGCATACACGCGTGCCTTGCCCGTCGCGCGCGTGACTTGCCAGATGGCGGCGCGGCCGTCTTCGGCCGACAGACCATTCTCGCCCACATTGCTGTTGGACCCGACGGCAACATAGAGAAATTTGCCATCGGCACTGGCGATGACGTTCTTGGTCCAGTGGTGATTGATGGGTCCGCCCGGCAAATCCACCACCTTGACACCAGGCGCCGTGATGCTCGTCTGGCCTTCCTTGTAGGGAAAACGCAGCAGCGCGTCGGCATTGGCGATGTACAGTTCGTTGCCGACCAGCGCCATGCCAAATGGCGAGTTCAATCCTTGCAGGAACACGCTGCGCGTTTGCGCCACGCCGTTTGCATCGACGCCGCGCAGCAAGGTGATGCGGTTGGCGCTGGGCGTGGCGGCGCCCGCCTTTTTCATCTGCATCTGCATGATGGCGCCCTTGATGCCCTTGTTATCGTCGGGCTTCGGCGGCGCATTCGTTTCCGCCACCAGCACGTCGCCATTCGGCAGCACGTACAGCCAGCGCGGATGGTCGAGGTCGCGCGCATAGGCATGGATGGCCAGGCCGGGCGCGGCCACGGGGCGCTGTGCCGCCGTCCAGCGCTGCACGGGCGCCACATTGACGGTGGGAATCAGTTGCTTGTCCGGCGCAGGCAGCACGGGTTGCGGGCCGAAGCCGACGGGCATGGCGGGCGCCTGGGCATGGGTGGTAGTGGGGCCGCAGACGGCGGCCAGCAGCAAGGAACAGACTTAACGGTGCATGACGTACTCCATAACGCTAGCAGTGCGTGACAGTTGGAGTCAGCGCGCCTTCTTTGGTTCCAGCTGCGGGTCGGGACGGGCCTGTTTCGGTTCGCTGGGCTTGACCTTTTCCACGCCGGGCTGGGCGCGGCGGTCCGTGTCGACCAGGCCCTGTTCCAAGTCGCTGGCCGCCTGTTGCATGATCTTGCGCGGGCGCACGTTTTGCGCATCGGGCGATTCATCGCGCTCGTGCGGCAGACGGTCGACGCCGTCATTCTTGACCTTTTCATCGGTATTGATCTTGCGTTCGCTATGCTGGGTAACCATATGGCCTCCTGACAGTAAAAGTAACGTGAAATCAGTGTCCTGCCGCGGCAGGCCATCTGCAAGCGGATTTGTCCATGCAGGGAGCGCTGGCGCACGCATGGACGATTCTTTTTCTGCGCTACACTGCGTGCAACACCAAGAACGCCCCTTGCGGGCACACGGCAGCCGCACTATACTGTGCATATATACAGTATCATGCGATGCCGGCGTGCGACGCGACAGCCTGGGGCGGTTTGCCACCGAATTCACTACCGAGACTCTTATGCCCGTCGATAATCACGCCGAACAGCGCGCCGAACAGCCAGCCGCGACCTTGCCAGCCCCGGGCGAGCGCTTCAACCTGGGCGCCAAGACCATCGCCCTGGTCGTGCGCCAGAATACGGATGGCATTGCCGAACCCGTGAAAAGCATCGTCGATTTCCTGCAAGTGCTGGGCCACACGGTGGTCTTCGAGGCGGAGACGGCCGCGCACCTGAACTTGGCGTTTCCCGGCGTGCGCGCCATGTCGCCGGCCGAGATCGGCGCCGCCGCCGATTGCGCCATCGTCATGGGCGGCGACGGCACCATGCTGGGCATTGCGCGCCAGCTGGCGCCATTCGACGTACCCTTGATCGGCATCAATCAAGGGCGATTGGGTTTCATGACCGATATCCCGCTCGAGCGCATGCTGCCCGTGCTGGCGCAAATTCTCGGCGGCCGCTTCAAGGCCGAACGCCGCACCTTGCTCGAAGGCAGCGTGCTGCGCGACGGCGAGTCGATTCACGTGGGCATGGCCGTCAACGATGTCGTCGTCTCGCGCGGCGCCGGCGCCGGCATGGCCGAATTGCGCGTCGAGGTGGATGGCCACTTCATGTACAACCAGCGTTCCGATGGTTTGATCATTTCCACGCCGACGGGCTCGACCGCATACTCGCTGTCGGCCGGCGGCCCATTGCTGCATCCGACCCTGGGCGGCATCGTGCTCGTGCCGATCGCCCCGCATGCGCTGTCGAACCGCCCCATCGTCTTGCCCGATTCCAGCCAGATCGTCGTGGAAATCGTGCGCGGGCGCGATATCAGCGTCAATTTCGACATGCAGACCTTTGCCAGCCTGGTGCAGCAAGACCGCATCCTCATCCGCCGTTCGCCGCACACGATTACCTTCCTGCATCCGGAAGGGTGGAGCTACTACAACACCCTGCGTGAAAAATTGCACTGGAATGAGTACCCGTCGGGTGAGGGCAAGCTCAGCTAACTTTTTCTCCACCTCAACCCGCGGTGCGCCGCCCAACCACAGAAGCCATGCTCCATACACTGTCCATTCGCGATTTTGTCATTGTCGATACCATTGAACTGGAATTTTCCGCCGGCTTCAGCGTGCTGACGGGCGAGACGGGCGCCGGCAAGTCCATCCTCATCGATGCGCTGACCCTGGCGCTGGGCGGGCGCGGCGACGCCAGCGTGGTGCGCGAAGGCGCGGCCAAGGCCGACATCACGGCCGATTTCTCCGTCAGCGACGTGGCGCAAGCCTGGCTGGTGGCGCATGAATTTGCCAACGACGATGGCGGCGCCCTGCTGCGCCGCGTGATCGACAACGCGGGCCGCTCGAAAGCGTACATCAACGGCATCCCCGCCACAGCCGCGCAGTTGCGCGAACTGGGCGACATGCTGGTCGATATCCACGGCCAGCACGCACACCAGTCCTTGCTGAAAAGCGAAGCGCAGCGCGCCTTGCTCGACGGCCAGGCGACGGCGCGCGAAGCGGGTGCGGAACAGGACGCGCGGCAAGTGGCCGCCTTGCACAAGCGCTGGCGCGCCCTCGTGCGCCAGCGCGAGGAATTCGAAACGAATGCGGCCAACGTGCTGTACGAGCGCGAACGCCTGGAATGGCAAGTGGGCGAACTGGAAAAACTGGCCGCCAAGCCCGGCGAGTGGACAGACATCACGAACGAGCACAGCCGCTTGTCGCACGCGGCCAGCCTGCTGGAAGGGGCGCAGGAAGCCTTGTCCCTCATTTCCGAGTCGGAAGACCACCCGATCGTGTCGCAACTGTCGGCCCTGAACCAGAAGCTGGGCAAGCTCGTGTCCGTCGATGCGGAATTGCAGCCGATTGTCGACCTGATCGAATCGTCGCGCATCCAACTGCAGGAATCCGTGTACGCGCTGAACAATTACCTGGACCGGGTGGAACTGGACCCGGAGCGCCTGCACCAGCTCGATGCGCGCATGGAAGCCATGCACAGCACGGCCCGCAAATTCCGCGTCACGCCGGAAGAGTTACCGGAGGAACACGCAAAGCTGTCGGAAAAGCTGCAGCATCTGGCGGACGCTTCCGACATCGAAGGCTTGCTGCGCCAGGAAGCGAAGATCGAGGCCGAGTACCGCGCCGTGGCCGAGCGCCTGTCCGCCACGCGCCACGCCGCCGCCCTGGAACTGGGGCAAGCCGTCACGCGCGCCATGCAGGAACTGAGCATGACGGGCGGCAGTTTTGAAATCGCCCTGCACCCGTGCGAACCGGCCGCCCACGGACTCGAGCAAGTCGAGTTCCTCGTCGCCGGCCATGCCGGCACGGCGCCACGTTCCCTGGCCAAGGTGGCGTCCGGCGGCGAACTGGCGCGCATCGCGCTGGCCATTTCCGTCATCACCTCGCACGCCACCACCACACCGACCCTGATCTTCGACGAGGTCGACAGCGGCATCGGCGGCGCCGTCGCCGAGGTCGTCGGGCGGCTATTGAAACGCCTGGGGCAGGGACGCCAGGTGCTGTGCGTGACCCACTTGCCGCAGGTGGCCAGCCAGGCGAATCAGCATTTCCAGGTGGCGAAAAGCACCCTGGACAATGGCAAGACGGCCTCGCGCATCGACATGCTCGACGCCAAGGCCAGGGTGGAAGAAGTGGCGCGCATGCTGGGCGGCCTGGAAATCACGGCCACCACGCGCAAGCATGCGCGTGAACTGCTGGCAATTTAAACGCAGGCTTAAATCCGGGGTCAGACCCCCGGATGCGTTAGCGCTGAGCTTGACGTTAGCGGCATTGAGGGTCTGACCCCAGCACTTCGCTATTAACTCAATGCAACTATAATAACTGGCTAATCCATCCAACGCCTTCGAAGAGCCTTCATGTCATTTCAAACAGAACCGCCGTACACGCATGGCAGCATCGACCGCAGCGCCGTGGTGCTCGTCAACCTGGGCACGCCCGATGCACCGACGTCGTCGGCCGTGCGGCGTTACCTGAAGCAATTCTTGTCCGATCCGCGCGTGGTGGAGATTCCCCGCATCGTCTGGTGGTTCATCCTGAACCTGATCATCTTGCCGTTCCGCTCCGGCCAGTCGGCCAAGAAATACGCGTCGATCTGGACGCGCGAGGGCTCGCCTCTGAAAGTGCATACGCAAAAGCAGGCCAAGTTGCTGGCCGGCGCCCTGGCCGAGCGCGGCCATGACGGCGTGACGGTGGCGATGGCCATGCGCTACGGTTCGCCTTCCTTGCCGGAAGTGCTGGCCAAGCTGAAAAACGAAGGCTGCGAGCGCATCGCCATCCTGCCGGCCTATCCCCAATACTCGGGCACGACGACGGGTTCCATCTACGACGCCGTGTTTGCCCATTACGCCACCGTGCGCAATGTGCCGGAATTGCGCTTCATTAAGCAATATCACGAGCACGACACGTATATCGACGCCTTGCGAGATTCGGTGCTGAATCATTGGGAAGCGCATGGCCGTCCCGAAAAACTGGTGATGAGTTTTCATGGCGTGCCCAAGCGTACCTTGCTGCTGGGCGATCCCTACCACTGCCAATGCCTGAAAACGGCGCGCTTGCTGGCGGAAAAGCTGAAATTAACTAAAGAGCAATATGTGGTGACCTTCCAGTCCCGTTTTGGCAAGGCCGAATGGCTGCAGCCGTACACGGCGCCCACCCTGGTGGCGCTGGCCCAGCAGGGCGTCAAGCGCGTCGACTTGCTGTGCCCGGGCTTTACCAGCGATTGCCTGGAAACCCTGGAAGAGATCGCCATGGAAGCGAAGCATGATTTCGAGACGGCCGGCGGCCAGCAGTTTCACTACATCGCTTGCCTGAACGAAACGCCGGCCTGGATTGCGGGCATGGCGGAAATTGCGGAACAGCACATGATTGGCTGGCCGACGATGAAGACGGCGGCGCAGCGCGAAGCGGACAAGAAAGCGGGCGAGCAGGCGCGTGCAGCAGCGCTGGCCTTGGGCGCGACGAATTAAGGATTGTAAATTTTTGACAATAAAAAGCCGCGCTTGCGCGGCTTTGTCATGTCTGGCGCGGCCAAGCAGCTTTCCAAATAGCAACACAGCCAGTGGCGATGGCGGCGGCGGGGCTGGTAGAATGCCCGCTTTGCCGTGGGAAGCCTGGAAAATCAAGGGATGCGCGCACGGATCGCTGGCCGAAATGGATAGCATTTTGTAATACGCTGTAACATGGACCGATGTAATTCCGGTTTTGCCACGAATACCCCTTGAAACAATAGGATATAGCCCCATCTGCCCGTTAGTGTTGTAAAGATAGTTAGACTAACTCATTTAAGCCATTGATTGTAGGAGCTTTTCAGATGCAAGATCAGGAAAACCAAGCTGTACCTAATCCGCAAGCGGACGCCGCGGCGACTGCCCCATCGACTCCCGCAGAGCCTACTTTGGAAGAGCAGCTGGCGAGTACCGAAGCGCGTCTTGCAGAGATGCACGATGCCTTCATGCGCGCCAAGGCTGATGGCGAAAATATCCGTCGCCGCGCGCAGGAAGATGTTGCTAAAGCGCACAAATTCGCAGTCGAGAGCTTTGCCGAAGCCATGGTGCCGGTCAAAGACAGCCTGGAAACGGCGCTGACGGTGGAAGCACCGACCATCGAATCGCTGAAAGAAGGCGTCGAAATGACCTTGAAGCAACTGAACGCCGCGTTCGAGCGCAACCGCCTGGTGGAAGTATTGCCAGTGCAGGGTGAAAAGCTCGATCCGATGAAACACCAGGCCGTTGCCGTGGTGCCGGCGGACCAGGAAGCCAATACCATCGTGTCAGTCCTGCAAAAGGGCTATATGATTGCGGACCGCCTGCTGCGTCCAGCCATTGTAACGACCGCGCAAGCAAAATAATCAGAGGGCGGCATCAAGCAAGCCTTGAAAACATGCCGCTTTGCCACATATAAGAACCATCTGAAATCTAGCAAATAAAAGGAAATAAATCATGGGTAGAATTATCGGTATCGATCTGGGAACCACGAATTCCTGCGTTTCCATCATGGAAAACGGTCAACCAAAGGTAATCGAAAACGCTGAAGGCGCACGCACGACGCCGTCGATTATTGCTTATCAAGAAGATGGCGAAATTCTCGTCGGCGCGCCAGCGAAACGCCAGGCCGTGACCAATCCGAAAAACACGCTGTACGCAGTCAAGCGTCTGATCGGTCGCAAGTTCGACGAAAAAGAAGTTCAAAAAGACATCGCGCTGATGCCGTACCAGATCATGAAAGCCGACAACGGCGATGCATGGATCGGCGTACGCGACAAAAAACTGGCTCCGCCGCAAATTTCGGCTGAAGTCCTGCGCAAGATGAAGAAAACGGCAGAAGACTACCTCGGTGAAGAAGTCACCGAAGCCGTCATCACCGTGCCTGCGTACTTCAACGACTCGCAGCGTCAAGCCACCAAGGATGCCGGCCGTATCGCTGGCCTGGACGTCAAGCGCATCATCAACGAGCCAACCGCGGCAGCGCTGGCGTTCGGCCTGGACAAGACCGAAAAAGGCGACCGTAAAATCGCCGTGTACGACTTGGGTGGCGGTACGTTCGACGTGTCGATCATCGAAATCGCGGATGTTGATGGCGAGAAACAATTTGAAGTGCTGTCGACCAACGGCGACACCTTCCTGGGCGGCGAAGACTTCGACCAGCGCGTCATCGATTACATCATCGACGAGTTCAAGAAGATCAACGGCATCGACCTGAAAAAAGATCCGATCGCTCTGCAGCGCATCAAGGCTTCGGCCGAGCGCGCGAAGATCGAATTGTCGTCGTCGCAGCAAACCGAGATCAACGAGCCGTACATCGCCATGGCGAACGGCGCGCCGGTCCACTTGAACCTGAAGATGACCCGCGCCAAGCTGGAATCGCTGGTGGAAGAGCTGATCACGGCCACGATGGAACCATGCCGCATCGCTATCAAGGATGCAGGCGTGAAAGTGTCGGACATCGATGACATCATCCTGGTCGGCGGTATGACCCGTATGCCGAAGGTGCAGGAAAAAGTGAAGGAATTCTTCGGCAAGGATCCACGCAAGGACGTGAACCCGGACGAAGCCGTCGCCGTGGGCGCAGCGATTCAAGGTTCGGTCCTGTCGGGCGAACGCAAGGATTTGCTGTTGCTGGACGTTACTCCTCTGTCCCTGGGTATCGAAACCCTGGGTGGCGTGATGACCAAGATGATCCACAAAAACACGACGATTCCGACCAAGTTCAGCCAAGTGTTCTCGACGGCCGACGACAACCAGCCTGCGGTGACCATCAAGGTCTTCCAGGGTGAGCGCGAAATCGCCGCCGGCAACAAGGGTCTGGGCGAATTCAATCTGGAAGGCATCCCGCCAGCATCGCGCGGCACGCCACAGATCGAAGTGACCTTCGACATCGACGCCAACGGCATCTTGCATGTCGGCGCGAAAGACAAGGCCACCGGCAAGGAAAACAAGATCACGATCAAGGCCAATTCCGGCTTGACCGAGGCTGAAATCCAGAAGATGGTCAAGGATGCCGAGCTGAACGCGGAAGAAGACAAAAAGGTCAAAGAATTGGCCGAGTCGCGCAACCAGGCCGATGCTCTGGTACACTCGACCCGGAAATCCTTGACCGAATACGGCGACAAGCTGGATGCGGGCGAGAAAGAGAAGATCGAAGCGGCCATCACCGACCTGGAAGCAAGCATCAAGGCGGGCGACAAGGCTGAGATCGACGCCAAGGTGGAAGCACTGTCGAGCGCATCGCAGAAACTGGGCGAAAAAATGTATGCCGACATGCAAGCGCAGCAAGCTGCCGGCGGCGCGGAAGGTGCACAGCAAGCTGCTGGCGCATCGGACGCAGGCGCCAAGCAAGACGACGTTGTTGACGCTGACTTCAAAGAAGTCAAAGACAGCAAGTAATGTCTTGCGCTCCCATGAACTGGGGGCAGCCGGGCTGAACGCTACATCGCGGGATTAGCCGCGAAGACCGGCCGAGCCGAGTCGTTGCCCAGTGCAGCACTCGACTCGGCTTTTTCGTGTAATTTTTACATCAGTAGATAGACTGCAAGGTGCCGACAACATGGCAAAGCGTGATTTTTACGAGACACTCGGTGTCGCAAAAAATGCTTCGGAAGAAGAGATCAAAAAGTCTTACCGTAAACTGGCGATGAAATACCATCCGGACCGCAATCCGGATAGCAAGGAATCGGAAGAAAAGTTTAAGGAAGTCAAAGAAGCCTACGAGATGCTGACCAATCCGGAAAAGCGCGATGCGTATGACCGTTATGGTCACGCTGGCGTGGACCCGAACATGGGCGGCGGTGGCGGCTTCGGCGGCGGTGCTGGCGGCTTTGCCGACAGCTTCGGCGATATCTTCGGCGACATCTTTGGCGGTGGCGGTGGACGCAGCCGCAATGCGGGGCCGCAGGTGTACCGTGGCGCCGACTTGCGCTACAACCTGGAAATTACACTGGAGCAAGCTGCTCACGGCTTCGACACGACTATCCGCGTGCCGAGCTGGGACAAGTGCGATACCTGCCACGGCAGCGGCGCCAAGCCGGGCACGTCGCCCACCACCTGCGGTACCTGCGGTGGCCACGGCCAGGTGCGCATGCAGCAAGGTTTCTTCAGCATCCAGCAAACCTGCCCGAAATGCCATGGCAGCGGCAAGGTCATCACCGACCCGTGCACGCCGTGCGGCGGCGCCGGTCGCATCAAGCGCAACAAGACCCTGGAAGTGAAAATTCCAGTCGGTATCGACAACGGCATGCGTATCCGTTCGTCCGGCAACGGTGAACCGGGCACGAATGGCGGTCCGTCGGGCGACCTGTATGTGGAAATCCACATCAAGCCGCACGCCGTATTCCAGCGCGAAGGCGACGACCTGCATTGCGAAATGCCGATCTCGTTCACCAAGGCAGCTTTGGGTGGCGAAATCGAAGTGCCTACCCTGAACGGCAAAGTGTCGTTCACGATCCCGGAAGGCACCCAGTCGGGCAAGACTTTCCGCCTGAAAGGCAAGGGCATCAAGGGTGTGCGCTCCGGTTACGCGGGCGACCTGTTCTGCCACGTGGCCATCGAAACGCCCGTGAAATTGACGGAAAAACAGAAAGACCTGCTGCGCGACTTTGAAAAGTCGACGACCGAGGGCGGTGCCAAGCACAGTCCGCAAAGCAAGACCTGGAAAGACAAGGTCAAGGATTTTTTTGAATAAGCACACGTAATACCATGCGCCGGGATGCTTCAACATCCCGGCGTTTTTTTCATCACGACTGAGCAATGTGCGGTATCGCCGGCCTATGGGCGCGATTTGCCGCCAATTCAGTCGTACGTACACAATGGGAGCGATATGACCGAACAGAAAAATGGCCCGGCCCTGGCGGAACTGCTGCAGCGTAACCGCCGCTGGGCCGACTCGATGGTGGCGAAAGACCCGAACTTCTTCAAGAACCTGGAAGCGCAAACGTCGCCCGAATACCTGTGGATCGGCTGTTCCGACAGCCGCGTGCCAGCGAATGAACTGCTGGGCATGGCGCCTGGCGACGTGTTTGTGCACCGTAATATTGCCAATGTGGTCGTGCATTCCGACCTCAATTGCCTGTCCGTCCTGCAATTTGCCGTGGACGTGCTGAAAGTCAAACATATCATCATCGTCGGCCATTACGGCTGCAAGGGCGTGCATGCTGCCATGACGGGCACGCGCATCGGCCTGGTCGACAACTGGCTGCGCCACGTCCAGGACGTGGGCCAGAAGCACGAGCGCTATCTGGGCGACGTGCTGACGAGCCGCCAGCGCGGCGACCGCCTGTGCGAACTGAACGTCGTCGAACAAGTCTTGAACGTGTGCCAGACCACCGTCGTGCAAGATGCGTGGGAACGCGGCCAGGAACTCAGCGTGCACGGCTGGGTCTATGGCTTGAAGGATGGCTTGCTGAACGACCTGGAAGTGACCGTCACGGCTGGCCACGAACTGGCGCCGCGCATGGCGACGCGCCTGGCCCGTTACGAAGCCATCGCGTAATCGATGCTGGCGCCGTGCCTACGGCGCCGCATTGTCCAGGCGGCCCAGATAATCGGCCGCCTCCCGCACGCCCTCCTGCGCCGCCTGGCGCAGCCAGATTCTGGCCTGGGGAATGTCCTGCGGCGTGCCCCGGCCTTCGGCCAGCGCCACGCCATAGTGGTAGCGCGCCAGCCGCGCGTAGGCGGCGTCATCATTCGTATACGCACCGCGCCGCATCAGCGCCGTCGCCTGTTGCAAGTCCTTCGACACGCCGATGCCCGTTTCATACAGCTGGGCCAGCCAAATCATCGAATACACATCGTTCCAGCGACGGATGCAATCTTCAAAGATGGCGACGGCGGCCGCATGGTCGCCCGTCTTGTCGGCCGCATAGCCGTACAAACACTTGATGCGCTTGTCGCTGTGCACATAGGCTTTGTAGCTGAGATCGCTTTCACCCTCACTATCCTGCGCGTGGGCGAAAGCAGGGAACAGCAAGGCGAGCAGCAGGGCGTAGGTGGGCATGGCTATCCTGGTCTATGGTTGAGAATTGGTGGGTAAGCAAATTGCATGCTCACCCCATTCCCGGGCAAAGCCCCTGCTGCTGCGCCATTGCGTGACAGTGCCTGTTGCAGCGTGGCGCAACGCGCCGCGCATATCCATATAGTAAATGCTTCGTTTGCAAGGACCGCAGGCCGGCATACAGTGGACTTCCCCAGACTCTTGGCGAACTCCCATGTCGGCCGTCCTGAAACCCGTGCAATCCACTAGCCCTTTCCAGATCGAAACTTTCGATGCACCCCTGGGCGCGCAAGTGCTGGGTCTGGACCTGGCGCAGCCGCTGTCGCAGGGCGATTTCCAGCGCCTGCATCACGCTCACCTCGACCATCACGTACTGGTGTTTCGCGACCAGCGCATCACGCCGCAGCAGCAAGTCGATTTCAGCCGCCGCTTCGGCCCGCTGCAAATCCATGTGCTACGCCAGTTCCAGCTGCCATCGCAGCCGGAAGTGCTGATCATCTCGAATATCGTTGAAAACGGCCAGCCCATCGGCCTCGGGGACGCGGGCCATTTCTGGCACTCGGACTTGTCGTACAAGGAAGTGCCCAGCCTCGGCTCCATGCTGCACGCGCAAGAGTTGCCGGACGAGGGCGGCGATACCGTCTTTGCGAACATGCACCTGGCGTGGGAAAGCTTGCCGGCCGCGCTGCGCCACGCCGTGCGCGGGGCCCGTGCCGAGCACAGCTATCTGAGCCAGTACGAGGAATTGCGCCGCCGCAACCCATGGCGGCCCGCGCTGACGCAGGCGCAGATCGATGAAGTCAAACCCGTTACCCATCCCGTCGTGCGCGTGCATCCGGAAACGGGACGCCGCGCCCTGTTTGTCAGCGAACATTTCACCACGCGCATCGTCGGCTTGCCCGACGATGAAAGCCGCGCCCTGCTCGAGGAACTGTTTGCCCATAGCGTGCGCCCCGAGCATCTGTATGTGCACCGCTGGCAACCGCATGACCTGGTGTTCTGGGACAACCGTTCCCTGATGCATCTGGCGACAGGTTGTCCGTCCGACCAGCGCCGCAAGCTCTACCGCACGACGATCGAAGGCGATGCGCCGTACTGATTTTTTGAACGTAGTTGACCAAGGAGTGTCCATGTTGCCGATCTTGACCTTTACCCGCCGCCTGCTCGCCGCCATCGCCGTGCTGTGCATGGCCATGCCCATGGCCCGGGCCGAAGGGCAGATCCGCATCGCGGGCCAGCATGGCATCACTTTTCTTTTGCTCAATATCGCGCAGGAACAAAAGCTGATTGAAAAGCATGGTAAGCAGCAGGGCGTCGATGTGAAAGTCGAGTGGATCACCCTGTCCGGCGGCCCGGCCATCAACGATGCTTTGTTGTCGGGTAATATCGATATCGCGGGTGCTGGGCTGGGTCCGCTCTTGACCATCTGGGACCGCACGAAAGGCCGGCAGAATGTGCGCGGCGTGGCTTCGCTGGGCAATTTCCCCTATTACCTGGTCAGCAATAATCCCAAGGTAAAAACCCTGGTGGACTTGACGGACAAGGACCGCATCGCCTTGCCGGCCGTCTCCGTTTCCGTGCAGGCGCGCATCCTGCAAATGGCCGTGGCGAAACAGTGGGGCGACAAGGAATTTGCCCGCCTCGACAAGATCACGCAAACCCTGCCGCATCCGGATGCGGCGGCTGCCATCATCGCCGGCGGCACGGAGCTCAGCGGCCACTTCGGCAATTCGCCATTTCAGGAACAGGAACTGGCGCAAAACCCGAACGCGCACATCATCCTGAACTCGTACGACGTGCAAGGCGGACCCAGCTCGTCGACCCTGCTGTATGCAACGGAAAAGTACCGCAAGGACAATCCGAAAACCTACCGCGCCTTCATCGCCGCGCTGGCGGAAGCGGCGCAGTATGCGAGCAGCAACCCGCAAGGCGCGGCCGACATCTACATCAAGGTCAACAAGAGCAAAGTGGACCGCAACTTGCTGTTGAAAATCTTTGCCAATCCGCAAGTGCAATTCAAGATTGCCCCGCAAAACACCTATGGCCTTGCGCAATTCCTGCACCGCGTGAGCGCCATCCGCAATTTGCCCGGCAGCTGGCGCGATTATTTCTTTGACGATCCTGCCATCACGCAAGGAGGCTGACATGAACGCGCCCGCTTTTCATCTGGTCCGTCCTCCCGTTGCGCTACAGCCATTACTCAGCGTCAAACATGTCAGCCTGGAATACCGCACCGAGCAGCGCACCGTGCGCGCCACGCATGACGTCAGTTTCGACGTGTTTCGAGGCGACCGTTTCGTGCTGCTGGGACCATCGGGCTGCGGCAAGTCGTCACTGCTGAAAGCCGTGGCCGGCTTCATCGTGCCGCGCGCGGGCAGCATCGCCATGCAGGGCCAGCCCATTCATAAACCGGGGCCGGACCGTGTCGTCGTGTTCCAGGAATTCGATCAGTTGCCGCCCTGGAAAACCGTGCTGGAAAACGTCATGTTCCCCTTGCTTGCCAGCAAGCGCCTGGACAAGCAGGCGGCCCGCGAGCGCGCCCATCACTGGATCGCCAAGGTGGGCCTGGCCGGCTTCGAGGATGCCCATCCGCACACCTTGTCTGGCGGCATGAAGCAGCGGGTCGCCATCGCCCGCGCCCTGGCCATGCAGCCGGAAGTACTGCTGATGGACGAGCCGTTTGCCGCCCTCGATGCGCTGACGCGGCGTAAGATGCAGGAAGAACTGAGCCGCCTGTGGGAAGAGCTGCGCTTTACCCTCGTGTTCGTCACGCATTCGATCGAGGAAGCTTTGGTCGTGGGCAACCGCATCCTGCTGCTGTCGCCCCATCCGGGCCGCGTGCGCGCTGAACTCAACAGCCATCAATTCGGCTTGCACAGCGCGGGCAGCGCGGAATTCCAGGCCGCCAGCAGCCGCATCCACGGCTTGCTGTTCGATGAGGAAGTAGCTGCCGTCCCGCAAGCAGTTAATGCGCAGCGGGAGGCCGTATGAGCGCGCTGCTGGAACCGCCGATCCGCCAGGAATTCATCTACGCCGCGCCGCCGCCAGCCGGCGTCACCGTCGAGCAGCCGCTGTCGCACTGGCAGCGTGTGAGCCAGCACGCGCTGTGGCGCAAGGCGCTCATTTTGCTCAGCCTGGCCCTGCTGTGGGAAGGCGCGGCGCGCTGGACGCAGAACGATTTATTGCTGCCCAGTTTTTTGCAAACGGCGCAGGCGTTTATCGGCGGCATCGCCAGCGGTGAATTGCTCACGCGCACAGCCGCCTCCCTCGTCGTCTTGCTGCAAGGCTATGCGGTGGGCGTGCTGGCCGCCTTCGTGCTGACCTTGCTGGCTGTGTCGAGCCGCATCGGGCGCGACGTGCTGGAAACCCTGACGGCCATGTTGAATCCCTTGCCAGCGATCGCCCTGCTGCCGCTGGCCTTGCTGTGGTTCGGACTGGGGCGCGCCAGCCTGATATTCGTCATCGTCCATTCCGTAATGTGGCCGCTGGCCCTGAACACGTATGCAGGCTTCCAGGGCGTGCCCGAGACTTTGCGCATGGCGGGCCGCAACTATGGCTTGAACGGCTTGCGCCTGGTGCTGCACATCCTCGTGCCGGGTGCTCTGCCTTCCATCGTCTCGGGCTTGAAGATAGGCTGGGCGTTTGCCTGGCGTACCCTGATTGCGGCCGAGCTGGTGTTCGGCACGACGTCGGGGCAGGGCGGCCTGGGCTGGTACATCTTCCAGAACCGCAACGAGCTGTACACGGACAAGGTGTTTGCCGGTCTGGCGGCCGTCATCGTCATCGGCTTGCTGGTGGAAAACATCGGTTTTCGCAGCCTGGAGCGCGTCACCTTGAAACGCTGGGGCATGCAACGATAGTTATTTCAGCATGCTGCGCGCCGCCGCGATGATTTGCCGCGACAACTGCTCCATGCGTGGCGACTGCACCTTCCACGTGTGCCAGTACAGGGCCACGTCGGCCGGGGTCTTGGGCGTGAGCATTTCCACCAGTTCGCCATCCGTGTTCGCTTTCAGCAGCAGTTCGGGCACCATGCCGTAGCCGAGGCCGTAGCGGATGGCGTTGAAGTGCGAGGTGGCGCCCGGCACGTAATGGCAGGGGTAGGCCCCTTCGGGCAGCCCCAGCGCCTCTTGCAGGAACGACGATTGCAAGGTGTCCTTGCGCGTGTAGGCGACGACGGGCGCCGTGCGCGCCGCCTTGCGCGTCAGCCCGTGCGCGAACCACTGCTGGCGGAACGCGGGCGTGGCCACCAGCCAGTAGCGCATCACGCCCAGCGGCTCGGCCGTGCAGCCGCGCATGGGTTTCGGCTCCGTGCTGATGCAGCCGATCGCCATGCCTGTTTCCAGTAAGGTGTACGTGTGGTCCTGGTCTTCCACGGTCAGATCCAGCAGCACGCGCTCGCGTATCAGCACCTCGGACAGGGCGGGGAAAAACCAGGTGCCCATCGAATCGGCGTTCAGCGCCAGCACCAGGGTCAGCGGGGCATCCTGCTGCACCGCCAGTTCCGCCTGCAAGTCCGCTTCCAGCAACTTGGCCCGTTTCAGATACTGCATCAGCCGCTGGCCCATGCGTGTGGCCCGCGCGGGGCGGCTGCGCACGATCAGTGCATTGCCCAACTGGCTTTCCAGTGCCCGCACGCGCTGGGAAATGGCGGGGGAGGTCAGGTGCAGCCGCAGCGCCGCCTGTTCGAAACTGCCCGTTTCGACGACGGCGCGGAATGCTTCCGTATGTTTGGGATTGAGATCCATGGTCATCGCTTGCATAAGAAAAATTTATCAATACTAAATAATACTTACTTTTCATAAGGATGAGTGTGTTGCAGTGCACAATGCCTCTTTGATGGAGTACCGCGCGCCAGCGTGCGGCCTCCTGACAGCAAGGAATCCCACCATGGAAGCACAAGCGAACGACAGCAGCATCCGCAAGCCCCAGTCTAAGCTGGCGCGCAATCTGAAATTCGGCCTGGGATTGACCCTGGGCCTGGGCATGGCCGCCGCGCTGGCGGGCGGCTGGTGGCTGCGCCAGGCGTGGCAGGATTTGCCGGCCGTCGAACACCTGGCCCAGTACAAGCCCGCGCTGCCGCTGCGTATTTTCTCGAGCGAAGGCGAGCTGCTGGCCGAATACGGCGAAGAACGCCGCGAATTTTTGCCCCTCAAGGAAATCCCGCTGCGCATGCGCCAGGCCTTGCTGGCCATCGAGGATGCGCGTTTCTACGAGCATGGCGCCGTCGACTTCTATGGCTTGACGCGCGCCACCTTGGCCAACGTCGTCACGGGCCATCATGCGCAAGGCGCCAGCACCATCACCATGCAGGTGGCGCGCGACTTCTTCCTGTCGCGCGAAAAGACCGTGCAGCGCAAGCTGACGGAGATGCTGCTCGCCTACAAGCTGGAACAGCATTACGGCAAGGACAAGCTGCTGGAACTGTATATGAACCAGATTTATCTGGGCGAGCGTTCCTACGGTTTTTCCGCCGCCTCGAACATTTATTTCGACAAGCCGCTGGCCGACGTCAGCATCGCGGAGGCAGCCATGCTGGCCGGCTTGCCGAAGGCCCCGTCGGCCTACAACCCCGTCGCCAATCCCCAGCGCGCCACCGTGCGCCAGCATTACATCCTGCAGCGCATGCGCGAACTCGGCTACATCACGCCGGCCGAATACGACGCGGCCGTGGCGGAAAAACTGGCCCTGAACAAGGACCGCAACAGCTCCGTGCATGCGGCCGCATATGCGGTCGAGGAAGCGCGCCAGCTGATCCTGCAAAGCTATCCCGAAGGCGCCTACAGCATGGGCCTGGACGTGACGACGACCATCCGCATGGCGCCACAGCGGGCGGCCGACAAGTCGCTGCGCGATGGGCTATTGAATGCGCAGGCGCGCCGTGGCTACCGTGGCCCGGAAGCGCGCCTGGCCGCTTCCGAAGACAGCGTGGCGCGCCAGCTGGCCGCCTACCCGGACAGCGGAGAACTGCGCGCCGCCCTCGTGCGCAAGGTCGATACCGCCGGCAAGCGCCAGGTGACGGCGCAGCTGCGCAATGGCGACGAGATCGTGCTGACGGCATCGGAAGCGCGCCTGGGCGGCAAGCTGGCCTGGGATGGCAAGCGCGCCATCGCCGAGGGCAGCGTGATCCGCGTGGTGCGCGACGCGGCGAAAAAGGGCTGGCTGGTGAGCCAGCTGCCCGAGATGGAAGGCGCGCTCATTTCCGTCGAGGCACACAGCGGCGAAATCGTCGCCATGGCGGGCGGCTTCGATTTCTACCGCAACCACTACAACCACGCCATGCAGGCCTACCGCCAGCCCGGTTCCAGCTTCAAGCCCTTCGTGTATTCGGCGGCGCTGGAAAAGGGATATTTCCCCGGCACGGCCGTCGACGACACGCAGCGCTTGCTGCTGCCGCAGGAAACGGGCGCACGGCCCTGGCGTCCGCGCAATTACGGCAACAACTATGAAGGCTTCATCAGCGTGCGGCGCGGCCTCGTGCGTTCGAAAAACCTCGTGGCCGTGAGCCTGATGCAGGCGGCCGGCCCCGGCTACGTGCAGCACTACGCCACGCGTTTCGGCTTCGAGGGCGCGCGCAATCCCGTGTCCCTGCCGCTGGCGCTGGGCGCGGGCGCCGTCACGCCGCTGCAGCTGGCGCAGTCGTATGCCGTGTTCGCCAACGGCGGCATGCAGATGCCGCCGAAACTGATCAAGGAAGTGCGCAGCCGTAGCGGAGAAGTGCTGTTCAGCGATGCGGCGCCACGCGCCAAGGGCGAGCCGGCGCCGGGCACGCAAGTGATCTCCACGCGCAACGCCTACGTCATGGACAGCATGCTGCGCGACGTCGTCAAGAGCGGCACGGGCCGCGGCGCGCTGGCGCTGGGGCGTGGCGACGCGGCCGGCAAGACGGGCACGTCGAACAACGCCTACGACGCCTGGTTCGCCGGCTACTCGTCCGGCCTCGTCTCCGTCGTCTGGCTCGGCTACGACCAGCCGAAAAGCCTGGGCAACGCTACGGGCGGCACCTTGGCGCTGCCCGTCTGGCGCGACTACATGCAGGTGGCCGTGCAGGGCCGCCGCGAACAAGTATTGGCCGAACCGCCTGGCTTGGCCCTGCTCGACGGCGATTACGTGTATGCCGAATATCTGGCCGGCGACTGCCTGAAGGATAACTTTGCCTTTATCCACAGCAGCGTCGGCTGCGGCAGCGGCGATGCGGATACGCGCATGGCGCACGGTGAGGCTGGCGCCGGCGATGGCGGCTCGAGCACGGGCACGAACGAAGCGCGCACCCTGAGCGAAGCGCGCGAACGCGAACAAATTCTCAAATCATTTTCGGAAGAGTAAGAGCATGCTGCTATATACGATTTACCTGGTGGCGATCGTCGCCGAAGCGATGTCCGGCGCCATCATGGGCATGCGGCGCGGCATGGACTTGTTCGGCATCTGCATGATCGGCACCGTCACGGCACTCGGCGGCGGTACCGTGCGCGACGTGCTGCTGGGGCACTATCCGCTGGGCTGGATCGCGCATCCCGAGTACCTGCTGTTTACCATCGGCGCTGCCATCGTCACGGCTTTTGTCGCTCGCTATCTGCACCATCTGCGCGCCATCTTCCTGCTGGTCGATGGACTGGGCCTGGTGGCGTTTTGCGTGATCGGCTGCGACATCGCCATGTCGGCCAAGATGCATCCGGCCATCGTCGTGCTGGCGGGGATGATCACGGGTGTCTTTGGCGGCCTGCTGCGCGATATCCTGTGCAACCAGATTCCCCTCGTGCTGCAGCGCGAAGTGTATGCCACCGTGGCGCTGTTCACGGGCAGCCTGTACGTGGGCCTGCTGTACTTCAAGGTCGACAGCTCTGTGGCGCAGCTGGCGTCCATCGGCGCCGGTTTCCTGTTCCGCTTCCTGGCGCTGCACTTCGAGTGGCGGCTGCCGAATTTCAATGGCGACCGCATACGGGGTTTTGAATAAGGTAAAACGCTGCGTGATTATTTTCACGCGCCTTTAACCCCTTTTTCTGCGCTGCCGCGTTTCATGTTGGACACCCCAGCCAACCGGAGAAGAAGCGATGTCCAGCGCCCTCAAGATCACATTGACACTGTCCCTGCTGCTGTCGGCAGGCAGCCACGCCGCCGGCACGGCGCCGCGCAAGACCCTGGCGCCGTTCGCCAGCGAGCAGGCCTTGAGCAGCTACCTGCAGCAGTTGCAGGCGCGCCAGGATGCCTTGCTGCTGAAGCAGCAGAAACTGCAGCGCGCCACGGCGCAGTCCATGTCGGCTCCTCCCGCTCCTCCCGCTCCTCCCGCGCCGATGGCGGCCAAGGCTGCCCCCGCGCCATCGGCAGAAGCGGCGGAATCCGTCACCAATGTGCAGACGGCGGGCGTGGACGAAGGCGGCATCGTCAAGCTGCATGGCAAGCACCTGGTGATGCTCCGGCGTGGCAAGCTGTTCACCGTGCAGGTGGGAGGCAATGCCTTGCAGCCAGTGTCCTCGCTCGACGCGTTCGCGCCGGGCAGCGATCCTTCCGGCAGCTGGTATGACGAAATGCTGATCGATGGCGACACGGTCGTGGTGATCGGCTACAGCTACAGCCGTGGCGGCACGGAGATCGGCCTGTTCGACATCGATGCGAACGGCAAGCTGGCCTACCGTTCCACCTATCACTTGCGCTCCAACGATTATTACTCGTCGCGCAATTACGCGAGCCGCCTGGTCGGCGGCAAACTGGTGTTCTATTCGCCCCTGTCGCTGAACCTGCGCCGGGGCGACCCGTTCGGCGGCTTCCCCGCGCTGCGCCGCTGGCGCCCTGACGTCGTGCCGTCCGACTTCAAGCGCATCGCCCCGGCCACGCGCATCTACCGTACCGATGAAGAACCTGAAACGGGCTTCGGCCTGACCCTGCATACGGTCACCGTGTGCGACCTGGCGCAGCGCGACATGCGCTGCGAAGCGACGGCCGTGATGGGGCCGCAGGGCCGCGTATTTTATGTGTCGGGCGAATCCGTTTTCGTGTGGACGACGCGGCGCGGCAGTGACTCGGGCGTGTTCCGCATTCCCCTCGACGGCAGCGCGCCCAGCGCCCTGAAGGTGGCCGGCGCGCCCGTCGACCAGTTCTCGTTCCTGGAAAGCGCTGACGGCCACCTGAACGTGCTGCTGCGTGCCGAGGGCCAGGGCGACGCCATGTGGGATGGTGCAAGAGGGCGGGGCGACATGGCCTTGCTGCGCGTACCCTTGGCGTCGTTTTCCGATGGCCGCGACAGCGCGCCCGCCAGCAGCTACAAGCCGCTGCCCGGTGGCGGCGGCTACGGTTTGCAGAACCGCTACGTGGGGTCCTATCTGTTGTACGGCAATCCGGGCAATCCGGGACGCCGCAAGGCGGACCAGGCCTGGCCGCGCCAGCCCCTGTACGCCGTGCGCTGGGCCGATGCGGGCAGCGTGCAAGCCTTGTCCCTGCCGCATGGCGTCGAGCGCATCGAGGCGCTGGGCAATGACGCCGTAGTGATCGGCGCGCAGGGCAGGGATCTGCACTTCAGCACCATCGGCCTGGGGGCGCAGGCGGCGATTGCCACGCGCTACATCCGCGCCGACGCGGCGCAGGGCGAGTCGCGCAGCCACGGCTTTTTCTACAAGCCGCAAGCAGCCGGTGAGGGCGTGATCGGCTTGCCCATCCTGGGCGCGGATGAGCGGCCTGGCCTTAACAAGTCATCCGCCTCCGTGCTCTACTTGCGCAACAGCGGTTTGACATTGACGGAACTGGGGGCGCTGGCCGCGCGGCCGGGCCAGGCGCCGGATGACGGCTGCCGCGCGTCCTGCGTGGACTGGTATGGCAATGCGCGGCCCCTGTTCCTGCAGGGCCGGGTCTTCGCTTTGCTCGGCTATGAACTGGTGGAAGGGGCACTCAAAGAAGGACAGATACGCGAAGTGCGCCGCATCAGCTATGCACCCACTGCACGTTGACGGCGTAGTGAAATTGCCGCTGCCGCGTAGTTCGGCTACACTGGTCCGCATGCCCGACACCCTGATGACCGCGACGGATGAAGACCTGATGCTGCGCTATAGCGCCGGCGACCTGCCGTCGTTTCGCGAACTGTACCGGCGCCATAGCCATGGCCTGTACCGCTTCGTGGCCTGGCGTTCGCCGCGCCGCGCGTGGGTGGACGAGATCGTGCAGGATGCGTGGGCCAGTCTGCATGCGGCGCGCGCCGGCTACCAGCCGCAGGCGGCATTCCGCACCTATCTGTACCAGATCGCGCGCAACCGCCTGATCGACCTGCTGCGCCAGCGGGAAGGACAGGAAATCGACGCTGCGGGCGAACTGGCGGACGAGGGCGCATCGCCGCCGCAATCGCTGGAGCAGAAACAGCAGCATGCGTTGCTGCATGCGGCCATCGCCGCGCTGCCGGTGGAGCAGAAGGAAGCGCTGGTGCTGCAGCAGTTCAGCGGCATGAGCATTCTCGAGATCGCCGTCGTGACGGAGGCGGAAGCGGAAACCGTCAAGAGCCGGCTGCGCTACGCCATGCAGAAATTGCGCGCGGGCTTGGACAGCGCCGCTGGCGCGGGAGGACAGGCATGAATACGCACGATCAAGATAACGACAAACCGAACGACGCACCGATTGACGAGGAGTTGAACGCGCTGCTGGCCAGCCTGCCGCAGCCCGCGCCTTCCAGCGCGCTCGATGCGGCCATTCTGGCGGACGCGGAAAAAGCCTTGCAAAAACCGGCGGCCGCGAACGACAGCGCCGATGGCGTGCTGCGCACCTTGCCCGCCAAGAAATCGCCGGACTACCTGCAGCGCTGGCGCGTTCCGCTGGGACTGGCCGCAGCCGTGCTGCTGACCGTGAACCTGATCGGCGTGGACTGGTTCGGCTCGAAGCCGGCGCAATTTCCTGTGGTGGGGGAACCGGTCACGCAGGAGGTGGTGCCGGCAGCGGCGCCAGTGCCGCAGGCTGCCGAATCGACAGCAGCTGCGCCAGCGCCGCGCGCCATGGCCAAAATGGCAGCCAAGCCAGCGCCGCCGGCGCCAGTCTCGTTTCCCACCCCGCAGACGGTAGCAGTAGCGCCACCGGCGCCGCCAGCACCGCCGCCGCCACCGGCGCCTGCCACGGCGATGAGCGAGGCGATGGAGCAGCAAGCGGCCATGCAGGCCGAGTCCAGCCTGCAGCGCCAGGCGCCCGTGCAGCGCGCGCTGGCCATGCCCGCGCCCGTCGCGGCCCGCTCCGCGCCGCTGCCGCCGGCCGCAAAACTCGACGCTGGCGTGTGGCTGGTGAAGATCGACGCCCTGCTCAAGGCCGGCGAGGACGCACTGGCGCGCGAGGAGTGGACGGCGTTCCGGCAGGCCTATCCCGACTATCCGGTGGCCGAGGAACTGCGGCAGCGGCTGGAAAAAAAGTAGCGGTTTAAACGATCCCCTTCCTGCGTTCCCACACGGCGCTGCCGACGAAAATGGCGGCGCATACCCACATCACGGCCGGCAGGGCGTTCACGCCCACCGATTGCATCAGGACGCCCGTCAGCAGGGGGCCGCCGCCACTTGTCACGCCCCAGGTGGCGTTGACGATGGCGCTGGCGCTGGTCAGCGACAGGCCCGTAAACCGTTCGCCGCAGGCCACCAGCGCCAGCATGTAGATGCCGCCCGCCGCCGCGCCCAGCAACAGCAGCAAGGTCCACCACAGCCACGGCGTGCCGACGGCAAACGGCAGCAGCGGCAGCAGCAGGCAGACGGCCACGCCGCAGCCCGCGTGGACTTTGGCGCGGCCGTAGCGGTCGGCCATCCATCCCAGCGCGAATTGCAGGCCCGTGTCGCCCACCAGCACCACGGTGGCCGACAGCAGGGCCAGGTCCGTGCCGATGCCGTGCTCCATCGCGTACAGCGGCAGCAGGCTCAATGCCAGCGTATCGAACAGGGCGAAGAAGGCGGCGCCCAGCACGATCATCGGCATGCGTGGCAGGATCAGGGTCCACTTCACGCCATGTTCTTCCGGCTCTCTTTCCGGGCCGCTGTTCGAGATCAGCATCAGTCCCGGCACGGCCAGCAAAAACAGCAGGCCGCAGGCGGCGAAGCTCCACGAAATCTTGTCGTTGAACAGCGCCACGAGGGCGGGTCCGATCAGCTGGAAAAACGTAAAACTGGTGGTGTACATGGCCACTACGCGGCCCCGCGAATTGTCGGGCGCCAGCCGGTTCACCCAAGCTTCGCCGATGGTAAACAACACGCCCATGGCGCCGCCGAACAGGAAGCGCAGCACGCTCCACGCCAGCAGATGGTCGGTACACTGCATGGCGATCGTCGCCAGCGAGGCCACCCACACGGCGCCCAGCATGGTGGCGCGCGCGCCGAAACGTCCCACCCAGCGCGAAACGAATGGCGAGGCGGCCAGGATGCCGAGGGCGCTGACGGCCGTGATCATGCCGATGATGTCCGTGCCCACGCCGCGCTGGTGCAGGGTCAAGGCGGTGAGCGGCATGGTGGCGCCCAGGCCTAGGCCGACCACGCCGATGCTGACGACGAGGGCGAAGAAGTCGCGCCACGGCATGTGCTTCATGGCCGCCCCCTTGGGGTGGAAAAGGTGTTCGGGAAGGCTGGAATACGGTGTGGATGCATGGGAAAGTGAGGGACTTTGCCTGCGGCGCTGGTGTTTGGCGCCGGACGGGCATATGATGATTTTACTAAGTGCAATATTGCAAAGCCGTAGTGTAGGCGATGTGTGCCATCGATGGCCATGCCCATCGGTGTGGCCGCTGCCTGCGGCTCTGCTGTACAGTGAAGCGAGCGGCAGCGCTGTCATGGCGTTGTCATTGGATCGTCACGCCAGCGAGGTAGCTCTATGCGCCGTCCCATCGTTCTCGTTCCCGCCTGCCAGCGCCAGCTTGGCAGCCACGCCTGGCACATGGCGCAGGACAAATACCTGCACGCCGTGCTGCACGGCGCCGGCAGCATGCCGCTGCTGCTGCCCGCCCTGGGCGCGGACGCGGACCTGGAAGCGGCGCTGCACATCGCCGACGGCGTCATGCTGACCGGCTCCGCTTCGAACGTCGATGCGCGCCTGTATGGCGAAGACATCCTGCATCCCGACCTGCCGCAAGACTCCGCGCGCGACGCCACCACCTTGCCCCTGATCCGCGTCGCGCTGGCGCGCCAGCTGCCCTTGCTCGCCATTTGCCGCGGCTTCCAGGAAGTCAATGTGGCCCTGGGCGGCAGCCTGCACCAGGCCGTGCATGCGGTGCCGGGCATGCAGGACCACCGCGAGAACGTGCTCGATCCTTTGGAGCGCCAGTACGGGCCCGCGCACCGCATCAAGCTGATGCCCGACGGCCTGCTGTCGCGCCTCTTGGGCGGCGAGAGCGAGATGATGGTCAATTCCCTGCATGGCCAGGGCATCGCCCGGCTGGCCGATGGCTTGCTGGTGGAAGCGCTGGCCGACGACGGCCTGGTGGAGGCGTATAGCGTGGCCAGCGCCGCCGGCTTTGCCCTGGCCGTGCAATGGCACCCCGAGTGGCAGGTGGAAGACAACCCGCAGTCCATGCGCCTGTTTGGCGCCTTCGGCCAGGCATGCCGCGATTACCAGGAACAGCAGCACCGAAAGAAAGAATGACCGGCGCGCCGCACGCGTAGCACGCGGCGTTTGATCAAGACCAGCGAGAGGGAAACATGGCAATACGCGAAAATTTCACTTATACGGACATGGATTTGTGGCTCAATGAAAAGCGCGTCACGGAAATTGAATGCCTGGTCCCCGACTTGACGGGCGTGGCGCGGGGGAAGATCCTGCCGCGCGGGAAATTCACCCAGGAGCGCGGCATGCGCATCCCGGAAGCGGTACTGGGCATGACGGTGACGGGCAATTACCCGGTCGACGATGGCGGCTACGACCGCGCCATTTCCAGCACCGACCGCGACATGATTTTGAAGGCCGATCCCACCACCATCACCATGGTGCCGTGGGCCACGGACCCCACCGCGCAAGTCATCCACGACTGCTATTTTTCCGACGGCGCGCTGGTCGATTTCGCCCCAAGATCCGTGTTGCGGCGCGTGCTGAAACTGTATGCGGACAAGGGCTGGAAACCTGTCGTGGCGCCCGAGCTGGAGTTCTACCTGACGGCGAAGAACATGGACCCGGACTTGCCCCTGAAACCGCCCATCGGGCGCAGCGGCCGGGCCGAGACGAGCCGCCAGGTGTACAGCATCGACGCCGTCAACGAGTTCGATCCCCTGTTCGAGGATATCTACGATTACTGCGAATTGATGAACCTTGACGTCGACACCCTGATCCACGAAATCGGCGCGGGGCAGATGGAAATCAACTTCCTGCACGGCGACCCGCTGGGCCTGGCCGACAAGGTCTTCTTCTTCAAGCGCACCCTGCGCGAAGCGGCCTTGAAACACGATATGTACGCCACCTTCATGGCCAAGCCCATGGCGGGCGAGCCGGGGTCCGCCATGCACGTGCATCAGAGCGTCGTCGATGCGAAGACGGGCCTGAATATCTTCAGCAATGAGGACGGCTCGGCCGCGCCCATCTTCAAGCATTACATCGCGGGCTTGCAGCGCTACATGCCGTCGGCCATGGCCATCGTCGCGCCCTACGTGAATTCCTACCGCCGCATCGTGCGCCACACGGCCGCGCCGATCAACATCCAGTGGGGCCTGGACAACCGCACGGTGGGCTTCCGCGTGCCCGAATCGGGCGTGCAGGACCGCCGCGTGGAAAACCGCATCATCGGCGCCGATGCGAATCCCTACCTGGCCCTGGCCGTCACTTTGGCCTGCGGCTACCTGGGCATGACGGAGCAGCTGGAAGCGACGCCGATGATGGTGGGCAGCGCCTACGACATGAAGTTCGAATTGCCGCAAGGCTTGCCCGAGGCCCTGCAACTGCTGCGCGCGGAAGACAAGCTGCGCACGGTACTGGGCGAGCGCTTCATCGACGTGTATGCGGCCATCAAGGACCTCGAGCACCAGGAGTTCATGACCGTCATCAGCCCGTGGGAGCGCGAACATCTTCTGCTCCACGTTTAAGAAAGGATCTCAATGAGCACATCCAATAATCCGCTGGCGCCAAGCGCCGCCCTGGTTGCCTCCGTGGCGCAGAAAAACGCGGCGCCGCAGGTGTACGACACGGCCGCCATCCAGCAGATGGACTCGGCCCACTACCTGCATCCGTTCACCGATTTCCAGGACCTGGCGTCGAAAGGCGCGCGTGTGATGGTGCGCGGCGACGGCGTCTACCTGTGGGATAGCCAGGGCAAGAAGATCGTCGACGGCATGTCGGGCCTGTGGTGCGTGAACGTGGGCTACGGCCGCACGTCGATCTCGCAAGCCGTGTACAAACAGATGGAAACGCTGCCGTTCTATAACAGCTTCTTTGGCACGACGAACGTGCCGGCCGCGCAGCTGGCGGCCAAGCTGGCGCAGATATCGCCGCCGCAGTTCCAGCACGTGTTCTTCACCAGTTCCGGTTCCGAAGGCAACGACACGAATTTGCGCATGGTGCGCCGCTACTGGGACATCCTCGGCCACAAGGAACGCCACACCATCATCAGCCGCCACAACGCGTATCACGGCAGCACGGTGGCGGGAGCGTCCCTGGGCGGCATGGACGGCATGCATGCGCAGGGCGGCATGCCGATCCCGGGCATCGCGCATATCGGCCAGCCCAATTACCTGGAGTCGGGCCACGGCTTGACACCGGAAGCCTTCGGCCTGAAGGCGGCCGGCTGGCTGGAAGACAAAATCCTGGAAATCGGCGCCGACAAGGTGGCCGCCTTTATCGGCGAACCGGTGCAGGGCGCGGGCGGCGTCATCATCCCGCCATCGACCTACTGGCCCGAAATCCAGCGCATCTGCGACAAGTACGGCATCTTGCTGATCGCCGATGAAGTCATCTGCGGCTTCGGCCGCCTGGGGCGCTGGTTCGGCTCCGAACTGTTCGGCATCAAGCCCGACCTGATCACGTTCGCCAAGGGCGTCACCTCGGGCTATGTGCCGCTGGGCGGCGTGCTGGTGGGAGACCGTGTCGCCAAGGTGCTGATCGAGCAGGGTGGCGAATTCACCCACGGCTTTACGTATTCGGGCCACCCCGTCGCCTGCGCGGCGGCGCTGGAAAACATCCGCATCATCGAGGAAGAGCAGCTGGTGGCGAAGGTGGCCGAGGATACGGGACCGTACCTGCAGCAGTGCTTCGCCAGCCTGGGCGAACACCCGCTGGTCGGCTATGCGGACAGCTGCGGCCTGGTCGCGGGCCTGAACCTGGTGCGCAAGAAGGGCGCCACCGTGCACGAGAACGAGCTGTTCGACGAGGGCCAGGGCGTGGGCATGATCTGCCGCGGCCACATGTTCGACAACGGCGTCATCATGCGCGCCGTGGGCGAACGCATGATCGTCGCCCCGCCGCTGGTCATGACGCGCGCGCAGATCGATGAAATGGTGGGCTTGATACGGCTGTGCCTGGACAAGACGTATGCGGATGTACAGGCGAAGGGGTGGGTTTAGCTATCGTCGAACCCAAACGCAAGGGCCGGGGTCGTACCCTGAGGGTACGACCCCAGTCTCTGCTGTTGGGTTTTTATCGACATCTGTACAATTTTTAGACCCGATAAGCGGCAGTTCCGCTAAACTTCCATCCTGGCCGCTCTTTGTAGCGGCCAGTTTTTCATTTTGACACCCTCTTACCCAGAAGCTACCCACACATGACGATAGCAACACCAGCCGCGTCGGCCAGCGACGCCCCAGCGCCTTTCTTGCTGATTGATCAACTAGTCAAGGAATTCGATGGCGTGCGCGCCGTCAATGATATTTCCGTGACGATCAACAAGGGCGAGATTTTCGCTCTGCTTGGCAGTTCGGGTTGCGGCAAGTCGACCCTGCTGCGCATGCTGGCCGGTTTCGAGACGCCGACGTCGGGGCGCATCGCCCTGGCGGGCAACAGCATCGTCGATGTGCCGCCGCACCAGCGCCCCATCAACATGATGTTCCAGTCGTACGCGCTGTTCCCGCATTTGTCCGTGTGGGACAACATCGCCTTCGGCCTGCGCCGCGATGGCTTGCCGAAAGCGGAAGTGGCGGCGCGCGTCGAGCAGATGCTGGCACTGGTGCAGCTGGGCCAATACGCGAAGCGCAAGCCGCACCAGTTGTCGGGCGGGCAGCAGCAGCGCGTGGCGCTGGCGCGCAGCCTGGCCAAGCGGCCGCAATTGCTGCTGCTCGACGAGCCGCTGGGCGCACTGGATAAAAAACTGCGCGAGCGCACGCAAATGGAACTGGTCAACATCATCGAACAGGTGGGCGTGACCTGCGTGATGGTCACGCACGACCAGGACGAGGCCATGAGCATGGCCACGCGCATCGCCGTCATGAGCGAAGGGCGCATCTTGCAGGTGGGCGCACCGGGCGAAATCTATGAAACGCCGAACTGCCGTTTCGTGGCCGACTTCATCGGCAGCGTCAACCTGTTCGACGGCCGCATCACGCAGGACGAACCCGATCACGTGGTCATCGCCACGCCCGATGGCGAGCATTATGTTTCGCACGGCATCACGGGCAACCTGGGCATGGATGTTTCGGTGGCCGTGCGCCCCGAAAAAATCGGCATCCAGATCGCGCCACCCGCTTTGGAGGAGCGCGCGTCACCAAAGGAACACGGCTACAACTGCGCCCAGGGCGTGATCGTCGCCATGGCGTATTTTGGCAACGAAACCAGCTACCACGTGCGCCTCGACAGCGGCACCGTGGTGAAAGTGTCGCGCACCAACGCGGCCCGCCACGACGCCGTGCGCCTCGAGCGCGAACAGCGCGTGTGGGTGTGGTGGGATGGCGCCGACATCGTCGTGCTGACCAGCTGAGGCCATTATGACATCCCTCCTGCAATCGCTGCGTAGCCTGGTCACCCTGCGTTGGGTCACCGGGCGCAACGCCGTCATCGCCGTGCCGTCGCTGTTCCTGGCGGCCGCCTTCCTCGTGCCCTTCCTGATCGTGCTGCGTATCAGCCTGTCCGACATGGACACGGCGGGCAGCCCGTTCGGCGGCTTGCTGTCTTACGTTGACGGCATCGTCGTGCTGAAGGTGAAAATTGCCAACTACCTGTTCATCGCCGCCGATGAACTGTATCTGCTCACCTACCTCAGTTCCATCAAGTACGCGGCGATTACCACGGCCATTTGCCTCTTCATCGGCTACCCGTTCGCCTACTTCATGGCGCGCGCCAAACCGTCGATCCGACCCGTGCTGATGATGCTGGTGATGCTGCCGTTCTGGACCTCGTTCCTGCTGCGCGTGTATGCGTGGAAGGGCATCCTGGCCAACCACGGCTTGCTCAATGACCTGCTGATCGCGCTGGGCGTGGTGAGCGAACCGCTGCACATGATGAATACCTCGTTCTCGCTGGTCGTCGGCATGGTGTACGCCTACCTGCCTTTCATGATCCTGCCCCTGTACGCCAACCTCGTGAAAATGGACATGCGCTACCTGGAAGCGGCGGCCGACCTGGGCGCCACGCCCTTGCAGGCGTTCTGGCGCATCACCGTGCCCCTGTCGAAGTCGGGCATCATCGCCGGCGCCATGCTGGTGTTCATTCCGTCCGTGGGCGAATACGTGATTCCCGAGCTGCTGGGCGGCCCGGAAACCCTGATGATCGGCCGCGTGCTGTGGGATGAATATTTCACCAATAACGACTGGGCCATGGCGTCGTCGGTGACGGTGCTGGTGGTCTTGCTGATCCTCGTGCCGATGGCGATTTTTAACAAATACAAGACGGAGCAGGACGCGGAGGAGCGCACATGAACGGACGTACTTTCCTGCAGCGCTGGTTCGGCCGTGGCTGGCTCTCGCTCGGCTACCTGTTCCTCTACCTGCCCATCATCGTGCTGATCGTCTTTTCGTTCAACAGCTCGCGCCAGGACATGGTGTGGAGCGGTTTTTCGCTGCGCTGGTACAGCGAGTTGATGAGCGATACGGAGATCATCTCGGGCTTCGGTTTGTCACTGAAGATCGCCTTCATGTCGGCCACATCATCCGTCATCCTCGGCACGTTTGCCGCCTTTGCCTTGACGAGCTACCAGCGCTTCCGTGGCCGTACCTTGTTCTCGTCCATGGTCAGCGCGCCCTTGGTGATGCCGGAAGTGATCATCGGCCTCTCTCTGCTGCTGATGCTCGTGTCCATGCAAAAGGTCTTCGGTTTTCCCGAACGGGGCGTGCTGACCATCTGGCTCGGCCACACCCTGCTGGGCATGGCGTATGCGGCCGTGGTGGTGCAATCGCGCCTGCAAGAAATGAGCAAGTCGTTGGCCGAAGCGGCCATGGACCTGGGCTGCCGCGCGCACCAGGTGTTCTTCCTCGTGACCCTGCCGAACATCACGCAAGCGCTGGCGTCCGCCTGGCTGCTGACGTTTACCTTGTCGCTCGACGACGTGGTGCTCTCGGCTTTTCTGTCCGGCCCCGGTTCGACGACGATGCCGCTGGTGATCTTCTCGCGCGCGCGCCTGGGGCTCGATCCGCGCGTGAACGCCATCGCTGCGCTGACCATCCTCGTCGTGACGCTCGCCGTGATCGCGTACGCCGTGATGCTGGCGCGCGCCGACCGCAGACGCCGCAAGCAACTGTCCGCAGCGTATTTGGAAGACTAAGTAGGTCGTGGGAAATTATTGTGAAGTTATGACGAACAGAACCGGATGCTCTGCAAGGCGCCCGCTGCGACGCAGTGCGAGCACTGCTAGCAGCGGGCAACGCCGCAGAGCGCCGGGTATGGAAGTCAGAAATAACAATAATTTATTACGCCCTACTTAGGAGTAAGCTGGCGTTTTCACCTTGCAGGAGACGACCATGACGGAAAACACCAGCTGGCATGCGCGGGCCGCAGCGCTCACGATCGATGGCCGCGCCTTCATCAACGGCGAGCGCACCTGGGCCACATCCGGCCAGACTTTCGACAATCTGTCGCCCATCGACGGGCGCTTGCTGGGGCAGGTGGCCCGCTGCGATGGTGCGGATGTGGATGCGGCCGTGCAGGCCGCCCGCGCCGCCTTTGAGGACCGCCGCTGGGCAGGAAAATCGCCGGCGCAGCGCAAGCGCGTGCTGATCAAGTTCGCCGACCTGGTGCAGAAATACGGTTCCGAGCTGGCCCTGCTGGAAACCCTGGACATGGGCAAACCGATCAAGTACAGCCAGAGCGTGGACGTGGGCGCCACAGCCAACTGCCTGCGCTGGTATGGCGAGGCGATCGATAAAGTCTACGATGAAATCGCACCGACCCCCGCCAACAGCCTGGCCTTGATCACGCGCGAACCGGTGGGCGTCGTCGCCGCCATCGTGCCGTGGAACTATCCGATGATCATGGCCGCCTGGAAGATCGCTCCCGCCCTCGCGGCCGGCAACAGCGTGATATTGAAACCGTCCGAAAAATCGCCGCTGACGGCGCTGCGCCTGGCCGACATCGCGCTGGAAGCGGGCGTGCCGGCGGGCGTCTTCAACGTGTTGCCAGGTTACGGCAACGAGGCCGGCGCCGCGCTGGCGCTGCACATGGACGTCGATTGCATCGGCTTTACGGGTTCCACGCGCACGGGGAAATTGATCGTGCAGATGGCAGGCCAGTCGAACCTGAAACGGGCGTGGACGGAACTGGGCGGCAAGTCCGCCAACATTGTCTGCGCCGATTGCCCGGACCTGGACAAGGCCGTAGCGGCCGCCGTCGGTTCCATCTTCTTCAACCAGGGCGAAAGCTGCAATGCGCCCTCGCGCCTGTTCGTGGAAGAATCGATCAGGGAAGAATTTATCGCCAAGGCGCTGGCCATGCTGCCCCGCTTCCAGCCCGGTGACCCGCTCGACGAAGCCACCGTCATGGGCGCGATTGTCGACGCCACGCAGATGAAGACCGTGATGGGCTACATCGCTTCCGGCAAGCAGGAGGGTGCGCAGTTGCTGGGCGGCGGCGAGGCCGTGCGCGCGGAGACGGGCGGCTACTACGTGCAGCCGACCATCTTCGGCGTGGACGCCGGCATGACGATCGCACGCGAAGAGATCTTCGGCCCTGTCCTTTCCGTGCTGGGCTTTACGGATATCGCCGAAGCCATCAAACAGGCCAATGCCACGCCGTACGGCTTGCAGGCGGCCGTGTGGACGTCCGACATCACCAAGGCCATCCAGACGGCGCGCGCCCTGCGTGCGGGCACCGTGCACGTCAACCAGTACGACGGCGACGACATCACCGTGCCGTTCGGCGGCTACAAACAGTCGGGCAACGGGCGTGATAAGTCATTGCACGCGCTGGACAAGTACACGGAATTGAAGACGACTTGGATACAGGTGGGATAATTTTTAAAATAGAACTTAAAAGGACTAATTTATGGTGTTAATGGCTTAAAATAGTCCTTTTAGGAGCCATTAAATTTTTTATGGCGATGTATTTTTTAAAATTTGGATCGTATAAGTGCTAATTTAAGGATAAACTGAACACAATTAGCTACTATAAGATCCAATTGGAGCCGTCATGCACTGCCATTTTCAAATTTTTCATGATGATGCGTGGCACGATTGCGCATCGCTGACTTTGCTTGATCCTGCAGGCGGCAATCCACGCACCGGTACCCTGTTCGAGTATGACCTCGATTATGCCTTCTTCAAGCTTGAGAGTGGACCTGTCTCGCTGCGGTTCCCCGTCACGGCAGAAATGCAGAAGCTGGCGCAATGGCCAGCTTTTATCTTTGACCTGATTCCCCAGGGAAGCGGCCGGACATATCTGCTTGGGCAGCTTCAACTGGCCGATGGTCCGGCTGCCGATTTTCCGCTTGCGTGTGCCGGTGCATTCAATCCAGTCGGGCGCGTGCGCATCGCCGAGGCCGTGCAGTACTACGCACACCATATGAATCGCCACGACAAGGGCAAGCCGCAGACCGGCTTTTCACTGGAGGAGATTATAGGTCGCGGCGATGCCTTCAATGAGCGCATGCTGATGCATAGCATGCTGGCCGCCGGCAGTCTGGGGGTACAAGGAGCGGCACCGAAATATCTGCTGACTACCGACCATGCTGGCCTCTGGCATGCCGATGGCGCTCTGGCGGACAAGTATGCGGCTGCACATTTCATCGTCAAGCGTCCGCGCGGAAAGACCGCCAGCGACGCCAAGGTATTGAGAAATGAAGCCGCATACATGACTGTGGCGCGCGCGGTGGGCTTGCGCACCGAAGGCCAACTGCGCTACCAGGACGATACCTTGTTCATTCCCCGTTTTGACCGCCGCATCCGCGATGGAAAAGTGCTGCGACTGCATCAGGAAAGCGCCGCTTCGCTGGCAGGTATCGTTGGCTTTGAAGCCACGCCCAGCCAGTTTGTATTATTGCAGGCGCTGCGCGCCGTCGTCAGCGACAAGACTGCGGAAACCATTGAATTTCTCAAACGCGATATCTTGAACCTGGCCATGCGCAATACCGATAATCACGCACGCAATACGGCGGTACAGCAAGTGGGTGCCGAGGTGCGCCTCACGCCGCTGTTCGATTTTGCACCGATGTATCTGGACCCGGATGGCATACCACGCGCGGCGCGCTGGTATCACCCGGATACTCAAAATGAGCTGCATGACTGGACGACGATACTGGCTACGATCGGCATGACGGACGTCGAGCGCCAGCAGGTTCGCCTCGCGCTATATGGATTTGCCCAGCAACTGGCTGCGCTGGAACAGCATATGCAGGAGGCAGGCGTGGATGATGACATCATTGCTTTCCTTCGGCCACATATCGCCGGGCAGCTCGAACAGCTCAAGGCCTTGGGAGAGCACTGACATGGCGCGTACCAAAAAGACCGTTGACAAGGAGGAGCTGCGGCAGCGCAGGGCGGTGCTTTACGAAGCCATTGAAGCAGGCGCCGTCACGCTACAGCACGCCGTTAAGGAAATGCGCGCCATCTCGCGCATGACGCAGGCAGAGTTTGCGACGCACCGGGGCGTGAGCACGAAGGTCATCAAGGAAATCGAGAGCGGCAAGGGCAATCCAACCATCCAGACGCTGAACCGCATAGGACAGTTCTTTGGGCTGGAGGTGGCGTTTGTACGGACAGAAACGCTGCGCGAAAAAAAAATCGCCCCGGCAAGTACCGGGGCGATATCGCCTCAATAGGCTAAGTAATCCTCAGGAAATTATTGTGAAATTATGACGAACATAGCCGGATGCTATGCAAGGCGTCCGCCGCGACGCAGTGCGAGCACTGCGAGCGGTGGGCAACGCCGCAGAGTGCCGGTTATGGAAGTCAGAAATCACAATAATTTATGGGGGTTACTTGGATCAGAAGCAGTGTTCCAGCGCCGGGAAGCTGCCATCCTTGACGGCTTTCACATAGCCGGTGACGGCGTCGTCGATGCTGGCGGCGCCTTCCATGAAGTTGCGCACGAAGCGCGCTTTGCGGCCTGGGAAGACGCCCAGCATGTCGTGCATGACGAGCACCTGGCCCGAGCAGTCGGGGCCTGCGCCGATGCCGATCGTCGGTATCGTCAGCATGTCCGTCACTTCCTTGCCCAGCTGCGTCGGCATCGCTTCCATCAGCACGATGGCGGCGCCCGCGTTTTGCAGCGCCAGCGCATCGTTCTTCAGTTCGGCCGCGCTTTCCGTGCTCTTGCCCTGTACTTTATAGCCGCCCAGCTGGTGCACGGATTGCGGCGTCAGGCCGATGTGGGCGCAGATGGGGATGCCGCGCTCGGTGAGGAAACGCACGGTCTCGGCCAGCCAGGCGCCGCCTTCGATCTTGATCATGTGCGCGCCAGCCTGCATCAGGATGACGGCGTTCGCATAGGCTGTTTCAGGCGTGCCGTACGCGCCGAACGGCAGGTCGGACATGATCATGGCCGACTTGCTGCCGCGTGCGACGGACGCCGTGTGGTAGGCCAGTTCGGCCACGGTGACGGGCAGGGTGGAATTGTGGCCATTGCAGACCATGCCGAGCGAATCGCCGATCAGCAGAATCTCCACGCCGCAGCGGTCCATCAGCGACGCGAAGCTGGCGTCATAGCAGGTCAGCATGGTGATCTTTTCGCCGGCGGCGCGCAGCGTGGCCAGGGTATGGATGGTCACGGCCTTGTTGGCGACAGGCTTGGCTGGCGCCGGCGCCGGTGTGGCGGCCTTGTCTTTGGCTGCCAGATCTGTTCCTTGCAAATAAGCGGACATAGGTATTCTCTAGAGTGAAAGGGGGTGATGCGATTGCGACGCCGCTAGTGTAGTACTTTATGCGGCGTGCTGCAGGGGCGGCATTGTAGTGTATGTCTGGCGCCGTGGCTCAGAGCTGGCTGATGGCCTGGTCGGCGACGCTTGCCAGGAAGGCTTGCGCCGGCCCGCGTCCGGGCACGACGATGGCGGGCGTCAGGGCCAGCAGCGGCACCAGCACGAAGGCGCGCTCGGTGATGCGTGGATGGGGCACCGTCAGGGTGGCGCTGGCGATCTGTTCATCGCCGTACAGCAGCAAGTCCAGGTCCAGGGTGCGCGGGGCGTTGCGGTATGGCCGCTCGCGCCCGTGCGCCGCCTCGATGGCGTGCAGCGCCAGCAGCAGTTCTTCAGCCGGCAAGGTGGTTGTGATGCGCGCCACGGCGTTGATGTAGTCGTCACCGCTCGAATCGATGGGCGCCGTGCGGTAGCTGGCGGAGGCGTCGACCAGCGATGCACCGGGCAGGCGCGCCAGGCGCGCGATCGCATCCTGCACGTTGGCGCGTGCGTCGCCCAGGTTGGCTCCGATGCCGATGTAGGCGGTGACCGTCATTATTCGCCGCTGGTGCTGCCGGTGGTCGAACCTCCGCCCGTGCTGGTCTTGCTGCGCGTGCTGCGGCGTGGCGGGCGCTTCTTCTTGACGGCCCCCGGTGCGGCATTGGCGCTGACAAGCAGCGCTTCGCGCGTTTCCTCGTCGCCTTCATAAAAGGCTGTCCACCATTCGCCGATGTCCATGTCGATCTCGCCCGAGGCGCAGCGCAGCAACAGGAAGTCGTAGCCGGCGCGGAAGCGCAGGTGCTCGAGCAGTTTGTACGGCGCCTTGCCGACGCGGCGCTCGAAGCGCGGCTGCATCGACCAGATGTCGCGCATGTCGGAACCGATCTTGCGCTGCAAGGCCAGTTTTTCCGTTTGCGAGTCGAGCACGTCGTCGGCCGCCAGGTGCAGCGCTGGAATCGTCGATTCGCCTGCGGCGCGGTAGGCCGTCCATTTTTCCAGCACCTGGTGCCACAGCAGCGAGGCAAACAAAAAGCCTGGCGAGACGGTCTTGCCGGCGGCGATGCGCTGGTCCGTGGCGTCCAGCGCCAGCGTGACGAATTTCGCGCCCAGCGGCTGTTCCAGCACCACGTCGAGCAGCGGCAGCAGGCCGTGATGCAAGCCTTCCTTGCGCAGCTGCTGCAGGCAAGCCAGCGCGTGGCCGCTCATCAGGAGTTTGAGCATTTCGTCAAACACGCGCGGCGCGGGCACGTTGTTGATCAGCGGCGCCATGACGGGAATCGGCGCGGCCGTATGCGGCTCGATGGTGAATTTCAGCTTGGCGGCGAAGCGCACGACGCGCAGCATGCGCACGGGATCTTCGCGGTAGCGTTCTTCCGGCTTGCCGATCATGCGCAAGGTCTTGGCGCGGATGTCTTCCACGCCGCCGTGGTAGTCGAGTACTTCCTGCGTGGCCGGGTTGTAATACATGGCGTTGATCGTGAAGTCGCGGCGCAGCGCGTCTTCGTGCTGCAAGCCGAAGGTGTTGTCGCGCAGGACGCGGCCATGTTCATCCTTGGGCGCGGAGTCGGCGCCGGCGCCGCGGAAGGTCGTCACTTCCAGCAAATCCTGGCCAAACATCACGTGCACGATCTGGAAGCGCTTGCCGATGATGAAGGCGCGGCGGAACAAACGCTTGACCTGTTCCGGCGTGGCGTTGGTGGCGATGTCGAAGTCTTTCGGTTTCACGCCCAGCAGCAGGTCGCGCACGGCGCCGCCGACGACGAAGGCCTCGAAGCCTGCTTCCTGCAGGCTGCTGGTGACGCGGATGGCATTCGACGACACCAGTTTCGGGTCGATTCCGTGTTGCGCAGGACCGAGCACGATGGGGGCCGTGGTGTCGCGCGCTGCCTCTTTTTTAACGCCGAGGATCTTGCGGATGAATTTTTTAATCATTGAATAAGTGGAGTGATGGCCAGCCGTGGAGGGATGCGTGTGCGCTCAAAGCGGTATTGGGGTTGGTCGCGACAGGGTGGGTCACGACCGACAGCAGGGGAATGTCGTTGTGCGAATCGCTGTAAAAATAGCTGCGCTCGAACTGCCCCAGTTCCTTGCCCATCTTTTCCAGCCAGGCGTGGGTGTGGGTCAGCTTGCCCGCGCCCAGGGTCGGCGTGCCGACCAGCTTGCCCGTGACGTTGCCTGCGTCGTCATATTCGGGCATGGCGGCCAGCAGGTGCTCGACGCCCAGCGCATCGGCGATGGGTTTGGTGATGAAATGGTTGGTCGCCGTGACGATGGCCAGCAGGTCGCCCGCATCCTGGTGCTGTTTCAGCAGGGCCACGACTTCCGGGCGGATGACCGGCATGACCACTTCCGCCATGAATTGGCGGTGCAGCGCTTCCAGGCGTTCGCGCGGGAATTGCGCCAGGGTGCCGAGCGAAAATTCCAGGTATTCCACCGGATCGAGCGTGCCGGCCTGGTATTGCGCGAAAAATTCGTCGTTGCGGCGGGTGAATTCGGCGGCGTCCACGGCACCGATGCGTACCAGGAATTCGCCCCACTCGTGATCCGAGTCGATGGGCAGCAGGGTGTGGTCGAGGTCAAACAGGGCCAGATTCATCATTCTTTCGCTTCCGCCTGCAGCAACTCGCGCAACAATGGCAAGGTGATCGGGCGTTGGGTTTCAAGGGAGTAGAGGTCGAGAGAGTCCAGCATCGTCGACAGCGAACGCATGTCGCGCCGGAAATGGGACAGCAGATAGGGTAACACGCCGGGCGACAAGGTCAAGCCGCGGGTGGTGGCCGCCTGGGTCAGGGCGGCGATTTTTTCATCGTCGGTCAAGCCGTGGATCTGGTAGATCAGGCCCCAGCCCATGCGCGTGCGCAAGTCTTCGCGCACGGGCAGCACGGCGGGCGGCACGGCGCCGCTGCAGACCATGAACGCCTTGTTGGCGCGGATTTCATTGAACAGGGCAAAAGCGTCGATCTGCGCCAGCGGCGACAGCTTTTCGCAGTCGTCGAGCAGGTACAGGTCGACGTCAGGCGAATACACGAATTCGGACTCGATCGAGAATGGCGAAATGTAGCGCGCGCGCTCGGTGCTGGCCAGGGCCTTGAGCAGGTGGCTCTTGCCGGCGGCCAGTTCGCCCCACAGGTAGGCAAAATGTTCGCGCGAAGTGCGCGCAGCGAACTGGCGCATCAGCTGCGCCACTTCGGCATTCTGTCCCACCTCGAAGGTATCGAGGCTGTGCGCCTGGTCTGTGCCTAAATCGAGCACCAGTTGTTTCATGGCGTACGCCTTGTCCTGTTTTTCATTACTGCATGTGCATCGTGGTATTGCTAGGTTGATATGATATCCGCTTTTACTAGGTATTATAGAAGCTGCTGGAGAGGTAGTGGCGTCTTAGATGCTTAAAAGCGACCATCAGGACGGCAGAAGCGGGTAAAGCAAGCAAAACGCCGACGAAACCGAACAATTGTCCGAAAGCCAGCAAGGCAAAGATCACGGCCAGCGGATTTAAACCGATGCGCTCGCCCACCAGGCGCGGCGTGAGGAAAAAGCCTTCGATGACCTGGCCGCAGCCGTAGATGACGGCCACGGCGATGAGGCCGCTCCAGTCGGAAAATTGCAGCAGGGCGGCGATCAGCGCCAGCATCAGGCCCAGTCCGAAGCCCAGGTAGGGGATAAACACCAGCAAGCCCGTGATGATGCCTACAGGCAATGCCACTTCAAAACCGGCGATGGCCAGCGCCACCGAGTAATACGTGGCCAGCACCAGCATGACGAGCAACTGGCCGCGCAGGTATTGCGCCAGCAGGGTGTCGACTTCCTGCGCCATGCCCACCGTGCGGCCGACCCAGCGGCGCGGCACGGCGCCGGCGATGCGCGCCAGCATCGGATGCCAGTCCAGCAACAGGTAGAACAGCACCACGGGAATCAGCACCACGGTGGCCAGCCAGCCCAGCACGGCAGTGCCGCCGATGCGGGCCGAGGCGAGCACCGTGCTCCAGATTTCATCGCCGCTGGTGGCCATCTGCTGGCTCAGCATGCGCTTGATGCCCGTGCCGTCCAGGCGCACGCGGATGCCGAGGTCGCGCAGTTTCGGCGCCAGGAACTCGTTCGCCTTGCTGAGGAATTGCGGGATTTGCGCCTGCAGCAAGGGAATTTCCTTCTGCAACACGGGCACGACGATCAGCACCAGCGCCGTAATGGCGAGGAAAAACAACACTACGACGACCAGCACGGCCAGCGGACGGGGCACGTAAAAGCGCTTGTAATGGAGGCGCTGCAAGCGGTCCACGCCAGGATTGAGCACGTAGGCGAGGATGGCGGCGGCCAGGAAGGGCGTCAGGATGGGGCCGAGGCTGACGAGCAGCAGCAAAAATGCCAGCCAGACCGCGATCCAAAATGCTGTTTGCTTCTGTTCGGCGGTGATGGCGAATGGCATGTAGTTTGTACTGTTGCGTTAAAAAAAGGCAGTTAATTACGAAATGGCGGGGCAGTTTGATAAAATAGCGTCTTGATCGACCGAATTCACCCGCTGGCGCCCTGCCGCACGATGTTGAAAAACATGCTTGCGCGCGCGTGCCGGCGGGTATCCGCCTTCTATTTTACCGCCTCCGCTGCCACCACACCATGAACCAGACTTCTAATGTTTCCCTTTCCTACCGTGACGCTGGCGTCGATATCGACGCAGGCGACGCTTTAGTCGAAGCAATCAAGCCGTTTGCCAAGCGCACCCTGCGCGAAGGCGTGATGGGCGGCCTGGGCGGTTTTGGCGCCATGTTTGAAATCAGCAAGAAGTACAAGGAACCGGTGCTGGTCTCGGGCACCGACGGCGTCGGCACCAAATTGCGCCTGGCATTCGAACTGAACCGCCATGACACGGTCGGCATTGACCTGGTCGCCATGAGCGTCAACGACATCCTGGTGCAAGGCGCCGAGCCGCTGTTCTTCCTCGACTACTTCGCTTGCGGCAAGCTGGACGTGGCCATTGCCACCGACGTCATCAAGGGCATCGCCCAAGGTTGCGAACAAGCCGGTTGCGCGCTGATCGGCGGCGAAACGGCGGAAATGCCGAGCATGTACCCGGCCGGCGAATACGACCTGGCAGGTTTTGCCGTCGGCGCCGTGGAAAAATCGAAAATCATCGACGGCACCAAGATCGCTCCGGGCGACGTGGTGCTGGGCCTGGCCTCGTCGGGCGTGCACTCGAACGGTTACTCGCTGGTGCGCAAGATCATCGAAGTGGCGAAACCTGACCTGGAAGGCGACTTCCACGGCCGTAAACTGGCCGACGTGCTGATGCAGCCGACGCGCATCTACGTCAAGCCGCTGCTGGCGCTGATGGATGCCATGGAAGTCAAGGGCATGGTGCACATCACCGGTGGCGGCCTGGTGGAAAACATCCCGCGCGTGCTGCAGCCTGGCCTGGTGGCCGAACTGGATTCGAAATCGTGGACCATGCCACCGCTGTTCACGTGGCTGCAACAGCACGGCGGCGTGGCTGACGCCGAAATGCACCGCGTCTTCAACTGCGGCATCGGCATGACCGTCATCGTCTCGCAAGAGAACGCGGACGCCGCCATCGCCCAGCTGCAAGCGGCCGGCGAAACCGTGTCGCGCATCGGCACGATCCGCGCCCGCGTGGGCGACGAGCATCAGACGATCGTCATCTAAGTTGTAGCTTGAATGGAAAAGGCAGGCACTCGCGAGAGGCCTGCCTTTTTTTACGCCTGGATGTCTACCGCGCGTGCGCCGTCTTCATGCGGCCATCCGGCTGCGAGCCTCCTTTTCCGATCATGGCCACGCTGACGGCGGAGACGAGGGAGGCGAACAGGATGTAGCCGACGATGTGCCATGGCTCGCCATTGCCCGTTTTCAGCAGGTAGGTGGCGATGATGGGCGTCAGGCCGCTGGCGAAGATGCCGGAGAACTGGTAGACGAAGGAGATGCCCGTGTAGCGTACCTTGGCGTCGAACAGGTCGCAGAACAGGGCCGCTTCCGGGCCGTACACGGCTGAATACAGCACGCCCAGCGGGATGATCACGGAACACCACAGCAGCAGCGGATTGTCGGCATGGTTGAGCATGATCCAGAAGGCCGGAATCGACGACACGCCCGTGATCAATGAACCCCAGAAAAACACCTTGCTGCGGCCGATGCGGTCCGACAGCCTGCCGAAGAACGGAATGCAGAAGCACATCACGACGGCCGATGCCATCACGCCCATCAGCGCTTCCGTGCGGTCTATCTTGATGGTGTTGGTCAGGTAGGTGATGGAAAACACGCCGAAGATATTGAAGAACACGCCGTCGATATAGCGCGCGCCCATGCCCTTCAAGACATTGCCCGGATAGCGTTTCAGCAGGTCGAAGAATGGAATCTGCGTCTCCGCGTTCTTCTCCTTGACGGCCTGGAACTCGGGCGTTTCCATCACGTTCAAACGTATCCACATGCCGATGAAGACGAGGGCCGCCGACAGGATGAAGGCGACGCGCCAGCCCCAGGACAGGAATTGCGTATCCGTCAGCGTATACGACAGGATCGCCACCACGCCCGAAGCGAGGCACAGACCGATGGCCAGGCCGATCTGCGGCAGGCTGGCATAGAAGCCGCGATCTTTGGGTGGCGCATATTCATACGCCATCAGCACGGCGCCGCCCCATTCGCCCCCGAGGCCGATACCTTGCAGCACGCGCAGGAACAGCAGCAGGCCAGGCGCCCAGTAACCGATGTGGTCATACGTCGGTAGCACGCCGATCAGGAAGGTGGATATGCCCATGATCATCAGGGTCATCACCAGCATGCTCTTGCGGCCGATCTTGTCGCCGAAGTGGCCGAAGATCACGCCGCCGATGGGGCGCGACAGAAAACCTACCGCAAAGGTGCCGTAGGCCAGCATGGTCGAGACGAGCGGATCGCCGCCCGGGAAATACAGCTTGCTGAACACGATGCCGGCCACGACGCCGTATAAAAAGAAGTCATACCATTCGATGGTGGCGCCGATCACGCTGGCCATCACGACTTTCCGTAGCTCTTTGGCCTTTTTCGGATTGCTCGTATTGTTATCCATAATATCTAGTCTCCTATCGATATCGATTATGTGTTTTTTTCTGATGCCTGGCTGATTGCCAAGTCATTGAGGGGCGGGCCGCTCTGCCCGCCGCTGGCATCCTCCTTTGGGAACGGAATGGGGGCGAGTCAGGCCGCCTTGGGCAGGCGTACTGCGTCCGCCAGAATCATGTCGGCCGCTTTTTCGGCGATCATGATGGTGGGCGCGTTCGTATTGCCCGAGACGATTTCCGGCATGATCGACGCGTCGACCACGCGCAGGTTCTGCATGCCGTGCACGCGCAGGCGCTCGTCGACGACGGCCATGGCGTCATGCCCCATCTTGCAGGTGCCGCTCGGGTGGTAGATCGACTGGCTGAAGCGCCGCGCCGCGTCCAGCAGTTCTTCATCGCTCTGGAACTGCGGGCCGGGCACGAACTCGGAAATGATGTGCGGCGCCAGCGACGGGGCGGCGGCGATTTTGCGTGCCACGCGCAGGGCGGCGATCGCCGTCTGCTGGTCGCGCGGGTCGGACAGGTAGTTCGGGTAGATACCCGGATAGGCGAGAGGGTCGGCGGACTTGATCGACACGTGGCCGCGGCTGTGCGGGCGCAGCTGGCACACGGACGACGTGAACGCGGAAAACGGATGTGCGCCTTCGCCCGGCTTGTCGGCGCTCAGCGGCTGCATGTGGAACTGGATGTCGGGCCGCTCCACGTCGGGCGACGACTTGGTAAACACTGTCACCTGGCTGGCCGCCAGGGTCAATGGCCCCGAGCGGGAAAACACATATTGCATGCCCACCCACAGCTTGCCCCACAGGCTGTTGACTTCATCGTTCAGGGTTTTCAGCCGCGTCTTGAAGACGAGGCGGATTTGCAGATGGTCTTGCAGATTCTGTCCCACGCCGGGCAAGTCGTGCACGAGCGGCACGCCCACTTCATCGAGCAGGGGGCGCGGTCCCACGCCCGAGCATTGCAGGATTTGCGGCGAGCCGATGGCGCCCGCGCATAAAATCACTTCGCCGCTGGCGCGCGCCTGGCGCAGCTGGCCATCCTGCTGATATTCGATGCCGACGGCGCGCTTGCCCTCGAACAGCACGCGCGTGATTTGCGCGCGCACTTCCACGCGCAGGTTGGCGCGCTTGCGGGCGGGGCGCAAAAAGGCTTTCGCCGTGCTCCAGCGCAAGCCCTTGCTGGCTGTCTGCTGGAAATAGCCGACACCTTCCTGCGTGGCGCCGTTGTAATCGGCATTGAAGGGGATGCCGCTTTCCGTGGCGCCCGCAATAAAATGCTCGGCGATGGGGCGGCGCAGCCGCAGGTCCGACACCTTTAACGGACCGCCCACGCCATGGTAATCGCTGGCGCCGCGTTCCTGGTCCTCCGATTTTTTAAAATAGGGCAGCACCTCGGCATAGCTCCAGCCTGCATTGCCGAGTTCGGCCCAGCGGTCGTAGTCTTCCTTCTGGCCCCGCACGTACAGCAAGCCGTTGAGCGAGCTGGAGCCTCCCAGTACCTTGCCGCGTGGCCATTGCAACTGGCGCCCGGCGATGCCGGCGTCCGCTTCCGTGCGGTAGCACCAGTCGAGCTTGGGATCGTGCATGGTCTTGAAATAGCCGACCGGCACGTGTATCCAGGGATTGTTGTCCTTGCCGCCCGCTTCCAGCAGCAATACCTGATTGTTGCTGTCGTGCGACAGGCGGTTGGCCAGCACGCAGCCGGCGGAACCGGCGCCGACAACGATGTAATCGTAGTGTATTTGCAACATTGTTCTTGTCTCCTGCGTTGCGGTATCGCACCGCCTCGGCGGGCGTTTTTTGCGATACACTGGTCTTTATTGGTTATTTTTGGAACGTCTGGTTCCATTTATAAAAGACGTGCGGCACCGGGACAAGCGGAAACAGCCGCATACGCGAGAGGTGAAACAGAACATGCATGATGCGTTTCAAAAACGGCCGGGCGAGGCCGAAGAAGGTGGTCAAGTGGAGACCGGTACGACGGCAAGCCATGGCGACGAGGCGCGGGGCTTGCGCGTGCTGCGTTTGATCGAGCACCTGGCCAGCGCCAGCCAGCCCTTGACCCTGTCGCAGCTGGCCGCGCGCATGCAAGTGCCCAAGGCCAGCATGATGCGCTTGCTCGATACCTTGGAGCAGCATGGCTATGTGCTGCGCACGCCCGTGGGGCGCGGCTATGTGCCCGGTGCCGCCTCGACCAACCTGGCGCTGGCCACCCTGCGCAACAATGCCCTGATCCGCGTGAGCCGCAGCATCCTGGGCAGCCTGGTGGCCATCACGGGCGAGACGTGCAACCTGGCCATTCCCGAAGGCAATGCGATCGTCTATGTGGACCGCGTGGAAACGCAGGAACCGCTGCGCCTGCATCTGGTGCTGGGCAGCCGGGCGCCCATGCATTGCACGGCCAGCGGAAAATTATTTCTGGCGCACATGAGTTTGCTGGAGCGGCGCGAGCTGCTGGCCATGCTGACCTTGGAAGCGCGCACGCCGAAAAGCATTACCGACCCCGTGTTGCTCGAGCGCGAGATCGTGCGCATCGCCAGGCTGGGCATCGGCATCGACGACGAGGAATTCGTGCACGGCATGGTGGCCGTGGCCGTGCCCATCTGCGCGGCCGACGGACGCATTGTGGCGGCTGTCGCCTGCCACGCGCCCGTGGCACGCAAATCCGTGGAGCAACTGATGCAGCACGTGCCGCAGCTCAAGGAGGCGGCCGTGAAACTACGGCCGCTGTTGCTTGCGGAAAACAGCTAGGGTTTGAGCACCTTCGCTACTTTCGCGGCTCGCAGGCGGAACGCATCGGGCATGCCTGAACCCAGCAGCGGACGCAAGTACAGGCGGAAAGCATCGGTGACGTCCGTGCCGCTGGCGCTGATGAACTCGTCTTCCATGGTGCGCGTCTTGCCTGCCACTTCTGTCAGGGGCAGCAACTCGTAATCGACGGAATAAAAGCCCGTGCGCTTGATGGCCACCGAACCGTCGCGGTCGCCCCACATGGCGAATTGCACCGCTTTTTCGCCCACTTCGCGGGCTTCGCGCTGGTCGACGTCGGAAACGCAGCCGATGAAGGAGCGCTGAAGATAGCCGAAGGTATCGCCGCGCACGCGCTTGATGCCGAGCTTGGCCTTGATTTCGTCGCACAGCAGGTCGGCCAGCGCGCCCGTGCCGGACAATTGCACATTGCCGTGCGCATCGCGTTCGACTTCTTTCGCCAGCAGGCTGGCGATCGGTTCGCCCGAGGCGTCGTGGATGCCTTCCGAGACGGCGATCACGCAGCGGCCATATTTTTCATAGGTCGCCTTTACGTCGGCAAGGAACTGTTCCAGCACGAAGACGCGCTCGGGCAGGTAGATCAGGTGCGGGCCGTCGTCGGGGAACTTCTTGCCCAGCGCCGAGGCGGCCGTCAAGAAGCCCGCGTGGCGGCCCATCACCACGCCCACGTACACGCCGGGCAAGGCCGCGTTGTCGAGGTTGGCGCCGGCGAACGCTTGGGCGACGAAACGCGCGGCCGAGGGAAAGCCCGGTGTATGGTCGCTGCCCACCAGGTCGTTGTCGATGGTTTTCGGGATGTGGATGCAGCGCAGCGGATAGCCGGCCTTGTGGGCTTCTTCGCTGACGATGCGCACGGTGTCGGACGAGTCGTTGCCGCCGATATAAAAGAAATGTTCGATCTCGTGCGCGCGCAGCACTTCGAAGATTTGCTGGCAGTAGGCGATGTCGGGCTTGTCGCGCGTGGAACCGAGGGCCGACGATGGCGTGGCGGCTACCAGTTCCAGGTTGTGGCTGGTTTCCTGCGTCAGATCGACGAATTCTTCATTGACGATGCCGCGCACGCCGTGCAGCGCGCCATACACGCGCGTGACATGCTGAAAGCGCCGCGACTCGAGCACCACGCCCACCAGCGACTGGTTGATGACGGCGGTGGGACCGCCTCCCTGGGCGACAAGAATTTTTCCAGACGGCATGGGATTTCCTCGTAAATGGAACGGCCCTCCAGCCTACTCCTTTTTTTCCGGGACGCTGTCTTTTCCGATAGTCCTGTCGAGGAATTTCTCCACCCGGCCCCAGAAGTCGATGCGGTTCTTCGGCAATGTCCAGCCATGGCCTTCCTCATCGTAGACCACCCATTCGACATCGCGGTTGTGCTGTTTGACGGCCGCGTAAAACTGCTTGCCGTGGTACAGCGGCACCCGCTGGTCGGCGGCGCCGTATGCCAGCAGCAGGGGCTGGGTGATGCGCGCCGCCTGGGCGATGGGCGAGGTGGCCTGGAACTGGGCCGCGTTGGCCGTGCGGTCGCCAATCAGCTCGGGCATGCCGTACTGTTTCCAGTCATCGCCGAGGTCGGATTTGAAACTCCAGTGGCCGCTATACAGCAGGTTGATGTCGGTCACGCCCACCCAGTCGATGGCGCAGCGGAACAGGTCGGGATCGTTGACCAGGCCCATCAAAGCGGCATAACCGCCATAGCTGGCGCCGGCGATGCAGATGCGGCGCGGATCGGCGATTCCTTCGGCGATGGCCCAGCGCGCGCCATCGGCGAGATCGTCCTGCATCTTCAAGCCCCATTGTTTCCAGCCGGCGCGAAAATGCTTGGCGCCAAAGCCTGTGCTGCCGCGAAATTCCGGTTGCAGCACGGCATAGCCACGCGAGGCAAGAAATTGCACTTCGGCATTCCATTGCCAGGAGCTGCCGCGCACATACGGGCCGCCATGCACGAGCACGACCAGCGGCAGCTGCTTGCCGGAAGTCGTGGCGGGCACGGTGAGCCAGGCGGGAATGGACAGGCCATCGCGCGCCTTGTAGCGCACCAGCTGCTGCTCGCTCATCTGCGCCGGCTTGATGAGCGGCTGCGCTTCGCCGATGATGCTCAGCTTGCCCGTGTCGCTGTTGAACAGCGAGAATTTGCCCGGCTGCCGGTCGGAATACGAGGTCACCAGCATGAAGGGTGTGGCGGGGCGGGCCGCCAGCGAGACCAGGTTGATGGTCGCTGGCAGCAGGGCGTCGATACGTGCCTGGGGCGCCGTCATGGCCGGGTCGAACCAGCGCGTGGCGCGCGCATCGCTCAGGTGGCGCACGCCCAGCAGCTTGCCTTGCCCGACGATCAGATTGCCGCTGAAGTCATAGCCGTCGAGCGAGATGATGGGCGTGGGCACGATGCGGCTGCCGGCCAGGTCATAGGCATGCACGGACAGCGTATCGCTGCCCATGCGGGCGCTCACATACAGGGTGCCGTCCGGGCCGAAGGAGAGCGGGGTGAAGGCGTCGGGGCCGCCGAGGTAGGCGTCGAACTGCGCCAGCGTGCGCCAGGCGCCGCTGGCCGGATCAAGGTACTGCACGCTTTCGATATTGCGCTCCCGGGTCACGGCCAGGCGCGGTTCGCCATGCTGGTCGAGCAGCCAGCGGCGCACCTTGCCTGGCGGCTTGACGGCCGTGCTGCGGCCCGTGAGCGTATCGAGCTGCCGCAAGCCTTCGTAGTCGACTTCGCCCGTCGAGGCGTACACGGTGCTGCGCACATACACGGCCTGGGAATCCTGCGCACCGCGCTGGCCCGTCAGGTAGGTATGCCAGGGCAGCAGTTTATAGATCGAGGTGGAGGCATCGGGCATGGCGCTGCGGGCGGCCAGCTGGCGAAAGTTGCTGCCGTCGCGGTTGACGGCAAACAGGCCCGGCCCGAATCGCATGTCGCCGGGCGCCGTCTGGCGGTCGCGCGTGTTCAGGATCAGGCGTTCGTTGTTGACCCATTCGACGTCGCCCACGTCGACATCGCTGAATTGCGCCACGACCTTGATGCTGTTATCGAGCAGGTTGACGATGGCCAGCCGTTCGCGATTGTTCGCGCCGCTCACCTTCACGGCCAGATGGCGCGCATCGGGCGACAACTGGGGGCCGCTGAATTCGGGGTTGGCGAAGAAGGCCGACAGTGGTGGCGGCGCGATGGCCGTGTGCGCCTGTGCGGAAAGGGCGAACAGGCTGGCGCAGGCGGCCAGGATCTGTAGCAGACGCAAGAAAGCCTGGGGCATGGTGTGTTGTAACCTGGAATAAAAAATTGACCTATGGACGCTCACTCCGGCGCCCTGATATGTTCGACCAGCCCTGTGCTGCGGCGTCCCGGCGCCGGCGTCAGCCAGCTGACGAGGATGGCGGCGGCCAGGCCGGCCGGCACGCCGAAGATGCCGGCCGAGATGGGCGCGATGTGGAACCATTGACCGCTGGCATTGCCGCCCAGCATGGTGCTCGTGTGCAGCATGTAATACAGGCATACGCCAAAGCCCGTCAACATGCCGGCCAGTGCGCCCTGGAAGTTGGCGCGTTGCCAGAAGACGCCCAGCACCAGCGGCGGGAACAGGGTCGAGGCGGCCAGGGAAAAGGCTACGCCCACCAGCGACAAAATGTCCGCCGGCTTTTGCGAGGCCGCATAGGCGGCGATGAAGGCCACGGCCAGCAGCAGCAATTTTGAAATCGTCACGCGCTTTTGCGTCGAAGCCGTGGGATCGACCACCTTGTAATAGACGTCGTGCGACAGGGCGTTCGAGATGGCCAGCAGCAAGCCATCGGCCGTCGACAGGGCGGCGGCCAGGCCGCCTGCCGCCACCAGGCCGGAAATGACGTAGGGCAGGCCGGCGATCTCGGGCGTGGCCAGCACCAGCACGTCGGCGTCGATGGAAATTTCCGCCAGTTGCACGATGCCGTCGCGGTTCACGTCGACGATGCTGATCAGGGGACTGAGTTTGTCCACATTGGCCCAGTACGACACCCAGGTGGGCAGGTTCGCGTACTGCGTGCCCACGAGCGCCGAGTAAATATCGTACTTGACCAGCACGGCCAGCGCGGGAATCGTGAGATAGATCAACAAGATGAAGAACAGGGTCCAGAACACGGAAACGCGCGTTTCGTGCACGGAGGGTGTGGTGTACGATCGCATGAGGATGTGCGGCAGGGCGGCCGTACCCAGCATCATGCAAAACACGAGGGCCAGGAAATTGTTGCGCTTGATGTCGGATTGCTCGCGGTCTGCGGCGGGAAATGGCTGCGCGTGTGGAATGATCGGCTCGGCGCGTTTCTGGTTCTGCGCCTGCGCCGCCTGCCACAGCACGCGTGCCTCGTCCGGACTTTTCGGATAGGCGATCAGGTAGCGCTCCGCGTTGCGGATGTCGAACAGCGAGGTATTGCGCTGGCGCAAACTATCGAGCTGGCGCTGGGCCGCCAGGCGGCCTTGTTCCCAGGAACCGGGCAAGCCGTCGATGCGCGCCTGGTAGCTTTGCGCGCGCTGGCGGAAGATGGCGCGCACTTCGTTTTCTTTCGGGTCCGTTTCCAGCACGTGTTCGCGCGCGCTCAGTTGCGTCAGCACTTTGCCGTAGGCGATCTGCGGCACGGGATTGTCCGCATGCTTGACCGACAGCCACATGGCGGGAATCAGAAAGGCGACGAGGATGATGATGTACTGCGCCACCTGCGTCCAGGTGATGGCGCGCATGCCGCCCAGAAAGGAGCAGACGAGGATGCTGGCCAGGCCCAGGAAAATGCCGACGGAAAAATCCACGCCCGTGAAGCGCGAGGCGATCAGGCCGACGGCGTAGATCTGCGCCACCACATAGGTAAACGACACGATGATGGTGGCGGCCACGGCCACCACGCGCACGCTGGCGCCCCGCTTGTCGGTGCCGCTGCCGTAGCGGGCGGCGAGGAAATCGGGAATCGTGTATTGGCTGAATTTGCGCAGGTAGGGCGCGATCAATAGCGCCACCAGGCAATAGCCGCCCGTCCAGCCCATGATGAAGGCCAGGCCGTCGAAGCCGTTCAGGTACAGGCCGCCGGCCAGGCTGATGAAGCTGGCGGCCGAGATCCAGTCGGCGGCCGTGGCCATGCCGTTGAACATGGCCGGCACCCGGCGCCCCGCCACATAGTATTCGGTGACGTTCGAGGTGCGGCTGATGACGCCGATGGTGGCGTACAGGGTGATGGTGACGAGCATGAACAGGTAGCCGATCCACGCGCGCGGCATGCCTTCCTGTTCCAGCACGGACAAGGCCAGCAGGAAAGCGGCGAAACCGGCCGTAAACAGCAGGTAGTAGCGGCTCAGCCGCGCAAAGAAACTGCGCTGGCCGCTCATGCTTGCTCCTCGGCATGAAAGTCGCGGTCGAGGCGTCGCATGCGCCAGGCATAGAAGGCGATGATGGCCAGGTACACGAGCGAGGCGCCCTGGGCCGCCATATAGAAGGGCAGCGGCCAGCCGAACAGGTTCAGGTGCAGCAGCTCGCGCGCATAGAATACGGTTAGAAAACCCGTCAGCAGCCACACCAGCAGCAGGATGGCCGTCAGGCGCCGCGTCTTGCGCCAGTGGATGTCGCGGCGCGCCTGCAGCTCGGGGCTGGGCGCGTGCGATGGCCGCGCCGGGGCAACGGGTGGGCTCGGCTTATCCATACGTGACGTCATCCTCTTCTGGCGCGTCCGGCAACAGCAGGGCGATGCTCAGGCGTAGCAGGGTGCCCGGCAGCTTCGGCGACTGCGCGCGCGGATTGTTAAAAATATCGACTTCGGCGCCATGCTGCTGCGCAATTTCGCGCACGATGGCCAGGCCCAGGCCGCTACCGTCGACATTGCTGCCGAGAATGCGGTAAAAGCGTTCGAACACGTGCGCCCGCTCGGCCGGCGCAATGCCGGGACCCGTATCTTCCACTTCCAGGATGGCCAGTTCCAGGGTGCTGCGCACGCGCACCGTGACGCTGCCGCCCGACGGCGTGTAGCGCAGGGCGTTGTCGATCAGGTTGCTCAGCAGCTCGCGCAGCATCATGGCATTGCCGGAAATCATGATCGAATACGCGGGCTGCTCGAAGCCCAGGTCGATATGCTGGGCAAACGAAGCTTGCACCCAGTCCTGCACCACGCCGCGCGCCAGTTCGCTCAGCTCGATCGGCTCGAACGCCGTGCCCGCCTGCGGCTGGTTTTCCGCGCGCGCCAGGGCCAGCAGCTGGTTGACGAGGCGCGTGGCCGCTTCCGAACTTTTCGCCAGTTGCAGCAGCGAGCGGTGGATCTCGTCGTGGTCGGTCTGGCGCAGGGCCAGTTCCGACTGCATGCGCATGCCGGCCAGCGGCGTTTTCATCTGATGCGCGGCATCGGCGATGAAGCGTTTCTGCATGTCGATCGACAGCGATAGCCGCGCCAGCATCTCGTTGAGCGAACCGACCAGCGGCGTGATTTCCTCGGGTACCTGGCCCGATTCGATGGGCGATAAATCGTCGGGTGGCCGGGCGCGTATGCGCTCCTGCAATTGCGCCAGCGGCGACAGGCCGCGCGCCAGGGCAAACCAGACGAGAGCCAGGATCACGGGCAGGATGATGAACTGCGGCAAAATCACGCCCTTGATGATTTCATTGGCCAGCTGGGCGCGTTTCTCCAGGGTTTCGGCAACTTGTACCAGCGCGCGGTGCGGCTCATCGTCGTTGTCGGCAGGAATGTCGAGATAGCTGAACGCCACGCGCACGGGCGTGCCGTGGATGGTGTCGTTGCGAAACAGCACCATGCCGCTGCGGTATTTGTCGGGATCCTGCGGCGGCGGCAAATCGCGGTCGCCGGCCAGGTATTCGCCGCGCGGACCCACCACCAGGTAATACAGGGTGTCGACATCGTCGCCGCGCAGCAAGTCGCGGCCATTATTATTGCTGCTGTTCTTGTCCGGCGCGCGGCGCAACATGGCGCCATCGGCCTGCTTGACTTGCTGCGTGAGCACGGTCACGCTGTCTTCCAGCGCATGGTCGAACGGCTGATTGGCGATGCCCTTGGCCACCAGATAGGTGATGGCGATGCTCATCGGCCACAGCAGCAGCAGGGGCGCCAGCATCCAGTCGAGGATTTCGCCGAACAGCGAATGCTCGATGGTGTCGTCCTGCTCCGTGGTGGGCGGCTCGAACCAGTCGTCATCATCCGGCTCGTCCGCTGGCGCCTCGCGCGCCTTCACTTGCTGGCGGGTCCGCTGGCCGGGCTTGCCGACTCGCCCGCTTCAGCGTTCAGGCGCGCCGTTTCCGAGTATTTTTCCAGGCAATAGCCGAGGCCGCGCACGGTGGCGATGCGCACGCCGCCCACTTCGATCTTCTTGCGCAGGCGGTGCACATACACTTCGATGGCGTTGTTCGACACTTCCTCGCCCCATTCGCACAGGTGGTCGACCAGCTGCTCTTTCGAGACGAGGCGGCCGGTGCGGCCCAGCAGGATTTCCAGCAAGCCCAGTTCGCGCGCCGACAGGTCGAGCATCTGGTCGTTGATGTAGGCGCTGCGCCCCACCTGGTCGTAGCTGAGGGGGCCGTGCTTGATGATGGTGGCGCCGCCGCCAGCGCCGCGGCGCGTCAGGGCGCGCACTCTTGCCTCCAGTTCCGACAAGGCGAACGGCTTGGCCATATAATCATCGGCACCGAGGTCGAGGCCATTCACGCGTTGTTCGATGGAATCGGCGGCCGTCAGGATCAGCACAGGCAGCAGCGAAGCGCGTGCGCGCAGGCGGCGCAGCACTTCCAGGCCGGACATTTTGGGCAGGCCCAGGTCGAGGATCAGCAAGTCGAATTCCTGGGTGGACAGGGCCGTATCGGCCTCTTGCCCCGTCTTGACGTAGTCGATCGCATAACCGGACTGGCGCAGCGAGCGGGTCAGGCCATCGGCCAGCACGCTGTCATCTTCGGCAAGTAAAATACGCATGGTGCACTTCCTATGCTTTGCGGCGGTAGAAGCTTGTATTGTGTTTCATTTTCCGCAAGGTGGCGAATTTTTGTGAAAATCCACGCTTGTATTGATCTGTTTCAAAACAAATCCACGTTCCGCTTGCATTGATCACTGTTTTTTTATACAGTACTGTCTGTGTAAAGAATTTAACCCACTGGCGCTATCGCAGGCTGCACGGTTCACGTAGATGCGTCACGTGAATCCGCAACTGTAGAACGGCTGAAAGAACATATGGACGATAAAAAAGCTGTAGTACCCGCATCGGAAAAAGCCAAGGCGCTCGCCGCCGCACTGGCGCAGATCGAGAAGCAGTTTGGCAAAGGTTCGGTCATGCGCATGGATGCCAGCGCACCGATCGAAGAAGTGCAAGTCGTGTCGACCGGTTCGCTCGGCCTCGATATCGCGCTGGGCGTGGGCGGCTTGCCGCGCGGCCGCGTGGTGGAAATCTACGGTCCGGAATCGTCGGGTAAAACCACCTTGACCCTGCAAACCATCGCCGAAATGCAAAAACTGGGCGGCACGTGCGCCTTTATCGACGCCGAGCACGCGCTCGACGTCGGTTACGCGCAAAAGCTGGGCGTGAACCTGCACGAATTGCTGATCTCGCAACCGGACACGGGTGAGCAGGCGCTGGAAATCTGCGACGCCCTCGTGCGTTCGGGCAGCGTCGACCTCGTCGTCATCGACTCCGTGGCCGCACTGACGCCACGCGCCGAGATCGAAGGCGACATGGGCGATTCCCTGCCAGGCCTGCAAGCGCGCCTGATGTCGCAAGCCCTGCGCAAGCTGACCGGTTCCATCAACCGCACCAATACCCTGGTCATCTTCATCAACCAGATCCGCATGAAGATCGGCGTGATGTTCGGTAGCCCGGAAACAACCACGGGCGGCAATGCGCTGAAATTCTACGCCTCCGTGCGCCTGGATATCCGTCGCACCGGCTCGATCAAGTCCGGCGATGAAGTGATCGGCAACGAAACCAAGGTCAAGGTCGTCAAGAACAAGATCGCGCCACCGTTCAAGGAAGCGCACTTCGACATCCTGTACGGCGCAGGCACTTCGCGCGAAGGCGAAATCCTGGACCTGGGCTCGGATGCCAAGATCGTGGAAAAATCCGGTTCGTGGTACAGCTACAACGGCGAACGTATCGGCCAGGGCAAGGACAACGCTCGCGCCTTCCTGCAGGAGCGTCCGGCGCTGGCCCGCGAAATCGAAAACAAGGTCCGCGCTTCGCTGGGCGTGCGCGAACTGCCGCCGCTGGCTGCTGAAAAGCCGGAAAAAGCGGATAAAGCCGCCGACAAGGCTGCCAAGGCTGCGGAAGCCAAGCCAGAGTAGGTCGGATTAGCGCGGCAAAGCCGCGCGTAATCCGACAACACCACAGACGTCAACAATGTTGTCGGATTACGGTCCAAGGGCCCTGATCCGGCCTACGCATGGCTTGCCGCAAGGTAGGACCATGATCGCCGTCCCGCGCTGTTGCGCCGGGCGGCGATTGTGTTTGGGTGATGTGATTGTGGAATGAAAGACAAGGTGGGTGTATGGCCGCAGTACAACTAAGCCTGAAGGGCAGGGCGCTACGCTTTTTGTCGATGCGTGAACACAGCCGCATGGAATTGCGGCGCAAGCTTCAGCGCCATGCGCAGGAGGGCGATGACGTGGAAGCCTTGCTCGACAGCCTGGAGCAAGCCAATTGGCTGTCGCAGGAGCGCTTTTCCGAGTCGCTGATCCACCGCCGCTCGGCCCGCTTCGGCAATAGCCGCATCATGGCGGAGTTGCAAAGCCATGGCATCGGCGGCGAGGCGCTGCAGGAACTCAAGGCGGGCCTGGCCGAAGGGGAAGTTGCGCGCGCCTGCGAAGTGTGGCGCCGCAAGTTTGGTGAAGTAGCGCAGGATGCCGAGCAGCGCAACAAGCAGATGCGCTTCCTGATGCAGCGCGGCTTTTCCCAGCGCGCCGTGCAAGCGGCCTTGAAGGGGCTGGATCCCGACGAGGAATGAGGCTGACCATGGCGCGCCGGCCGGCCTCCGTCGTGCCCCATGAACTGCGCTTTCAAACGCCGTTTGTTTCCAGTATGGCGACGCCGCGCGATAAGGTATTCTGGCGCTCGAACGCTGTGCGATGCGCGCAGCACCACTGACCGTGACAGGATCGAGATGAGCAACTGGAATGCCGGCTATGTGGCCGAAATCGCCTATACCTATGGCTATTACGAAGAATTGAATCCTCTGCGCCTGCGGCTGCCCCTGCTGGCTGCCGGGCTTGCCTTGCCGGCCAGCGGCACGGCTTGCGAGCTGGGCTTTGGCCAGGGCATCAGCGCCAACATCCATGCGGCGGCGTCTTCCACGCGCTGGCATGGCAATGATTTCAATCCGTCCCAGGCCGCCTTTGCGCAGGAGCTGGCCAGCGTGACCGGCGCCGGCGCACAGTTCACGGACGAATCGTTCGCGCAGTTTTGCCGCCGTGACGACTTGCCCGATTTCGACTTTATCTGCCTGCACGGGATCTGGAGCTGGGTCTCGGCAGAAAATCGCGCCTTGATCGTCGATTTCCTGCAGCGCAAGCTGAAAGTGGGTGGCGTCGCCTATATCAGCTATAACACGCAGCCGGGCTGGAGTGCCATGATGCCGATGCGCGACTTGCTGGCCGAGCATAGCCGCGTCATGAGCGCGCCCGGCGTGGGCGTGCTGGCACGAGTCGACGGCGCCATCGATTTTGTCGACAGGATGATCGCCGTGCAACCGCGCTACCTGGAGGCCAATCCCCTGCTGGCGGACCGTTTCGAGAAGCTGAAAGCGCTGGACCGCAACTATATTGCACACGAATATTTCAATGCGGATTGGCAGCCGATGGCCTTTTCCAGCGTTGCGGCCATGCTGGGCGAGGCCAAGCTGGAGTTCGCCTCGTCCGCCAACTATACCGCTCTGGTCGACATGCTGAACCTGACGGCCGAACACCAGCAATTCCTGGCCGAGATACCCGATCCCGTCTTCCGCGAGACGACGCGCGCCTTTCTCGTCAACGAGCAATTCCGCAAGGATTACTGGGTCAAGGGCGCGCGCAGGCTGACGCCGTTGGCCCAGGTCAGCGCCGTGCGGGCCGTGCGCGTGATGCTGGCCGTGCCCCGCGACGAAGTGGTGTTGAGCGTGCATGGGGTGCTGGGCGACGCCGATATGGACGAGCGCGTGTATGCGCCCGTGCTCGACGCCATGGCCGACCATCGCGTGTACACGATAGGCGAACTGGAGCTGCAACTGGCGGGTAGCGAAGCCGGCCTGGCCGCCTTGCTGCAGATCATATTGGTGCTGGTCAGCAAGGGCAGCGTGCTTGCCGTCCAGGACGAGGCCGACATCGCCGTGGCGCGGCCGCAGACGGCGCGGCTGAATGCGCACTTGCTGGAGCAGGCGCTGGCAAGAACCGACTTGCACAGCCTCGCCAGCCCCCTGACGGGCGGCGGCGTGGTTGTATCGCATTTACAACAACTGTTCCTGTGGGCAAAACAGCAAGGTTGTCCAACGCCGCAAGAATGGGTGCGCGCGACGTGGCCGGTACTGCTGCGCCTGGAGCAACTGCTGACGAAGGACGGGCAGCCCTTGTTGACGGAAGAGGAAAACCTGGCCGAACTGCTGGCGCGCGCGGAATATTTTTCCGCGCGCACCTTGCCCGTTTTACGCGCACTGGGTGTGGCTGACTGAAGCGCGGTGCCGGCCAGTGCGCCGGTGCCGCAGGCATGCTTTCAAGTTATCTGCATTGTGAATAATTGTCATTGATTTTGCGATTTTCGTTAATGATTTGCGGCAGACGGCACGACCAATAAAAAATTATGTTGCGGCGCAACTAGCGCCCTGTGTGCTACACTTTTAGGGTTTTTGCGGCGCCGCAGGTGCGGTTGCTGTTCGTAGAAGCTGCGAACAGAGTGCTTTAGGCACATGGCTGCTTACTAATTATGGCCGCGCAAGCGGCATCGGTCTTATGCCCCTGTCAACTCCCGTATCCCGGCGCGCCCTACGGCACTCCCGCGTTATCGACGTCCAAGCGTATATGCGCGACGACGGCCTGTGGGATATTGACGCCCATATCACCGACATCAAAAGCTATGACGCGACCCTGGCCTCCGGCCCCCGTCCCGCCGGCGCCCCTCTGCATGACCTCCACTTACGTATTACCGTCGATCGCGAACTGACCATTGTCGAGGCCGAAGCTGCCTCCGATGCCGTGCCCTATCCCGGTTTTTGCGATACCATCGGCCCCGCTTACAGGGCGCTGATCGGTTTGAATTTATTGAAGAATTTCCGCCGCGACTTGAAACAGCGCCTGGCGGGAATCGCTGGCTGTACCCATTTGACCGAACTGGCGCAAGTCTTGCCGACTGCGACGGTTCAGGCATTTGCCGGCGATGTCTGGTCGACCCGTGACGGTGAGAATGCTGACTTGTCGCATGAAAAGCCGTTTCAACTCGACAAATGCCACGCCCTGCGCACCGATGGCGGGGCGGTGGCACAGTATTACCCGCGCTGGGTAGCCAAAGCGTGACCCCGGCGCTCTGTTTTTCCTGTTTTTTTTGCACCACTAACCGTATTTTTACAAATCAGTATCAGAAGGGAAGCCAGCATGAAAATCCATGAGTATCAAGCCAAAGAAATCCTCCGGCAGCACGGAGTGACGGTACCACGCGGTATTCCGTGCATGTCCGTCGAAGAAGCCGTCAAGGCTGCGGAAACCCTGGGCGGCCCGGTATGGGTTGTCAAGGCGCAGATCCACGCAGGTGGCCGCGGCAAGGGCGGCGGCGTGAAAGTGGCGAAATCGATCGAACAGGTCAAGGAATACGCTGACCAGATCATGGGCATGCAGCTGATCACGCACCAGACCAGCGCCGAAGGCCAGAAAGTCAACCGCCTGCTGGTGGAAGAAGGCGCCGACATCAAACAAGAACTGTACGTTTCGCTGGTCACCGACCGCGTTACCCAGAAAATCGTCCTGATGGCGTCGTCCGAAGGCGGCATGGACATCGAAGAAGTGGCCGAGAGCCACCCTGAAAAGATCCACCACGTCACCATCGATCCAGGCACCGGCCTGACCGATGCCCAGGCAGACGACATCGCCGCCAAAATCGGCGTGCCTGCCGGCTCCATCGCCGACGCCCGCGTCAACCTGCAAGGCCTGTACAAAGCGTACTGGGAAACCGATTGCTCGCTGGCCGAGATCAACCCGCTGATCGTCACCGGCAGCGGCAAAGTCATCGCCCTGGACGCCAAGTTCAACTTTGACCCGAACGCCCTGTTCCGTCATCCGGAAATCGTCGCCCTGCGCGATCTGGACGAAGAAGATCCAGCTGAAATCGAAGCGTCGAAATTCGACCTGGCCTACATTTCGCTCGACGGCAACATCGGTTGCCTGGTGAACGGCGCCGGTCTGGCCATGGCCACCATGGACACCATCAAGCTGTTCGGCGGCGAGCCAGCCAACTTCCTGGACGTCGGCGGCGGCGCCACGGCAGAAAAAGTCACCGAAGCGTTCAAGATCATGCTGAAAAACCCAGGCCTGAAAGCCATCCTGGTGAACATTTTCGGCGGCATCATGCGTTGCGACGTGATCGCTGAAGGCGTGATCGCCGCAGTGAAAGCCGTCTCGCTGAACGTACCGCTGGTCGTGCGCATGAAGGGCACCAACGAAGACCTGGGCAAAAAGATGCTGGCCGATTCCGGTCTGCCTATCATCGCAGCCGACACCATGGAAGATGCAGCCAAGAGCGTCGTTGCCGCTGCTGCCGGTCAAGCTTAATTAAGGAATCAACATGTCCATTCTGATCAATAAAGATACCAAAGTCGTTACCCAAGGGATCACCGGCAAGACCGGCCAGTTCCACACCCGCGGTTGCCGCGACTACGCGAACGGCAAAGCTGCCTTCGTGGCAGGCGTGAACCCGAAGAAAGCCGGCGAAGATTTCGAAGGCATTCCTATTTTCGCTAACGTTACCGAAGCGAAAAAAGAAACCGGCGCCAACGTTTCCGTGATCTACGTACCGCCAGCAGGCGCGGCAGCGGCGATCTGGGAAGCTGTCGAAGCTGAAATGGATCTGGCCATTTGCATCACCGAAGGCATTCCTGTCCGCGACATGATGGCCCTGAAAGACCGCATGGCTAAAGCCAACAGCAAGACCTTGCTGCTGGGCCCTAACTGCCCAGGCCTGATCACGCCAGACGAAATCAAGATCGGCATCATGCCAGGTCACATCCACAAGAAGGGCCGTATCGGCGTGGTGTCCCGTTCGGGCACCCTGACCTATGAAGCAGTGGGTCAATTGACCGCACTGGGTCTGGGCCAATCGTCGGCAGTCGGCATCGGCGGCGACCCGATCAACGGTCTGAAGCACATCGACATCATGAAGATGTTCAATGACGATCCAGATACCGACGCGGTCATCATGATCGGCGAAATCGGTGGTCCGGACGAAGCCAACGCGGCTTATTGGATCAAAGACAACATGAAAAAACCGGTCGTTGGCTTCATCGCTGGCGTAACCGCTCCTCCAGGCAAGCGCATGGGCCACGCCGGCGCGCTGATCTCGGGCGGTGCCGATACGGCACAAGCCAAGCTGGAAATCATGGAAGCTTGCGGCATCACCGTGACCAAAAACCCGTCGGAAATGGCGCGTCTGCTGAAAGCCATGCTGTAATTTTCAGCTTGGTTCATGCAGTACAAAAAAGGAGCTTCGGCTCCTTTTTTTTTGTCCGCCAGACAGGCCGATTCCCGGCCTGGGCGGACGGCGCTGGTCCGAACCCGCCCAAATGCGTCGCTTTTCTTTCCATGCGTACCGCCGCTGCCCGGGCGCGCCGCTGGCATGGCGCTTGCACCATGCACGGCACGAGCAACGCACAATGGGAGGATACGATGCGCGCGCAAAGCGGTTTTACCCTGATAGAACTGATGATCGTGGTGGCCATCGCCGGCATCCTGGCGGCCGTGGCCATTCCACAGTACGGCGACTATACGATGCGGGCCAAGGTCAGCAATGTGCTGGCGGCCGCTGCGCCGCTGAAGACTGCCGTGGCCCTGTGCGTGCAGGAAAATGGCGGCGAGGCGGCCGCCTGCAGCACGCCGACCCCGGCCGTGCCCAGCGCCATCCCCGTGTTCAGTGCCACGCGCGAAGTGGCCAGCGGAAAGGTCGACAAGGGCAATATCGAGCTGACCCTGGCGGCCGACCTGGGCACGGGTATCGGTGGACAAACCGTGACGATGACCATGAAGCCGGGCACCAGCAGCCTGACCTGGTTCAATAGCACCACCGTGACGAATCCGGCAGCGAAGGAAGCGATTACCAAAAGCAACATTCCCGACGTGACATCGACGCTGTAGGTGGCGTTTGCCAGTTGGGTATCAGACGATTTTTTGCCGGTCCGCGATCAGCGCTTCATACGTGAGGTTTTGCAGCAGGGTGTAGTGGGTCGGTTCCAGGTCGATGAATTGCACGCCGTACGTATGAATTTCAGCTACCCCGGTGGCGTGGCCATTCGACGGCTTGCCCACGCTCACGTTCTGGATGCGGGCGCGCGTGTTGACGCGCATCTGATGCTTGTTCGGCTGCACCAGCAGGGTAAAGCTCAGCGCCACGCCTTCGTCATCGGGCGTAAGCATGCTGGGCGCCTCGATCAGCGCGCCCGAGACGCTGAGGTTGACGATGAACACGGGCACGGCCGCCACGTCGCGGTAGCTCAGCTGTGCCGGAATGTCCACCTTGACGCGCATGGCCGTGCGCAGACTGGTGCCCTGGATGGCATCGGGAAAGCTCAGGTGGACATAGTTGAGCGGGCGGCCAAAGATGCGCAGCACGCTGCAGGAAAACGAACACACGGTGACGCCGGAAAACACGCGGATGGTCAGCTTGTCGCCCTCGTTGAGTACGATGGAAGCGCCGTTTTCCATGGGAATCTTGACGATCAGGTACTCGTCTTTCACATAGCCGATCAGGGTCGAGAAATGCTGGATGGGTTTGATGGTGCGGTGCGTGATGAACTGGATGCGGCCACCCACCTGCAGATTCATAGCCTCGAAGTCGAAGTCCTGGAGCTTGGTTTCCACGGCGGGCTGCTTGCTTGTCATGCGATGCTCATCTGGATATGGACGACTCGCAGTATGCATGATTTCTTGATGAAAAAGCATTTATATCAATGAAATTCATATTGGCATCGAAAAATGCCAGGTGCACGCGCCGCCGCGCGGTGCAGGCTTTACAATGGGATCAATATTGACGAATGTAAATCCTATGCCGCGCAGCTACTTCTGGACCATGTTGTTCCTCATCCTGCATCAAATCGACGCTGCCTACTGGAAAGAGTGGGAGATGTTCCATCTGCCGGGCGGCGTGCAGGGTTTTCTCGTGTTTAACCTGGCGGCGATTGCCGTGGTGCTGATCGGCTACCGGCATGTATTGCTGAACACCAGACATGCGCCTAGCTATGCGGCAGTATGCGCCGTACTGGGCGTGGGCACCTTCCTGATCCACGCCGGCTTCGCACTGGCGGGACTGGCGCAATTTCACTTGCCCCTGTCGATCGCCATTATCGTCCTGTGCCTGGGATGTGGCCTGTGGCTATTGTTTGCATGGCGTGCGGACGATCTTCGCACACGGCACGTTTTGTGACGCGGTCTCGTGCGCGATAATCCTGGGTATGTGAGAAAGACATTACTTGAAGGTGGCGGGCAAGCCTCATCCAGGTATTGCAGTGGCTGGCAAGGAAATATCTGTTGCCATCAAGCCAGTATCGGGATTGGCAACTCTCTTGGTGGGCGAATCGAAACTTCTCTTACTTGATAACCAAGTTGCCGGACATGCCACGTGGGCCAATTGGCATGCGAGGGATATTGTTCCCTCGAATTGCCGCGCAAGATACTTGCCATACCCTCCTCCGACTTTAATCACTGACAAACCGGTGCAGCGCGGCGCGTTCCATATATCTTTAGTTTGTCCTATTGTATCCATGCGTCGTAAAAACAGCACTTCCGAGCAAACGTCAGAGATGTGATGGGCGGTAACCCTGTTGTCGGTGTTTTGCTATGCAATTCTGATGCTGCATTTTAGCTGGCGAAGAAGCGAACGTGAGCGAATCTAGGTCGATGAATCAACGATGTGTCGTTGACATGGTCTGCCTCGTTATGTACAGATTACGTGAGACACGAACGTATTATGCTGACAAGCGATTGCCAGTTGAGACGAAGACGAGACGGCGTGCCTTTAGCTGCGGATATGAAGAGGAATGATGAAAATAATGCACTTGGTTTGTATCTAATTGTAACAAATGTTTCTTTCTATGCAATGGGAAGTGTGATTTCTTCTGACGTAAATCTTATTTACGCATGAATATGTTACACTTTAGTGATTTTTCATTACTTTTCCGCTACGGAATTGAGTCGATAACATTGTATTTTTTTACATGACTTGATCTTTTTCTCGTTGATTGTTTGTACATTTCTTGTCGTGTTGATGATGTAAGTAGCTGCCAGTGTGGGCACGAGAGTAGATACATGGCTGACTTTATTGCTGTCTGGCTGTCGTAGGGCTCTAAAAAAGTTCAAGAGGCTGGCTTTTTCCATGCCATAAAATATAGATCATTCAGAGAAAAAATGAAATTGATTAAATGTGCGTTGGCCATTTTTATAGGCCTGATGGCGACCTCATGCGGGGGAGGTAATTCGAGTAGTGCAGGAAGTTCTAATGAACCTGTTTTTGTTCCTGTCATTATTTACCCACTGCCGGAACTTCGTATTTTGGTGATAGGGCAGTCTATATCATCCAATTGCAACGAGTATAAATATGGCCCAGTAGATAATGTATTTCAGATCGGTAACAATGGATCTGTCAAAGCAGCGGCAGATCCGTTTGAATGGGCGGATTGTGAAAGAGGTTCAATGTGGATGCCTCTTGGGAAGAAACTGATCGATGCTGGTATTGCACGTAAAGTGACTTTTATGCCCATTGGTGTTAGCGGATCCAAGGTTGAAGATTGGCAGGCGAATGGAATCGCGTTTAAGAAATTGAATTCTGCAATTTCTTTAATTCAGGGACAAGGAATTGGTTTTGATTTCGCTTTCTGGCATCAAGGGTCGTCAAATTCCGGAATGGAGAAAAACGCCTACATGAGTCGTCTTGGCGCTGTAATTGATTACGTCGATGAGCGAGTAAAAATTAATCGATGGCTGATAGGCGTTCACTCGCGATGCTTCGGAGCCTATGATCGCAATATTGAATCTGCTCAGATGGAAATGGGGAAAATGGCCAAGCTTAAGCGTTATGTCGGTGCCAATAGCAATTTGTTGGGAGATGAGTACAGGACTGATGGTTGTCACCTTAAAAAAAGTGGCCAAGATGAAATGGCGGCGATGTGGTTGGAATCAATAAAGTCCGCCCTTAAATAATGGAATTGAGTAATAAATGAAATTGAATTTTAGGTATTTTTTGGATAATTTCAGAGGCATGGCGATACTTTTTGTCATCCTTTCTCATACGCCATCCATTCAGGAAATGGGCGGCATGGGAAAGTATCTGAATTTTACTTTGACGGATGCTACAACTTGGTTTGTATTTATTTCAGGATATTTATTTTGTTATCTGGAAGTGAATAAATTTAATTACATGGACTATTTGCTAAAAAAGGCAAAGTATGTAATTTTGCCATATTTTTTCTTTGCATTTATAGCTTTGTCCTTGAAGCTTTATGTTTCACAAAATGTTCTATTTGATTTGACCCCATTAAATTATGTATTGTGGTCTCTGCTTGTTGGGTGGGCAATTGTTTTCCCACTCTGGTTTATACCGATGATAGTAATATTTTTTTTGATGACGCCAGTTTTTAATGTGTTGTCTAAAACGAAGTCATTGTATGTGGTGACCTTTTTTGCATTGCTGTTTAGTGCTTTTTCTTCCCGGCCAATAAATAATTCAAACGCTATTCTGGCATTCCTGCACTTCCTAGGATTTTATTTGTTTGGCGTGCTGGCGGCAAGTAATGCATCAGTATTGGATAATTTAAGCAAGTCGGTTAAAACAATAATTATCACGGTTTCCTTTTTTGTGTTTTTTATTTCTGCATCACTGTATTTTAAACAACCAAAATTTCCTCCGGATTTTTTTAGCGGTTTAGGCCTTCCAAATTATATTTCAATTGGGAAATTGGCATTGTTGGTCGCTATATTTTTTCTTTTTGAACGATTCATGAATCGTGAAAATAAAATATTAGGATATTTTGCAAAGATAAGTTTTGGATTGTTTTTTGTGCATGGTTTTGTTATTTATGCATTTTCTAAGTTGATGGCGAGAAATGTATTTTTCAGTGAGGCTGGAAAAATTTTCCTGGAGGTCGGAGTTGTTTTTTGTGTGTCCATCGCTGTGGTTTTAATAATGAAGAAAGTTTTGAAAAAACGGAGTCGTTATGTTGTCGGGTGTTAAGATTTTTCTGGTAATACCGTTGCTTTTGTTTTCGGTATCAACAAGCGCCCACGACCTTCATATACTTGTAATGCAAGAAGGTGGCACGGCGGCCTGTCGCGAAGTGGCACATGAAAAAGTTCAGGGTGTGTATCTACTTGGTTTGAACGGACAGGAGACCCCTGCACGGCTCTCGACCGGACGGGCCGACTGTGCTGCTGATAATATTTCTGTGCTTTTAGGTCAAAAAATAGTTCAGGCGGGTATCGCTGAACGTGTCTTTTTCATGACGCTTGGCGCATCGGGAGAGCGTGTAGATGATTGGCTGACTGGTGGGGTTTTATATAAAGATCTGCAGTTAGCCATGAAAACGGCGAAATTAAGAAATATAAAATTTAATTACGCACTATGGCAAGGTTGGTTTGCAGATAATCAATTGCTAGAGTCAAAATATGAAGGCGAAGTCCGGCGCGTAGTCAAATCCGTGAGTCTTGGTATGGCTGTGGAAAAATGGATAATTGGACGCAATGGTAAATGTGGTGAAAAAAATACTACGCATGCTACTTCGGGAAAATGGGAAGCTCTATTAAATCGGTTTCCTGGGCCGGATGTTGCTCAGCTCGATGAAAAGTATCGCTCTGGAAATTGTTCGCTGAATGAGCTTGGGCAAAATACATTGGCTCAATTATGGCTCAGTAAGATACAAAGCGTAGATATTGCAAGTGTGAAATATCAAAAGGAATCCTTGCTATATTATTTTAAGTAATTTTAAAAACTTCGTTTTTGCAATAAATGGCGCATGCTGATGTGCCAAAAAATAATACACGCTTGTCGAACCGACAGGGGTATTTGTTGATGTATAGTTTTTCTGTGGCGGGGTGGTGAACGTATGACGTTTTAACCGCCCGTCATTTCTTGCCGCCTAGTTAGCTCCTGCATATAATATTCCTCCGGATAGATAAGCATGAGGAATGCTTTGCTTCTTGCAGAGCATTTGTCAGTCTAGTTTCGATACAGCGGTGTAGTCAAATTGTGTCTTGCTATATCACCACCAGTCTTCCGACTTGCCGCCATGCTTTTCCAGCACGCGCACGTTCGTCAAGACCATGCCGCAATTGACGGCGTTGCACATGTCTCAGGTCGGCAACAGACCGACCTCCGTGGACGTCAATGCTTCAACAAGTCTGCAAGCCCCACTCTTCCTTCTTATCACTTTTCCTCTTCTATTTAATTGCTATTTTTGCATTTGGCATGACCTCATGGGAAGACAGCAATGTCATTTGTTCCCATAAGACATATCTTTCGATTTTTCTCAATAACGAGCGTTTTTTTTTCGATATATTTCATGGAGTGTTGTTAGCGCTTTCTGAGATGTATGAGCAATATCCCTCTTCATCCATGCTGCATGGAAGGTGACTTGAATGTGGACGCTTGCGAACACCGCACGCGCCAGACGTGATGTTTTTCTATGGATGTCAACATGACTTCAATGATGAAAAATCTTCGTTTGTTTAAGTATCTTCTCGGCCTATCTTGTATTTTGGTAATTGCCGCATGCGGCGGCGGTACTGGCAGTGCGCCTGACGGTGCTGTGATTATTCCCGTCATTCCCGTCCCGCCGGTTACTCCGGTCACTCCAGTCATCCCAGTCCCCCCGGTCCCCCCAATCATTCCAGTCATTCCCGTCACCCCCGGTATTCCCGATCCCTTGCCGGAACTACGAATTTTGGTCATCGGTCAATCGATATCATCGAATTGCAATGAACATGTTTATCCTGCTGTGGATAATGTATTTCAGGTTGGTAAAGATGGTGTGATAAAAATTGCAAGTGACCCCTTTGAGTGGGCCGATTGTAATCATGGATCAATGTGGATGCCGCTGGGGAAAAAGCTGATTGGCGCAGGTATCGCGCGTAAAGTCATTTTTATGCCGATCGGTGTGGGTGGGACTAAAGTGGCAGATTGGCAGGCAGGTGGTGTGGCATTTGGAAAGCTCAACATTGCAATCGGCGTAATCCTGGCACAGGGAATTAAATTTGATTTTGCGTTTTGGCACCAGGGTTCTTCGGATTCCGGTACTGACAAAGATGTGTATATACAGCGATTGGGCGAAGTAATTGGCTACGTCAATAGTAAAATCAAGGTAAACCGCTGGATGATTGCTGCTCATTCGCGTTGCGGGATGGCGTATGACCGTAATATCGAGTCTGCTCAATTAATATTTGGCAATGCGCCTGAATTGAAGCGTTATCCCGGGCCAAACACGAATTTGCTGGGTGATGAGTACAGGTTTGATGCTTGTCATTTAAACGAAAAAGGGCAAGAGAAAATGTCATCGATGTGGCTTGATTCAGTGAAAGCTGCTCTTGAATGACATCTGCGCGAAGTAAGCGCCCCTGTGCCCTTCGCCAGTCGATACACGCCATGGCGTTAGTGGTTCTGGCTCTTTTCATGGGACGCGCCATGCATCTGCTTGCGTGCAGCAGGCTGCCAGACTAACGCCTTGACGGTGCGGCGTACTAAATTAGCGCGCTTGCCACTGGAGCTCACACAGCCGCTGTCCAATCACCCGACTTGCCGCCATGCTTTTCCAGCACGCGCACATTCGTCATGACCATGCCCCGGTCGACGGCTTTGCACATGTCGTAGATCGTCAGCAGACCGATCTGCACGGAAGTGAGCGCTTCCATTTCCACGCCCGTCTTGCCCGTTGTGTCGACCTGGGCGCGGCAGTGCACGCTGTTGGCCGCTTCGTCCACTTCAAAATCGACGGTGACGCGCGTGAGGGCCAGCGGGTGGCACAGGGGAATCAGGTCGCTGGTACGCTTGGCGCCCATGATGGCGGCGATGCGGGCGATGCCCAGCACGTCACCTTTCTTGGCGTTGCCGGAAATGATCAATGCCAGGGTGGCCGGCTGCATGCGGATGGTTCCGGCGGCCACGGCGCTGCGCCGCGTGTCTTCCTTGCTGCCCACATCGACCATATGGGCCTGGCCCGTGGCGTCGAAATGGGTCAGTTCCCCGGCGGGGGCTTGCTTGTCTGCTGTTGTCATGGCGTCAAAATAGGTAAGAAAAGGGAAGCGCGGCACGCCCTGTCACGACCTCATGCCACTGGCATGACGCGTGGGAATGGGCGCCGCTAACAAGGTATGATAGCACCCGTGAATTCAAAAACTCCCCTTCCGATCATCGTTGAAAACGCCGCTGCGGCATGGCTGCGCGGCTCCCGGCGCGCGTCGGTGCTGGCTGCCTTGTGGCTGGCGGCGCCCTGTGCGCTGGCGCAAACCTATACGTCCGCGCCAGCGGTGCCAGCCGCCAGCGTGGCGGCCAAGCCGGGAAGCGGCTGGACGCCGCTGGCCGTGCCGCCGGCGCCGAACCTGCCGAACCTGGGCGACACGTCGCGCGAAGACCTGTCGCCGGCGATGGAGCGCAAGATCGGCGAGGAAATCATGCGCGGCATCCGCGGCGACCGCGACTACCTCGACGACGCGCCCTTGCTCGAATACCTGAATACCTTCGGCAACGCGCTCGTGGCGGCACGCCCCAGCGTGCGTGGCGAAACGAATTACGACTATTTCTTCTTTGCCGTACGCGATCCCCAGTTGAACGCGTTTGCCTTGCCCGGCGGCTTCATCGGCGTGCACTCGGCCCTGGTGCTGGCGGCGCAAACGGAGGCGGAACTGGCGTCCGTGCTGTCGCACGAGATCGGCCACGTGGCGCAGCGCCATATCGCGCGCATGCTGGGCCAGCAGCGCCAGGACGCCCTGATGCCGCTGGCGGCCATGCTGCTGGCGGCGCTCGCTTCGCGTGCAGGCGGCGATGTGGCCATGGGCGTGTTTGCCGCCGGCCAGGGCCTGGCCATCCAGCGCCAGCTCAATTTCGGCCGCGACGCCGAACGCGAGGCGGACCGCATCGGTTTCCAGATCATGGGCGAAGCCGGTTTCGACACCACCGGCATGGTGGCCTTCTTCGGCCGCATGCAGGCGGCCAGCCGCTCGTACAGCGACTTGATGCCCGCCTACCTGCAGACCCACCCGCTGACGACGGAACGCATCGCCGACATCCAGGCGCGCATCCGCGAGCAGCCGTACAAGCAGCGTGCGGACAGCCTGAGTTTCCATCTGGCCCGTGCGCGCGCCCGCGTGCTGCAGGATGAAAGCGTGCAAGGCCTGTTGAACGCCAAGGCCGTCTTCAAGACGCAGCTGGAACAGCAAAGCCGCTTCCAGGTGACGGCCGCCCATTACGGTTTGTCCATTGTCGCTGTCAAGCAGGGCAAGCCGGCGGAGGCGCAAAAGGAACTCGATGCGGCCAATGCGGCCTTGCACCAGCCGGTGGGGCCGAATGTGTTTACCTCGGGCGGCACGCAGGCGCCCAATTCCTTGCTGACGGCGATGGGGCTGGAAGTGCTGTTGATGCCGGCGCAAAAGAAGGAAGTGGCGCAGCAAGCCCTGAAGGCGGCGGACGCTGCGCGCCAGCAATTTCCCCTCTCGCGCGGTATTGCCCATCAGTATGCGGAAGCGCTGATGGCTGCGGGCAAGTTGGAGCAATCGACCGTGTATCTGCGCGAGCAGGTGCAGCTCTACAAGGAAGAGCCGGAACTCTACGACTTGCTGGCGAAAGCCTATGCGGACCAGGGCAAGATGACCTTGCAGCACATGGCGCTGGCTGAATCCTACGTGCTGCAGGGCGCCACCATGGCCGCGCTGGACCAGCTGACGATCGCCCGCAAATCGACGGACGCAACTTTTTATGACCAGGCCGTGATCGATGCGCGCGAGCGTGAACTGCAGGAAAAGCGCCGCGAGCAGATCAAGGACCAGAAGGGCTAGTTTTTATCGGCTTGCGGCGCCCGCTGGAAGCCGAAGGTCTGCGGCACGGAGTCATAGCCCAGCGGCTGCACGGCGATCTCCTTGCTGTCATGCAATAACATCAAATTGCCTTGAGCATGCTCCAGCCAGGCTAGCAGGGTCTCGTCGCTCAAGGCCAGCCCATCAACGCGCAGCGACGCCAGCGCTTGCGCCATGTCGCGGTCGTCGACCTGCGCCACGATATCGGCGTGGCGCAAGATTAGCGCGCCGTTGTCGCACAGGTAAACCTGCTCGATTCTCGATAGTGGCGCGCCTGTCTGCAAGACAAAACCGTGTTGCGGGTCGCTGCGGGCGATGTACGGCGTCGCTTCCAGGTTCACATACACGCGCTGCGGGCCATTCTGGAAAAACCAGCAGCCGCGTTCATCCTGGGCGTAATTGCGGTTGATGAAATTCAACAGGGCCGCGTGGGCGATCTTGTCGCCGGGCAGTTGTTGCTGTTGCGCCTGCTGGTCGCGCATGCGCCAGTGGCCGCGCGCATCCAGGCCCAGCCAGCCGTAGCAGTGCGGTACGTTCGGCCATTTGGCCAGGGCTTGCTTGACGAGTTCATCCATGTGTAGCGTTTTCCATGTGAGTGCGCGCACCGCCAGCGTGCCAGCTTTGCGACACAGACGGCGCCATGTTGCCGTTTTCAAAAAAGGAAAGCAGCCGTTGCGGCAGCCAATACAAGCTTCCCGGCAGCTTGCCAGCGGCAAAGCCGACGTGGCCGCCGTGGCGCGGATACTCGAGCGTGACCTTCGGCGCGGCGCTGCGCGGCAAGAAGCGCCCGGGCAGGAAAGGATCGTTTTGCGCATTCAGCACCAGGGTCGGCACGGTGATATCGTGCAAGACGTGTTTGGCGCTGGCGCGGTGCCAGTAATCGTCGGCGTCGCGGTAGCCGTGCAGCGGTGCCGTGACGACATTATCGAAGGCGTGCAGATCGCGCGCGGCCAGCATGGCGTCGCGCGCGAACAGGCCGGGAAACTGCTCGAGCTTGGCCAGGCATTTCGGCTTCAAGGTGTTCAAGAACATGCGCGTGTAGAGCCGGTTGGCGCCGGAAGACAGGGCCTTGCCCCCTTGCGCCAGGTCCAGCGGGGCGGACACGGCCGCTGCCGCATCGATGAAATCGGCCTGGTGCTGCGATTGGCCCAGCCAGCACAGCAGGGCGTTGCCGCCCAGCGAGACGCCGGCCGCATACAACTTTCCCGTGGCGCGCGGGCGCAGGCGCTGCACGATCCAATCCACTTCCTGCGCATCGCCCGAATGGTAAAAACGGGGCGCCAGGTTCGCCTCGCCCGAGCAGCCGCGAAAATGCGGCACGGCGCCCGACCAGCCGCGCGCGGCCACCTCGGCCATCAGTGAGCGCGCGTAATGGCTGTTCGACGAGCCTTCCAGGCCGTGGAACAGCACGACGAAGGGCTGGCCAGGCTGGCCGTCGACCAGGTCGACGTCGACGAAATCGCCATCGGGCGCTTGCCAGCGTTCGCGGCGGAAGGCCACGGCCGGCTTGGCGAGGCATACGGCCGGATAAATCGTTTGCGCGTGGCCGCCAGGCAGCCACAGCGGGGCGGTGTAGGAAAGAGACAAAGCCATCAGTGCAGGATCTGCGTCCCCGCGGCGTCGGCCGGTGCGCCACCGGGGGCGATGGAAGCGTGGTGCAGCACGATGCGCCAGCCGCGCGGCGTTTTTACATACACATTCGTGGCCAGCAGATGCGCCGGGCCGCCTTCTTCCTGGGTCACGCCTTCGATCACCGTGTGCACCGAACTCATCAGATTGTGCGTTTCATGCAGCTGCGCCGGCACGATGTGCAGGCCGCCGCCGGCCAGAATGGTTTCCCACGAGGCGCGGATGGCGGCATGGCCGATCAGGCGCGCGCCACCCGGGTGGATGCAGACGATTTCTTCATCGTCGGCCCATAGCGCCATCAGCGCTTCGAGGTCGGCGCGGTGCAAGGCATCGTAAAACGCCGCTTCGACTTCGGCGGCGCTGCCATTGAGTTCTTTCAGACGTTTCATGACGACTCCGGGCTGAACGGTATAACTTGATGCAAATAAAAACGGCGCGCTGGGGGCGCGCCGCTGGGCAGTTTAATGATGGCCGGCGCTGGCGCCTTCCTTCAGCGTGTAGGCCGTGCCGCAGTACGGGCACTTGGCGACGCCGTCCTTGTTGAATTCCAGGAACACGCGCGGATGCGACGACCACAGCGGCATGGCCGGGTTAGGGCAGTGGGCTGGCAAGTCTTTACTGTCGAGTTCGACCGCTGGCTGGGTGGTTTTTGTCATCTTGTCATGCTCCGTGAGGCTGTATGGAAGGAAGTCGGCTGCTGCCAAAAGCACGATTTTAACGGATTCAGGCAGACAGCAAAAATCATGGCTAAAATGTCGGCTTGATCATCTTCGGCTGCGGCGCGGTTTTTCGCGACAATATGGCTGCCGTAGCGCCACCCTGACTGGATTTGCCTTGCCGGTATCACCGTTGCGGAGCCGTTCTCCGCGCACCATTGTTGTGCAGTTACCACACTACCTCGGCCGGAGCGCCGCATGAACGCCGTCCCGGCCGCCAAGGACGAGGCCCTGCTGAAAGACGCCTGGCGCGCCGGCCTGAACCTGGGTGCGCCCACCCTGCTGGGCATTGCCGCCTGGGGCATGGTGGTGGGTGTGGCCATGGTGAAAAGCGGCTTGACTGTCGCGCAGGCGGGGGCCATGACCCTGTTTGTCTTCGCCGGTTCGGCCCAGCTCGCGTCCTTGCCTCTGCTGGCGGCGCAGGCGCCCGTGTGGGTGATCTTCGCCACAGCCCTCGTCGTCAATTTGCGTTTTGTTATCTTTTCCGTGCTGCTGGCTCCCCATTTCGCCCATCTGCCGTGGCGCCAGCGCTTTGCGCTCGGCTATGTGGCCGGCGACATCACCGTGGGCCTGTTCCTGCAACGCTACCCCCATGAAACGCCGGACCCGGCCAAGCTGCCTTTCCTGAAAGGCTTGATCTACCCCAACTGGCTGGCCTGGCAAATCGGTTCCTTCATCGGCATCGTGCTGGGCGCCGTCGTGCCGGCCGAATGGGGGCTCGGTTTTGCCGGGACCCTGGCGATCCTGTGCGTGACGGTGCCGCTGATCCTCAGCCGCGCCGCCCTGTGCGGCGTGCTGGTGGCGGGCGCGGTGGCCGTGCTGGCCTTCAGCCTGCCGTATAAGCTGGGCTTGCTGGTAGCCGTCGTGGTGGGCATGGTCAGCGCCATGGCCGTGGAAGAATTGACTGAAAAATGGACAAAACGCCATGATTGACGGCATCGACTGGGGCAGGGCCGACGTGTGGATCGCCATCGCCGTGCTGGTGGTGGCAACGGCCGCCACACGCAGCACCTTCTGGCTGATCGGCCATCACATCACCATCCCGCGCCGTGTGGGCGAGATGCTGCGCTATGCGCCGGCCTGCGCGCTGGCGGCCATCATCGCGCCCGACCTGCTGATGGAAGGGCAGCAAGTGCACTTCGACTTATCCAATTTGAAACTCTTGTCGGGTATTGCCGCCACGCTCTTTTTCGTGATTCGCCGCAATATGCTGCAAACCATCGTCTTCGGCATGCTGGTTTTCACGGGCTTGCGACTGTTGCATGTTTTTCAGTAAAGCAGGACAAATCGGCGATTTGGTCTGGTCCTTGCGGTAAAATAGCGCACTTCCTTCCACTCGTCATCTGGATCGCCATGTCAGCTGTTCTCAACTTCATCCGTCTGCAAGATTTGATCGCCCAAAATGCACTGCAAGGCAAGCGCGTGTTTATCCGCGCCGACCTGAATGTCCCGCAAGATGACAGTGGCAAGATCACCGAAGATACGCGCATCCGCGCCTCGGTGCCGGCCATTCGCGCCGCCCTCGATGCTGGCGCCGCCGTCATGGTGACGTCGCACCTGGGCCGTCCGACGGAAGGCGAGTTCAAGCCGGCCGACAGCCTGGCGCCCGTGGCGGCACGTTTGTCCGAGCTGTTGGGCCAGGAAGTTGCACTGAAACAAAACTGGATCGATGGCGCCGGCCTAGAAAATCTGGCTGCCGGCCAAGTGGTCTTGCTGGAAAACGTGCGCGTCAACAAGGGCGAAAAGAAAAACAGCGATGAGCTGGCGCAAAAAATGGCCAAATTGTGCGATATCTACGTCAATGACGCGTTCGGCACGGCCCACCGCGCCGAAGCGTCCACGCACGGCATCGCCAAGTTCGCGCCCGTCGCCTGCGCCGGCCCGCTGCTGGCCGCCGAACTCGATGCGCTGGGGAAAGCGCTGCACGCGCCAGCCCGTCCACTGCTGGCCATCGTTGCTGGTTCGAAAGTATCGAGCAAGCTGACCATTCTGAAAGCCCTGTCCGACAAGGTCGATAACCTGATCGTCGGCGGCGGCATCGCCAACACCTTCATGAAAGCCGTCGGCTTGAATGTCGGCAAATCGCTGGTGGAAGCGGAGCTCGTTGAAGAGGCGAAAGCCATCATCGAGATCATGGCCAAGCGCGGTGCGCAAGTACCGATTCCCGTCGACGTCGTGTGCGCCAAGGAATTCTCGCCAACGGCAGCCGCCACCGTCAAGGACGTGGCCGACGTGGCGGACGACGACATGATCCTCGATATCGGCCCGAAAACGGCGGCCCTGCTGGCGCAGCAGATCGGCGCCGCCGGCACCATCGTGTGGAACGGCCCCGTTGGCGTATTCGAATTCGACCAGTTCGGCAACGGCACCAAGACCCTGGCCTTGGCCATTGCCGATTCGAAAGCTTTCTCGATCGCTGGCGGTGGCGACACCCTGGCGGCGATTGCCAAATACGATATTACCGATAAAATCAGCTATATCTCGACCGGTGGCGGCGCTTTCCTGGAATTCCTGGAAGGCAAGACCCTCCCAGCAGTTGAGATCCTGATGCAACGCGCAGGCTGATCCGGCCTGACTGTCGTGCCACCAAGCGCAGCCTGACCGCTGCGCTTTTACCTTGCCGGGCGGCTCAGCCGCCAGGTCTTGCTCACCTTCGCTCGCGCACAAGGACTCCTATGCCACGCGGTACAAAAATCGTAGCAACAATCGGCCCCGCTTCCACTGACTTCGATATCCTGGTCAAAATGATACGTGCGGGTGTCGACGTGGTGCGCTTGAATTTTTCCCACGGCAAGGCGCAAGACCATATCGACCGCGCGGCGCTGGTGCGCCTGGCGGCCGCCGAGTGCGGCCGCGAAGTGGCCATCATGGCCGACATGCAAGGGCCGAAGATTCGCGTCGGCAAGTTTGAAAACACGCGCATCCAGCTCGAAGCGGGCGAGCGCTTCATCCTCGACGCCAAGTGGGGCGAAAACGGTGAACTGGGCAACCAGGAAAGAGTCGGCCTCGACTACAAGGCCTTGCCGCGCGACTTGCACAAGGGCGACGTATTGCTGCTGAACGACGGCCTCATCGTACTGATCGTCGAGCGCATCCACGGCAGCGAAATCCACACGACCGTCAAAATTGGCGGCGAGCTGTCGAACAACAAGGGCATCAACCGCCAGGGCGGCGGCTTGTCGGCCCCGGCGCTGACGGCCAAGGATATGGAAGATATCAAGACGGCCATGAGTTTCCAGGCCGACTATCTGGCCATTTCCTTCCCGAAATGCGCGACCGACATGGAAATGGCGCGCCAGCTGGCCAATATCGCCGGTGAACCGTATCACCACAAGCCGATGATGATCGCCAAGATCGAGCGTGCGGAAGCCATTCCTGCGCTGCAGGAAATTCTCGACGCTTCCGACGGCATCATGGTGGCGCGTGGCGACCTGGCGGTCGAGGTGGGCAATGCGGCCGTGCCGGCCTTGCAAAAGCGCATGATCAAGATGGCGCGCGCGTCGAACAAGCTGGCGATTACGGCCACGCAGATGATGGAATCGATGATCGTCAACGCCGTGCCGACCCGCGCGGAAGTATCCGACGTGGCGAATGCCGTGCTCGACGGCACGGACGCCGTCATGACGTCGGCCGAAACGGCCTCGGGCAAATACCCGATCGAGACGGTGGAAATGATGGCCGCCATCTGCGTGGAAGCGGAACAGTCCGAATACAACAAGCTCGATGCCGATTTCCTCAACGTCACGTTTACCCGCATCGACCAGTCGATCGCGTACGGCGCGCTGTTTACGGCCCACCATTTGCGCGTCAAAGCCATCGTGGCGCTGACGGAATCCGGTTCCACCGCCTTGTGGATGAGCCGCCACAGTATCGACACGCCGATCTATGCACTGACACCCAGCGTCACGACTTTGCGCAAAGCCGCGCTGTACCGCAATGTTCGGGCGTATCATCTGATGCAGAACGCCCCCAGCGCGCAAGTGCTGAAGCAGGCGGAAGAGCTGCTGGTGGCGCAGGGCATCGTCCGCAAGGGCGACATGATCGTCGTCACCTGGGGCGAGCCGATGGGCCAGGTGGGCGGCACGAATGCCTTGAAAATTGTGAAGGTCGGAGAATTCGACTAAGGTCCAAGAATTCAGGCGCCGCCGCGGTCATCGACCGCGAAGCGCCGCAACGGTTTCTATTGTTATCTGGAGTATTACCATGTCTCTCGTATCCATGCGTCAACTGCTGGACCATGCCGCCGAAAACGGTTATGGCATTCCTGCTTTCAACGTCAACAACCTGGAGCAAGTGCAAGCCATCATGGCCGCCGCCGATGCGCTCAACAGCCCGGTGATCATGCAAGCGTCCGCTGGCGCGCGCAAGTACGCCGGTGAAGCGTTCCTGCGCCACCTGATCGACGCCGCCGTCGAAGCGTATCCGCACATCCCCGTCGTCATGCACCAGGATCACGGCCAGTCGCCGGCCGTCTGCATGGCCGCCATCCGCTCGGGTTTTACTTCCGTGATGATGGACGGTTCGCTGGAAGCGGACGGCAAGTCGGTCGCTTCCTACGAATACAACGTGGAAGTATCGCGTGAAGTCGTAAAATTCTCGCACGCCATCGGCGTGACGGTGGAAGCGGAACTGGGCGTGCTCGGTTCGCTGGAAACCATGAAGGGCGACAAGGAAGACGGCCACGGTGCCGATGGCACCATGACCCGCGAGCAACTGCTGACGGACGTGGCGCAAGCGGCCGACTTCGTGCAGCGCACCCAGTGCGACGCCCTGGCGATCGCCATCGGCACCTCGCACGGCGCCTACAAATTCACGCGCAAGCCGACGGGCGACATCCTGGCCATCGACCGCATCAAGGAAATCCACGCACGCATCCCGAACACTCACCTGGTGATGCACGGTTCCTCGTCGGTGCCGCAGGAATTGCTGGCCATCATCCGCGAATTCGGCGGCGACATGAAGGAAACCTACGGCGTGCCAGTCGAGGAAATCCAGGAAGGCATCCGTCACGGCGTGCGCAAGATCAACATCGACACCGATATCCGCCTGGCGATGACGGCCGCGATCCGCAAATACCTGTTTGAAAACCCGTCGAAATTCGACCCGCGCGACTACCTGAAGCCAGCCCGTCTTGCTGCAGAGCAAATCGTACGCGCCCGCATGCAGGCATTCGGCTGCGAAGGCCAGGCGTCGAAAATCAAGGCGATGCCACTGGAAAAAATGGCCGAGCGTTACAAGGCCGGCGAGCTGTCGCAAATTGTGAAGTAAAATTCTGTCTGGAACGGGCCGGAGGCAATCCTCCGTGCCCGATTTTCTCGACCGGCGGGCACCCCCTGCCTGCCGGTTTCGTTTCATCCAACTATTCCCCCGCTATGAACAGCCTCTATCAGACTTCCATCCACTCCCTGCCATTGCTGGGCCACGGCAAGGTCCGCGACAATTACGCCGTTGGCGACGACAAGATCCTGATCGTCACCACGGACCGCCTGTCGGCCTTCGATGTCGTCATGAACGAGCCTATCCCCGGCAAGGGCAAGGTTCTCAACCAGATGAGCGATTTCTGGTTCGAGAAACTGGGCCATATCGTGCCGAACCACCTGACCGGCGTGGCGCCGGAATCCGTGGTGGCGCCCGAGGAAGTGGAACAAGTCAAGGGCCGCGCCGTCGTGGCCAAGCGCTTGAAACCGATCATGGTCGAGGCGGTCGTGCGCGGCTACATCATCGGTTCGGGCTGGAAAGATTACCAGGACACGGGCAGCATCTGCGGCATCAAGCTGCCAGCGGGCCTGCAACAGGCGGAAAAATTGCCGGAGCCGATCTTCACGCCGGCGGCCAAGGCCGAGCTGGGCGAGCATGACGAAAACATCAGCTTTGCTGAAATGGAAGAGCGCATCGGCGCCGAACTGGCCGCCAAGATGCGCGACGTCGCCATTCAACTCTACAAGACGGCCGCCGAATACGCTGCCACGCGCGGCATCATCATCGCCGACACCAAGTTCGAATTCGGCCTGGACGACAATGGCGTCATGCATTTGATGGATGAAGTGCTGACGGCCGACTCGTCGCGCTTCTGGCCCGCGGATTCGTATCAGCCTGGCATTTCGCCACCGTCGTTCGACAAGCAATTCGTGCGCGACTACCTGGAAACGCTGACCTGGGGCAAGACCGCACCGGCGCCAGCGCTGCCGGCCGACGTCATCGAAAAAACCCAGGCCAAGTACTTCGAAGCCATCGAACGCCTGACGGGCGAGAAGCTGAAGGCCTGAGATGACTGAGCAAAACAAGCCGCTGGTCGGCGTCATCATGGGCTCGTCTTCGGATTGGGACGTGATGCAGAACGCGGTCGCCATGCTGAAACAGTTTGGCGTGCCGTACGAAGCGCAAGTCATTTCCGCGCATCGCATGCCCGACGAGATGTATGCGTACGCGAAAAGCGCGCGCGCGCGCGGTTTGCGCGCCATCATCGCCGGCGCCGGCGGCGCGGCCCACCTGCCTGGCATGGTGGCGGCGATGACCATCGTGCCCGTGCTGGGCGTACCCGTGCCGTCGAAATACTTGCGCGGCGAAGATTCCATGCTGTCCATCCTGCAAATGCCCAAGGGCGTGCCGGTGGCCACGTTCGCCATCGGTGAAGCGGGCGCGGCGAATGCGGCGCTGACGGCGGTAGCGATGCTTGCCGCCAATGACGACGCCCTGGCCGAGCGCCTGGAAGCGTTCCGTGCCACGCAAACGGCGGCCGCCAAGGCCATGGTCTTGCCTGATTAATGTGTTTGAAAAATAATGAATAGTAAATCGACTTCCCCATTGCTGCCCGCCGCCCATCCACCGGCGTGGCTGGGCGTGATGGGTGGCGGCCAGCTCGGCCGCATGTTTGCCCAGGCCGCCCAGAGCATGGGCTATCAGGTGGCCGTACTGGAACCATCGGACGCCTGCCCTGCGGGGCAGGTGGCGCAGCGCCTCATCAATGCCGGCTACAGCGATGCAGCCGGTCTCGACGCTCTGGCGGCGCAATGCCTGGCCGTCACCACGGAATTCGAGAACGTGCCGGCCGACAGCCTGTCGCGCCTGGCCGAACGCGTGTTCGTGGCGCCGAACGCCCATGGCGTATCGGTGGCGCAGGACCGCATCGCGGAAAAGCGTTTCTTTGTCGACTGCGCGGCCAAGTCGGGCGTGCTGCCGGCGCCGCACATGGTGATCGCCACGCAAGACGATATCGACGCCATTGGCGACGACTTGTTGCCGGGTATCTTGAAAACCGTGCGCATGGGCTATGACGGCAAGGGCCAGTTCCGCGTGCGCACGCGCGACGAAGTGCGTGCCGCCTTTGCGGAAATGGGACAAGTAACTTGCCTGTTGGAAAAGATGCTGCCGCTGGCGTATGAAGTGTCCGTGCTGACGGCGCGCGGCGTGGATGGCGAATCGGTCGTCTATCCGATCGCCGAGAATGTGCACCGCGACGGCGTCTTGTTTACCACCACCGTGCCGGGCCCGAACGTGTCCGACGATTGCGCCGCCAAGGCGCAGCGCGCGGCGCAAGCCATGGTGGCCGAACTCGGTTACGTCGGCGTGCTGTGCATCGAATTTTTTGTGCTGGAAGACGGCAGCCTGGTGGTCAATGAAATGGCGCCGCGCCCGCATAACAGCGGCCACTACACGATGGATGCCTGCGTTACGAGCCAGTTCGCGCAGCAGGTGCGGGCCATGGCGCGCTTGCCGCTGGGCGACGTGCGCCAGCATTCGCCGGCCGTGATGCTTAACATCCTCGGCGACGCCTGGTTTGCCGGCGACAGCGATGTGGTCACTGAACCGGCGTGGGACCAGGTGCTGGCGTTGCCGGGCGCCTGTCTGCACCTGTACGGCAAGGATGACCCGCGCCGTGGCCGCAAGATGGGCCATTTGACCTTCATCGCCGCCAGCTTGCCGCAGGCGCAGCAGCGGTTGCGCGACGCTTGCCTGATCCTGGGAATCGCGCCGTGAGCGTGCCCGCACAAGACCTGGCAGCGGCCGCTGCCGTGCTGGAAGAGGGCGGCCTCGTCGCCTTCCCGACAGAAACCGTGTATGGCCTGGGCGCCGATGCGGAAAACCCGGCCGCCGTGGCGCGCATCTACGAAGCCAAGGGCCGTCCATCGGACCACCCCGTGATCGTGCACGTGGCGCCCGGCGCCGACCTGGCGCACTGGTCCGACGATATTCCGCCGGAAGCGCAGCAACTGGTAGCCGCTTTCTGGCCCGGTCCGCTGACCCTGATCGTCAAGCGCGCCGCGCATATCCCCGACGCCGTGTCCGGCGGCCAGGATACGGTGGGTTTGCGCTGCCCGTCGCACCCGGTGGCTATCGAATTGCTACGCACTTTCAAGGGCGGCAAGGGCGGCCTGGCCGCGCCGTCGGCAAACAAATTCGGCAACGTCAGCCCCACTACGGCGCAGCACGTGCGCGATGAATTCGCGGCGGAACTCGACAGCGGCTTGCTGGGCCTGGTGCTCGATGGCGGGCAGAGCGACGTGGGCATCGAGTCGACCATCGTCGACCTGTCGCGCCTGGCCACACATGGTCCCGTATTGTTGCGTCCCGGCCATATCAGCAGCGAGCAGATCGCCGCCGTCATCGGCCGCGCACCGGCTGTTGCCGATGCAGCCGCGCCGCGCGCCTCGGGTACCCTGGAATCGCATTACGCGCCACATACGCCTGTTGCGATGCAGCACAGCGATGACGTGAGCGCCACCTTGAACCGCCTGCTCAACGACGGGCGCCGCGTGGCCCTGATCCATTACTCGGATCTGCCGCCGGCCAGCGCCAGCGTGCGCCTGGCCGCCAAGCCGGAAAACTACGCACATGCGCTGTATGCCTCGCTGCGCACGATGGACCAGGTCGGCGCCGAACTGATACTCGTCGAAGCGCCTCCGACCGGCCCTGAGTGGCTGGGCGTCAATGACCGTTTGCGGCGTGCCGCGTTCGGCTCAAGTGGTATCTTGCAGCAATTCCTGTCCGTCTGAAAAAAGCCCCGCAAGGGGCTTTTTATTGATGCAGCGCAATAGCAATGCTTGCCACGAAACATAGTAAATCCTCCATAATTCAGCAGATCGGCCGCTCGTGACAGGGCGCTGGCGATGTTGTTATTTCGTTGATTTTTAAAACATATTTTCTATACAAGCCTGAGGAACGATGGCATATTAGTTGGGTAGCGAATAGCACGCCCGTTCGTTTAGAAACCAGAAAAAAGACCGAGGAGACAAAATGCATCAAACAAAATTCGCGCTGGCCGTGCTGGCTGCGGCTGTCCTGGCAGGTTGCGGCGGCGCCAGTGGCGGTGATCAAGCCTTGAAAGTCAAATACACGGCGCAGGTGTCGTTCGGCGACAGCCTGTCCGATGTCGGCTCGTATGCCGTGGGTACGGTGCAGGCGAAAGGTGGCGGCAAGTTCACCATCAATGGCGACAATACCAAGATCAATCCTGAACTGACGGGCAAGAACTGGACCGAGCACCTGGCCGCGCAATTCGGCCTGGCCGCGCCATGCGCCGCCGAGACGGGTCTGGAGGGGAATGCGGCGCAAGGCCTTTCCGTACCGCGCGTCAAGCATGCCGGCTGCTACGGCTACGCCATGGGCGGTTCGCGCGTCACCAACCCCGTCGGTCCGAACAACAAATTGACGGGCAGCCCGCTGGGCGCCTTGACCGTCCCCGTGGTGACGCAGATCGCGAACCACCTGGCCGTTTCCGGTGGCAAGTTCAGCGGCACCGAAGCCGTTTTCGTGATGGCCGGCGGCAATGACGTGCTGTTCCAGCTGGGCGCATTGCAAGCAGGTGCGACCGCTGCTGGCCAGGCTGCAGGCGCGGCCGCAGGCGCCCAGGCTTTCGCCACCAACCTGGCCATGGCTCTGGCCGCTGGCGCCACCAACCCTGCGACGGCAGCAGCTGCCATCGGCGCCGCCATCAAGACGGCCAGCGCCGCGCCGGGCGCCACGTCGACGACCATCGTCGGTGCCGCCGTGCAAGCCGCCGTGATTGCCGGCAATACGAATGCCCCAACCCTGGCCCCCGCCCTGGCCGCCAAGGCGCAAGCCGATGCGACGGTGACGGGTAACGCTGCCGGCGCCAAGGCCGGTGCCGATTACGCTGTGGCTCAGGGACCGACGCTGGTTGCCGCTATGAAACAAGCGGGTACCGAACTGGTGGCGCTGGTCAAGGACCAGATCATCGCCAAGGGCGCCAACTATGTCATCGTCAACAATCTGCCTGACGTGGCCGGTACGCCGTCTGGCCTGAGCAAGGATGCCAATACCAAGGCGCTCATCAACGCCATGGTCAGCGCTTTCAACGGCGAACTCAGTGGCGGCCTGAGCGCCAATGCGAAAGTCTTGCTGGTCGACGTGTTTGCCGTCAGCCATGACCAGGCCACCAACCCTGGCCCGTATGGCTTGACCAACGTCAGCGAGACGGCGTGCGACTTGAGCGCGCCAGGCAATATTCTGGGCAGCTCGCTGGTGTGCAATGGCACGAACCTGAAAGCGGGCGACGTCAGCCACTACTCGTATGCCGATGATGTGCATCCTACGCCGTTCAACAACCTGCTGCTGGCACGTTATGTGGCCAAGGACATGGTTGTGCGGGGCTGGCTGTAAGGATGGCCGTGCCAGCTGCGTCTCCGGGACGTGGCTGGCGCTGGCAGCGACAAGACTCGATAGCGGAACACTCCGCACACAATGAATCAGGAGACAAGATGAAGAATCGTTTGAATACCGCTGTACGCGTGCTGGCCGCGGCCGCCGCGATGGCCATGGCGACGGGCGCTTCGGCGCAAAGCGCAGGCACCTGGATGGTCAAGGCCGGCGTCAACAAGATCACGCCGCACGTCGACAGTGGCGACATTTCCGCGCCGGCATTGCCGAACACCAAGGCCGACGTCAAGGCGGACACCAAGCCCATCCTGACCTTTGCTTACATGATCACGGACAATATTGCCGCTGAAATGATCCTGGGCGTGCCGTACAAGCATGAGCTGGTCGGCGATGGTTCCATCAAGGGTACGGGCAAGCTGGGGACGGCGGAAGCCTTGCCGCCGACGGCCTTCATCCAGTACCGTTTCTTCCAGCCCAATGCGATGATCCGTCCTTACGTGGGAGCGGGTTTGACATATGCCTATTTCCAGAAAGAAAAAGGCTCGGGCCAGATGACGGCCTTGCTCGATCCGGGTGGAAAACCGGTCACCTACCGCCTGGACAACAAGCTGGCAGGCAGCCTGGTGGTTGGCAGCACCCTGGCGATCAACGAGCGCTGGTTTGCCGACGTGGCCGTGGTCAAGACCTTCCTGAAAACCAAGGCGAAATTCTCGACGGGGCAGACGCAGAGCATCACGCTCGACCCGCTCGCCGTGAGTGTCAGCATCGGGTATAACTTTACCCTGTAAAACAAAAAATCCGCCTCGGCGGATTTTTTTTGTCCCGCTCAGGCTGGCGGTGTATTGAACTTCCCATTGTGGAAGATCAAGGGCGGTTGCGCGGCAAACGCGCATTGTTCCACTTCGCCCACGAAAATGACGTGGTCGCCTTCCGGATAGCGGCTGCGGTTGTGGCATTCGAACCAGGCCGACGCGCCTTTCAGGATGGGCTGGCCTGTGCGCGACAGTTCGTATTCGACGTCGTCGAACGGGTTCGGGGTGCGGCGTGAAAAGCGCGTGGCCAGTTCCGCCTGTTCGGCGCCGAGCACGTTGATGACGTAATGCGAGTTGCCGCTGAAGATGGGCATGCTGTTCGCCACGGAACCGAGGCTCCACAGCACCAGCGGCGGCGACAGCGAGACGGAATTGAAGGAACTGGCCGTCAAGCCGCGGAAACTGCCGTCGGCCAGGCGCGTCGTAATGACCGTCACGCCGGTGGCAAACTGCGACAGTGCCTGGCGGAAATGTGCCGTATCGAATTCTTGCGCTGGCGCGCGGGGAGAGCGTGTGTTCATGGGTGACCTGTCTATTTGCTGACATTATGCCAAAAATCGGCCGCGCCAGCGCAATCGTGGCCGGCATGCCCCTTATGTGCGGTGCACCACGCACCGTTTCAAGCGGCACTGCAGGCTATGGCGCTTTGCGTTACAGTAATGAAATGATACGTCGCAGAGGCGTTGCGGGAGGACATCATGCATCAACAGACGGAATTAGCGGTATTCGGCGGTGGCTGTTTCTGGTGCCTCGATACCGTGTACGCGGAAGTGCGCGGCGTGACGCGCGTCGAGGCCGGCTATACGGGCGGCAGCGTGCCCAACCCCACATATGAACAGGTGTGCACGGGCGAGACAGGCCACGCGGAAGTGGTGCGCCTGGAATTCGATCCCGCCGTCATCAGTTATCACGACTTGCTGGAAATCTTTTTTACTTTGCACGACCCCACCACCGTGAACCGGCAAGGCAACGATGTCGGCACGCAATTTCGCTCCGTCATCCATTACCAGTCGGCGGAGCAGGAAAAGGTGGCGCGCAAGGTGCTCGCGGAGATGGCCGGCGTGTGGGATGCGCCCATCGTCACGCAGCTGGCGCCGGCAGCCACCTTTTATCCGGCTGAGGAGTACCACCAGAATTATGTCGAGCAGCATCCCTTGCAGGGCTATTGCGCGCTCGTCGTCGCGCCCAAGGTGGAGAAATTCCGCGCCATGTATGCGGGGCGCCTGAAGTAAGCGCCCCGCACGTGTCCGACTGTCAGGGCGTGAGCACGGGCGCCGGCCTTGTTTCCTGCGTATTCTCCTGCGCATACATGTAGTTGCGCGACCAGGGCAAGGTGGAAGAACGCCGCCCCGCCTTCACGCAGACGATCTGGTACAGGCTGATCAAATCTTGCTCGAAGGCATAGGCGCAGCCGGCCAGGTAGACGTGCCAGATGCGGAAGCGCCGTTCGCCCGCCAGCGGACGGATCTGCTCGGCATGGGCTTCGAAATTTTCCGTCCACAGGGCGCACGTGCGCGCATAGTGGCGCCGCAGGTTTTCCACGTCCAGCACTTCCAGCCCCCCCTGCTGCATGGTTTTCAGGACATTGCCGATGTGCGCCAGCTCGCCATGCGGAAACACATATTTTTCGATGAATTCGCCGCCGCCGTACGGCGTTTCGCCATTGTCCGGATCGGTCGAGGTGATGCCGTGGTTCATCGCCATGCCGTCGGGCGCCAACAATTTGTTGATGATGGAAAAGTAGTCGGGCAAATGCTTCAATCCCACGTGTTCGAACATGCCCACGCTGGTGATGCGGTCGAACTGGCCCGTCACGTCGCGGTAGTCTTGCAGGCGGATATCGATCAGGTGCGCCAGGCCGGCCGCCGCCACGCGCTCGCGCGCCAGCGCGTACTGGTTTTCCGACAGGGTCACGCCCACGCAGCGGGCGCCATATTGCTGCGCGGCACGCATGACGAGCGCGCCCCAGCCGCAGCCGATGTCGAGCAGGGTCTGACCCGGCTGCAGCTGGATTTTCTTCAGGATATGGTCGATTTTCTTGACTTGCGCCTGCGCCAGGGTTTCATCGCCCTGTTCGAAATACGCGCAGGAATACACGAGGCCGGGGTCGAGAAACTGCTCATAGAAGGCATTCGACACATCGTAGTGATAGCGGATGGCTTCCGCATCCTTGCTCTTGTCGTGCGTAAAGCTGCGCACGATGCGGGCCAGCTTGCCTTCCGGCTTCAGGGTATTGCGTGCCAGGGCATTGCAGATGGAAATCATGTCCTGGGCCGTGCCCTTGACTTCGATATTGCCTTCCACATAGGCCGAACCCAGATTCGCCAGCGACGGGTTCAGCAGATAGCGGGCCGAGGCGACGGTTGGCAGGCGGATGGTGACTCTGGGCGCTTCGCTGGACAGGTCGACGTGCTGGCCGTTCCACAATTCTATGCGTAGCGGCAAGGCGGTTTTGCTGCGGATGCTGGCGATCCAGGACTTGAGTTGGTTTTGTACAAACAAAATGGCCTCCAATGAAGCGGCCCCGGCTGGAGCCGCAAATTGAGAAACAATGTCATTTAGTAACTTCTAACGTCATAGCCTACACCGATATTGACCAGCTTGCTTTGCGCCGCCTTGGCTATCCTGCTTATGGTTGCAAGCGTTGCATGCTCCATTGCCCGTCAGCACCGCGCGTAAACACGATGCGGTCGTGGAAGCGCGAACGGCGCCCCTGCCAGAATTCGATGCGCTCCGGCTGCAGGCGGTAGCCGCCCCAGTGGGCCGGGCGCGGCGGCTGCGCGTCGCCAACGGCGGCGGCCACGGCTTCGTAATTGCTTTCCAGCGCGGCACGGCTGTCGATGGGCGCGCTTTGCTGCGAGGCAATCGCCGACAGCCGGCTTTGCAGGGGACGCACATTGAAATACTCGTCGCTCTCGGCCGCCGTGGTTTTTACCACCGTGCCCTCGATGCGCACTTGCCGCTCCAGCTCGCGCCAGAAGAACAGCAGGGCGGCGTGCGGGTTGTGTTCGAGATGCTGGCCCTTGTCGCTGTGGTAATTCGTGTACCAGGTAAAACCCCGCTCGTCGAATTGCTTGATCAGCACGATGCGCGAGCTAGGCTTGCCATCAGGGCTGACGGTGGACAAGTCCATGGCGTTCGGCTCCATCACTTGCGCGTTGATGGCCTCGGCAAACCATTTCTGGAACTGGGCGATGGGATCGGCCAGCACATCCGTCTCGCTCAGGCTCGATTGCACGTAATCGGTGCGCATGGCGGCCAGCACGGCGGCCGCGTCCGCTACTTCTGGCACATCGGGCGCGATGCCGCGGCGGCGCTGCATGGCCGTGCCCAGCTGCTCCATCTGCTGCGCGCTGAACAGGCGCTTGGCCATGGGCGCCAGCTGGCCCTCTTCCTTGCTCATATGGGCATGGTAGGCGGCAACGTAGGCGGCCACGCCATCGGCGGACAGCTGCGTGCCCGTACCGGCCGCGATCGCGTCCAGTTCCGGGCGCAGGGTCAGCCAGGCCTGGTCCATGCGCTGGTGGTCGGCCAGGATTTCCGGCACCAGGGTCGCCAGCAGGGCGGCATCGTCGCCCGTGGCGGTCGCTTGCAGCATGGGCATCAAGTCCTGCTCTTCATCGTCATGGTGCAGATGGGCGGCTTTATTGAAATATTGCAACACCGCCTTGGCCGCCTGCTGCGCATCCGCCGTGTTGCCGTGCTGTGCCAGATGGCCCAGCAGGTTTTGCAGGGTCGTCAGCTGCTTGCGGATCTTGTCGTGGCAATGCTTGAGCACGGCGATGGGCTGGTCAAAGCCGGGAACGGAGTCGAACAGGGGAGAGGTCATGGCGAGTTCTCGTGGTGGGCGGTGTGGGGGCGTGGCGACAGTACGGCTTGTCGCTGTGTCAATTCGGCTATTTTAGAATATCCGTCAGCGCAGTGTCCGTTAAAATGGCGCCATGCATACCTCCACCAATGAACTAATTTCCATGGACTTGACCGAGATCGATTTTGAGCGGCGTTTCGGCGGCATCGCCCGCCTGTACGGCGCGCCCGCGCTGGAGCGTTTCCGCGCCGCCCATGTGTGTGTGATCGGCGTGGGCGGCGTCGGTTCCTGGATCGTCGAAGCGCTGGCGCGCAGCGCCATCGGCCGCCTGACCCTGATCGATCTCGATAATGTTGCCGAATCGAACATCAACCGCCAGATCCAGGCCATGAGCGACACCATTGGCCAGGCCAAGATTACGGCCCTGGCTGAACGCATCGAACTGATCAACCCGTTTTGCCAGGTCACGCAGATCGAGGATTTTATTACCCCCGATAATCTGGACCAACTGCTGGGCGGGCGCGATTTCGACTACCTCGTTGATGCCATCGACAATGCCAAGGCGAAAGCGGCCGTGATCGCATATTGCCGCGCGCGCAACATTCCCATGCTGACCATCGGCAGCGCGGGCGGGCAGACGGACCCGACCCTGATCGCCGTGCGCGACCTGTCGAAAACGGAACAGGAGCCGCTGCTCAAGCGAGTACGCAAACTCTTGCGTACCGAATATGGTTTCCCCCGTGGCGTGAAAAACAAATTCAATGTCGACGCCGTGTTTTCCATGGAGCCGTTGAGCACCCCCGAGAGCGCTGAAGCGTGCGCCATCGATGGCGGCGCGCCCGCCGGCGTCACTGGCCTGAACTGTGCGGGCTTCGGTTCCAGCGTGGTGGTGACGGCCAGCTTCGGCATGGTGGCGGCCGCGCATGCGCTGAAAAGCTTGCGCCAGGACAAATTAGCCGAGGTAGCTGTGTCGATACCGGACGCCGCCTAGCTTAATTTCCTGCTGGCCAGGATGCGGTAGTCGCCGCTGCTCTTGAGCGATTCCACCAGCACCAGCTCGTCCGCCAGCCAGGCGATGGGCGCGAAGTCCCCGATGGCCGGCGGCGGCGCCTGACGCGCCAGGGTCACGTGCGGCGTAAAACGGTCGTGCTCGAAGCGGGGCGCCAGTCCCTGTTCCGCCAAGTTACGCATGCAGGCCGCGCGCAAGTCCAGCAGGGCGGGCGACGGCTGCGCCAGGGCGGCCCAGGCCAGCGCCAGCTTCGTAAAATGGCTGGCGTGATCGAATAGCAAGGGCATGGGATGCGCCGGTGTGTGCGCCAGAATATCCAGCAGGGCCGGCAGGTCGCCGGCGGGGCGCTGGCCCAGGAAGGCCAGGGTCAGGTGCAGCTTGTCCGGACGCACGGGTTTGCCTTCCAGGCGCGCCTGCCAGGCGGCCAGGGCCGCGCGCGTGGCCGCATCGGGCCACAGCGCGTAAAACAGGCGGGGGCAGTGTGTATCGGGCGACAAGTTTTTCCTATCGTTGCGGCGGTTTGCTATTATTGGCGTTCCCTGCCCACTTGCACTGGCAGGGATCTTACCGAAACTCACTGAAAGAATACATCATGACGCGTAGCTCCGTTTTGTTTGCCCTGATCTGCTCCGTCGCCGCGTCGCTGGCGCAGGCACAGGCGCCAGCGCCTGTTCCCGCCTCGGCCGTCTCGCTGAGCCCCGGCCCTGTCGCCGATAAATTGATCCTGATCGACAACAAGGTCGGCACGGGCAAGGAAGCGTCCGTCGGCAGTAACGTCACCGTGCATTACACGGGCTGGCTCTACCGTCCGCTGGCGAAAGATTCGCGCGGCAAGAAGTTCGACAGCTCTGTCGGTCGTGGCCCGTTTGACTTCCCGCTCGGCAAGGGCATGGTCATCAAGGGTTGGGACCAGGGCGTGGCCGGCATGAAAGTGGGCGGCAAGCGCACCCTGATCATTCCAGGCGAACTGGCCTACGGCCCGCGCGGCGCCGGCAATGGCGACATTCCGCCGAACTCGGCACTGATCTTCGACGTGGAATTGCTGGACGTGAAGTAATTGTTCAGTTTGGCGGCGGCGCATGCCCGCGCCGCCGCCATTTACGCTCTGAAACGCGGTAGACTGGGTTCTCCTGAAATTGCTGTGGAGACCACCCCCATGAACATCGCCAACGACGTCACTGAACTGATCGGCAACACCCCCCTGGTGCGCATCAACCGCATCGCCGCCGGCAGTGTGGCCACCATCCTGGCCAAACTCGAATTCTACAATCCCGCGCACAGCGTCAAGGACCGCATCGGCCTGGCCATGATCGTCGCCGCGGAAGCCGCAGGCAAGATCCATTCCGATACCGTCATCGTCGAGCCCACCAGCGGCAACACGGGCATCGCGCTGGCCATGGTATGCGCCGCGCGCGGCTACCGCTGCACCCTCGTCATGCCCGACACCATGAGCCGCGAGCGGCGCATCCTGCTGCGCGCCTACGGTGCTGAGCTGGTGCTTACGCCCGGCAGCGAAGGCATGCTGGGCGCCATCCGCAAGGCCGAAGAACTGGTGGCGGCCGATCCGCGCTACCTGATGCTGCAGCAATTCAACAATCCCGCCAATCCCGCCATCCACCGCGCCACGACGGCCGAGGAAATCTGGCGCGACACGGATGGGCAAGTGGACATCGTCGTTGCTGGCGTGGGCACGGGCGGCACGATTACCGGCATCGGCGAAGTGCTGAAGGAACGCAAGCCCGGCCTGCAAGTGATCGCCGTGGAACCGGAAGCGTCGCCGATGCTGTCGAAGGGGACAAAAGGGCCGCACCCGATCCAGGGCATCGGCGCCGGTTTCGTGCCGCAGATTTTGAACACGGCCATCTACGACGAAATCATTTGCGTCAAGAACGACGACGCCTTCGCCACGGCGCGCTTGGCCGCCAGCGATGAAGGCTTGCTGGTCGGCATCTCGTCGGGCGCCGCCCTGTGGGCTGCCCTGCAAGTGGCACGCCGTCCGGAAAACGCGGGCAAGCACATCGTCACCATCATCCCGTCGTTTGGCGAGCGCTACCTGAGTACCGCTTTGTACGCGGGCTTGGGCGACTGATTTGTAAATAGTAGGGACAGATCTATCCCTTCCGCCAGCGCCCGGTTGCCTGCATCGCCCGGGTGCAGGTGGTCGCCCGAGTCGTAGGCGGGCAGCAGGCGCAGCGGGTGCGCCGGATCGCGCGCCAATGCGTCGAAGTCGAGTACGGCGTCAAAAGGGCCGCTGGCGCGTATCCACGCATTCAATTGCTGGCGCAGCGCATCTTTTTCCGGCTGATAATAGTTGCTCAAGGGCGTGCCGGGCAGGGCGCCGGCGAACGGCGTCAGGGTGGCCGCGATCACGCGCACGCCGCGGCTGCGCGCCTGGGCGACCAGTTGGGCGTAGCCGTTTGTTAATTCCTCCAGGGTCGGCCGTTTTTGCCGTGGCGCAAACGCCGTGCCGGGCCAGCTGATGTCATTGATTCCCAACAAGACGACCACCGTGCGCACGCCTGGTTGCGCCAGCACGTCGCGTTCGAAGCGGGCCAGGGCATTGTCTCCCATGCCGTCGGACAACAGCCGCGCACCGGAAATGCCCGCATTGATCACGGCCACGCCGTGCGGCGCCAGGCGCTTGGCCAGGAAATCGGGCCAGCGCGCATCCATCCCCAGGCTGGCGCTGGCGCCGTCGCTAATCGAATCGCCGAGGATGGCCACGGCTTGCGCCCCCGCCGCCGCCTCTACCTGAATCGCACTGAGTAAAAGGCGCGCCGTGGTGGTCTGCACGCCAGGCGCGTCATCGATGCGCGCGGCCCGCGTCTGGTCCTGCGGGGCGATCCACGCCGTTTCGCGCCCATCCCAGTGAAACGTGGAGGCGGGACTGGCTTGCGGCAGGTGGATGCTCACCGTCAGGCGAGCCAGGTCCGGCACGGACAGGTCGACGGGGTCGCTGACGAGCGGCGCGCCCGGCGCCACGCTGGCCGCCGGCTGGCCGGAAAATGTGAGCGTGCGCAGGCTGCCCGCTTCGATGGCGGAAGCGGAAGCGGCCAGGGCCACGGTGGCCGCGCCGATGCGCAGCGGCACCTTGCCATACGCATTCGACAGCACGATGCGCACGCGCGGGCCGCCCACGCTGAGGCGCGCCACCTGGCGCACGGTTTGCCCGTGCAGCACGGCGGGCACATTGCTGGGGAACAGGAAATCGCTGCCCCACACGGCTTGGGGGCTGGCCGTCCAGCTGGCCAGCCAGGTGGATGCGGGATCGGCCGCATGGGCGGGAGGAGCACTCAGTGCCAGGCTCAGCAGGGTGGCGGGGAGGAGGGACAATCGTTGCATGGCGGCTCGCTTCATCAAGGGGAATGTGCGCATGATGAAAGCAAAGCCATTTATGTACTAGACTATCTCATCGAAGAACATTTATGAGTTGAATTCACAATGGCCAGACTGGAAGTGAACCGCTCCGGCGAGCTGGAAGTGTTCGTGCGCGTGGTCGAGCTGGGCGGTTTTTCCGCCGCCGCGCGCGCCTGCGGCATGACGCCGTCGGCCGTCAGCAAGCTCGTCTCGCGGCTCGAAGAGCGCCTGGGCGCGCGCCTGCTGAACCGCTCCACGCGCCAGCTGCGGCTGACGGCCGAGGGTTGCGGCCTGTACGAACGGGGACAGCAAGTGCTGGCGGCGCTGGACGAGGCCGAGCGCTGCGCCGGCGTGCAGGATGTGCCGCGCGGCAGAATCAAGGTCAATGCGAACGTGCCCTTCGGCCAGCATTTCTTGTTGCCGCTGGCGCCGTTGTTTCTCGAACGCCATCCCGAGGTGACGCTCGACATCGTGCTCACGGACGCCGTCGTCGATATCCTCGAGCAGCGTACGGACGTGGCCGTGCGGGCGGGGCCATTGAAAAGCTCCAGCCTGCTGGCGCGCAAGCTGGGCCAGACGCGCATGGTCATCGTGGCATCGCCAGGCTACCTGGCCCGGCGCCGCACGCCGCAGCTGGCCACCGATCTGGCCTCGCACAATCTGCTCGACGCCAATTACGCGCGCGCCCGCTCGGGCTGGCCGCTGCGCCTGCCCGAGGGTGACGTCGTCGTGCCGGTCACGGGCAATGCACAGGCCAGCGATGGCGAAGCCTTGCGGCAACTGGCGCTGGCGGGACTGGGACTGGCACGCCTGGCCGCTTTCCAGGTGCGCGCCGATATCGCGGCCGGCCGGCTGCAGGCCGTGCTGGAAGAGTGCAACCCCGGCGACAGCGAGGAAGTGCATGCCGTGTTCGTGGGGCAAGGCGGGCATGTGCCGCTGCGCGTGCGCGTGTTTCTCGATTTCCTGGCGCAGCACGTCGAGCTGGGCTGAGGTTGTCCAAGCGCATTAGGCTACAGGCAGGCACGGCCGCGCAGTACAATATCGGACGGGCCGCAATGGTTCGGCCCGTATTGTGCCTTTGAATGGAAATATGTTCCTGGTAAAACCTGAACGCCGCCGCCTGCTGCAGGTGGGCGCAACCGTGGCTGTCATCGCGCTGGGCCTGGCCTCGCGCGCCTTTCCCCAATTCGTCCCTGCCGCGCTCGGCAAGTATCCGGGCGACGCCCTGTGGGCCATGATGATCGTCTTTGCGCTGGGCATTGTCGCCACGCGCATGCGCACGTGGCAGCTGGCGCTGACGGCCTTGCTGATCTGCTTTGCCGTGGAATTCGGCCAGCTATACCAGGCGCCGTGGATCGTCGCGTTGCGCGCGCATCCGCTGGGACACCTGGTGCTGGGTTCCGCCTTCGGCTGGGTCGACCTGATCGCCTACACGGCGGGCGTGGCGATCGCGGCGCTGGTGGATCAAGCGGCGCTGTTCAAGCGCCGCTAATCCTGATTACTTGACGTTACCTTCCGCGTCGCGCAATTCGACGGGCGCCAGCTTCAGCTTCGACAATTGCGGAGCGATCTTCGCCTTGTCGCCCACGCCGATGACGATCAGCTTTTCCGGCTGCAGGTATTTCTTCGCCACCTGCTGTACCTGCTTGTCCGTCACGCTGGCAAAGCGCTGCGGCAAGGTCGTGTAATAGTCGAGGCCCAGGCCGTAGATATACGTGTTGGCCATGCTGGCGCTGATGCTGGCATTCGTCTCGAACTGGCCGGGTAAGGACAGCACTTGCGAGTTGCGCGCATTCGCCAATTCCTTTCCGCTCAGGGGCTTGGCGATCATGGCGCGGATTTCCCTGACGGTTTCCGATACGGCCGGGCCCGTCACATCGGTGCGCACGCTGGCGGCAATCGAGAACGGTCCAGGCTGATTGCGGTACTGGAATTGCGAACGCACGCCATAGGTGTAGCCCTTTTCTTCGCGCAAGTTGGTGTTCAGGCGGCTGGTAAACAAGCCGCCCAGCGCCGCGTTCATCACTTGCAGCGGTGCGTAATCAGGCGTGGCGCGCGGCACGGCGATGGTCGACAGACGCACGGCCGTTTGTGGCGCGCCCGGCTTGTCGACCAGGATCAATTTTGCCTTTGTGGTCTGCGGTGCGGCGGCCACGGACGGCGCCACCGTGCCTGCCTTCCAGCTGCCGAACTTCGCTTCGGCCAGCGCTTTCAATTCCGCCTCGCCGATATCGCCCGAAACGATCAGCGCCGCATTGTTCGGGAGGTAATGCTGCTGCCAGAAACCTTGCAAGTCGGCGCGGCTGGCCGCTTTCAACGCCGCTTCCGTGCCCAGCTGGATGTAGCCATATGGATGCTGCGGGCCATACAGGGCCGCCGCCTCCACGCGGGCCGCCACCGCGCCCGCGTTTTCGCGCTGCTGCGCCAGTTCGCCGATGCGGCTGGCGCGCTGGCGCTCGACTTCTTCCTGGGGGAATTGCGGATGCAGCACCACGTCGGCCAGCACGTCGAGCGCTTGCGGGAACGTGGCTTTGAGCGACGTCAGCTGGGCGAACGACGCGTCCACGCCGGAGCCGGTATTGAGCAGCGCGCCCAGCTGCGCCACGTCGTCGGCGATCTGTGGCGCGCTGCGCGTGGCCGTGCCTTCCTGCAGCAATTGCGCCGTAAAGCTCGACAAGCCCGGCTGCGCCAGCGGATTGGCGCCCGAGCCGCTTTTCACCACGAGCTGGCTGGACACGAGCGGCACGGCCCCGTTGTAGTGGTGGATCACGGTCAGGCCGTTCGCCAGGGTGAACGATTTTCCTTGCGGTAAAACAATCTTCGGTGCGGGACCGGCCTTCGGCACGGCATTGCGCCAGGGCTCGTCCGCATTGATGGCAGTGCCTGGCGCAGGCTTGACCTTGCCCGGCGCCGGCGTCGGCACTTCCGCGCCCAGGTCCGGCGTGCCGGGCACGCCATAGACCACCACGCGCGACTGGTTTTTCAGGTACTGGTCGACGGCGCGCTGCACGCCGGCCGCCGTCACCTGGCGGTAGCGTTCGATATCCTTGGCCAGGTAGCCGGGGTCGCCCACGTACTGGTTGTATTCGTTGAGCAAGTTGGCCACGCCGTGGCCGCCCATTTTTTCCACCTGGCTCAGCATGCTCGTCTCGATGCTGTTGCGCGCGCGTTCCAGTTCCTTCTCGGTCGGGCCCTTGGCGCGCAATTGTTCCAGCTCCGCCTGCAAGGCTTGCTCGATTTCCTCGGGCTTGCGGCCCGGGCGCGCCGTCGCGTCGATGGTGAAAATCGACGTGAGAGCGTTCGAGCCCTGGCTGGCGCCCACGTCCTGCGCAATCTGCTTGTCGTACACGAGGGATTTATATAAACGGCTGGACTTGCCGCCGGCCAGGATGTGCGCGGCCATCGACAGTTCCGCGTCGTCCCTGGTGTAGGCGGACGGCGTCAGCCAGGCCATGAAGACGCGCGGCAACTCGACCCGGTCCTGTACCACGATGCGGCGTTCCTGCGTGATGGGCGGCGTCACGACATTCGGTTTCGGCACGGCCGGGCCGCTCTTGAAGCTGCCGAAGTATTTATTGACCAGTTCCTTGGTCTTCGCCTTGTCGATGTCGCCCGCGATCACGAGGCTGGCATTGTTGGGCCCATAGTATTTGCTGAAGAAATCCTTTATGTCGGCCAGCTTCGCGTTCTGGATGTCCGCGTGCGAACCGATGACGCTGGCGTAATACGGGTGGGTCTTGGGAAACAGCTGGTGGTACAGCGCTTCCTGCACGATGCCGTACGGCGCATTCTCCACGCTTTGGCGGCGCTCGTTGCGCACGACGTCCTGCTGGTTCGTCAGCGCCGTCTGATCGAGCACGTCGAGCAGATAGCCCATGCGGTCGGAATGCGTCCACAGGGCCAGTTCCAGCTGGTTCGACGGCACCGTGTCGAAATAATTGGTGCGGTCGAAATCCGTGCTGCCGTTGGAATCGGTGGCGCCCGCGCCTTCGAGCAACTGGTCGGCCATGCCGCGCGGCACGTGCTTGGTGGCGGCAAACATCATGTGCTCGAACAAATGCGCAAAGCCCGTCAGGCCCGGCGCTTCATTCGCCGGTCCCACGTGGTACCAGATGTTGACGGCCGTGACGGGCAATTTATGGTCTTCCACGAGAATCACGTCGAGGCCGTTCGGCAAAGTGTATTTCTCGTAGGCGATATGGGGCACGGACGTCGCCCCTGTCGTGACGGCCGCATCGGCGGCATGGGCGAGGGTGAGCGGGGCGCCGTACAGCGACAGCAGCAGGGCGGGAATGGCCAGCAGTTTGATCGGTTTCATGCATGCTTCCAGGGATGGGTGGAGAAGACGCTGCGGCTCGCTCGTGGCTGGCGCAGCGCGACGGTGCTACGGTCGTTACTACGGCCGGTGCTACAGTTTATACAGCAGGGCCGCGCCGCCGAGCACCAGCAGCGCGCTGGCGATGGAGACGATGGCAGCCGCGCCCAGCAAGCGCCATTCGCGCGGAGAAAACCAAGCGGCGGACAGGGGCGCTTGCGGCGCAGCCTGGGGCACGGCCGCAGGCAAGCCGCCCGCCGCGCGCGCCTGGGCCGCCAACGCCTGCGTGGCGGCGTCGAGCAGGGCCAGCTGGCGCTCGACGGTTTCCGCCAGCACGGCTTCGTTCAGCGCCACGAGGGCGAATATCGGGTCATCGACGTCGACCTTGATGCCCGTCTTGTCGAACACGTGGCTGCGCAGTTTGTGCTGGTCCATCTACCACTGCACCTTGTCGAGCTGTTCGAAGATGTCGCGGTAGACGACCTTGATGCGCTGCTTTTCCATGATGTTGAACTTGTCGTTCTGCAGCACTTCCTGCATCGTCAGGCGCGCCGTGTTCATTTTCTTGACGTCCGCGCCAAAGGTGTCGGGATTGCGCTGGCTCAAGGTGATGCTGCCTTTCACGCGCGCGCGGTTGTCGCTGTACGACTGCGATTCGACGAACTGCTTGCCGGACGCCGATTGCAGCAGGCCGAAGTGTTCGTTTTGCCACAGCACCAACGGCACCTTCGTCGATTGGGCTGTCGCGACAAAGCCCGTGGCCGTGTCGTGCAAGGTATCGCCGCCGCCGACGATGGTGTGGATGTACACCTTGCGGCCCGATTCTTCCAGCAGCGAAAAACAGTCGTTCTCCAGCAAGTAGCCCATCAGCGGCGAAAATGTGTTCGCGCCATTGTCGATCACGCAGTTGCCGTCCGTGTCGAGAATGTCGATCATCAGCGCGTCGAAGCGTTTCGGGTCGATGTTGCGCGCATCCGTCATCACGGGCACGTGCTTGACGTTCATCGCCTTGTAGCGCGAGAACGTGGCGTTTTCCTGATCGGTGTCATAGCAGCGCAAAGGCGTGTCGTCCTTGCCGCCTATCCACTGGGCCAGCAGGGTCGAGACGAGGGTCTTGCCGATGCCGCCCTTGCCCTGCAGGATGAAATGTACCGTGTTTTGCATTGCGACTACTCCAAGTTGTTGCGTCAGTGACAATCAAAGATCCGTGACAGCGGCGACTGGCATTTTTACCACAATCCTTTGCAAATATGCCATGCGGAACAGCGAATCTGGTTATGATGTTAATCAGGATACCATTGATGTAGAGCAAGTTTTGTGTGAAAAATCCACCCAAGAGTGTGAACGAGGACGCAGTGCCGATCTCCAGTCTCGATAAAGCCGACATTGACCGTCTGAATCAGCAAGCCCTGTCTTGCCTGGTCGGCAACCGCCGCCAGGCGCGCCGGCTGGCGCAGATGGCGCTGGCGGCGGCGCAACGGCAACAGTATGCGCGCGGCGGTGCGTATGCGGAACTTAATCATTGCTGGCTTGCGTATTACGCGGGCGAGGCCGAACCGTCATGCGAGCGCCTGGGCGCGTATTTCCAGCACAGCGGCGATCTGGAGGGGGGCATGGAAGTGGCTGCCCTGCAGGGCGCGTATGCGAGCCGGCGCGGCGATTTTGCCGATGCCGAGCAGCATTTCCTGCAGGCGCGCAGCCAGGCCGCGCAGATACCCGACTCGCTGCACAAATTCATGCTGTACGCGCGCCTGGGCGTCGATGCCCTGAACCGTGGCGACACGCAGGACGGCCCGCGCAATTTCCTGCTGGCGCTCGACATCGCCGAGCGCTTCGGCAGCCCCGCGCACCGGGTCAACAGCCTGTCGAACCTGGCGTCGTCGCAGCATGACCTGGGCAACGATGAAGACGCGATTCCCCTGCTGGTCGAGGCGCTCGAGATCATCGGCACGCAAAAGCTCAAATACCAGCAAACCATCGTGTCGGCCAACCTGGCCATGTGTTTATTGGCCACTGGTAAGCCGGCCGAGGCGCTGGCGCTGGTGGAACCGTTTTACGAGTGGCCGGAAGAAGACCTGGCCGTGCGCGCCTTTCTTTTCTGCATTGCCGCCCACGCCGCGATCCTGCTGCGCCAGCCCGACAGTGCCCTGCAATTGCTGTTGCGGGCCGAAGAGTACGCGCGCCGGGGTCAGGACCTGGAAGAGCAGATGCATGCGTGGCTGGTGCGCGGCAAGCTCGACTTGCACGCGGGCCAGACGGCGCAGGCGCTGGCGTCGCTGACGCAGGCGCACAGCCTGCTGAGCTGGACGCGCAATCCATTCCACCAGCAGCAGATCCTGCGCGGCTTGTCCGACATCAATGCCCAGCTGGGCGAATGGCAGGCGGCGTATGGTTTCCTGCAGCAATACCAGGCCGCCTACGAGGCCAGCAGCAAGTCGGCGCGCGCGTCGCGCAGCCTGATGCGCAATCTGGAAAAGGAAATGCACAGCCTGAAAGCCGAGCGCGACAAGGCGCTGGAACTGCAGGCCGCGCGCGAATCGGAAAACGTCAAGCTCGAACACCTGAACCGCGAACTGGCGCACCAAATCCTGCACGTCAATTCCCTGCAGGACAGCCTGAAGGAACAGGCCATGCGCGACCACCTGACGGGCCTGTACAACCGCCGCCATTTTGAAACCTGCCTCAATGCCATCCTGCACGAGGCCGACGCGGATGCGCCCGTGGCCATCGCCATCATCGACCTGGACTTTTTCAAGCGCGTCAACGATACCTACGGGCACAACTTTGGCGACGAAGTGCTGATCCAGTTCGCGCGCCTGGTGGAAGGCCAGCTGCGCGGCACCGATATGGTCTGCCGCTATGGCGGCGAGGAATTTTGCCTGCTGTTGCGCGAAGCCGACAGCCTCATCGCGGCGCACAAGATCGACGATATCGCCGCGCGCTACCGCCAGTTGCTGATCCAGCAGGCGCCGCACAGCTTGACGGGCTGCACCTTTTCGGCCGGCATCGCCGAATATCCGCGCCACGGCGCCGGCCGCCACGAATTGCTGATGCGCGCCGACAGCGCGCTGTATGCGGCCAAGCAGGCGGGCCGCGACCGCGCCTGCATCGCCGACGCTACTGGATAAAGCGCAGCAGTTCGCGCAGCGCGTGCGCCACGGCCTGCTCGCGCACGGCCTGGCGGTCGCCCGCGAACACCAGCCGCTGCGTCTGCACGCGCCCGTCCATGGCCCAGCCGAAGCAGACGGTGCCGACGGGCTTGCCCGGCACGCCGCCCGTGGGGCCGGCGATGCCCGTGGTCGAGACCGCCACGTGGGCTGCGCTGTGGGCCAGGGTGCCTTGCGCCATGGCGGCGGCCACTTCTTCGCTGACGGCGCCGTGTGCGGCGATCAGTTCGGCAGGCACGCCCAGCATGCCGCTCTTGGCCCCGTTGGAGTACGTAACGAAACCCCGTTCGAACCAGGCGCTCGAGCCCGGGATATCGGTGACGGCCTGCGCCACGCCGCCGCCCGTGCACGATTCGGCCGTGGCCAGCAGCAGGCCTTTCGCCTGCAAGGCCAGGCCGAGCGCGGTGGAGAGGGGGACGAGTTCGTTGCTCATGGATGACTCCTGCATGCGGTGAAAATGGTGGCAAGACTGTAGCATGGCCGACGGCAAAAGAAACTTTCCCCGGTACCAGCGAAAATGCGTACACTCTTTTATACATTTGCTACCACTTCGGGCCGGCAGGCGCTCTGTCGCTGCGCCACCCAGGTGCGCATCGCTCGAACAGGCAAGCGGCATGGTGCCGCGCCTTCGTATGCATTATCTTTACTCGGTTGTCATGGCAATTCTGAACTGGACCTGGTGGCGTCATCCTGGCCCCTTGCGCCGCCCCGCGCGCGGCGCCGCTTGCCGTTCCCTGCGCTGGGGCTGGCTATTGCTGCTTTTGGGCGTGCTGTGCGCCGATGCGCGATCGCAGGTGCCGGGGGAACTGGAACGCCAGGTCAAGGCCGGGTATCTGTACAAGTTCGCCGGCTATGTCGAATGGCCCGACGGCAGCTTTGCCCGGCCCGACTCGCCGCTGGTGATCGGCGTGGCGGGCGCCGATGCGCTGGCCGAGCAGCTTGAACAGAGCGTGGCCGGGCATAGCGTCAACGGCCGTGCCGTGCAGGTGAAGAAAGTACGCCGCGGCGAAGCGCTGGCCGGGCTGCACGTGCTGTACCTGGGCGCGCTGGAGAAAACGGCGCTGCAGGAAATGCTGGCCGCCAGCCGTGGCCTGGCGTTGCTGACGGTGTCCGATTCGGATGAGGTCTACGCGATGGGCAGCATGATCAATTTTGTGATGGCCGAAGACAAGGTCCGCTTCGATGTGGCCTTGAAACCCGTGGCGCAGGCGCATATCCGCATCAGCGCGCGCATGCTGCTGGCCGCCTACCGCGTGCAGACTGGGGGCGCCTAGATGATCAGACTGCGTTCCATCCGCCACAAGCTGATGTCGGTGGTCTTGCTGACCACCCTGGTGGCGCTCGTCATTTCGCTGGGCACCATCGTCGTCTACGACTTGCGCGCCTACCACCGCAACCTGGTGGCCGACATCAGTACCCAGGCCGAGCTGCTCGGGCATATGAGTTCGGCCGCGCTGGCCTTCGACGACGAACGCCTGGCGCTGGAAAACCTCAATTTGATGCGCATCCGTCCGCGCGTGACGGCCGGCGCCCTGTACAAGGCCGACGGCAGCCTGTTTGCCAGCTACCGCGCGCATCAGCACGTGGGCGAACTGCCGGCGAAGGCGGGCCAGGAAGGCGTCAGCATCGCGGGCAAATCCGTCGAATTGTTCAAACCCATCGTCGACAATGGCGAACTGCTGGGCACCGTGTATCTGCGCGCCGATTACGAGCTGGCCGGCCGCACGGCCGATTACCTGGCCATCGCGCTGGGCGTGACGGTGCTGGCGCTGCTGGTGGCCTTGCTGCTGCTGCGCCGCCTCGATTTCGTCATCACGCAACCGATCCTCGACATCGCCGACGTGGCGCGCGAAGTGATCGAGACGGGCGATTATTCGCGCCGCGCGCGCAAGCTCAGCGTCGACGAAGTGGCGCAGCTGGTCGATTCCTTCAACAAGATGCTGGCCGAGATCGAGCTGCGCACGCAGGCGCTGGAGCGCTCGAACGGCGAGCTGGCGCGCGAAGGCGAGCAGCGCACCGAGGCGCAGCAGGAAGTCATGCGCCTGAACCAGGAACTGGAAGTGCGCGTGCACGAGCGCACGATGCAACTGGAAATGACGAATGGCGAACTGGCCATGGCGATGGAAGAGGCGCGCAGCGCCAACTACGCCAAGTCGGCGTTTTTGTCGTCGATGAGCCATGAATTGCGCACGCCGCTCAACGCCATCCTGGGCTTCGCGCAAATCCTCAGTTCCGACCGCCTGCCGTCGACCCTGGAACAAAAGAAGGAGTTCGCCGGGCATATCCTGAAATCGGGGCGCCACCTGCTGACACTGATCAATGAAATCCTCGACCTGGCCAAGGTGGAATCGGGCACGGTCAGCCTGTCGCTGGAACCGGTGGGCCTGGACGCTATCTTGCAGGAATGCCGCGACATGATCGCGCCGCTGGCCAGCCAGCGCGGCATCGGCATGACCTTTCCCGACGCCTGTCCGCTGAACGTGCTGGCCGACCGCACGCGCCTCAAGCAAATCCTGTTGAACCTGTTGTCGAATGCGCTCAAGTACAACCGCGAGCAGGGGCAGGTGGCCATCGATTGCGCGCCGCAGGCGGCCGGCCGGGTGCGCATCAGCGTGCGCGATACGGGCGTGGGCCTCGACGGCGAGCAGGTGGCGCTGCTGTTCCAGCCGTTCAACCGGCTGGGACAGGAGGGCGGCACGGAAGAAGGCAGCGGCATCGGCCTGGTGGTCACCAAGCGCCTGGTGGAGCTGATGGATGGCAGCATCGGCGTGACCAGCGCACCCGGCGAGGGCAGCACCTTCTGGATCGAGCTGCGCGTGGTCGACGCCTTGCCCATGCCTGCGGCACCCGCCTTGCCGCGGCCGGACCTGGCCGGGGCGCTGCTCGATCACAGCGCCCCCGTGACCTTGCTGTACGTGGAAGACAATCCCGCCAACCTGACCCTGGTCGAGGAAATCGTGCGCTACTGCCCGCAATTGCAGCTGTTGACGGCCACCGATGGCCGCCTGGGCGTGGAAATGGCGCGCACGCACCTGCCGCAGCTGATCCTGATGGACATCAATCTGCCGAACGTGAATGGCACGGACGCGCTGAAACTGCTGCGCGCCGATCCGCGCACGGCGCACATTCCCGTCATCGCCCTGACGGCCAACGCCATGCCGGGCGACGTCGAGCGCAGCATGGCGCTGGGGTTCTACCGCTATCTGACCAAGCCGATCAACCTCGATGAATTTACCGAGGCGATCAACAGCACCCTGGCCTATGTGGCGCAGCAGCGCCGGCAGAAGGGAACGGGCGCGCCATGATCAGCCAGGCCGATATCTACGCGGCGAAAATTCTCCTCGTCGACGACCAGGAAGTCAATCTGCGCCTGCTCGAGCATTTGCTGCAAAGCGGCGGCTACACGGCCATCACCAGCACCCTCGACGCGCGCGCGGTGGCCGGCCTGCACCAGCGCCACCAGTTCGACCTGATCATCCTCGACCTGGTGATGCCCGGCATGAGCGGCTACGAGGTGATGGATGCCCTGCGTCCGCTGGAGCTGGAAGGCTACCTGCCCGTGCTGGTGATCGCCGCCGACCCGGACGCCAAGTTGGCGGCGCTGGAAGCGGGCGCGCGCGACTTCATCAGCAAGCCCTTCGACGCGCTCGAGGTGCTCACGCGCATCCGCAACATGCTCGAAGTGCGTCTGCTGCACCGCGCCGCGCGCCACTACAACACCCTGCTCGAACGCACGGTGGGCCAGCGCACGGCCGAACTGCAGCGCTTTCGCGGCGCCATGGATGCCACCACGGACGCCATCTTCCTCGTCGACGTGCTGGGCATGACCCTGGTCGACGTCAACGACGGCGCTTGCCGTTTGCTTGGCTATGCGCGCACCGAACTGCTGGCGCTGGCGCCGGGCACCTTGCTGCCATCGCCGCCGGCCCCGCCGCTGGCCGCGCTGCCGGGCGGCGCGGCCCATCTGGCCACGGAAGTGACGGAGTACGAACTGGTGCGGCGCGACCTGAGCCTGATCCCCGTGGAACTGGGCTGGCACTGGTATGCGCAAGCGCCCGTGACGGGCGGCTATTCTGGCACCCCTGGCGCGGGCGGCCTGCTGCTGATCGCCGTGGCGCGCGACATCAGCGAGCGGCGCCAGGCGCAGGAGCGCCTCAAGCACCTGGCCCATTACGATGGCTTGACGGGGCTGCCGAACCGCAGCCTGTTCTACCAGACCCTGGCCCAGGCCGTGGAACTGGCGCAAGAGAAAAGCTGGCGCATCGTGGTGCTGTTCATCGCGCTCGACCGTTTTAAAAGCATCAACGACACCCTGGGCGCGGCGCTGGGCGACGAATTGCTGCGCCAGTTCAGCAACCGCCTTGTCGAATGCGTGCGCCTGCGCGACACGGTGGGGCGATTGGGCAACGACGAATTCGCACTGATACTGACCATGAGCCGCAACCAGCAGGAAGCCGTCGCCGTGGCCAACCAGGTGCGCGAAGCCTTGCGTGCGCCATTCGACTTGCGCGGCCACGCGGCCACCCTGACGGCCAGCATCGGCATCGCCATGTATCCGGACGACGCCACCGACCCGGAAACCCTGATCAAATATGCGAATACGGCCATGGGCGGCGCCAAGCAGGCGGGCCGCGACGGCTACCGCTTTTTCACGGCCGGCATGAACGTACAGGTGCTGGCGCGCCTGGACCTGGAACTGGCGCTGCGCCATGCGCTCGAACACGATCAATTCATCCTGTACTACCAGCCCAAGGTGGATTTGCGCACGGGCCGCATCAGCGGCGTGGAAGCGCTGCTGCGCTGGCGCCGTCCCGGCTACGGCCTGGTGGCGCCCGCCGAATTCGTGCCGGTGCTGGAAGACACGGGGTTGATCGTGCGCGTGGGTGCCTGGGTGATCCAGGCCGCCTGCCGCCAGATCGCCGAATGGCGCGACAGCGAAGTGGGGCCAGTGCACGTGGCCGTGAACGTGTCGAGCCGCCAGTTTGCCGAAGGCGACCTGGAAGGCGAAGTGACGCGCGCGCTGGCGCATCACAACGTGGCGCCGGAATTGCTGGAACTGGAATTGACGGAAACGGCGTTGATGTCGAACGCCGAGCGCACCATCGTCGTGCTGGGCAAACTGAAGAAAATCGGCGTGAAGGTGGCCATCGACGATTTCGGTACCGGTTATTCGAGCCTCGCGTATCTGCAGCGCTTCCCCATCGACAAGCTGAAGATCGACATCGCCTTCGTGCGCAACATCACCAGCAACCCGAACGACGCGGCCATCGCGCTGGCCATCGTCAGCATGGCGCACAGCCTGAAACTGAGCGTCGTGGCCGAGGGCGTGGAATCGCGTCCGCAGCTCGAATACCTGCGGCGCAACCGCTGCGACGAGATCCAGGGTTTCTATTTCAGCCGCGCCCTGCCGGCGCTGGAACTGGGGCAGATGATCGTCGCCGGCGCCGGTCTGCCGCCCGGCCACGACCCGGCCGCGCAGCCCGCGCAGACGCTGCTCATCGTCGACGACGACGTCAACGTGCTGTCGTCGCTGCACCGCCTGTTCCGTCCCGAGGGCTACCAGATCCTTACGGCCAGCACGCCGGCCGAAGGGTTTGAAATGCTGGCCCTGCACAGGGTGCACGTGATCGTCTGCGACCAGCGCATGCCGAGCATGAGCGGCACGGAGTTTTTGAGCAAGGTGAAGGAGCTGTACCCGGAAACCATCCGCATCATCCTGTCCGGCTACACGGGCCTCGAAGCCGTGCTCGACTCGATCAACCGGGGCGCCATCTACCGTTTCTATACGAAGCCGTGGGACGACACCCAGCTGCGCGACAACATCCGCCTGGCCTTCCAGCACTACTGGATGGTGAACCAGCCGGGGCTGGCGCGGGTGGCGGTGCGCTAGCTCAATCGGTGAAGTGGTCGAAGGAAGACAGCTGCAGATCGAGCGGCTGCCCTGCCGCATCCACCAGCCGCAAGCCCGCTTTGGCCTCGATGCTGCCCACGCGCGTGGCTGGTGTGGCGCAGCTGGCCGCCAGGGCGGCGATGGCGTCGCGCGAGGAAGCGGGCGCCGTGAAGCACAATTCATAATCGTCGCCGCCGGCGGCCGTGTGGCGGCGGCGCAGGTCGGTCGCTTGCTGCGCCAGTATCGGGCCGGCAGGCAGGGCGTCGACGTCGAGCGTGGCGCCCACCTGCGACGCTTTCAAGATGTGACCGAGGTCTCCCACCAGACCGTCCGAGATGTCGATGGCCGCATGCGCGAGGCCCGCTTCGGCCAGCGCGCAGCCGAGCGCCACGCGCGGCGTCGGCGTGTGCATGCGCGCGCCTGCCATGGCCAGGTCGGCTGGCGACAATGCCTGTTCCTTGCGGTAGCCGGCCAAGGCCAGGCGCGCGTCGCCCAAGGTGCCGCTGACCCAGATGTCGTCGCCCGCCACGGCCGCGCTGCGGCGCAGGGCCTGGCCCGGCGCCAGTTCGCCGAACACGGTGATGCAGATATTCAAAGGGCCCTTGGTGGTGTCGCCGCCGATGAGTTCGCAATTAAACGCGTCGGCCAGCGCAAACAGGCCGTCGGCAAAGCCGGCCAGCCAGTTGCGCTCCGCTTGCGGCAGGGCCAGGGCCAGGGTAAATGCCACGGGGCGCGCGCCCATGGCGGCCAGGTCGGACAAATTCACGGCCAGGCTTTTGTGGCCGAGCATGCGGGCGTCGGCGCCGGCAAAGAAGTGCCGGTCCTCGACCAGCATGTCCGACGAGATGGCGATCTGCTTGCCCGCGCCGGGCGTGATCAGCGCGCAATCGTCGCCGATGCCCAGGGTGGCGCGGCCGGGGCGCTGGCGCACGAAATATTGTTTGATCAGGTCGAATTCGGAAAGCGCGTCGTGTGGGGCCATGGCGTGGTCAGTTCGTTGAGTGAGGGTGTGGCCCGGCTATTATAGGCTGGCATACAATAGGCGCCTTTGCCACTGCCGAACAGCTTGCCATGCCCCTCCCCGATATTCACGTCTTACTGCAATCCTGGCTCGACCACGGCTGGCTGCGCGACCCGCAAGCCGTCGGCTTGCGCACCTTCGAAGCGCAGGAGCTGGCGGCGCGCGGCTTCGACGCCATCAGCGACGGCGGCCAGCTGTGCCTGTACGAAGATGCGCGCCTGTTCCGCCGCGCCGGCCGGCCCGTGCCGGCGTCGTTCAAGGTGTATCTGCAGCGCGGCCAGTTGGGTGCGAATGGCCTGGAACTCGGTTATCAGGTGCATCTGGCCGGTTTTCTGCGCGCGGCGCGGCAGCCTTTGCCGACGTGTCGCGTGCTGCTGGAACAAGGTGGCCGCAGCGGCGCCCTGCTGTTCGAGAATGGCCTGGTGCTGCAGTTTTGCGCCAACTTGCGTGGCAAGCCGCGCCATTACTACCTGACCCTGGTCGAGGGACATGTGGCCGATGCCCAGCTTCCGGACCGCGACAGCGATATCGACTTGCGCGCGGCCAGCGCGCGCCATGTCCAGGCCATCTACGGCAGCCGCGACCCTGCCGAACTGCGGCGCCTGGCCCGGCGCGGCAATGCGGCGCTGCGCGAACTGGCGAGTCTGCTCGCCTAAGCTTTCTTCGCCTGCGCCATGCCGTGCAGCAGCTTGGCCAGCAACTGGTCGAGCTGGCGCTGCTCGTCCGCGCTGAGCGCCGACAGCATGGCGCGCTCGTTCTCCACGTGCAGCAGCACCAGCTTTTCTATCAATTCCAATCCCTTTTGTGTCAGGGCCACCAGCACGCCGCGCCGGTCCGTCGGGTGCTTCTGTCGCTCGATCCAGCCGGCCGCTTCCAGCCGGTCGATGCGGTTGGTCATGCCGCCCGAAGACAGCATGGCCGCCTCGTACAGGGCCGTCGGCGTCAGGCTGTAGGGCGCGCCCGAGCGGCGCAAGGTCGCCAGCACGTCGAATTCGCCCGGCTGCAAGCCGTGTTCGGCGAACAGCGGATTGAGCCAGTCGCGCGCCATCAGTTGCGCCACCGTGCCCAGCTGGCCTACCAGCTGCATGGCGCGCGTGTCCATCTGCGGCAGCTCGCGCTGCCATTGTGCGGCGGCAAATTGCGCGCGCGTGTGTTCTTGCGGGGTAGTTGTCATGGGCATCCATTTATCTTGACCTCAAGATAGATTTCTATCTTTATGTTAAGATACTTTTCATCGAGTCATATTTGATGACGCATTAAACCATGTGCCTCCCAGCGAGGCAAGGACTATCCCATGCCTTCCGCCCGACCTGCCGCATCCCTTTCTGCTTCAGCTTCTTCGGCCCTGCTGGTGGCTGCCATCATCCTGCTGGGCTTGAACCTGCGGCCCATCCTGGCCGCCATCGGCCCCTTGCTCGACAGCATCCAGGCCGGCACGGGCCTCAGCAATGCCGATGCGGGCTTGCTGACCACCGTGCCCGTGTTCGCCATGGGCCTGTGCGCGCTGGCGGGCGCGCAGCTGCAGCGCCGGCTGGGCGTGGCGCGCGGCATCTCGCTGGGCATCGCCATCATCGCTGCCGCCTGCGCGCTGCGCTGGCCCTTGCATGGCAGCGGCGGCCTGATCGCTACGGCGGCCCTGGGCGGCCTGGGCATCGCGCTGGTGCAAGCCTTGCTGCCCGCCTTCATCAAGCGCCATTTCCCCGAGCGGGCAGGCCAGCTGATGGGCTTTTATACGACGGGCATCATGGGCGGCGCCGCTATTGCCGCCGCGTCCGCTTCACCGTTGGCGCAATCGCTGGGCTGGCAGGCGCTGCTGGCCCTGTGGGCGCTGCCGGCCGTGGCCGCCGCGCTGCTGTGGCGCCGCGCATCGGCCGCGCGCGTGGAGGTGTCCGGCGGCGCGGGCGCCAGCCTGCCCGTGGGCAGTGGCCGCGCCTGGCTGCTGATGGTGTTCTTTGGCATCGGCACGGGCGCCTACACCCTGGTGCTGGCCTGGCTGCCGCCGTTTTACACGGAGCTGGGCTGGAGCGCGGCCGACAGCGGCTTGCTGCTCGGTGGCCTGACTTTGGTGGAAGTGCTGGCGGGACTGGTGATTTCCAGCGTCATCCACCGTTTCCCCGACCGCCGCATCCTGTTGCTGGCCGTCCTGCTGGCCGTGCTGGGCGGCCTGGCCTGCCTGATTGTGGCGCCCGCGCAACTGGCGTTGCCCGCCGTGATATTGCTGGGCTGCGGCATCGGCGCTTTGTTCCCCTTGTCGCTGATCGTCAGCATGGACCACGTGGTTGAGCCGGCCGGCGCCGGCGCACTGCTCGGTTTCGTGCAGGGCGGCGGCTACATCATCGCCAGCAGCATGCCGTTCATCGCCGGCCTGATACGCCAGCACTCGTCCAGCCTGGCCCAGGCGTGGATGGTGATGGCGGCCGGCGTCGTGGTGCTGCTGCTGATCGCCGTGCGCTTCGCGCCCGGGGCGCGGCTGGCCAATGCCCGCTAAGGTGCGCGTGCCGTGCGCCGGCAGCTGATATATTTCGCCCATGCACATCGTCGACCACTATTTGGCAGGATTGCGCCAGGCCTTGCCACCGGAGCCGCTGGCGGAGCTGGCGCTGGCCAGCGGCGCCAGCGCGGCACAACTGGCCAGCTTGCGCCACGCGTATCCGCTGTGCCCGGACAGCCTGCTGCGCTTGCTGGGCCAGTACAACGGCACCTATTATCAGGAGTACGCGGGCGGCATGGTGCTGGTGTACATGCTGGGCTCGGACGTGTTTGAGTATCCGTATTACCTGAGTTCCGTCGAGCAGATCCTGCAGGACGGGCAAGCGAACCAGCGCAGCATCGCCGATATCTATGGCCATTACCTGGAGGAAGATCCCGGCATCGTCGACGCCCGCATCGACGCCGGTATCCAGCAAGGCCAGCGCCTGTGTTTTTCGCATTGCATGAACAATGGCGGCTCCTCGCGGCTGTATATCGATTTCACGCCCGCGGCGTCGGGCAAGGTCGGACAGGTCGTGCGCTTCCTGCATGACCCCGACAATTACCAGGTCATCGCCGACAGCTTCGACGCTTATCTGCAAATGCTGATCGATGGCGGCTATGCATTCCTGATCGAGGACTATTTTGAATAGTTGCGCCACGCCGCCATCCCTGCAGCCCGCCAACCGCCGCATCGTGCTGTCCGGCGAGGATGCGCTGCGCATCCTGCGCGAGATCGAATTTTTGTTAATGTCGCTCAATAACATCGGCCGCCATTATTATCCCGACGGCGACGATGACGGCGCCGATGCCCAGCGCCGTGCGCAGTATTGCGCCGAGACGACGCGCTTCATCGACGTGCAGCAGGCGACGACGCGCCTGGCGCTGATGCGCCGCATCCTGTCCGCCCCATTCGACACCACTCTCGGGGACGACGAGATGGACGATATCGAGCGCGCCGTCGCCGCGCTGCCGCTGTGGCGTGCTCCCGGTCAGCGATCATAAAAACTAATTGAAATCTAAAATTTGATAGTTTTTCCTGTTGAGGACGTTTGTGCCGCCGGACGGCCTTACAATGCTAGGTTATGCGTTTTCGTGATATCAGACTGTGGCTAGCGGAAAATACCTAGCTAATTGAAAGAATCGGTCTGATAAAATCCGGAACACCCGATCGACCAAACAGGAAGGCAGCACAGCATGGATTCGTCATCTGATAAAAAAGAAGAATTGCGTCAACAATTGCGCTTGGCCGCACTCGAGTATCACGAGTGCCCGCGCCCCGGCAAAATCAGCGTGACGCCGACCAAACAACTGACCAACCAGCGCGACCTGGCACTGGCCTACTCGCCAGGCGTGGCGGCACCGTGCGAAGAAATCGTCATCGATCCGGCCAATGCCTATAAATATACGGCGCGCGGCAACCTGGTGGCCGTCATCACCAACGGCACGGCCGTGCTGGGACTGGGTAATATCGGCCCGCTGGCCGCCAAGCCGGTGATGGAAGGCAAGGGCGTGCTGTTCAAGAAATTCGCCGGCATCGACGTCTTCGACATCGAGATCAACGAGATGGATCCCGATAAACTGGTCGACATCATCGCCTCGCTGGAACCGACCTTCGGCGGCGTGAACCTGGAAGACATCAAGGCGCCCGAGTGCTTCTACATCGAGCGCCAGCTGCGCGACCGCATGAAGATTCCCGTCTTCCATGACGACCAGCACGGCACCGCCATCATCGTCGGCGCGGCCATCCTGAACGGCCTGAAAGCCGTCGGCAAGAAAATCGAGGACTGCAAACTGGTCGTGTCGGGCGCGGGCGCCGCGGCGCTGGCCTGCCTGGACCTGATCGTCGACCTGGGCTTCCCGCTGAAAAACATCTACGTCACCGACCTGGCCGGCGTCGTCTACAAGGGCCGCACGGAACTGATGGACCCGGACAAGGAACGCTTCGCGCAAGACACGCCGCTGCGTACCCTGGCCGAGATCATCCCGGACGCCGACATTTTCCTCGGCGTCTCCGCCGGCGGCGTGCTGAAGCAAGACATGGTGCGCAAGATGGCGCCGAATCCGTTGATCCTGGCGCTGGCCAATCCGAATCCGGAAATCCTGCCGGAAGAAGTCAAGGCCGTGCGCAGCGACGCCATCATCGCCACGGGCCGTTCGGACTATCCGAACCAGGTCAACAACGTGCTGTGCTTCCCGTACATCTTCCGTGGCGCCCTCGATTGCGGCGCGACGACGATCACGCGCGAAATGGAAATCGCCGTCGTGCACGCGATCGCCGACCTGGCGCATGCCGAGCAGTCCGACATCGTGGCCACCACGTATGGCATCAGCAACCTGTCGTTCGGTCCTGAATACCTGATCCCGATGCCGTTCGATCCGCGTCTGCTGATCAAGATCGCGCCAGCGGTGGCCAAGGCGGCCGAGGATTCCGGCGTCGCCACGCGTCCGATCAAGGACTTGCAAGCGTACGCGGACAGCCTGCAGCAATTCGTCTACCGCAGCGGCACCTTCATGAAGCCGCTGTTCCTGATGGCCAAATCCACGCCGGCCGAACTCAAACGCATCGTCTACGCCGAAGGCGAAGAAGAGCGCGTGCTGCGCGCCGTGCAAGTGGTGGTCGATGAAAAACTGGCGCGTCCTATCCTGGTCGGCCGTCCACCGGTGCTCGAAGCGCGCATCCAGAAGTTCGGCCTGCGCCTCAAGCAAGGCGTCGACTTCGACGTCATCAACCCGGACTTCGACGAGCGCTATCGCGATTACTGGAACACGTATTACGCGATGACGAGCCGCAAGGGCGTCACCGAGGAATACGCGAAGCTGGAAATGCGCCGCCGCCACACCTTGATCGGTTCGATGATGATCCACAAGGGCGACGCCGACGGCATGATCTGCGGCACCTTCGGCACCACCCAGCTGCACCTGAAATACATCGACCAGGTGCTGGGCAAGCGCGCCGGCAGCAATGTCTACGCCGCCATGAACGTGCTGATCATGCCGGAGCGCCAGCTGGTGATGGTCGACACGCACGTCAATGAAAACCCGGACGCCGAGCAGCTGGCCGAGATCACCATCATGGCCGCCGAAGAGATGACCCGTTTCGGCCTGTCGCCGCGCGCGGCCCTGCTGTCGCACTCGAACTTCGGTTCCAGCGACAGCGCCTCGGCGCAAAAGATGCGCGCCGCCCTGGCCATCGTCAAGGAACGCGCGCCGGACCTGGAAATCGACGGCGAAATGCACGGCGATACGGCCCTCGACAGCAAGCTGCGTCAAAAACTGATGCCCAATTCGGCACTGAAAAACGACGCCAACCTGCTCGTCATGCCGAACATCGAGTCGGCCAACATCGCCTACAATCTGGTGAAAACGGCGGCCGGCAACGGCATCGCCGTGGGCCCGATCCTGCTCGGCTGCGCCAAGCCCGTGCACATTCTGACGCCATCGGCCACCGTGCGCCGCATCGTCAACATGACGGCGCTGTGTGTTGTTGACGCTGTCGCCCAGCGCAAAGTCTAAGGCTGTCGCTGTCAGTTAAAAGCCGCGCCATCCGCAAGGGTGGCGCGGCTTTTTACGTCAGTGCGCCATCGGCAAGGCTATCGCCAGGAAAGTGAAAGTTATTTGATGTGCATCAAAATGCTTGGCCCGCTGCCGGCCATAATGGCATCGAGCTCCTTGCCCTTCCAGTGGTCTGCATCGGCGCCGGCGCCATCTGTCCGGCACTGTTTTGTGTGACGCAACAACGCTGGCCGTGGCGGGAGTTCACTTTTCAAGCGGCCGCATGGCTTTCCTCTTTCTCTGCCCAGCGCAGCCGGATGGCGTCGATGGCGGGCAGTTCCTTGACAAACAGATCGACCAGCCGCGCATCGAAATGGCTGCCTTGTTGCGCTTGTAAATAGCCCACGGCGTCCGTCACCGACCACGCGCGCTTGTACGGGCGCACCGAGGTCAGTGCGTCGAAGACGTCGGCCACGGCGATGATGCGTCCCGCCAGCGGGATCGCCTCGCCCGCCAAGCCGTTCGGGTAGCCGCTGCCATCCCATTTTTCATGGTGCGACAGGGCGATCTCGCGCGCCAGCGCCAGCATGCCGCCTGCGGCATGTTCGCCGATGATGTCGGCGCCGATGCGCGCGTGCGTCTGCATGATGGCCCATTCGTCCGCGTCGAGCTTGCCCGGCTTTTGCAGGATGCGGTCGGGGATGCCGATCTTGCCCACGTCGTGCATGGGCGCCGCGTGCAGCAGGTCGTCCGCGGCGGCCTCGTCCATGCCGGCGGCCACGCCCAGCAGGCGCGCGTAATGGCTCATGCGGATCACGTGCAAGCCCGTTTCATTGTCCTTGTACTCGGCCGCCAGGCCCAGGCGCTGGACGATCTGCAGCCGCGTTTCCTTCAGTTCGTCGATGCGCACCAGCGACAGATGCGTGCGCACACGGGCCCGCACGATGGCGGGGCTGAGCGGCTTGGTGATGTAATCGACGGCGCCCGCTTCAAAACCGCTCAGTTCATCGCGCATGTCGTTCAGGGCCGTGACGAAAATGACGGGGATGGCGGCCGTCAGCGGCGCTGCTTTCAGCTGGCGGCAGGTGTCGTGGCCGCTCATGCCCGGCATCATCACGTCGAGCAGGATCAGGGCCGGGCGTTCCTGCTGCGCCAGTTCCAGGGCCCGCGCGCCATCCTTGGCGAACAGCAGCGCGTAGTCGTTCTGCAAGATCTGGCGCAGCAATTGCAAATTGGCCGCTTCATCGTCGACGACGAGAATCACGGGCCTGGCTTGTGCATTCATGGGGACTCCGGGGCGAAGGTGGGCAGCAGGCCGTGCAGGAGCGACTGTGCCAGGGGAAAATCAAAGTCGTCGATGGCGTGCAGCAGCGGCGCCAGCGCATCCGCTTGCGCGCCCATGGCGTGCTGCAATTGGGCTTGCGCCGCGTCATCGAGTTCGCCGCGCTGCAAGGCCTGCAGCAGGGCGCTGGCCGCTTGCCGGGCGGCGGGCGCGTCGATGGCGCTCGTCGTCGTTGCCGCCGGCAATGCAGGCGGTGCCAGCCGGGCGATGGCGGCCAGGGCCGCTGGCCATTGCGTCAGCAGCTTGCCCAGCGTCTCATCGAGCTGCGGCGCCGTGGCGAGGGTGGGACTGGCGCACGCTTGTTCCAGTGCCGCCAGGCTGGCGGCCAGCTGTTCCAGGCCGAGGTTGGCCGCCGCGCCGCGCAGCCGGTGACTTTGCGGCAGGAGCGCCGCGTGGTCGCGTGCTTCGATGGCGGCCTGCAGGGCAGGCGGCACGCGCGGATGCTCGTGTCCAAAGCGGGCCAGCGCCGCGCGGTAGGCGCTGTCGTTGCCGGCCCAGCGCTGCAGGGCGCCCGCATGGTGCAGCACTCTTCCTCCAGCGGGCGCGGGGCTGTCATCGGCCGGCTCCGCCGCCAGGCCCAGCACGCGGGCGATTTCCCGCGACAGCGCCTGCCACTCGACGGGCTTGGTGGCGAAACCGTCCATGCCGGCCGCCCGCGCCGCCTTGCGGTGCGCATCGAGCACGCTGGCCGTCATGGCGATCACGGGCACGCGCGGGCGGCCATCGCGCAGGGCGGCGGCGCGGATGGCTTGCGTGGCGGCCAGGCCATCCATGCGCGGCATTTGCAAGTCCAGCAGCAGAATGTCGAAGTCGTCCTGCTGCGTCAGCTGCAAGGCTTCCACGCCATCGCCTGCCGTGATCACCGTGTGGCCGCGCTTGCCCAGCAGCAGGCTCAGCAGTTCTAGGTTTTGCGGCACGTCGTCGGCGGCCAGCACGCGCAGGGGCGGCAGGCGCACGCTGCGGCGTTCGCTGGCGGGCAGCGCCGCCTGGCGTGCCGGCAGCAAGGGCAGCATGACGTGGAATACGCTGCCGTGCGGCACGCTGGCGTCGGCCCAGATGCGCCCCTGCATCAGGGTCACCAGCTGCCTGCTGATGGTGGTACCCAGGCCCGTGCCGCCAAAGCGCCGCGTGGTCGAAGCGTCCGCCTGCACGAAGGGATCAAAAATGGCGTCGCGCCGTTCCGCAGGGATGCCGATGCCGCTGTCCCGTACCAGCAGGTGCAGCTGGCCGTCGTCGCGGCGCGCCGTCAGGCTGACAGCGCCGCTGGGCGTGAACTTGATGGCGTTGTCGAGCAGGTTGCCCAGCACTTGCCGCATGCGCAATTCGTCGCCATGCAGCACGGCCGGCAGTTGCGGGTCGTACTGCACCTCCATGCGCAAACCCTTGTTGCGCGCATGGATGCCATACGTGGACGCCAGTTCATCGACCAGCGCCAGCAGGCTGTAGTCGCGCATTTCCAGCGCCACGGCGCCCTTGTCCAGCTTGGCCGTATCGAGCACTTCGTTGAGCAGGCGCAACAGCGAGCGGCCGGACTGGCGCACGGTGTTGAGGTGGCGCCGCTGCTCCGGCGCCAGCGGCGAGTCGAGCAGCACATCGGTGAAGCCGAGGATGGAGTTCATCGGCGTGCGGATTTCATGGCTCATGTTGGCGACAAAGCTGGCCCGCGTGGCGGCCGCCAGCTCCGCTTTTTCCTTGGCCTTGCGCAAGTCCTCCTCCATTTGCCGCCGTTCGCTGATATCGAGGATGACGCCGTCGACCCAGCGCACGGCGCCTGCCGCATCGTGCACGACGGTGCCCCGCTCCCACAGCCAGCGGGCCGTGCCGTCGGCATGCAGCAGCCGGTATTCCAGCAGGTAGGGCTCGCCGCTGGCCACGCTGCGGTTGAAGACGTCGACGACGTAGGTGCGCTCTTCGCTGGCAATCAGTCCCGTGATGCTGCGGCGCGGTGCGGCGCCGAGAAAGTCGGCGGGCGGATAGCCGGTGACGGCTTCCACACCATCGCTGATGAACAGCATGGGCTGGTTTTCCGCCGTGGTGCAGCGAAAGGCGATGCCGGGAATATTGCCGATCAGCGAGCGCAATTGTTGCTCGCTTTCGCGCAGGGCGGCCAGCATGGCGCGCCGTTCGCTGATGTCCGTAATGAACAGTACATACAAATCCTGGTCGGCCAGACGCGCGCTGGCCACCGAACGCTGCACGGCGACCGGTATGCCATCCTTGCGCAGGTAGACGATTTCCTCGCTGGACTGGAAAGCGCCAGCCTCGCCCGTGCGCAGGTAATGCAGCAGGCCGTGCTGTTCCGACTGGCGCACGTCGCTGACCAGCACGCTGACATGGCGGCCGACAATTTCCACCGCCCGCCAGCCGAGGATGCGCTCGGCGGCGCCGTTGAAGTCGATGATGCTGCCGTGCCGGTCGATGGTGATGACGCCGTCGACCGTGCTTGTCAGCAGCGAACGGGTCCAGTGTTCGCTCTGGTTCAGGTGGCGAAACAGTTCGCGGTAGCGCAAGATGCCCACGGCCGAGGCGACCAGGATCGTCAGGGCAATGGTCAGCAGGGTCACGCTGATCACCAGCATGGGCCGGTTGGCATCGGCATCATTGCCCGGGGGAATCGTCCCCACGAAGCGCGCCGCCTGCATGCCCATGTAATGCATCCCGGTAATCGCGCAACCCATGACGCAGGCGCTGATCAGCGTGCGCTGCGACGAGGGCACGCGGCTACTCCAGCCGCGCAAGCCGAAACGTATCCACAGGGCCAGGGTGGCCAGCGCCACGGCAACGACGAGCGACAGTGCGAACAGCAGCGGATCGTAGCGCAGCGACAGGCCCATGCGCATCGCCTGCATGCCCGTGTAATGCATGGCGCCGATGCCCAGGCCCACCAGCAAGCCGCTGCGCAGCAGCAGCGGCGCCGTGACGGCGCGCCGGCTGATGGTGGCCAGGGCCACGAACGAGGCCGCCACGCTGGGCACGATGGACAGCAAGGTCAGGCCCGGATCGTAATCGACGTTAGTGCCCAACTCGAAGGCCAGCATGCCGATGAAATGCATGGCCCACACGCCGCAGCCCAGCGCCAGGCTGCCGGCCAGCAGGCACAGCAAGTGCAAGCGGCGGCTGATGCTCGCCTGTGCACGGCTGTACGCCGTCATCTGGAAAGCCATCCACGACGTGAAAATGGCGATCACGAGCGATAGCAGCACGAGGCCCGGCGCATGCTGGCCGTGGTGCAGCTGGGCCGGATCGGCGGGAAGGTGGAACAGATGCTGGATGCTGGCAGGTATCATCGTAGGCAAACAGGTGACGCGCTTGGCGCCGGCACCGGAGCCTGCCGCCACTGCGGGTGATCGATGCGAATTACCTTACCAGATTTCGGGAAACAAATATCTTAATTGTAATTATTTTCCCTGTCGTACAAGCCATTCCCGAGCGGGATAGGTGGGCCGCGGACTTGTCGTGCCCGTGGAATGGCGATACTGGCGAGGAAGTTGCCATCAAGAATTGTGTGGTTTTTTTGCAAGGTGCGACGCCTTGCCTGGTGTCATGCTACATTCGCGTCCTGTTTTTTCTGAAAGGATGAGGATGCCTTCAAGTGACAACTTCTTGCGGCATAATCAGCAAGCCTGGGATGCCCAGGCTGTACAGAACAGCCCATGGTCGCAGCCTGTCGACTGCGCCACCATCGCCGCGGCGCGCGCCGGGCAGTGGCAAATCCATTTGACGCCCGGCCCCTTGCCGGCCGGCTGGCTGGGCGATGTGCAAGGCAAGCGTATCCTGTGCCTGGCCGGTGCCGGCGGGCAGCAGGCGCCCGTGCTGGCCGCTGCCGGCGCGCACGTGACCGTCTTCGATTTATCTGGGCAGCAACTGGCGAAAGACCGCATGGTGGCTGAACGCGACGGCTTGTACCTGGCCACCGTGCAGGGTGACATGCGCGACCTGCGCCATTTTGCCGACGCCAGTTTCGACCTCATCGTGCACCCCGTGTCGAACCAGTACGTGCCCGACATTGCTCCCGTGTGGCGCGAATGCGCACGCGTGCTGGCGGACGGCGGCGTGCTGCTGAGCAGTTTCTTCAATCCGGCCGTGTTCATCGGCGACCGCGATCCGCAATGGGCAAAACAGGGCTTGATACGTCCCCGTTTTGTGCTGCCGTATTCGGATGTGGAGGATATGCCAGCCGATGCGCTGGCGGCGCGCATGGACAGGGGCGAGGCGCTGATCTTCGGCCACGGCCTGGACAGCCAGATCGGCGGCCAGCTGGCGGCGGGGTTCGTGCTGGCAGGCTACCACGAGGAAATGCATCCCCAGCCGCGCTTTGAAATTGAAAAATACCTGCCCAGCTTTATCGCCACGCGCGCCGTCAGGCTGGCGCGCGCGTTAGCTTAATTGTAGGGCTGCAGATCGAGCCATACGGCGTACGACAGGCGCTTGCCATTCCACAGGCCGCCGCCGCGGATGACGGCGTCGCACGAGGTCAGCTGGCCCACCAGGTCCATGCGGCCCAGGTTGCGGCGCAGGCGCAGGGCGTCGTTGTGCGACAGGTAGCCGACCAGCAGGCCATCGATGAAGACGGCGATGGCCTTGTCCTGGAACGGGTTGGCATCGTCGCAGACGAGCAGGGCCAGGCATTTTTCTTCCGCATTGCCGGGACCGTGCTCGCCGGCCAGCTTGGCGATGGCGGGCTGGTACATCGATTCGTTTTCCACTTCCGACGCAAAGCGTCCCTCATCGCTCCAGTGGTGCGCAGGGGCGCCGGGAGGAATCGCCGGCACGTACTGGCGCACCGAGACGAGCGGCTTGTGCAGCGGTTTGACGGGCGTGCGGCCACTGAAGACGTAGTACAGCAGGGCGGTGACGATCACGATGGCAAGCAGGTAAAGCATGGTATCTCTCTGATTTCTAAGGGGGGAGCCGGGCTCGCGGGCGCGCCGCGCGGCGTTGCCGCTACTATAGCAAGTTCGCCGCCTGGTCCCGCGTAAATCTGCCCATGATTTGCCGCCGGCGCCGCAGTGCCAGCGGGTCGCTCAGCACGATGGGCGAGGCGCCAGTCAGCCCCGAATAATACTGGCCGTGCTGGCGCAGCACGATGGCGTAGGCACGCAGCGCGTGGCCGTGCGCCAGCATGCGCGCGTCGCAATCGACCTCGATGGCAAAGCGCAGCCGGTGCAGTTGCCACCACAGGGGCAGGTTCCAGGGCATGAGCACGATCAAGGCGTACGCCACGGCCAGCAGCAGCGGATCGCGCGCGGCCAGCCGGCATTGCTCGTGCGCCAGCAGCAGCGCCTGTTGCTGCGGCAGAATCAATCGCAGCCAGACCGGCATCACGATGCGGGGCCGCAGCAGTCCCGCCACGCAGGGACCGATGCCGCCGCTCAGGAAGACGGGCGTGCCCAGCAAGGTGCTCTTTTGCCAGCGGCGCTGGTGCGACAGCAGCCAGACGCTGCGCAGCAGCAATATCAACAGCATGCCCATCGACAAGACAAACCAGCCCAGCTTCAGCTGCGCCTGTTCCGCCGGCATGGCCGCCAGCACGCCGGGCAGCCATGCCAGGGGCAAGAGGACGGACGCGGCGATGGCCGCCAGCCACAGCCAGCGCGTCGTGCGGCCGCGCCGCTGCAGCAGGCGCTCGGCGCCCCAGGCGGCAGCGCTCAACAGCAGCGCCAGCGCCATGCTGCAAACCAGCCAGACCGGCACTAGCGTGTCAACGCCATGCCGACGGAGGCGGGCGCCGTGTGCTTGAAACCGAATTGCGCGTACAAGTCTTGCGCCTGGCCGTCGGCGATCAGGCTGACGTACGCGCTTTCCGGCACCTCCGTCTCGATGAATTGCATGATCTCGCCCATGATGCGTTTGCCCAGGCCCTTGCCCTGGTGGGCCGGCAGCACGGCGATATCGGTGACCTGGAAGAAGCAGCCGCCATCGCCGATGACGCGGCCGATGCCCACCACCTCGTCGCCATGCAGGATTTGCACGGCAAACAGCGAGTTCGGCAAGCCCTTGGCCGCCGCCGCCGCGCCTTTTGGGCTCATGCCGGCGGCAACGCGCAGGTGCTGGTAGGTGGCGATGGAGGGAATGGCCAGGCGGGTGGTGTAGGACGATGCTGCGGTCAAGGCGGTCTCCTGTGCAATATGGATGGAATGGCCATTATAGGCGGCACGCTTTATTCGCCGCGCGCTATGTTGTCCGCAGCGCTTTTGCGCTATGGTGGCGTCATCCATCCATTTGTTGAAAGCACGCCATGTCCGCAGGATTTACCGCCACCGAGTTGTCCGTCATTAATGAAGACGATGCCCTGATCACCACCCTGGCCGCGCCAGCCGGCAAAGGCGAGCCCGTCTACCTGATGCTGCAGCGCGCCAACGAATACGACGAGCAGGACGTGGCCATGGGCATGGACGAGCCCTACATCGAATACGGCGGCCAGGAATTCGCCTGGTATGGCCATATGCACGCCGTGATTTTGCATCCGAACCGATTGTCCGTGCAGATGGATGCCGAGGCCGCCATGCAAATGGATGACGACGGCCAGATCGACGTGCGTTTCAATTTGACGCCAGAGCGCTACGCCCAGCTGCAGCAGGCGCTGCGCACCACGTTCGAGGGCTGCGATTATTATCGCGAGGAACGCTGATCTGCGGGGAAGGCGCCGGCCAGCTGGCCGGCTTGCTGCCCATGCGGGCGCTGACGTAAAAAAACCCGCAGCATCTGGCGATGGGCGGGTTTGATCAGGTGCGACTAAAGTGTTCTGTGGTGCCGGGAGCCGGAATCGAACCGGCACGCTGTTTCCAGCGCGGGATTTTGAGTCCCGTGCGTCTACCTATTCCGCCATCCCGGCAACGCGAGACGCATTATCACTGATTTGTCACAATCTGGCAAGTTTTATGCTTGGCGCGTGTTTTGCACAAGCGTTGAAAGTCTTTGAACGCGCCGATTCCAGCGCAAGAAGCGGAGTGCCGCGCTTGTCCAGTCGTCCTATCGTGTCCCTTCATTCACCTGGAGGGATATCCCATGAAGCAACTGGAAAACAAGGTCGCCATCATCACGGGCGCCAGCTCGGGCATCGGTCATGCGGCGGCGCGGCTGTTTGCCCGCCATGGTGCGCGGCTGGTGCTGGTGGCGCGGCGGCGGACGGAGCTCGATGCGCTCGTGGCGCAACTGGCGGACGGTGGCGCGCAAGCCGTGGCCTGTGCCGGCGATGTGGGCGACGCCGCGTGCGCGCAAGGGGCCGTGGCGCTGGCGCTGCAACGCTTTGGTGGCCTCGATATCGCTTTTAATAATGCGGGCACCCTGGGGCCCATGGGGCCCACGCACGAAGTTGCCCTGGAAGACTGGCGGGCGACGGTCGATACCAATCTCACGAGCGTCTTCCTGGCGGTAAAATACCAGTTGCCAGCCATGGCGGCGCGTGGCGGCGGCTCGCTGATTTTTACCTCGACCTTCGTCGGCCATACCTTGGGCATGCCCGGCATGGCGGCGTATGCGGCCAGCAAGGCGGGCGTGATCGGCTTGACGAAGGCCCTGGCGGCCGAGTATGGCGCGGCGGGCATCCGCGTGAATGCCTTGTTGCCGGGCGGTACCGATACACCGTTGGGGCGGCAAGTGGCCAATACGCCCGAGGCGCAGGCCTTCGTGGCCGGACTGCACGCATTGAAACGCCTGGCCACGCCGGACGAGATCGCCCGCTCGGCGCTGTACTTGGCGTCCGATGCATCGAGCTTTACCACGGGCACGGCGCTGCTGGCCGACGGTGGCGTATCCATCGTACGGGCATAACGGGGCGCCGAAAACGCCGACGGCCCGGGAGTGAGCCGGGCCGTCGGTGCTGTACTGCTAGATCAAGCTCAGTTGTGAGCCGAGTTCAGCTGGCGCGCGATGATGTCGTGGTTGAGCCAGACGACCGGTGCCGGCGGTTCCGACATGGTGTGGAACATCAGCGGGCCCGTGCCTTCCAGTACCAGCGAGCTCAGGTGGTCGGTGATCAGTTCCTTGCGGTCCTTGTGCAGCTTGGTGATGTCGTCCGATGTACCGATCATGACGTCGGCCAGTTCCGGCGTGTTGTCCATCGGCCAGGCGGCGAAGTTGCGGAATTGCACGCTGGTCGCGTCGCCATTGTAGGCGGCGATACGGTCGAGCAAGTCTTGCAGCGAAACGCCATCTTCCAGCAAGCCCTGGCAGATTTTCCATTGCTCTTCGGCCCAGGCGCTGCCGCCTTCTTTTTTCAGCGCGTCGAGCAGCGGGAACAGGGACAGTTCCACGCCGACGAAGATGTCGGACGAGTTCGTGCGGATTTCCGGGCAATTGAAGACGGTGGCCTTGATGCCTTTGTCCCACGCGGCCTTGGCCACGTTTTCCAGGCGCATCTTCGCCAGGCCTTGCGTGTAGTTGCTGTAGGTTTGCCACTGGTACTTGCCGTCGATCAGGATCTCGGTGCCGTGGTAGCCGTAGGCGCTGTAGCGCACCTGGCCGCCCGTTTGCTCGATGCGGGCGCGGATGGCGGCGCTGCCGTCGATCAGGTGCTGCAGGGTGTTGGCCGTGACTTCGTCGAAGTTCATCAGGATCAGCTTGCCCAGGTCGCTGTCGAGCAGGGCGCGCGAGGACATGAAGCGCTCGCCGCGGCCTTTGTAGATGCGGTTGGCAATGGCCAGGAAGACTTTGACTTTCGGAATGCCGCCAGCCATGGTGTGGGCGAAATACACATTGCTGCCGTCAGGAATCAGGCTGTCCAGCTCGGCCATGGCTTTGGCCACGGAAGCGGTGAAGCGGGCGATGCCGGCTTCGCGGCAGCGTTCGATCTGCGCCCAGTCCAGCTTGTCTTCCTGCCAGCTCTTCAGGGTCATGTCGGCCAGCAGGGCCGTCGGCGTCGGTTCGCCGGCTGGCGCGTCGAGGTCGAAACCGGCCATCAGCGGCACATTGATGATGCGGCCGCCCAGGTTGGCTTCCGCTTCGGCCAGCTCTTCCGCGTTCAGCGGGCGCAGCGCCATGTTTTCATCGCGGCGGCCGACCGTCATGCCGACGATATTCATGCCCGCCTTGCGCGCTTCGTCCAGCAAGCCATTTACATAGCCGCGGCCGAACAGCTCGCCGAACAGCACAAAGGTGTCGCCCTTGCGGAAGATATTTTTTTGCGGGATGTCTCTTAAGGACGTGATCTCGGTCATGGTGTCAATTCATTCTAAAATTAGCAGGGCAGATGGCTGGTGCGACTGCCCGCTGGTTCAACATAGTTGTAAATTATGCGCCATTTCAGCGAGGAAAATTCTGTTGCGAACGATTCTCGTCTGGAATGGCATCTTCTTCTGCATGCAGCTCTTATTCTTTCGCCATGGCGTATTTTACGCTGCCACGGCGCACAGCGCCCGCGGACAGGGTCAGATAAGCCCGGAAGGCGCCGATATTACCTCAGCTTGGCCTCACAGGTAAGCAGAATTGATCTAAAACAAATCCTGCTGGCCCGACACGAGGCGCGAAAAATCGTCGCCGAGGAACGGCAGGATCGCGTCGGCCACCGGCTGCAGCTGGCGCGTCAGGTAATGGTGGTAGTCGATGGGCGAGCGCTGCGTTTCCAGCGGTTCCGGCCCCGCCACCGTGATCACATAGCTGATCCAGCCGCCGTTCTGGTACTGCAGCGGCCGGCCCTGCGCCAGGTTATAGGCGTCGGCCGTGCGCGCCGCGCGCACGTGGGGCGGCACGTTGCGCTGGTAATCGTCGAGCGGACGGCGCAATCGCTTGCGGTAGACCAGCAAGGCGTCGAACTCGCCGTGCACGGTGCGCGCCACGTAGTCGCGCACATAGTCCTGGTAGGCGGCGCGCTGGAAGATGCGCCGGTACAAATCCTGCTGGAATTGCTGCGCCAGCGGCGTCCAGTCGCTGCGAACGGTTTCCAGGCCCTTGTAGACCATGTCCTCGCTGCCATCGGGTTTGCCGACCAGGCCCGCATAGCGCTTCTTGCTGCCTTCTTCCGAGCCGCGGATGGTGGGCATCAGGAAACGCCGGTAATGCGTCTCGAATTCGAGTTCCAGCGCATTCTCGAGGCCGAACTCTTCGCGCAGATAGGTATTCCACCAGGCATTCACATGCGCCACCAGGGCGCGGCCGATCTTGCCCGCCTCTTCATCCGTATGCGCCGTTTTCAGCCACACGAAGGTGGAATCCGTGTCGCCGTAGATCACTTGATAGCCCTGCTCGGTGATCAGCTCGCGCGTGCGGTGCATGATGTCGTGGCCGCGCAGGGTGATCGACGACGCCAGGCGCGGGTCGAAAAAGCGGCAGCCGCTCGAGCCCAGCACGCCATAGAACGCGTTCATGATGATTTTTAACGCTTGCGACAGCGGTGCATTGCGCTCGCGCTTGGCCGTTTCGCGCCCCTGCCACACCTGCTTCACGATGGCCGGCAAGCAATGTTTGATGCGTGAAAACTGCGCGCCCCGGTAGCCGGGCACGGTATCGGCCTCGTCGCCGCCCGTGCCCACCACCAGGCCCACGGGATCGATGAGGAAGGTGCGGATGATGGACGGATACAGGCTTTTGTAGTCGAGCACGAGCACGGAATCGTACAGGCCCGACTGGGAATCCATGACGAAGCCGCCCGGGCTGTTTTCGCCGGAGACGTCGCCCAGGTTGGGCGCCACGTAACCCTGCCGGTGCATCAGCGGCAAGTACAAATGTTCGAAGGCGGCCACGGAGCCGCCGCTGCGGTCGGCCGCCAGGCCCGTCACGCTGGCCCGTTCCAGCAAGAAGGTCAGCAGCTCGGTCTTGGCGAAGATGCGCGTGACCAGTTCGCAATCCTTGAGGTTGTAGCGGGCCAGCGCCGGTTTGTCTTCTCGGAAACGCCGGTCGATCTCGGCCATGCGCTGGTAGGGATTGTCGATGGACTTGCCTTCGCCCAGGAGCGTCTGCGCCACGTTTTCCAGGCTGAACGAGGAAAAATTCCATGTCGCCGATTTCAAGGCTTCGATGCCGTCGATGATCAGACGCCCCGCCGCGGCCGCAAAATAGTGTTCCTGCTTGCCGCCGTGTTCGCGCCATTCCATGACGGCGCCGCCGCGTCCCAGCTTCAACGGTACCTGGTAGCGCTCGGCGTGTTGGCGCAGTACGCGCAAGTCGAATTGCACCAGGTTCCAGCCGATGATGGCGTCCGGGTCGTGGCGCTCCATCCAGGTGTTCAGGCGTTCGAGGATCTGTGCGCGCGTGTCGCAGTATTCGAGGTCGAAGTCCAAGGCGTCATCGCCGCCGTTTGGCGGCCCCAGCATGTAGACCTGGCGCTGGCCGCAGCCTTCCAGGGCCAGCGAATACAGCTCGCCATGGGCCGTCGTCTCGATATCGAGCGACACCAGTTTTAATGTGGGGCGGTAGCCGGGCGCCGGTTTCAGCTGTACTTCCGTTTCTCCACTGAATGATACCGGTGCCGTGATGAAACGCTCCATCAGGTAGCGCTCGGGCGGGCGGATGTCGGCTTCGTACACGTCGACGCCTTGCGCGCGCAGCTGCTTTTCCAGCTTCAGCAAATGCCGGTATTGCTTGCAGTACAGACCCAGCACGGGGCGGTGGTGAAAATCGCACAGCGACAGGGGACGCAGCTCCGCATGGCGCTCGCCGCGCAGCAGCTGTTGCGCCTGTTCCTGCTGCTCCATGGGAAGGAAGGCGACGGCCGTCTGCACGGGCAGGCGCACGTGGCGGGGCCCGGCATCCGTTGCCAGCCAGAAATCGACTTCCGTGCCGGCGCTGGTATCGCGCCAGTGGCGGGTCAGGATGAAGCCCTGTTCGGGCGTGTGCTCGGTGTTGCCTGTCATGGTGCCGTGAGTGTCGGATGTGCTGGCCTGCACATTACAGCAAGCTGACGCAGGGCGGGGGCGGTTGCGGCTATAATTTTCTGCATCGAAGACGATAACAAGAGCGCGCCGCGCCACCCACCCCGGAGACAGCATGCAAGCAATCAGTTATGTACACGGCGCCCACGAGACGCCGTTGATCGGTGCTACCATCGGCGCCTACCTGGACGGCATTGCCGCCCGCTACGGCCAGCATGACGCCCTCATCGTGGCGCACCAGAACGTGCGCTGGACCTATCTTGAGTTCCAGCAGCGCGTGCATCGGCTGGCCGCCGGCTTGCTGAAACTGGGCTTGCAACCGGGTGACCGGGTCGGCATCTGGTCGCAGAACTGCGCCGAATGGGTATTGACCCAGTTTGCCACGGCGAAAGCCGGCTTGATTATGGTCAACATCAACCCCGCCTACCGGCGCTCGGAACTCGAATACGTGCTCGACAAGGTGCAATGCAGCGCGCTGATCCTGTCGCCCAGCTTCAAGTCCAGCGACTATCTGGCCATCGTGCAAGACGTGGTGCCGGACATCGCCCGTTCGCGGGCCGGCGCGCTGCAGTCGCCACGCCTGCCGCAATTGCGCCACGTCATCCGCCTGGGCGCGGCGGCCACGCCGGGCATGCACAACTTCGACACCTTGATGGACGGCATTATGGATGCCGACTTGGCGCACCTGGAAGAAGTGAGCGCTGGCTTGCAGTTTGACGACGCCGTCAACATTCAGTTCACGTCCGGTACGACAGGCGCGCCGAAAGGCGCCACCTTGACGCACCACAATATCCTGAACAACGGCTTTTTCATTGGCGAAGCCATGCGCCTCACTGAACGGGACCGGTTGTGCATTCCCGTGCCCCTGTACCACTGCTTCGGCATGGTGCTGGGCAACTTGGCCTGCGTCACGCATGGCGCAGCCATGGTGTTTCCCGGCGAAGGCTTCGATCCGAAAGCCGTGCTGGAAACCGTGCAAGCCGAGCGCTGCACGGGCTTGCACGGCGTGCCGACGATGTTCATCGCCATCCTCGACCATCCCGACTTCAAGCAATACGATCTGTCGAACTTGCGCACCGGCATCATGGCCGGCTCGCCGTGCCCGATGGAAGTCATGACGCGGGTCATCGAATTGATGCACATGGCGGAGATCACGATTGCCTATGGCATGACGGAAACGTCGCCCGTCAGCTTCCAGACGTCGATCGACGATCCGCGCGAAATGCGCGTGTCGTCCATCGGCCGTGTCCACCCGCACCTGGAAGTGAAAATCATCGATGCGGAAGGCCGGATCGTGCCGCGCGGCGAAAAGGGCGAATTGCTCACGCGCGGCTATTCCGTGATGCAGGGCTACTGGGGCGACCCTGAAAAAACCAGCGAAGCCATCGACGCGGCGCGCTGGATGCACACGGGCGACCTGGCCGTGATCGATGACAACGGCTTTTGCAGCATCGTCGGGCGCTCGAAGGATATGGTGATACGCGGCGGCGAAAACATCTACCCGCGCGAAGTCGAGGAATTCCTGTACCGCCACCCGAGCGTGCTCGACGTGCAATGCGTGGGCGTACCCGATGCCAAGTATGGCGAAGAGTTATGCGCCTGCATCATCTTGCGGCCCGGCACGCAGGCCACCAGCGACGACATCCGCGCCTTTTGCGATGGGCAGATCGCCTATTACAAGATTCCCCGCTACGTGCGTTTCGTCGAGGAATTTCCCATGACGGTGACGGGCAAGATCCAGAAATATGTCTTGCGTAAGCAGGTGGCGACGGATCTGGGTTTGAGCACGGAATAGGGTTTTCGCCCAGCTCATAAAAAAACACCGGGACGCTCGCGCGGCCCGGTGTTTTGCATTGATTCAGCGTAAAGCTCAGGCCATCGCGGCTTGCGGTGCGCGCGCTGGCGTACGGCGGCGCATGAAGGCCAGCAAGCCCAGGCCGGCCAGCAGCATGGCGTAGGTGCCTGGTTCCGGCACGGCCGACACGTTGACCGTGTTGAAGCCGGCGCCGTTCATCGCCACGTGGCCATAATTGATCGAGCTGACGGAATTGGCGATCAGGGTGCCGTTCATGTCGCCCGAACCCGAGAACGCGCTGTTCGGCGCCAGGATGCTGCCGTTGATGCCGACGTTCTGCAGGTTGGTGGTGGTGGCGTTGGCGAAGTTGAACAGCGTGCGGTTGGCGAAGCTGGCGAAATTGTCGAAGCCGCCGCTCAGGGTGATGTTGCTGGCCGTGCCGTTGATGATGATGCTGGCCGTGCTTTTCAGCGAGGACAAGTCCAGGGTCAGGTTATGCAGGTTCGACGCATCGATGTTGAAAATGTTCACATCGGCGTTGACGTTGCCCACCAGGGTCATGTTGCCGTATTGCGAGATCACGGTGCCGTTCGACTGCAACTTGGCCACGTCGCCCGACAGGGTCGTCAATTGTTGCTTGGCGCCCGCGAAGTCCAGGGTGGACGCGTTGCCTTTGCTGATGTTGTTGGTTGGGAACCATTGTGGCGCCGTCAGCGTGGCGTTGGGGTTGCTGACGCCGTACACGGCCGAACCGCCGAGCGTGCCCCAGCCAGTGTTCAGGTTGCCGCCAGCAACGACGGAATTGACCGCGCTGCCTGGCTTTTTGTTCGTGCCAACGTTGTAGTTGTCCAGGTAGATATTGCCGCCAGCGGCAATGCTGCCACCGACGCTGGTAAAGCCGCTGGCGCCGCTGCTGCCGATGTTGCCGAAGATGAAGGCCGAGTAGCCATTGGCGACGCCAAGGTCAACCACGGTGGCCTGGGCCGACGCGCTGAAGGAGAAAGCGAACAGGGCGGCGCTGATGAGCGGCAAGGTGCGGGTAGCAAATAATTTCATGGACAATCTCATAGTAAATTGGGGACGATTAGGGCGGGAAAGCAAGACACCGCCATCGCGCAGTCCGCTATTATAATATAAAAAACAATTCTAGTTCAATTTAGGTAATTAACTATATTTTAAGGCAACACTTTTCCTACGGGCAGCAATTGTCTGGCGGACATAAAAAAACCGGGCTGGCCCGGTTTTTTTTTACTGCTTACTTGACGCGCTGGTACAGGCGGAAACGTTCCACGTCATCCGTGGGGCGGCGCCCTTCCCATAGCTTGATCCAGTCCGCGCCGTGATGTTCTGGCAGTTGTTCCTTGTTGTCGGGAACCTTGATGCTGTCTTGCAACAAGAACACATCGCATTGCTGCTGCCCTACGCTGGCAAACGGCAGGTGGCCGAAGTAGGCGAACGAGGCGCGCTGGGCGGCGCCGACGTTGCTGTTGATGCACTTGCTGCCTGGCGGCAGGTGGACGGAAATCTGGTGCGCCACGCTGGCGTAGCTCTTGCTGTAGTTCAGCGGCGGCAGGAACAAGGTCATGATCAGCACCCAGATCAGGATCAGGCCGCCGGACGACAGCACCACGGCGCGCCACAGCACGGCCGGCTGGCGCGAGATGCGCCAGTGCACGAGCGCCACCCAGCCCGCGCTGGCGCAGGCGGCGACAAAGAAGGCCAGCAAGTCCAGCTCGGGCTTGAAGCCTGGCATGAGTTTCAGGGCGTTATGCGACAGTTTCGGCGGCCAGCCCGTCAGGATGGCGAACCAGAACAGCCACAGCGCGAGGGCGCAGATGGTCAGCACCATCACGGAGAACCAGTCGATGGCGTTGATGGCGCCCCGTTTCATGGTCAGCAGGCCGAACGCGGCCATCACGGCCAGCGGCGGCAGCAGCGGCAGCAGCTGGCTCGGGTCCGGATCGGGATGGCACAGGCCCAGTATGGCCAGCATGGCGACAAAGGTCAGCGGCACGACGATGTGCAGCACGTGGTGCTGGCGGCGCCAGGCATACACGGCCCAGGCGGCGAACGGCCAGGCGGGCCAGAAGAACCAGATGCCGACACGCAAGAAGTACTGGAGGCTTTTCAGGCTCGGGGCGCTGAACTGGCGGCAATTCCATTCCATCCATGCCTGCAGCGGCGAATGGCCGTACGGACGCAGCCATTCGCCCGGCAGCAGCCAGACGAGGGTCAGCGCGGCGCCGATCACGATGGCCAGCGCCAGGTGGCGCACGCTGCGCAGCAGCGGCAGGCGCAGGAAGACGGTGCACAGCAGCAAGGCGATGCTCAGCGCCGCCGGCGTGATCCAGCCGCGCGCAAGGGTCAGGCCGCCCAGCGCCAGGCCCAGCAGGGCCGCATTGCGCACGGACGGGCCTTCCACGTAGCGCACGGCGCGGTACAGCAGATAGGCCATCAGGGACACGTACAGCGCTTCGGCCGTGATGTCGTGGCTGTGCTGCAGCAGACCCAGGCAGCCCAGATAGATGAGGACGGCGGCATCGGCCAGGGTGCGGCCGAAGTCGTCCGGCTCGGGCTGGCCGCCGAAGGCCAGGCGCAGCGGCTGGGCGTCGTTGCGGCGGCCCAGGTTGAAGGCCGTGTACCAGACGGACAGGGTGCTGACGACAAAGATGCCGATGGTCGACATGCGCGCGCCGAAGACGTCGCCGTCGATCCAGCCGAACAGCTTGATGAAGATGGCGCCCAGCCAGAAGGCCAGCGGGCCTTCATCGGGCAGCGACAGGCCGGCGATGTTGGGCCACAGCCAGTCGTTCAGGCCGCCATGCGCCATGGTCCACATGATGCCGAAACTGGCGGCGTCATCGTTCTTCCACGGTTCGCGGCCGATCAGGCCAGGCAGGATGTACAGCAGGCCAAGTGCAAACAAGGCCCATCGTGGCAGCGCGAGTGTGGCAGCGGCGGGAAGGCGGACTGGCTTCATCGATAGTTGTATCAGAATAGTGGCAAGACGCGACGAATGGCGTCGGGTATGCGCGAGTATAAAGTAAAGCGGCCAAAGACAAAAAAGGCAGCCGTGGCTGCCTTTTCTCTGGGAGCCGAAGCTGCCCTTTTTTGCCGCAAAGCGGCAAAAATTAGCCTGCTGCGACTGCGGTTTTCGAACCAACCGAACCGAACTTCTGACGGAATTTCTCGACGCGACCAGCGGTATCGACGATTTTGTGCTTGCCCGTGAAGAATGGGTGCGATTCAGCCGAAACCTCGATCTTCACCAGTGGGTATTCTTTACCGTCGTGGGTGATTTTTTCGCGGGTTTGGATGGTCGAGCGGGTAACGAATTTGAAATCGCACGACAGATCGTGGAAAACAACTTCGCGGTATTCTGGATGGGTATCGACTTTCATGGGATTCTCTCTAAGTAGGTAGCCAAACAGCACTTCGTCGGTCGTCTTGCTTCTTGACCCGATTGCCGATCACTTGCCAGGGTTTAAAATAATGCAACCGTCGATTATATAGCGCTTTCGGGCCGGCGGCAATAAAAAAGCCGCCCGAAGGCGGCTTTGCATGATCGCGTGTGCTTACGCGGGGCGCAACGTAGGTCGGATTAGCGCGCGAGCGCGTAATCCGACAACACCACCGCCTTCGCCAACAATGTTGTCGGATTACGGCCCTGCGGGCCTAATCCGACCTACGATACATGACAGGCGAATTTACCCGCCCCGGCGCATCATGTCGAAGAACTCGGCGTTGTTTTTCGTCGCCTTCATCTTGTCCAGAATGAACTCCATCGCCTCGATCTCGTCCATCGAGTACAGCAACTTGCGCAGGATCCAGATTTTTTGCAGTTCGTTCGGCTTGATCAGCAGTTCTTCGCGGCGGGTACCCGATTTGTTCAGGTTGATTGCCGGGTAGACGCGTTTTTCGGCCAGACGGCGTTCCAGATGCACTTCCATGTTGCCGGTACCCTTGAATTCTTCAAAGATCACGTCATCCATGCGCGAACCCGTTTCGATCAGCGCCGTGGCGATGATGGTCAGCGAGCCGCCTTCTTCGATATTGCGCGCGGCGCCGAAGAAGCGTTTTGGACGTTGCAGCGCGTTCGCGTCGACACCACCGGTCAGGACCTTGCCCGAGGCAGGGATGACGGTGTTGTAGGCACGGGCCAGACGGGTGATCGAGTCGAGCAGGATGACCACGTCTTTTTTCATTTCGACCAGGCGCTTGGCTTTTTCCAGCACCATCTCGGCCACTTGCACGTGGCGCGTGGCCGGCTCGTCGAAGGTCGAGGCGACGACTTCGCCGCGCACGGAGCGTTGCATTTCGGTCACTTCTTCCGGACGTTCGTCGATCAGCAGCACGATCAGCGTGATGTCCGGGTGATTGGCCGTGATCGCATGCGCGATGTGCTGCAGGATCACGGATTTACCGGATTTCGGCGACGCCACCAGCAAGCCGCGCTGGCCTTTGCCGATCGGGGCGATCAGGTCGATGATGCGGCCGGTGATGTTTTCCTGGCCATTCATTTCACGTTCCAGGCGCAGCGGCTCGTTCGGGTGCAGCGGCGTCAGGTTTTCAAACAGGATGCGGTGTTTCGACATCTCCGGCGATTCGCCGTTGACCTTGTCGACTTTGACCAATGCGAAATAGCGTTCGCCATCTTTCGGGGTCCGTACCTCGCCTTCGATCGAATCGCCGGTGTGCAGATTGAAGCGGCGGATTTGCGAAGGGGAGATGTAAATGTCGTCGGTGGACGCCATGTAGCTGGCGTCGGGCGAGCGCAGGAAGCCGAAGCCGTCAGGCAGCACTTCCAGGGCGCCATCGCCAAAAATCTGTTCGCCGGACTTGGCGCGTTTTTTCAGGATAGCGAACATCAGCTCCTGTTTGCGCAAGCGGGCTGCGTTGTCAATGTCAAGACCGATCGCCATCTCAAGCAGGGCGGATACGTGTAGGGCCTTTAGTTCGGATAAATGCATATGTGTTGAGTGTCCCGAGACGGGATGTAAAGGTAGGGGAGGGGACTGCGTGGCGTTGATTAATTATTGGGGAAGGCTGTGCACGAATGAGGGCAAAGCCGCTTCCCGGTTGTTCAGTCAGGCGGCGCTGCGGGCGCAGCGCTGCCCATCATACATTAAATGTTGCTGTCGACGAAAGCGGTCAACTGGCCCTTGGCCATGGCGCCTACTTTTTGAGCAGCTGCAACACCATCCTTGAACAGGATCAGGGTCGGGATGCCGCGGATGCCGAACTTGGCAGGCACTGCCTGGTTGGCGTCCACGTCCATCTTGGCGATCTGGATGCGGCCGGCGTATTCCTTGGCCACTTCTTCCAGGATCGGAGCGATGGCCTTGCAGGGACCGCACCATTCTGCCCAGAAGTCGACCAGTACTGGCAACTCGGATTGCAGGACGTCTGCTTCAAAAGATGCATCGCTAATGTGTTTGATATTTTCGCTCATATTTTCCTCAAATGAGGGTGGGATCAATAATGCCTGGAATTAACCATACGCTGGTTCGCCATCCATGCTTCCTGGAATGCAATGAGAAGATGGGGACAATGGGCACGAATTCAATGTTCTTGGAAGGTGCGACCAGAGGTATGCAGGCGGGGATGGCTGAAATAATAACCCATTTTTTCAAAGCGTGGCGATTATTGCAGAAAAACTTGAGGCATATCGCCAGCATATCGCTTCCGCAAGCGCCTGCAGGGCGGCAAAGCCGCATGCCTGCTGGCCTGCAGCGCCGTGCCCGCCCCTCCGGCCAGGCCTTGAGATCAGGCTTGCGCGTTGGCTTGACGCGCCGTGTGTTGCAATTGCAAGTTCACCATCAGCTGCAATTCCGCGCTTTCCATCGGCTTGCGGAAGGTGCCCAATATATGCAGGCCGTTGGCCATGGCCAGGCGTTCTGCCGCCAGGCGCACGGCCGAATGCAGGCCCGACAGCAGGACCACACCGCCGCGGAAGCCGTTTTCAGCCGCCATGCGCAAGAATTCGATGCCGTCGATATCGGGCATCGACAGGTCGCAGATCAGCAGGTCGGGCTGGTGCTGCTTCAGGGTCGACAGCGCCTGTTCGCTGTGCGACTCGCAGCGGATGTCGAACGGGCCCATCTGCTCGAGCATGTCGCTGAGCACGTCGAGCATGAAAACGTCGTCGTCCAGCAGCAGCACGCGCAACGGTGCCAGGCCTGCTTCATTGTGCTCCTGGCTTGCTTGGTTTGATACAGTGTTCATCGTCATGTCTTTCTGTTGATATGCATCGCTGTCGATGCCGATACCTTGCCATAGCGTAATTTGGCGGTAGCTAATCGTCATTGGCAAAGCTGGTGTTATTCATGATTTGTTCGGTAATCTGTTCCAGCAGGGGCCACAGGCGCGCGACGATGCGCCGTGCCCGCTCCGCCTCGTCGGCCGGTTCGCCCGGTGCCAGGGTTTCCAGGTTGTGGCACAGTTCTGCCAATCCCAGGGCGCCCACGGTGCGCGCCGACGACTTGATGCGGTGCCCCAGTTCGCGCACCTGGTGCACGTCGCCGCGCGCCAGGGCCGCATCGATGTCGCCAAAGCCATCCTGCGTCGTCTGCAGGAACTTGAAGGCGAACTTGCGCACCTTTTCCGGGTTGTAGCCCAGCAACTTGGCCAGGATGGACAGGTCGATCACTTGCGGGTCGCCGGCCAGGGTGGTCTTGAAGGCGGGCGCGGCGCGGCTGCGCGCCGGTGGCGGCGGCGTCTCGCGGGCCGGCAGCCAGCTGGCGATGGTCTGGTACATCATGGCCGGCTGGATGGGCTTGGAAATGAAATCGTCCATGCCCGCGTCCAGGCAGCGCACGCGGTCTTCGCTGGTGGCCGTGGCCGTCATGGCCAGCACGCGCAAATGCGCCAGCTGCGGGTCGGCGCGGATGTGGCGCGTCGCTTGCAAGCCATCCATCAGCGGCATCTGCACGTCCATCAGCACGCAGTCGAACTGCGTCTGGCGCAGCAAATCGAGCGCTTCTTCGCCATTGTTGGCCAGGCAGACGGAAGCGCCCGCTTCTTCCAGCAATTCCAGCGCCACTTGCTGGTTGAACGTATTGTCTTCCACCAGCAGGATGCGCGCATGCTTGAGCGTGCGCATCACCAGGGCCGCGTCGGCGCTGGCGCGCATGGCCGCCGCCGTCTGCACCATGCTGTCGAGCATGGCCGGTGCCGCCTGGTCGGAAATGCCCAGGTTGGCCGTGAACCAGAAGGTGCTGCCGGCGCCGGGGCGGCTATCGACGCCGACATCGCCGCCCATCAGCTGCGCTAGCTGCTTGCAGATGGCCAGGCCCAGACCCGTGCCGCCATATTCGCGCGTGGTGGACGTGTCGGCTTGCTGGAAGGACTGGAAAAGCTTGCTCATTTCATCTTGCGACAGGCCGATGCCGTGGTCGCACACTTCAAAGCGCACCAGGCAGTGCTTCGCGTCCGCCACGACCTTGCGCACTTTCACGGTAATGCTGCCCTGTTCGCTGAACTTGATGGCGTTATTGGCGTAGTTGATCAGCACTTGCCCCAGGCGCAACGGGTCGCCCACGAGCACGGCTGGCAATTGCGGGTCGATTTCGAACAGCAGTTCCAGGTTCTTGCCGGCGGCGCGCGGCGCCACCACCGTCATCAGGGTTTGCACGACGTGGTCGAAACTGAAGTTGACGCGCTCGATCTCCAGCTTGCCCGCCTCGATTTTCGAGATGTCGAGGATGTCGTCTATGATGCCCAGCAAGTGTTCTCCGGCAAAACGGATTTTTTCCAGGTAGTCGCGCTGGCGCGGTTCCAGATCCGTTTTGAGGGCCAGATACGCCATGCCGATCACGCCATTCATCGGCGTGCGGATTTCATGACTCATGTTGGCCAGGAATTGTCCCTTTGCCAGGCTCGCTTCCTCGGCCACCTGCTTGGCCTGGTCGAGCTGTTCGGTACGCTGCGCCACGCGCTCTTCCAGATGTTCATTGAGTTCGCGCAAGGCGCTTTCGCTGCGCTTGTGATACGTGATGTCCGTCAGGCTGGCCACCACCATGCCCACCTTGCCGTATTCATCGCGGATGGCCTCGGTATTTACGGACAACCACGACAGGCTGCCGTCCGGCTGCTGCACGCCCATCAGCACGTCGCGCATGGCGACACCCGTCGACAGGGTAATGTGCACGGGATGGCTGCGCTGGTCGAAGGGGGAACCGTCCTCGTGGATGGCTTGCCACAGGGTGTTGCCGGCAGGACTGGCCGCCAGCATGCGCTCGGCGGCGGCGTTGCTTTCCAGGATGTGGCCGTGGCTGTCCTGCACCACCAGGCCATTCGTCACGGCGCCAAACACGGACGCCATGCGCTGGCTCGAGTTCGACAGCGCGATCGACGCCTGGCGCCGTTCCGTGATGTCGGTGATCATCGCCAGGGTGCCGCCCGGCTCGCCGTTGTCCGACTGGATGCTGGTGCTCGACAGCAAGCCCCACAGGCTGGACTGATCCTTGCGGAAGAAGCGGAAATCGACCTGGTCCGGCTGACTGGCGAAGCTGCCGTGGCTGGCCAGGCGGCGCTGCATCAGCAGCTGGCTGTCGCGGTCCATGAAGTCGAGCAGGGGACGGCCCAGCATTTCCTGCACCGTGTAGCCGAGCATGTGCGCCATCTTCGGGTTGACGAAGGTGGTCTTGCCGTCCGCACCCGTCATCCAGATGCCTTCGGCGGCCGTCTGCACGATCAGGCGGTAGCGTTCCGAACTCGCGTGCAGCGCTTCCTCGGCGCGTTGCCGCTGCGTCATGTCGCGCAGCGAGACGATGGAAAACACCTGGCCGGCCATGCGCAGCGGCGACAGGCTGACCTTGGCAGGAAAATGCGTGCCGTCGCGGCGGCGCGCCATCATTACCCGGCCCGGCAGGCTGTGCCGCGCTTGCGGGTCGCCCACGGAATGGCTGGCCGTGCTTTCCGGTACCAATTGCTCCAGCGACATACCCGTCAATTCGGCCAGCGGATAGCCGAAGCAGCGCGCGCCGATCTGGTTGGCGTAATGCACCTTACCCTCGACGTCGGCCACCAGCATGGCTTCGGGCGCCGCTTCCAGCATCGAGCGCATGCGCGATTGCTCGTCCTGCTTGCGTTCGCTGATATCGCAGATGATGCCGCTGGCCTGCGTGGCGGCGCCATCCGAAGCGCGTGTCAGCACAGCGCCGCGCGCCAGCAGCCAGCGCCAGTGGCCGTCGCTGTGGCGCAAACGGAATTCGCAATTGAAGGTGCCGGGCGCCTGGCCGTCCAGATGCTGGCGAAATGCCAGGCTCAGGCGCGCGCGGTCGTCGCGGTGCACTTCGGCCAGCCACTCGTCCAGTGTATGGTCGAGCTTGGCGCTCTTGTCGCCCAGCACGTCCTGGTACTGGGGCGCGAACTGCAGCCGCCCGGACTGGCGCCGCCAGGTCCAGCCAGCCAGGGCCGCACCGCGCAAGGCTTGCCCCGCATCCTGTTCCGCCAGGGCATGCGCGGGCAAGAGCAGGCGGCGCAACTGTTGCCGCAGCCGCCATGCTTGCCAACAAGCCACTCCCGCCAGGGCGGTGGCGCTGGCGGCAGCGTACGGCCACAGCACTGTTGGCGCCATGCCGTGTACCGCCGCCTGCACCGGCAACGAAAGCGCCATGCCTGCTGCCAGCATCGTATGAGCGAGCCGGTGCAGCGCAGGGCGCCGGGGGCGTGATGCGCTGAAACTCGTGTGGCTGCAATACGACAAATGCATCCCTTTCTGGGGCATGATGGAACTGGGCTGACAGTGCATGATGCGCGCTCAAATAAACGCCTGCGGCGCTTTCTGGCGGCAACTATAGCATCGAATATTTGCTCGCAGTAGTTAAGTTCTGAAACAGCCAAAACGGGATTTTTTTTGCCCCGGAATGGCTGTTTTTTTTGCGGTTTGGTGAGAATCTGAGAGAAAGTTGGCGCGAAATCGTGCTACGGAATGGCGTTGTATGACCTCAGGTAAAACTGCCGGCGAACTGATATCGGTGTCCGGGATGCCACATGGTGGCGATCGAGGCGATCTTGCCGCCCGAGCGCGTCTGGCGGCGCAGCACCAGGCATGGCTGTTTCGTGTCGATGGCCAGCATTTCGGCGATGTCGCGCGGCGCCGACAGCGCTTCGATGCTGTAGGTGGCGCCTTGCAGGGGCGCGGCCGCCATCAGGTATTCGTTCGGCGTGATGCTGGAAAAATCCTGTGTCATGTAATCGGGCGCGCACTCGGGATTGACCCAGCGGTCTTCCACCTGGATCGGTACGCCGTTTTCAAAATGCACGATCAGCGAGTGGAACAGCGGGTGCTCGGGCAACAGGCCGAATTGCTTGGCCAGCAAGTCGGACGCCTTGGTGCGTTCCAGCAACTGCAAGCTGCTGCGGTGGATATGTCCACGCGCGCGCACTTCATCGGCGATACTCTTGATTTCCAACAAGGTCGCCTGGTATTTTTGCTGCGCCACATAGGTGCCGGAACCCTGGCGCCGCGTCAGCACCTGTTCGCTCGTCAGTTCGCGCACGGCGCGATTGACCGTCATGCGCGAGACGCCGAATTGTTTTACCAGTGCTTGCTCGGATGGAATCACGTCGCCTTCCTTCCAGCGTCCGGCGGCGATACCGGCCAGCAGAAAATCCTTGATGCGCTGGAAAATGGGCGTATTTTCTTGTGTATTGTGATCGTCCAATGCGGTTTCTCCGGGGCGCGGGCAGGGCACGCCGCCGGCTGGAGGCGCGATGGCCGATTTTAGCACCGAGCACGATGCCTGCCGCCAGCCTTTTTTTGAATTCAAAAGCAAGCGCCGGAGTGTGGCGCGCGCGGGTGCTGGCTATGCTGGTGACTTGGAGACTATCCCAGTAGGAGATGTATTCATCTACTGGGATAGGCTCTTAATATTGACTTGCACGGAGTTCGCCATGGAACACGCTTACCTGACTGACGATGAACGCTGGGATGCCCTGCAGCGGCGCGCGCTTGATGCCGACGGCGTCTTTTATTACTCGGTACGCACGACGGGCGTGTATTGCCGGCCTTCCTGCGCCGCGCGTCCCGCCTTGCGCCGCAACGTGGCTTTCCACGCCAGTTGCGAACAAGCGGAGGCGGCCGGCTTTCGCCCCTGTTTGCGCTGCAAGCCGAATTTGCCGCCGCTGGCCCAGCGCCAGGCGGCCATCGTGGCCGACATCTGCCGTTTGATCGACGCCAGCGACGAGCTGCCCGATCTGGACAGCCTGGCACAGGCCGCCGGCATGAGCCGCTTTCACTTCCACCGCGTCTTCAAGGCGCACACGGGCATCACGCCGAAAGCGTATGCGGCGGCGCGGCGCGGCGAGCGCCTCAAGGCCGGCTTGCAGGGCGAAGCGAACGTCACGGAAACCTTGTATGCGGCCGGCTTCAATTCCAGCGGCCGCCTGTATGCGGCCACGCCCGGTTTGCTGGGCATGACGCCGGGCGCCTTTCGCGCTGGCGGCAGCGGCGCCGTGATCCGCTTTGCCATCGGCGCCTGCTCGCTGGGCGCCATCCTCGTGGCCAGCACGGACAAGGGCATTTGCGCCATCCTTATCGATGACGATCCGGAAGTGCTGCTGCGCGACTTGCAGGACCGCTTCCCGCAAGCCGAGCTGCGCGGCGCGGAAGCCGACTATGAACAGACGGTGGCGCAGGTGGTCGGCCTGGTCGAGGCGCCAGCTATCGGCCTGGACTTGCCGCTCGACGTGCGCGGCACCGTGTTTCAGCAGCGCGTCTGGCAAGCCTTGCGCGAGATTCCCGCCGGCAGCACGGTCAGCTATGCCGAGCTGGCCCGCCGCATCGGCGCCCCGCAAGGCGCGCGCGCCGTGGCCGGTGCCTGCGCCGCGAATGCGCTGGCCGTCGCCATCCCCTGCCACCGGGTGGTGCGCAACGATGGCGCCTTGTCCGGCTACCGCTGGGGCCTGGAGCGCAAGCAGGCATTGCTCGAGCGCGAGGGCGAGCGGTGAGGGCGCTCGATTGGCAGCGGATCGAAGATGAGCTGAATGCGCATGGCTGCGCCGTCGTGCCGGGCTTGCTCGATCCCGCGCAGTGCGCGGCGCTGGCGGCACAGTACGACGACGCGTCGCGCTTTCGCAGCAAGGTCGTGATGCAGCGCCATGGCTTTGGACAGGGCGAGTACCAGTATTGGGCGCATCCGCTGCCGGACGTGGTGGCCGCCTTGCGCACGGGCTTGTATTCCCCCTTGGCGGCGATTGCCAACCGCTGGCACGCCGCCCTGGGCATCGGGACGCGCTTTCCATCCAGCCACGCCGATTTCCTCGCGCGCTGCCATGCGGCCGGACAAACCCTGCCCACGCCTCTGCTGCTGCGCTACCGCGAAGGCGATTACAACTGTTTGCACCAGGACTTGTATGGCGAGCACGTGTTTCCGCTGCAACTGGCCGTGCTGCTGTCGCGCCCGCAAGACGATTTCACAGGCGGCGAGTTCGTGCTGACGGAGCAGCGCCCGCGCATGCAGTCGCGCGCCGAAGTGGTGCCGCTGGCGCAGGGCGACGCCGTCCTCTTTCCCGTCGCGCTGCGCCCCGTGAACGGCACGCGGGGCACCTACCGCGTCAACATGCGCCACGGCGTGTCGCGCCTGCGTTCGGGCTTGCGCCACACCCTGGGCATCATTTTCCATGATGCGAGCTGAGCAGTACGTGTGATCCTTGAGTTTCCAGGATTACATGGCATGATGGCTACTCCTTGTCACTCTTTCATTTCCGCCATGTCCGCGTTGCTCCGCCTGTTGTGCCTGTTGACCATTTTCCTGCTGCCCTCAGCCCATGCGGACGATGGCGTGCCCGCGCTCGTTGCGGAGGCCGGGACCGTCGTGGCGCCGTCGCAAGCCGCAGCCAGGACGGCGCCGCTGATGTTTGCCAACCGCAAGGTATTCGTCTTCCGCGCCGCGCTGGCCGGCTATCCGCCCGATGAGCGGGCCATCGGAGCGCAGCGCCGTCTGGAAAGCGTGCTGGCGAAAAACGGCCCGTTGCAGGCGAGCACGCGCATGATTCCCGAAGGCACGCAAGTGCTGCTCGATGGCGTGCAGCTGTTCGTCGTCGTGCCCGGCGACGTCAACCTGCTGGCGGGCGACACCACGGAAAGCGTGGCGAAAGCGGCGGCCGGCGAACTGAGCAAGGCTGTGTTTGACTACCGCGAGCAGAGCAGCTGGCGCTACCTGGCGATCGCCGCCGCCGTGTGCGCGGCCGCCACCCTCGTATTCTGGCTCGTGTGGATGGGCTTGACGCGCTTCTATCGCTGGGCCAAGCGCCGCAGCGGCATCCTGCTGGCCTCGCGCCTGCGCGACGTGCGCCTGAAAAACGTGCGCGTGCTCGATGCCGAACACTACATCGCCTTTGCGTATCAACTGCTGAGCGCCGTGCTGTGGGGCTTGCGCCTGATGGCCACGTATCTGTGGGCCGCCTTCGTGCTGGGCCGCTTGCCCTACACGCGCTCCTGGGGCGAAAGCCTGAGCGGCTATCTGTTCGACGTGGCCGCCGACGTCTTCCACGCCATCATTGGCGCCTTGCCGGGGCTGGTGCTGGTCTGCGTGATCTTTGCCATCGCGCGCCTGATCGCCGCCACGGCCGCCTCGCTGTTCAAGCGCGTGGAAAGCGGCGAACTGCAAATCGGCTGGCTGGACAAGGACACGGCCCTGCCGACGCGCCGCATCGCCAGCGTGGTGATCTGGCTGTTCGCGCTGGCCATGGCGTATCCATATCTGCCCGGCTCGCACACGGCGGCCTTCCAGGGCCTGTCCGTGCTGGTCGGCCTGATGGTGTCGATCGGCGCGTCGAGCATCGTGGGGCAGGGCGCCAGCGGCCTGATCCTGATGTACACGCGCGCCCTGCGCAAGGGTGAATATGTGCGCGTGGGCGACAGCGAAGGCACGGTGGTCGATGTGGGCATGTTCGAGACGCGCCTGCGCACGGGCCTGGGCGAAGAGGTCGCCTTGCCGAACGCGTGGGTGATGTCGCAAACGACAAAGAACTATTCGCGCGCCCAGCCCGGCGGCGGCTTCGTGCTCGACTCCACCGTCACCATCGGCTATGCCACGCCGTGGCGGCAAGTGCACGCCATGCTGGAACTGGCGGCCTCGCGCACGCCGGAACTGTCCACTTCGCCAAAACCGTACGTGATGCAACTGGCCCTGCAAGACTATTATGTGCAATACCGCCTTGTCGCCTACGCCAGCGCCGAAGTCCCCCGCCAGCGCGCCGAAGTGCTGAACCGCTTGCACCAGAACATCATCGACGTCTTCAACGAATTCGACGTGCAGATCACCTCGCCGCACTACATCGATGATCCGAAAGAATCGCAGGTGGTGCCGCCGGAGGAATGGTTCAGGGCGCCGGCGCAAAAGCCGGAGGACGGGGCCAGGTAAGGTCGCGTGACATGGTGCTCGGCCATGGTGCTCCACATGAAATACCAGTGCAGGCCTGTGGTGATATTGGCCAGGCGCAAGGCCTGCGCGCTTGCGCTAAGATGCCGGGCGTTTCCAAAAAAAGAAAGAGAACCATGTCCAGCCCATTTTCCGCCGAAACCTCCCGCACCGCCCGCAGCCTGGCCGCCGCCCTGATCGGCGACCCTTTCTACCGCACCGTCACGGTGGCGTGCGGCGAGGACGAAGCGGCGCGGCTGGCGATGCTGGAAGCGTACTTCGCGCTGGCGCTGGCCGAGGGGGAGCAGGCGGGCCGTGTAGACCTGGCTGGCGATGTGTGCAATGAGGTCGGCAATGGTGCCGCGATCTGGACGACGGACACGCCTACGGCCCTGCGCCAGGCCGCGTATGCGCAGCGCGAAGCAGCGTTGCGCGCGCTGCTGGGGGAGTGCGGCTTCGCGCATTTCACTGCCATCGTCGAGAATATGGAACACGCGCTGGCGCCGCATGGTCTGCAGGATGCGTGGTATCTGTCGATCGCCGGCATCGATCCCGCCGCACAGGGCCGGGGACTGGGCGCATCCGTGCTGGCGCCTGGCCTGGCGGCCGTCGATGCGGCCGGTGCCGCGTGCTTCCTGGAGACGTACAACGAACGCAGCCTGCCGTTCTACGCCCGTCTGGGCTTCGTGGTGGCGGGGCGGTATGAGGAAGCCGTCACGGGCTGCGGTTACTGGCTGATGGTACGGGAACCTCACGCTGCCTGATTGACCATTTTGCCAATTTCTATACACTCGTCTTTTCATTCAAGACTTGGAGATGAAAATGCCGATCCCGCGCCGTACCTTGCTCGTTCTCGCCTGCCTGGGCGCCCTGACCCACGTTTACGCCCACGCCGATACCGTCATCGATAACGCCAACGGCTACACGCTCGATGCACATGGCAAGGTGGTGCGCTTCACGGCGCTGGCCTTTGACGATGCGGGCAAGCTGCTCGCCGTCGGCAGCGCCGCGCAGGTGAAACGCAAGGCGGCCAAGGGCGCGACCCACGTCGACGTGCAGGGAAAAACCGTGCTGCCTGGCCTGATCGACGCACATGGCCACGTGTTCGGCCTGGGGACGATTGCCAGCGGCGTCATGCTGTACGGTTCCGCGTCGCTGCCGGCCGCCGTGCAGGCCGTGGGCGACTTCGCGCGCACACATCCGGAACGCAGCTGGGTCGTCGGCAATGGCTGGAATCAGGAAATATGGAAGCTGGGGCGCTTCCCCACGGCGGCGGAACTTGATGCGGCGGAAAGCGCGCGGCCCGTGTGGCTGCGCAGGGTCGATGGTCACGCGGGCTGGGCCAACAGCCGTGCGCTGGCACTGGCCGGCATCACGCGCGATACGCCGGATCCGGCGGGCGGCAAGATCGAACGCGATGCACAGGGCAACGCCACCGGCGTTCTGGTCGACAGTGCCATGGACTTGATGGATGCCGTACTGCCCAAGCCGGGCGACGTGGAAAACCGTGCCGCCCTCGATGGCGCGCTGGCGCAGCTGTCGCGAGTGGGCCTGACCAGCGTGCACGATGCGGGCATCGGCCAGATGCAGGACCGGCTGTTCCGCGATTATGCGGACCACGGCAAGCTGACGGTGCGCGTGTACGGCATGATTGCCGACACGACGGAAGACTTCGACGCGCTGGCGAAAAATGGTCCCTTGACCAGCTATGCGCGCGATATGTACGCCTTGCGCGCCGTGAAACTGCTGTCCGATGGCGCCCTGGGCAGCCGCGGCGCTGCCTTGCTGGCGCCGTACAGCGACGATCCCTCTACCAGCGGCCTGCTGTTCTACCCGGACGCCGCCATGCGCGCGAAGATGGAAAAAGCCATGCGCGCCGGCTACCAGGTGAACGTGCACGCCATCGGCGACGCGGGCAACCATCAAATCCTCGACGGCTATGCAGCCTTGACCGCGCAATACCGCAGCGTGGGCCTGCGCCACCGCATGGAGCACGCGCAGGTGGTGCAGTTGAGCGACATCCCCCGTTTCAAGGCGCTGGGCATCGTGCCGTCGATGCAGCCGACGCACGCCACGTCCGACCAGAACATGGCGGAGCAGCGCGTGGGCCACGAGCGCATCAAGGGCGCGTATGCGTGGCGCACCTTCCTCAAACAGGGTTCGCGCATCGCCTGCGGATCGGACTTCCCCATCGAGTCGCCGAACCCGTTCGAGGGCATCCACGCGGCCGTCACGCGGCAAAACAGCGAAGGAGTTCCGGCTGGCGGCTGGTATCCGCAGCAAGCGATGACGGTGACGGAAGCGCTGCGCTGCTTCACCTTGGACGCGGCCTGGGCGGCGCACCAGGAAAAGGTCATCGGCACCCTGGAAGCGGGCAAATGGGCCGATTTCATCGTCGTCGACCAGGACCTGTTCACCGTGGCGCCAACCGCGATTGGCAAGATGCAGGTGCTGCAGACGTGGGTGGCGGGCAAGCGCGTGTACGAGAAAAAATAAAGGCTGGGGTCTGACCCCAAAGAAAACCTGTTGACTTGGTTGTATAGACAACCTATGCTGGAAGTACCAGAGCGGACCACGCATGTCCGCTCGCACCCTACGAGGAGACAGCATGAACAGCACAATGGACACCGATCCACGCTTTGATGCCAGCCGTACCATCCGCGCCCCGCGCGGCACGGTCATGGCTTGCAAGAGTTGGCAGGCCGAGGCGGCCTACCGCATGTTGCAAAACAACCTGGACCCGGAAGTGGCGGAAAATCCGCAGCACCTGGTCGTCTACGGCGGCATCGGCCGCGCGGCCCGCAACTGGGCCTGTTTCGATCAGATCCTCGCCTCCTTGCGCGAACTGGAAGACGACCAGACCTTGCTGATCCAGTCCGGCAAGCCGGTGGGCGTGTTCCAGACCCACGCGGATGCGCCGCGCGTGCTGATCGCGAACTCCAACCTGGTGCCGAAATGGGCAAACTGGGAACACTTCAACGAACTCGATCGGCAAGGCCTGTTCATGTACGGCCAGATGACGGCCGGCAGCTGGATCTACATCGGCACGCAGGGCATCGTGCAAGGCACGTATGAAACCTTCGCCGAAGCGGGCCGCCAGCATTTCGGCGGCGACTGGGGCGGGCGCTGGATCCTGACGGCGGGCCTGGGCGGCATGGGCGGCGCGCAGCCGCTGGCCGCCACCATGGCGGGCGCCGTCTCGCTCAATATCGAATGTCAGCAAAGCAGCATCGACTTCCGTCTGCGCACGCGCTACCTGGACAAGCAGGCGGCCAGCCTGGACGAAGCGCTGGAACTGGTCAAATATCATACCGAACGCAAGGAAGCGATCTCCATTGGCCTCTTGGGCAACGCGGCCGAAGTGCTGCCGGAACTGGTGCGCCGCGCGAAAGCGGGCGGCCTGGTACCGGACCTGGTGACGGACCAGACGTCCGCGCATGACCTGGTCAACGGCTATCTGCCGCGCGGCTGGAGCGTGTCGGACTGGAAGGCGGCGCAGCAGGATCCGCAGCGCCACGCGCGCCTGACGGTGGCGGCCGCCGATTCCTGCGCCGCCCACGTGCAAGCGATGCTCGATTTCCACGCCATGGGCGTGCACACTGTCGACTATGGCAACAACATCCGCCAGGTGGCGTTCGACCAGGGCGTGCAGAACGCCTTCGACTTCCCCGGCTTCGTGCCCGCCTACATCCGCCCGCAATTTTGCGAAGGGCGCGGGCCGTTCCGCTGGGTGGCGCTGTCGGGCGACCCGGAAGACATCTATAAAACGGATGCGAAGATCAAGGAGCTGTTCCCGCACCACAAGCAGGTGCACCACTGGCTGGACATGGCGCGCGAGCGCATCGCCTTCCAGGGCCTGCCGGCGCGCATCTGCTGGCTGGGACTGGGCGAGCGCCACATCGCCGGCCTGGCCTTCAACGAGATGGTGCGCACGGGCGAGCTGAAGGCCCCCATCGTCATCGGCCGCGACCACCTCGATACGGGCTCCGTCGCCAGCCCGAACCGCGAGACGGAAAGCATGAAGGACGGCACGGACGCCGTTTCCGACTGGCCGCTGCTCAACGCCATGCTCAACACGGCCGGCGGCGCCACCTGGGTCTCGCTGCACCATGGCGGCGGCGTGGGAATGGGGTATTCTCAGCATGCGGGCATGGTCATCGTGGCCGACGGCACGGAAAGCGCGGCGAAACGCCTGGCCAGGGTGCTGGTCAACGACAGCGGTTCGGGCGTGATGCGCCATGCCGATGCCGGCTACGAAACAGCGGCCGCCTGCGCCAAGCGCAACAATCTGAACCTGCCGATGCTTAATACGAAGTGAAAGCAAACATGACACAGCACTCCAAAAGTTGGACCCTGAAACCGGGCGCGATGACCCTGGGCGACCTGCGCGCCGTGTGGGCCGCCCCCGCGAAACTGATTCTCGCCGCCGAAGCCTATCCCGTCATCGAGGCGTCGGCCGCCGCCGTGCAAGCCATCGTCGCCAAGGGCGATGCGGCGTATGGCATCAACACGGGCTTCGGCTTGCTGGCCAAGACGCGCATCCCCGATGAAAAACTCGAGCAATTGCAGCGCAACCTGATCCTGTCGCACTCCGTTGGCACGGGCGAACTGCTGTCGGACGCCGTCGTGCGCCTGATCATGCTGATGAAGATCGGCAGCCTGGCGCGCGGCTATTCCGGCGTGCGCCCGCTGATCGTCGACACCCTGATCGCCCTGTACAACGCGGGCATCATGCCGGCCATTCCCGCCAAGGGTTCCGTCGGCGCCTCGGGCGACCTGGCGCCGCTGTCGCACATGACCCTGGCCATGCTGGGCGTGGGTGAGGTGCGCGTCAACGGTGAATTGATGGCGGCGCCCGAAGCGCTGGCGCAGGCCGGCATCGCACCCGTCGTGCTGGCGGCAAAAGAGGGCCTGGCGCTGATCAACGGTACGCAGGTGTCGAACGCGCTGGCGCTGCATGGCTTGTTCATGGCCGAGCGCCTGCTGGAAGCGGCCATGGTCACGGGCGCACTGTCGCTCGATGCGGCCAAGGGCAGCGACTCGCCTTTCGACGCGCGTGTGCATGCCGTGCGCGGGCAGCCGGGGCAGATCCTGGCCGCGCAGATGTACCGCCAACTGGTGGCGCACAGCGCCATCCGCGCCTCGCACCTGGAAGGCGACGAGCGCGTGCAGGATCCGTACAGCCTGCGCTGCCAGCCGCAAGTCATGGGCGCCTGCCTGGACCTGATCGGTAACGTCGGCCGCACCCTGCTGATCGAAGCCAATGCCGTCACGGACAATCCGCTGATCTTCCAGGATGGCCCGAACGGGCAGGCGGAGATCGTCTCGGGCGGGAATTTCCACGCCGAGCCGGTGGCCTTTGCGGCCGACACGCTGGCGCTGGCGATTGCTGAAATCGGCGCGCTGGCTGAGCGCCGCATCGCGCTGCTGATCGACGCCACGCTTTCCGGCTTGCCGCCGTTTCTCGTGCGCGACCCGGGCGTCAATTCCGGCTTCATGATCGCCCACGTGACGGCTGCCGCGCTGGCGTCGGAAAACAAGTCGCTCGCCCATCCGGCCAGCGTCGACAGCCTGCCCACTTCCGCCAACCAGGAAGACCATGTGAGCATGGCCACGTTCGCCGGGCGCCGCCTGGACGACATGGCGCACAACACGGCCGTCATCGTCGGCATCGAGCTGCTGGCCGCCGCCCAGGGCATCGATTTCCACCGTCCGCTGAAAACCTCGCCGCACCTCGAACATGTACACCAGCAGCTGCGCCAGAAAGTGCCGTTCTTCGACGCCGACCGCTTCTTCGCGCCCGATATCGAAGCGGCCAAGCAGATGGTGCTGCAGGGTGAGTTGAGCAGCAAGTGCAAGAATTTGTTCGCCCCGCTGTACGCCTGAGCGGGCGCAAGGAGACAAGCATGGATTTCCGCTTCAACGAAGGCAGCATCCCGCTGCTCGTGTCGATGCCCCACGTGGGCACCGACATACCCGACGATATCGCCGCGCGCATGACGCCCCAGGCCTTGGTCAAGGCCGATACGGACTGGCATTTGCGCGAACTGTATGGCTTTTTGCAGGAGATGGATGCGTCCGTGCTGTCGGCGCGCTGGTCACGCTACACCATCGACTTGAATCGCCCGCAGGAAGACACGAATCTGTATCCGGGCCAGGATACGACGGGCTTGCTGCCCAGCGATACCTTCCACCGTGAGCCGCTGTACCTGGCCGGCAAGGAACCCGATGCGGCCGATGTGCAGCGCCGGCTGCAGCGCTACTGGGCGCCGTATCACGCGCAGCTGCGCGCGGAACTGGACCGGCTGCTGCGCGTGCATGGCGCCGTGGTGCTGTGGGATGCCCATTCCATCGCCTCGCATGTGCCGCGCTTCTTTGACGGCAAGCTGCCGGACCTGAACTTCGGCACGGCCGATGGCGCCAGCTGCGATAGTGGCCTGACGTCGGCCGTGGTCGATATCGCGCGCGCGCAGGATACATTTACCGTGGCCTTGAATGGCCGCTTCAAGGGCGGCCACATCACGCGCCATTACGGCCAGCCGGACAGCCGCGTGCATGCGATCCAGCTGGAGATGTGCCAGTGTCTGTACATGGACGAGACGGCGCCGTTTGGCTACCGGCCCGACCTGGCGGCGCAGGTGCAGCCGCTGCTGCGTCAGATGATGAAAGCGGCCGTGGCATGGGTGGCGCGTTGAGCGGCTGTTTGTTTGCCCGCCACGCGCTGCTGCCGCAAGGCTGGCGCCGCGACGTGCTGCTGGAATGGGATGCGGCCGGCGATCTGACGGCGGTGGCGGACAACACCGCAGCGCCGCCTGGCGCGGAAGTGGCCGAATATGTCTTGCCCGGCATGGTCAACCTGCATTCGCATGCGTTCCAGCGGGCGCTGGGCGGCATGACGGAAGTCGCCGGGGATGGCTTGGACAGCTTCTGGACCTGGCGCGACCTGATGTACCGTTTCGCGCACCACATCACACCGCAGCAGATGGAAACCATCGCCGCACAGCTGTTTGCCGAATGCCTGCGCCACGGCTACACGGCCGTCTGTGAATTTCACTACCTGCAGCGCGATGCGGCCGGCGCGCTGTATGCGCGCCCCGCCGAAACGGCGGAACGGGTGCTGGCCGCGGCGCGCCTCAGCGGCATCGGCGTGACCATGCTGCCCGTGCTGTACAGCCATGCGGGTTTCGGCGCACAACCCCTCAAGCCCGAGCAGGCGCGCTTTCGCACCGGTGCGGATGACGTGCTGCGCATCGTCGAAGCGCTGGCGCCGCAGCGCGGCGGGCAGGTGGAGGTGGGCTTTGCGCCCCATTCCCTGCGCGCGGCCGGCGTGGCGCAGATCCGCGCAGTGGCGCAAGCGCTGCCTGCGGACCGTCCCATTCACATCCACATCGCCGAGCAGCAGGGCGAAGTGCGCCAGAGTCTCGATGTCACCGGCCTGCGCCCGGTGCAGTATTTGTACGATCAGGTCGGCGTCGATGCGCGCTGGTGCCTCGTGCATGCCACGCACGTGCAGCCCGATGAAGTCGCGTTGATGGCCGCCAGCGGCGCCGTCGCGGGCCTGTGCCCGACGACGGAAGCGAACTTGGGCGACGGCCTGTTCCCGCTGGCCGAATTCATCGCCGCCGGCGGGCGTTTCGGCGTCGGCAGCGACAGCCACGTGTCGCAGTCGCCCGTGGAGGAATTGCGCTGGCTCGAATATGGCCAGCGCTTGCAGCGCCAGCAGCGCAATGTGGCCGCCACGCCGGATGAACGCCATGTGGGCGACTATCTGTGGCAAACGGTCTTGCAGGGCGGCGCGCAGGCATCCGGGCGCAAGCTCGGTGCGCTGGCGCCGGGCTGCCGTGCCGACTTGCTGGTGCTCGACGACGCGCATGTGAACCTGTGCGGCGTGGCCATCGCCGATGTGCTGGGCAGCGTACTTTTCTGCGGCAACGACAACCTGGTACGCGACGTGCTGTGCGGCGGCCAGTGGCAGGTGCGCGATGGGCGCCACGTGGCGCAGGACGCCATCGCCACAGCCTACAAGCGCACCCTGGCGCAACTGAGGGCGCTCTGATGGCAACCTTCATCCCGCAGGAATACCTGTGCGCCGCGCCGTGGAAAAACGGCGGCGGCAGCACGACGGAAATCGCGATTGCTCCCCCGGGCGCCGGCTTCGACGATTTCGACTGGCGCATCAGCCTGGCGACGATCACGGCCAGCGGGCCATTTTCCAGCTTTCCCGGCATCGACCGCAGTCTGATGCTGGTCGATGGCGACAGTGTGCAGCTGACGCTCGATGGCGCGCGCAAGGTGACCTTGAGCGCGGCGCAACCGATGCTGTGGTTTCCCGGCGAAGCGGCCGTGGTTGCGCAGGTCAAGGGGCCGACGACGGATTTCAATGTGATGACGCGGCGCGACCGCTGCCGCCACCAGCTGGAAAAAATCATGGCGCCGGGCAAGCTGGCGCGGCGCAGCGCGGCGACCCTGCTGTTCGTCGCCGGCGAAGGCCACGTGCTGGCACGCGGTGGCGAGCAGCAGTTCGCGCTGGCCCGCCACGACGCGCTGCTGCTCGACGCCGACGATGCGCCGGACTGGCGGCTCGACGCCTTGCAGCGCACGGCCGTGTTCCGCGTCGACCTGTTCATCTAGGAAGGAAACCGCCATGCAAGACTGGGATATGGTCATCCACAACGTTCACCTGGCCACCATGGAGCATGGCTATGGCGAGCTGCTGGACGCGGCCATCGCCGTCAAGGATGGCCGCATCGCGTGGTTCGGCCCCGGCGACGAGCTGCCGGCCAGCGGCGCGGTGCTGCACGACGGCCAGGGCTGCTGGCTGACGCCCGGGCTGATCGACTGCCATACGCACATCGTCCACGCGGGCAACCGCAGCGACGAATTCGAGGCACGCCTGAATGGTGCCAGCTATGAAGACATCAGCCGCGCCGGCGGCGGCATCATGTCCACCGTGCGTGCCACGCGTGCGGCCAGCGACGACGAATTGCTGCGGCAAAGCCTGCCCCGCGTGCTGGCGCTGCTGGCCGAGGGCGTAACGACCCTGGAGATCAAGTCCGGCTATGGCCTCGACGCGGACAGCGAGGCGAAGATGCTGCGCGTGGCGCGCAGGATAGGGGAACAGCTGCCGGTCACTGTGCGCACCACCTTCCTCGGTGCGCACGCGCTGTCGCCCGAGTATGCGGGCCAGGCCGACTCTTATATCGAGCTGCTGTGCGCGCAGATGCTGCCCCAGTTGGCGAACGATGGACTGGTCGACGCCGTCGACGCGTTTTGCGAACGCATCGGCTTTACGCCGGCGCAAACGCAGCGGGTGTTCGAGGCGGCGCAGGCGCTGGGCCTGCCCGTGAAACTGCATGCGGAACAGTTGTCGGACCTGGGCGGCGCGGCGCTGGTGGCGCGCTACGATGGCCTGTCGGCCGATCACCTGGAATTCCTGTCGGAAGAGGGCGTCGCCGCCATGGCGCAACACGGCACGGTGGCCGTGCTGCTGCCGGGCGCGTATTACTTTTTGCGTGAGACGCAGCCGCCGCCTGTCGCGGCATTGCGCGCGGCCGGCGTGCCGATGGCCGTGTCCACCGATTGCAACCCGGGCACGTCGCCGATGACGTCCTTGCTGCTGGCGATGAACATGGCGTGCACCTTGTGGCGCTTGACGCCGCAGGAAGCACTGGCCGGCTGCACGATCCATGCGGCGCGCGCGCTGGGTTTGCAGGATCGGACGGGCAGCCTGGCGGTGGGCAAGCGCGCCGATTTCGCCCTGTGGCGCATCGCGCGCCCGGCCGACCTGGCGTATGCGCTGGGCCTGAACCCGTGCGCGGGCGTGGTGCATGGCGGTGCCTGGCGCGCGCCGGTGGTAAGCTTGCCGGATTGATCATCCGCCCTGGAGCGCCGCGTGCGTGTTGTTTACTCGTTGTCTTCCCTGCTGTTGTTGCTTGTTTTTGCCGCCGCCCCTGCACATGCCCAGGATGGCGGCACCTTGAAGGTGGGCTCGAAGCGCTTCACGGAATCGTACATCCTCGGCGAAATCATCCAGCAGAGCGCCGCGCCGCACGTCCAGGCGCAGCACCGCCAGGGCCTGGGCAACACGGCCATCGTGCTGGCCGCGCTGCAGGCGGGCAGCATCGACGTGTATGCCGAATACATGGGCACCATCGGCAGCGAAATCCTCAAGCACGACAAGGCCATCGGCCTGGAACAGATGCGGCGCGAGCTGGCGGCGCTGGGCCTGGGCGTGGCCGTGCCGCTGGGCTTTAACAATACCTATGCGCTGGCAGTGCGCCATGATGAAAAATCGATCGCCAGCCTGGCGCAACTGGCCCAATACCCGGCCCTGAAATTCGGCCTGTCGCATGAATTCATCGGCCGGGTCGACGGCTGGCCAGGCCTGGCCACGCGTTATGGCTTGCCGCAGCGCCCGCGCGGACTCGATCACGGCATCGCTTATGAAGCGCTGGCGCAGCGCCAGGTGGACGTGATCGATATTTACTCGACGGATGCGAAGATCCGCCAGTACGGTTTGCGCGTGCTGGCCGACACGCAGCAGTACTTTCCCCGCTACGACGCCATGCTGTTGTACCGGCTCGACGTGCCGCAGCGCTTTCCCGCAGCATGGCTGGCGTTGCAAGGGTTGCAGGGACGCATCAGCGAGAGCGACATGATCGCCATGAATGCGGCCGTGGAAATCGATGGCAAGCGTTTTTCCGACGTGGCGCGGCAGTGGCTGGCTTCCGGCACGCAGGCGAACAAACCGGCCGCCGCGCGCGGCAAGCTGCTCGATAAAATCATCGGCGACGATCTGTGGACCCTGACGCGCCAGCATCTGACCCTGGTGCTGTTGTCGGTGGCTTTGGCATGTCTGATCGGCATTCCACTGGGCGTGCTGGCGGCGTTTTCGGCGCCGCTGCGCCAGACGGTGCTGGCCTTCGTCGGCGTGCTGCAGACGGTGCCCTCGCTGGCCCTGCTGGCGATATTGATCCCCGTGCTGGGCATGATCGGCACCGTGCCGGCGCTGGTGGCTCTATTCGTGTACGCGCTGCTGCCCATCGTGCGCAACACGTGCACGGGCATCTTGCAGGTGCCGCAAGGCTTGCGCATGGCGGCGCTGGCGCTGGGCTTGAGCCGGCGCGACCGCCTGCTGCACGTGGACTTGCCGCTGGCCTTGCCCGTGATGCTGGCGGGCGTGAAAACGGCGGCCGTGATGAGCGTGGGCACGGCCACCATCGCCGCCTTCATCGGTGCGGGCGGCTACGGCGAACGCATCACCATCGGCCTGGCGCTCAATGACAACGACATGCTGCTGGCCGGCGCGATCCCCGCAGCCGTGCTGGCCTTGCTGACGCAGGGCTTGTTCGAGCTGGTGGAGCGCTGGGCCGTTGCCGGCCGGCAGCGCTGACGGTATCACGGTTACAGCGAGTGCAGTTTCGAGCGCACCGAGACGACGGCCTGGTGCAGGATGCGTTCGGCCTGGAAGTCGTTTTCGCGCTGTTCGGCGATGGCTTGCAAGTCGCGCGTGTAGCGCTCCAGGCGGGAGCGCAGGTAGGCGCGGTAGATTTTCATGACGAGCGGTTTGGCAGAAACATTCATGATGTGGCTCCCGTATGCGATTCGTTCATTGATTCGTTCATTGTGTGTGAGCGCATTGCCGCCATTTTGCGTCGCATCAAACGCCAGCGTGCCGTCACTTTGGCGCGTTTGATCTTCCGCAATGTCTCCCAGGCCGAAGATGCCACACTGAATTTTCCCTGTTCGCCTGGTCATCATCAGCCGCAGGCCTGATTCCCTCAAGCATACTCAAGGAGCGTCGCATGGTCATTTTTGCCGTGGTTGCTGGCTGCATCGCCTGCCTGACAGTGTACCAAATCTATAGAAAATCGCAGGGTGGCAGTGGGGTTGCGCAACAACATATTGGCTTGCACGGCACATTGATTGAGCCACGGAAATAATCAGTGGCATCCGAGCGACACTGGGTGACACTTGGTTAGCGGATTTAAGTCAAATGTAAGGCCCGGTAAGCAAATGTAAAGGTCTGCGCCATCGCAAGCGGCAGCGTTTATATTGATAACCGTTGATTGCATTCTCCCCCTCCCACTTGACAATGGGTTCTGCCCCGCGGTGCCGCTAGCCCGCGGGGATTTTTTTTGGAACTTACGCTTACAGTTCCCCCATCAGGCCGATGTTGGCGTGCCCGCCGACAATTGCGTCAAGGCATCGCCAGCGACCCTGCAGATGCGCCAGTCCGGCATCACGTCCGCACCCATGCCCTTGTAGAAGTTGATCGCGTTTTCATTCCAGTCCAGCACCGACCATTCGAAGCGGCCGCAATCGCGTTCGACGGCCAGTTGCGCCAGCGCCACCAGCATCTGCTTGCCATAGCCTTTGCCGCGCACCGATTGCTTCACGTACAGGTCTTCCAGGTACAAGCCCTTGCGGCACAGGAAGGTGGAAAAATTATGGAAGAACAGGGCGAAGGTCACGACTGCACCATTTTCCTCGCCGACCAGCGCTTCGCACGCGGGATGGGCGCCGAACAGGCTGTCGTGCAGCATGGATTCCTTGGCGATCATCATGTGTTCGAGTTTTTCAAACACGGCCAACTCATGGATCATGCCGAAGATGGCGGCCACGTCGGATGCGGCCGCGGGACGGATGGCGAGGGAGGAAGAGGTGCTCATGTTGCCTTTGTTGATGGAGTGGTGGAAAGGGAAGCGATGGTACTCGTCTTGCGCGCGCCCGACGTCAAGGCCCAGGCCACGCTGGACAGGCACAGCACCATGCCCACCCATTCGATGGCGGCAGGCCGGTAGTGTTCGAACTGCACCGACAGCAGCACGGAAATGACGGGCGTGACGACGCCGATATACACGGTCTTTTGCGTGCCGATGCGGGCGATTAACGTGAAATACGCGCTGAATGCGATCACCGAACCGAAGATGGCCAGGTACACCAATCCCATCCAGTAACTGGGGCGCGTGGGCAGCTGCCAGGACTGGCCCGTGGCGATGGCCCAGGTGGCCACCATCAAGGTGCCCCACAGCATGGTCCAGGCCATGGTCAGCATCACGTTGCCCGAATGTTCGCGCACTTTCATGACGAGGGCGTTGCCTGCCGTGCTCGACACGGTAGCCACCAGCGCCAGGATAAAACCGAGCAGAAAATGGCCATTGCCGCCGCCCAGAATATCTTGCAGCGCCGCACCGATGGACTGGTAAAACAGCAGCACGATGCCGCAGATAGCGACGAATGCCGCGCAGCAGGTGCTCAAGGTGATCGGTGTGCCGAAGGCGATGCGGTTGAGCAACGGCGTCCAGAAGACCATCAGCGCAAACAGCACGCTGACGAGGGCCGACACCAGATACTGTTCGGAACTATACGTGCACACATAGCTGAGGGCAAACGAGGCCAGTCCCTGCAGCAACATCCATTTTTGCGCGCGCCAGGGCAGGCGCAAGCGGTCGCCGCGCACGGCGCACCAGGCAAACAGGGTGGCGGACGCGAGGCCGAAGCGGTAGACCACGGAAACGGCGGGGGCGACATCGCCCAGCTGCAAGGTGATGGCCCAGAAAGTGGAGCCCCAGATCAGGCAGGCAATGATGAACAGGAGAGGAGATGACATCGCGCAAGTATACGGGCATCGCGCGGGGATGGCGAGTGCGGTCGAGTTTGCTCAATGTGGCGTCAGGAGACAGCCAGGATTGAGCCAGCGCAGTGCTTCTGGAAAATGTTGAATTTATGAAAATATTTACTTTATTATCAAGTAAATATTTTCCCGATTGCATCTTTGAAGGGGACCGCCATGCCAGCCTCACTGCAGATCAAAGTATGGAGCGTGCTTGTGTATGTCGTCGTGACGGCGGTGATTGCCATCTGGCTGCACCCTTCAGTCTTGCTCGCTGCCGGCGCATTTGGCTGAGCGCGTGCGCCGGCAAGCGGATCAGTGCGTGACGCGGGTCTTGCGGCCGTCCGACAGCAGGCGCACACGCTCCCCCGGGCGGAACAGCTCGTCGGCGTCTTGCACGATGGCGCGCATGTCGCCATTGTCCAGGCGCACGGTGATTTCCAGACCGGGCTTGTTCGAGGCATTCGCTTCGATGCTCTTGCCGGCCATGCCGCCAGCGACGGCACCGAGGATGCTGGCCGCGATGGCGCCCTTGCCGCCACCGACTGTCGAGCCTGCCACGCCGCCCAGCGCCGCGCCAGCCAGCACGCCCGTGCCCGTTTCGCCCTTGTCGATGGTTACCTGGCGTACGGATTCAACCGTACCCATGCGGACCGATTGTTCATTTTGCGCCTGGCGCGCGTTGTAGACATTTGCCGAGTTCGGTTGTACGGCGCAGCCGGCCAGGGTGGCGAGCAATGCCACTGCAATAATTGGTGCTTTCATGTGGGACTCCCTTGGACAAAAGTTGGCTGCCGATTGCGTCGACCGGCAGATGATGACTTATCATAAGGACACTTGCCTCAGATAACTAGTTGCGAATAGTAAAAATCTGTTACCGGCTTCGCGTGACCAGGTGAGCACTTGCCGCTCAATACGCCAGCCGCAGGCGCCGGTATAAAAATCCCAGCACGAACAGCGGCCCCACCAGTAAAAAGCGCAAGTCGTCCAAAAACGACGGTTTCTTGCCTTCGATCTGGTGGCCGATGAACTGGCCTATCCAGGCCAGCACGAACAGCGCCAGCGACACGGGCAGGATGGTCAGCGGCGGCATAAGCAACAGCAGACCCAGCATGGCGGCCAGCATCGCCAGCATGCCCACCGCAAACGGGCGCGACAGCTTGTAATAATAGTATAAGGCGAGAATACTGCCGAGCAGCGCCACGCTGGGATGCACGCTCCACAGCAGCCCCAGCAAGCTGAAAACGATTAGCGGCACGCACACGATGTGCACCCATTCATTGACATGGTTGCGGTGGCTTTCGCCATACTGGGCCAGCAGGGTGTCGATGGTGCGCATGGGCGGTCTCTTGTGCAGGAAGGTTGTGCGGGAATTCTACACCGTCGCGTGGCCGGGTAAAATGGTCCTTCGTTTTCCCTTCCGGACCGCCCATTGAATAGCCCAGTCAATAGCCCAGTCATCCTGCCAGAGCAAGCCGCAGATGCGCGCAAGCGCTGCTTCGATCCCGTCGTCGACGCCAGCACGCGCTTGCTGATACTGGGCAGCCTGCCCGGCGAAAAATCGCTGGCGCACAGCCAGTACTATGCGCATCCGCAAAACAGGTTCTGGATGCTGCTGGGCGAGGTGCTGGGCGTGGATTTGAAGAGCCAGCCCTATGAGGAACGGCTGGCGACCTTGCTGGCGCACGGCGTGGGCCTGTGGGATGTGGTGGCGCAGGCGCAGCGCACGGGCAGCCTGGACAGCAATATCCGTGCGCGCGACGACAACGACCTCGTGGCCCTGGCCGCCAGCCTGCCGAAGTTGCACACGATCGCCTTCAACGGCGGCACGGCGGCAAAGCTGGGCATCAAGGTGCTGGGCGAACACGCGCAGCGCTACCGCATCGTCAGCTTGCCGTCGAGCAGCCCCGCCTACACCTTGGCATATGGCGCCAAGTTGCTGCAGTGGAAAACACTACAGCCCTTGTAAAGCTTACGCCGGCGCGTACGGCTGCGCTTCCAGCGGCTGTCCCTTGGCATCGAATTTCAGCGCCACGGACAATTGCGTCACGCCGATGGTGGCCAGCGCGTCGCAGATGTCGTCGACTTCGTCCTGCAAGTCGGCGGCCAGGTCCAGCGGCTTGTCGGCGCTGTGCAATAGTTGGCCGTTCGCCGTGCTGACATTGACGCGCAACAGCATTTCGCCATGTTCATCGGCGGGGCCGACGACCACCGAGACGTCGCCGGCGTCCACCTTGTTTTCCGCCAGTGCATGGTTGATGCCGGACATCATCTGCAGCATCGCGTACTCGCTCATGCCTTGTTCCTTGCCGCCGTGGAACAGATCCTGGTAGAGGAAGCTTACTTCCAGGGCGCTGCCGGCTGGCGCCAGGCAACGCTTGACGAGCTCGCCCACTTCCGTTGTCCACTGCTGGTAGCGGGCCATGCGCGCATCGAACCAGGCGTCGAGCGCCGCTTCGTCCTTCGGTTCCGCATAGAACGGGTCGTCCACGCGTTTCAAGGCAAAGCCCAGCAGGAAGCGCAGTTCGACGGCCGTGTCCTGCGGGCCGAAGGCCGTCTCGCTCCAGCCGACGATGCTGCTTTCCAGGCCCGGCGTGGCGACGATCTTCTTGTCCGTCATCGAGCTATAGGCATCGCGCACCATCTCGTGCAAATGGCTGTAGGTGATGCGGTCGATTTCATCGAGGTCGTAGGCATGGCTCATCAAGACCACCTTGGCCTTGGCGCTTTCCAGTTCTGCCTGTTGGAAACTTTTCACCAGCGCTTCGAAAGCGTCCTGGTCCTGGAAGCTGTCCGCTTCCTTCAAGCCGCCCGTGCTTTGCACCAGCAGGGGCACGACGAAGGCGTTGATTTCCATGGCCGGCGCGTTGTCGCGGCGGATCACGGAAATGGATGCCGCTTCCTCGATGTGGCTGCGCAAGTACTGGTAGGCGCCCACGTCTTCGTATTTCGAACGCTCGATGGCGTCGTACAGGATTTCATCCTTCTTTTGATTCAAGGCCTTGCGGATCAGGCGGCCGAACTCGACGGCTTGCTCGGCCAGCACCGTGCCCTGCGATTCGCTGTCTTCCTGCTCCGCCAGGTTCAGGGCCATCGTGCACAGCATGCGCGTGACGGATTCATCCTTGTCTTCAGGCGTGTTGGCGGATTTACGGGGGACAGGGCGCTTATTTTTGGGCATGGCGATCAACAGGTTAAGAAATACGGGTCAGGCAAACGGAAACGGGCGCCATGGCTCAGGCCAGGCGCCGGGACAGATCATACAGGCGGACGCGGCCGCCTGACACCTCAATGGTCGGTATCGAACATCTCGTGCAATTCGTCGAGCAGGTCGGCGGCTTCTTCCTGCGACAGGCCGAGATGCTGGCAGGCAAGTTCGCCGCCCTTGTCCCACTCGAGCGAGGTACTGTTGCCATGGTAGCGCTGAATGCCCTTTTCGGCCAGCAGCGACAGGGCGACGAGCGAGCGGATGGCGTCGTCCGTGGACGGGTCGGCCAGCACTGTGTAGTCGTGGTGGTGCAAAATCGCCCAGGAGACATCGGAGGACAGGCCCCAGTTGCGCGCCAGCAGGCAGCCGATGGCCGCGTGGTTGGTCTGGTGGCGCGCATCTTCCAGTGCCGTAAAGCAATTGTGCGCATCGTTGGCCGCCGCCGCGTACGTGTTGACGTAGTCGGGGAAGCGGTTCATCAGCAGGGGCACGCCGATATCGCAGAACAGGCCGAAGGTGTGGGCGATGTCGGGCGGGGCGATGCGCAGCTTGCGCGAAGTAAATACCAGGGCGCGCGCGCGCTTGGCCGACACATCCCAGAAGTTGGTCAGTTCCACGCCTTCCGCTTCCAGCGCCTGGCGTGCCAGCAAGCCCGTCATCATGGCGCTACACTGGTTAATGCCAAGAAAGTTGATGCCTTGCTCGACGGACTTGGCCTTGCGCGCGGCGCCATAGAACGGCGAGTTGGCCAATTTCAGCAGGGCGCCGGACATGCCGACGTCATCGGCGATGATGCGCGCGATGCGGCGCGGCGACGGATCCTGTTCCGCCAGTTCGCGCTGCAAGTCGACCAGCAGGCTGGGACGCGGCGGGATACGGATGGAACGCATCAGGGCGTCAACCGGATCTTCCTGCACTACCTGCTTTTGCGCTGCCGCTCTCATCATCACGCTTTCATCATCATTTTTGTGCCCGGTGCTTATTCTGTGCGCGCTGCCGCTGCCCGCTGCATGAGCGTCTGGCGCAGTGCCCGACGATTATCGCTGTTTATGCACGGCAATAGTTCATCTCTGCAATATTTTGTCGCAAAAATCCCCGTTTTGGCCTGCTCCAGCTGCGATTTTCGTCATTTTACGACGCTGCCCATCGCGATATTTGTGATGGAAAGGTCAAGTTTTATTTGTTTTCAAGACGAGGCGAGGCGTGTGGCGCGATGCGCGGCGGTACAATTGCCCGATGAAAAAAATCCTCGCGGGTATCGATTTTGCGGACGATTCCAGCAGCGTGGCGCGCCAGCTGATCGGCGTGAGCGTGCTGGTCGACGGCGTGGGCGGGCGCATCGTGGAAACGGAAGCGTATGACCGGCTGGACCCGGCCTCGCACACGTATGGCGGCATGACGCCGCGCAATGCGGCCATGTTCGGCCCGCCCGCGCACGCCTATGTCTACCGCTCATACGGCATCCACTGGTGCCTGAACTTTGTGTGCCGCGAAGCGGGCCATGGCGCGGGCGTGCTGATCCGCGCCATCGAGCCGCTCGTGGGACTCGACGTCATGCGCGAGCGGCGCGGCGTCGAGGATGCGCGGCTGCTGTGCTCGGGGCCGGGCAAGGTGTGCCAGGCGCTCGGTGTCACGCATATGCATAACCGGCTGGCGCTCGATGCGCCGCCATTCACCCTGCTGGCGCGCGAGGAAGAGGTGACGGTACACGCTGGCCCGCGCATCGGCATTTCCAAGGCGATGGAGACGCCGTGGCGTTTCGTGCTGGCCGGTTCGCCTCACTTGAGCAAACCGATGCGCGCGCCGGCCAGCTAGCTGCGCCGGCGCTGTGGCGTCGTGTTTGCGCCGTGCAAGCCGGGCATGCCGCGTAGCGGGCTATGCAGTGCGCGCCGCTCCTGCTGCGTACTGGCTGGATGCCGGAACGCTTCCTCGTCCGGCGAGGCGGGCTGCGCGGGCGCCAGCGGGTCGAGGGTGAACACAGCCACGGCCGCCGACAATTTGACGGCCTGGTCCTGCAAACTGGCCGCCGCTGCCGCCGCCTGTTCCACGAGGGCCGCATTTTGCTGGGTGACGTCATCCATTTGCGTGACAGCCTGATTCACTTCCGTGATGCCCGACGCCTGCTCCGCACTGGCCTCTTTCACGCGCTGGATGATTTCATTGACTTGCTGCACCGAGGCCACGATGGCGCCCATGTTGTCGCCCGCTTGCTGCACGGCCACGCTGCCGCCGTCGATGGTGGTGACCGAGGTGGCGATCAGGGTCTTGATTTCTTTGGCCGCCTGGGCCGAGCGCTGCGCCAGGGTGCGCACTTCGGACGCCACGACGGCAAAGCCGCGGCCCTGTTCGCCCGCGCGCGCCGCTTCCACGGCCGCGTTCAGCGCGAGGATATTGGTCTGGAAGGAGATGCCGTCGATCACGCCGATAATATCCACGATCTGACGCGAATTGGCGCGTATTGTCGCCATCGTCGTTACCGCTTGCTGCATCGACGCACCTCCTTGCACGGCCAGGGTCGATGCTTGCCCCGCCAGCTCGCAGGCCAGCTGGGCGTTGTCGGCATTGTCATTGACGGCTTGCGTCAGCGCTTCCATGGCGCTCGACGTTTCTTCCAGCGAACTGGCCTGCATTTCCGTGCGCGCCGATAAGTCCAGATTGCCGGTGGCAATTTCGCGCGAGGCCGTGTCGATCGATTGCACGGCGTTCATGATGGTGCGCAAGGTCTGGTTCAGGTGGGCGATGGTCTGGTCCAGCACGCGCGACGTGGCGGCGATTTCGTCATTGCCCTGCTTGGGCGCGCCGGCCGTCAGCTTGCCCGCAGCCAGGTCTTGCACGGCGTCGGCAATGCCGCGAATTTCCAGCAGCATGGCGCGCCGCACCAGCATGGTCGCGACGATGGAAACGAGGATAGACAGCAGCACCGTCAGCAGCAAGCTCCAGCCCAGGCTGCGGAACTCGGCGCTGGCCGTCGCATGGGCCTCGCTGCTGAGGCTTGTTTCCAGGGCCGACAGTTGCGCCAGCTGCGTATTGAACTGGACGAATTGGGTTTCCGCCTTGAGCATGGAATTGGTGGCGATCGACTGGTCCATCTGCGCCATTTCCATGGTTTCCAGCACAGCCTTGCGATAGCCGGCCAGCGCCGTGATGGCCGCATCGACCAAGGTGCGCTCGGCACCCGTGGCTGTGGTGCGCAGCGTGGCCAGCTGGGTGCCGATGGCTGCATGGCGCGCCTTGATCTGTTGCTCCAGCGTATCGAGGCGGGCCTTGGCGAAGCTGCCATTCGTCCACGACAGCAACTGGTACATATTGCCGTGTACTTGCCTGGCCTCTCCTAGTACGTCGGCGGCCGCCTTCAAATGCGTGATGCGCACCCGCACCATGTTTTCCAGCGAGGCATTTTGCCGCACCATGCCATACCAGGCGCCGCTCGAGCTGAGTATCAGCAGCAGCAAGACCAGGGTGGGCGCCAGCAATAATTTTGGTCCGATGCGTAATTGATTGAGCATGCTTGACTCCTGGCGATGGCTGTTCAAACCGCAGGCGGCGCACGGCGTGCGTGCGCGCCGCCCCCGTCTTATTTTTTGTAGATGCCCGCTTCCAGTACCACATCGTTGACGCGCAGAATGTAGGTGGTCTTCGGCTCGATCTTGCCGCTGACGGGATTCTTGTACTGGTAATCGACCCAGCCCTTGCCCTGCTTTTGTGCCAGCTCAATGATTTCACGGCGATATTTCTTGCCGTTCGCATCGGGCACATCCGTCAAATCCTTGCCCACGATGGAAGGATTGATGGGGTGGGCCAGCACGATGCCCGTCTTGATGTCGCGCATGTCCACATACAGCGAACCCTGCACGAAGTCCGGGTCTTTCGCCGTGATTTTCTTCATCATTTCTTCCTTGCCATGCGCCTTCATGAAGACGGCGCCCCGTTCGGCCATGGCGATCGCATCTTTTTCCGTTGGTTCGACCGCGGCACTGACGTTGCCGCCGGCAAATGCCAGGCACAGCAGGCTGCCCGTGAATAAGCGTTTCATGAAAGCTCCTTGTGATATCGAGGGAAGTGTTGCCAAGACGTAATTTACGTCGCCGAAGTTCGTCTCAGCTTGCGTTGGAACAAACTAAGGTGTTGCTTGTAGGCAGCATGCAACGTCTCGACGGCTTGTTGATATGCAGCAATTTGGTTCCGAATGGCAAGAATTATGATGACTTTTGCAGCATGCCTGGGTGATCTGGCATGCGGGAGAAAAAGGCTGGGATTGGCCGATATACGGTCAATTTCATGAAAGTTATCGCTATTTACAGGCAAGGAGCCGATCGTGTCCGCACTCATTACCGAGCCGTTTTCACCCAAGTTCAAGCCGTATACGCGGCAAACCATTCAGCAGGCGCGGCAGTGGGAATGGCTGCCGGAAGAGCAGCGCGAAGCCGTGCAAGTGGTGTCGCACGTCTTGCCGTTTCGCACCAATGAATATGTGCTTGATCAACTGATCGACTGGAACAACATCCCTGACGACCCCATCTACCGTCTCGTCTTTCCCCACCGCGACATGCTGCCACCCGAGCAGTACGCGCACCTGCGCGACCTGGTGCTGGTGCAGCGCGACAAGGCGGCCATTGATGCCTATGTGCATGGCTTGCGCCTGGGCATGAATCCTCATCCTGCCGGACAGATGACGCATAACGTGCCCCGGGTCAACGACGCGCCCGTGCGCGGCCTGCAGCATAAATATGCACAAACGGTGCTGTTCTTCCCCAGCGCGGGGCAGACCTGCCATGCGTATTGCACTTTCTGCTTCCGCTGGCCCCAGTTCGTCGGCATGGACGACATGAAGTTCGATGCGCGCGAGTCGCATGAGCTGGTTGCTTACCTGAAACTGCATCCGGAAGTGACGGACGTGCTGATCACGGGCGGCGACCCGATGATCATGAACACGCGGCAACTGGCCGCCTACTTGGAGCCGCTGCTGGCGCCGGGCCTGGAACATATCCAGAACATTCGCATCGGCACCAAGGCGGTGGCGTATTGGCCGCAGCGCTTCGTGTCCGACCGCGATGCGGATGACTTGATGCGCCTGTTCGAGCGCATCGTCAAGGCGGGCAAGAACCTGGCCGTGATGGGCCATTACAGCCATGCCGTCGAGTTGCGCCAGAACATTGCCCAGCAAGCCGTAAAACGCATCGTCTCCACGGGCGCCACCTTGCGCATGCAGGGGCCGCTGATCCGTCACATCAACGAAGACCCGGCAAGCTGGGCCGAGCTGTGGCAGACGGGCACGCGTCTGGGGGCGATTCCCTATTACATGTTTGTCGAACGGGACACGGGTCCGCGCGGCTATTTCGAGTTGCCTTTGGCAAAGGCGCACGAGATTTTCCAGGCCGCCTACCAGATGGTGTCGGGCCTGTCGCGCACGGTGCGCGGACCGTCCATGAGCGCCTTCCCCGGCAAGGTCGTCATCGACGGCATCGTCACCATCAATGGCGAAAAACTGTTTGCCCTGCAATTTTTGCAGGCACGTAACCCGGACTGGGTGCGCCGGCCGTTTTATGCCAAGTTCGACGCGGAAGCGACGTGGCTGGACCATTTGAAACCCGCATTTGGCCACGACAAGTTTTTCTTTGAAATGGATGAGCCCGTGCCGCAGTTGCCGCATAAAATCATCCGCCTGGCACAGGCCGCCTGAGCATGCACGCGGCCGTTGCGCCTGCCCGCTCCGGCGTGGCCGTGTTTTGCCTGGTGTTCCTGCCGTTCGCGCTCGGGCATTACCTGTCGTGTCTGCTGCGCGGCGTCAATGCCGTGCTGACGGCCGAGTTGCTGGGCGCCATCGCCCTGACACCAGCCCAGCTGGGCCTGCTGACCAGCGCTTTTTTTCTCGCCTTTGCGCTGGTGCAACTGCCGATCGGTATGGCGCTCGACCGCTACGGTCCCCGCACGGTGCAACTGTGGCTGCTGGCGCTGGCGGCCCTGGGCGTGTGGCTGTTCAGCCGGGGTCACAGCTTTGCCGAGCTGATGTGGGCGCGTGCCTTGATGGGCGCGGGCTTGGGCGGCTGTTTCATGGCCGCCGTGAAAGCGGTCTCGTGCGCCATCGCCCCATCGCGCCTGCCGTCCGTGCACGGCTATCTGATCGCCGTGGGCGGCCTCGGTGCGGCCACGGCCACCATGCCCGTCAAGCTGGCCCTGCACTACACGGATTGGCGCGGCGTGTTCCTGGGCCTGGCGCTGGCGGCGCTGGCCATAGCCTTGCTGATCCGCCTGCTGTCGCCGGCCCTGCCTGCGCCTGCCGCGGCCAAGAGCAAGGTCAGTGTCTGGAGCGTGTACCGCGATCCCGGCTTTCGCCGCACCATCGCGCTGATCCTGCTGCCGCACACGGTGTTCTTTGGCATGCAAGGCTTGTGGATAGGCCGCTGGCTGGCCGACGTGGGCGGCTTGTCTGACGACAACGTCGCGTATTTGTTGTACCTGGGCATGGCGGCCGTCATCTTCGGCGCCATCGGCATGGGCATGCTCACGGAATGGGCCGGGCGGCGCGCGATTGAACCGATGCAAGTGGCGGCCGCCGGCATCGTCCTGTTTGTCGCCGTGCAAGTGGCGATGGCCTGCAATGTGGTGCCCAGCCTGCCTTTGCTGTCCGTGCTGTTTACCTTGCTGGGCACGGTGACGGGCCTTGAGTATGCGATCGTCGCGCAAAGCATGCCGGCCAGCCTGACGGGCAGGGCGGCCACGTGCCTCAATTTGCTCATTTTCACGGGCGCCTTCCTGGTGCAGGCGGGCTTTGGCCTGATCCTCGGCTGCTGGCCCCTGAACAGCCAGCAGCAGTATCCGCCGCAGGCCTACCAGGCGGCGTTTGGTGTGCTGGCGGCCTTGCAACTGCCGGGACTTGCGATGTTTTTCATTGGCCGCTACAGGCGTGCCGGGCCATCCGGTAAAATGGCAGCCTGCACAGCGGCAATGATCAACTCCAAGGAAGACTATGAAACTCGTTCGTTATGGACGTCCAGGCAAGGAAAAACCGGGCCTGATCGATGAAGAAGGCAAACTGCGCGACCTGTCCGGCGTGATTGCCGATATTGACGGCGCACAACTGTCCGACAAGGCCCTGCGCAAGCTGGCCAAGCTCGACGAAAAGACCTTGCCTTTGGTGCGCGGCAATCCACGCTTCGGCGTGCCGCTGGCGAAAGTCGGCAAGTTCATCGGCATCGGCCTCAATTATGCGGATCACGCAGCCGAGTCCGGCATGGCTATCCCCGCGGAACCCATCGTCTTCATGAAGGCCATTACTTGCCTGAATGGCCCGGACGACAATGTCGTGTTGCCAAAAGGCTCGAAAAAGACGGATTGGGAAGTGGAACTGGGCGTGGTCATCGGCACGCGCGCGCAATACGTGAGCGAAGAGGACGCCCTGAAATACGTGGCCGGCTATTGCGTCGTCAACGACATTTCCGAACGCTCGTTCCAGCTGGAACGGGGCGGCCAGTGGGACAAGGGCAAGGGCTGCGACACCTTCGGCCCCGTCGGCCCGTGGCTGGTGACGCGCGATGAAGTCATCGACGAGCAGGACCTGGACCTGTACCTGGAAGTCAACGGCAAGCGCATGCAGACCGGCAATACGCAAACCATGATCTTCACGGTGGCGCAGATCGTCAGCTATTTGTCGCAATTCATGACCCTGGAACCGGGCGACGTCATCGCCACGGGCACGCCGCCGGGCGTGGGCCAGGGCCGCAAGCCGCAGCGCTTCCTCAAAAAAGGCGACAGCATGCGCCTGGGTATCGCCGGCCTCGGAGAACAGCAGCAGGACGTGGTCGCCTGGACCGCCTGATGGCCGGTAGCGATATCGACCGTTTGCCCGCGTTGCCGCTGGACCAGCTGGACCCGCAGCAGCGCGCGGCAGCGCAAGCCATCATCGACGGCCCGCGCGGGGCGCTGTACGGCCCCTTCGTGCCGTTGATCCGCAGCCCCGAGCTGATGGAAACGGCGCAGCGCATGGGTGAATACCTGCGCTACCGCAGCGCCATCGGCACGCGCCTGTCGGAACTGGCGATCCTCGTGACGGCGCGCCAGTGGGACCAGCAAGTCGAGTGGGCCATCCACGCGCCGCTGGCCGTGCAGAACGGCATCGCGCAAGCGGCCGTGGACGCCATTGCTGAACGGCGCGTACCGCTTGCCCTGAAAGACGATGAGCAAGCCGTGCACGACTTTTGCATCGAGTTGCAGCAGAACAAGCGGATCAGCGACGCCACGTATGCGCGGGCGCTGGCCCTGTTTGGCGAGCACGGCGTGGTCGACTTGATGGGCATCAATGGCTACTACACCTTCCTGGCCATGGTGATGAATGGGGCGCAGACGGCCGTGCCGGCATTGGGCGTGCCGCCCATGCCCGCCTGATGAGATGAGTTTAGAGGAGTTCTTCGGCAAAGATGGACAAAGTGTAATGAAGTTGCAATTATTCAATATATAATTTTACTTCCCTTCCATTGCCAACAAGCTCAATGAAAACTCGTCCGTGCTTCACCCTGATGGGCCGCGCCTTCCTGGCGCTGGCCCTTTCTTTTTGCCCCTTGATGACGGTGCGTGCGCTTGCCGCCGAGACGGCCGCCAGCGCCAGCGCTTCCGCCCTGGAAAACTCCGTCGTCAAGGTGTTTTCCACCCTGCGCGGGCCTGATCCGTACAAGCCGTGGAGCAAGGCCGCGCCGCAAGAGGTGACGGGCTCCGGCGTTGTCATCGAAGGCCGCCGCATCCTCACCAATGCGCACGTGGTCGGCTATGCCAGCCAGGTACAGATCCAGGCCAACGGCGCCGGCGACAAGATCCCGGCGACCGTGCTGGCCATCTCGCGCGGCATGGACCTGGCTTTGCTGAAAATCGACGACGACAGTTTTTTCGCCAGCCACAAAGCCGTGCCGCGCGCCAATGTGTTGCCCGACGTGCGCGATGCCGTGCTGGCGTACGGTTATCCGACGGGCGGCACGTCGCTGTCGATCACCAAGGGCATCGTCTCGCGCATCGAATTCGTGCGCTACAACTTCCCCGTCTCCGGCCTGCGCATCCAGATCGATGCGGCCATCAATCCGGGCAATAGCGGCGGTCCCGTGATTGCCGGCGACAAGATGATCGGCCTGGCCTTTGCGGGCATGCTCAATGCGCAAAACATCGGCTACATCATCCCCAACGAGGAAATCGAGCTGTTCCTGCACGATCAGGAAAGTGGCGCGCCCAAGGGCAAGCCGGCCATGCGCGATGTGACGCAAACGCTGGAAAATCCCGCGCTGCGTACCTATCTGAAGCTGGCGAAAGGCGTCGAGGGCGCCGTCGTGATGTCGCCGGCCAGCAAGGATGCGGCCTATCCGCTCAAGGAATGGGATGTCATCACGCATATCGGCGATTTTCCCATCGACAATCAGGGCATGGTCAAGCTGAATGCCAACAGCCGCGTGCGCTTCCAGTACCGGGTACAGCAGCTGGCGAAAGACGGCGAATTGCCGTTGACGGTGGTGCGCCAGGGCGCACCCCTGAAAATCAAGGTACCCGTCTCGGCCGCGCATCCGATGCTGATCGCCGGTCTGCAGGGCAATTACCCGTCCTATTTCATCTTCGGTCCGATGGTGTTTTCGCGCGCCACCACGGAATTCATGGCAGCGCCGAATGGCAACCCGGCAATATTGGGCGGCATGGCGTTTGCCGGCAATCCGCTGGCCACGCGGCGCGGCGATGCGCCCGATAGCGAGCGCGACGAGCTGGTGGTGATCGCCGCGCCATTCTTCCCGCACAAGCTGATGAATGGCTACAGCACCCGTTTCTTCTCGGTCGTCGATTCAGTCAATGGCGTGCGCGTGCGCAGCCTGGCGCATCTGGTGGCCTTGCTGCGCGACCAGACCGATGACTTGCTGACCTTTCGCTTCCAGCAGCGCGATGCGGAAATGGTCGTCGTGCCCCGCAAGGACATGCTGGCGGCGACGGAATCGATACTGACGGACAACGGCATCCGCTCGGAAGCATCGCCCGACATGCTGAAAATCTGGAATGAAAAAACGCCGGCGAACTGATCGTTCCCGGCGTTTCACAAGACAGCAGGCGCGGCGCACACCGCGCCTGTTTTATTTTAGGCCAGCACTTTTTTCAGCCACGCGCCGATGGCGTCGATTTCTTCCTGGCACAGCGAGTGCTGCATCATGTACTCGTGCCACTCCACCTTGTAACCCATGCCGGTGAGCAAGTCACGCGACTGCTGTGCGCGGCCGACCGGCACCACGGGGTCGGCCGTGCCGTGCGCCATGAAGACCGGCGTTTGCAGGCTTGCCGGCGTGCGCTCGGCCGCCGTCTTGTCGGCCAGCGGCAGATAGCCGGACAGGCACATCAGGCCGGCCAGCGGTTCCGCGTGGCGCAAGCCCGTTTGCAAGGTCATGGCGCAGCCCTGCGAGAAGCCTGCCAGGATGATGCGGCTGGCGGGAATGCCGCGCGCCTTTTCGCGCGCGATCAGCGCTTCGATCTGCGCCTGCGAGGCGCGCAAGCCGGCCTCATCTTCGCGGCGCACGAGGTCGTTCACGAGGATGTCGTACCAGGCGCGCATCACATAACCGTTGTTGATGGTGACGGGCATGGTGCCGGCGCTGGGGAAAATGAAGCGGATGGCGGGGCAGCCGCGCAAATCGAGTTCTTTCACCAGGGGCACGAAGTCGTTGCCGTCGGCGCCCAGGCCGTGCATCCAGATGATGGCGACGGTAGGATTCGGTGCGCTGTCGAGTTCTATGGTTTCCAGCAAGTTGCTCATGTGTTTTCCTCTGGTAATGGTTGCGCCGGACGCAGCGCCGATTTGGGACGGAAGGCCTTGCAGATGGCCGGATCGGTTTCCATGTAGGGACCACCGATGAGGTCGATGCAATATGGCACGGCGGCAAAGATGCCGTTGACCAGTTGTTTGCCGTCAGTGTCTTTCAAGCCTTCCAGGGTTTCCTTGATGGCTTTCGGCTGGCCCGGCAAGTTCATGATCAGGGCGGCGCGCTCGGGCGTTTCGCGGATCACGGCCACCTGGCGCGACAGGATCGCCGTCGGCACGAATTGCAGGCTGATCTGGCGCATCTGTTCGCCGAAACCGGGCATTTCCTTGGTCCCGACGGACAAGGTGGCGTCCGGCGTGACGTCGCGCCGCGCCGGTCCCGTGCCACCCGTCGTCAGGATCAGATGGCAGTGGCTCAGGTCGACCATGTCGATCAGGGTGTTTTCAATCTGCGAACGTTCGTCCGGGATCAAACGCTTTTCCAGGCGGAAAGGCGTGCGGATGGCGGCGGACAGCCAGCTTTCCAGGGCCGGGATGCCCAGGTCTTCATATACGCCGCCGCTGGCGCGGTCCGAGATCGACACGAGGCCGATAATCAATTCGTCTTCTATCGTGGTCATGGGGCACCTGTCTATGTCGTAAAAAAACCGGGCTGATCCCGGTTTTTCGTCAATGCTGGGGTCAGACCCCAGTTTTTTACTCGTCGTCTTCGCCTTCAACGTCATCTTCGTCGGCATCTTTCTTGCCGCCGTTTTTCTTCTTGGCGATCTCTTTCAAGATCTGGAAGATTTCGCGGTAGGCTTTTGGCGGCTTGTTCTCGGCTTGCTCCTTGCGGGCATTGCGGATCAGGGTGCGCAGGTGCTGCACGTCCAGTTCCGGGTTTTCCGACAGCAAGACGGTCAACGCCTTGTCATCCGTCAACAGCTTGTCGCGGCGGCGTTCCATCGCGTGCATATTGGCCGTGTCGGCTTTCGACAAGCCTTTCCAGCTATCGATGGTGCGTTGGATGGCGGCAACTTCTTCTTCATCCAGGGTGCGCATCTTCTTGCCCACGTATTGCAGCTGGCGGCGGCGGCCTTCGTGGTCCTTGATTTGCTGGCATTCGAGAATGGCGTCGCGCACGTCTTCCGGCATCGGGACGCGCTTGACGCGGTCGCGTGCTTCATTGACGAGTTCTTCGCCCAGCTTTTGCAGGACGGTCATCTGGCGTTTGAGTTCCGATTTCGACGGACGTTCATATTCCTGTTCGAATTCGGTCGATTGGAAGCCGCAAGCTCCCCGGTTTGGATTTGGCATGATATAAAGGCGGGAGAGGACTTGTGGACCGCTCCTGTAAACTGTAAACGACTGCTATGATAACCTTTTTAGCGGCTTTCCGAAGAAAACAGCGCATGAACGACTCCGTATTTACCCATAGTCAAGAGCAATTGCAGCAACTGGCCCGTGATGTGTTGTCTTTTGCGCGGGAAGCGGGCGGCACCGACGCTGCCGTCGAAGTCAGCGAAGGCGGTGGCCTGTCCGTTTCTGTACGAAAAGGCAAGATCGAGACGATCGAGCAAAACAAGGACAAGGGCATGGGCGTGACCGTGTTTGTCGGCAAGAAGCGCGGCAATGCCAGCACCTCCGACTTTTCGCCGTCCGCCCTGCGCGCCACGGTGGACGCGGCCTACAACATCGCCCGCTTCACGGCCGAGGACGATTGCGCGGGCCTGGCCGACGCGGACATGCTGGAAATGTCCCCCCGCGACTTGCAACTGTTCTATCCGTGGCTCATTTCCACCGAGGAAGCCGTCGCACTGGCCCAGCGGGCCGAAGCGGCCGCGTTCGCCGTCGACCCGCGCATCACCAACAGCGAGGGCGCCAGCGTGCACGTGCAGCAATCGCACTTTGTGTCCGCCAATTCGCGCGGCTTCATCGGCGGCTACCCGTTTTCGCGCCACACCCTGTCCGTGGCGCCCATCGCCGGCAAGGGCGCCAAGATGCAGCGCGACGACTGGTATTCATCCGTGCGCGACGCGTCCAAAATGTCGAGCCCGGAAGCCATCGGCCGCTACGCCGCCGAGCGCGCCCTGTCGCGCCTGAATGCGCGTAAACTCGGCACGCGTACTTGCCCCGTGCTGTTCGAGGCGCCGCTGGCGGCCGGTTTGCTCGGTACCTATGTGCAAGCGACCTCGGGCGGCGCCCTGTACCGCAAGTCCACGTTTCTGAACGACTCGCTGGGCACGCAAGTGCTGCCGTCGCATGTGCAGATCTTCGAAGACCCGCACGTGATCGGCGGCGTCGGTTCGGCGCCGTTCGATGAAGAGGGCGTGAAAACCGTCAGCCGCGACGTCGTCAAGGATGGCCTGGTGCAAGGCTATTTCCTGTCGACTTACACGGCCCGCAAGCTGGGCATGCAGACGACGGGCAACGCGGGCGGTTCGCACAATCTGTACCTGACCTCCAAGCTGACGGCCGCCAGCGACGATTTTGTCGCCATGCTGAAAAAGCTGGGCACGGGCTTGCTGGTGACGGAACTGATGGGGCAAGGAACCAATTACGTGACGGGCGACTATTCGCGCGGCGCCTCCGGTTTCTGGGTCGAAAACGGCGTTATCCAATACCCGGTGGAAGAAATCACCATTGCCGGCAACATGAAAGACATGCTGCGCAACATCGTGGCCGTGGGCGCCGACGCCTTGCGCCGCGGCACCAAAGAGACGGGGTCCATCCTCATCGAGAGCATGGTGGTGGCGGGCGGCTGAGGCGCAGGCTGATGTATGCCTTGCGGCAGGTCCTGCCTTAGTACTGTTCCCACTCGGCATCGGCGACCACGGCCAGGGTGCCCGCCTTGCCTGCTTTCCTCGCGGGCGCTGCCGTGACGCGTGGCGCGGCGGACGGCTTGGCTGGCGCGCGTGCCGGAGCGCGGATGGCTTGCACCTGCGCCGGCGGCAGCGCCTGCGTGCCGTCGAGCTTGAACACGCTGACGGCTTCGGCCAGGATGCCCGCCTGATCCTGCAGGGCTTCGGACGCGGCGGCGGCCTCTTCCACGAGGGCCGCATTTTGTTGTGTCACGGCATCCATTTCCGTGATGGCCTGGTTGATCTGTTCAATGCCCGTTTCCTGCTCGTTGCTGGCGGACGTGATCTCGGCCATGATGTCCGTGACGCGCCGCACGCTGCTGACGATCTCTTCCATGGTGCTGCCCGCCTGGTTCACGAGGCTGCTGCCGAGGTTGACTTGGTGCACGGAGTCGTCGATGAGGATCTTGATTTCCTTGGCGGCGGAGGCGGAGCGGTGGGCCAGGTTGCGCACTTCCGTGGCGACCACGGCAAAACCCCGTCCCTGCTCGCCCGCCCTGGCCGCTTCCACGGCCGCATTCAGGGCCAGGATATTGGTCTGAAAGGCAATGCCGTCGATGACACCGATGATGTCGGCGATTTTCTTCGACGAGGCATTGATGGAATCCATGGTCGTGATCACTTCGGCCACCACCTGGCCGCCCTTGCTGGCCACGCTGGAGGCCAATTGCGCCATCTGGTTGGCCTGGCGCGCGTTTTCGCCATTCTGCTTGACGGTGGACGTCAGTTCCTCCATCGACGAGGCCGTTTCTTCCAGCGAGCTGGCTTGCTGTTCCGTGCGCGACGACAGGTCCATATTGCCGGAGGCGATTTCACGCGAGCCGTGGGCGATGGCATCCGTGCCATGGCGCACGCGCGCCACGATGCCTTGCAGATTGTCATTCATCTCTTTCAAGGCCCGCAGCAGCAGGCCTGTTTCATCGTTGCCGCGCGCGTCGATGGTGACCGACAAGTCGCCGGCAGCCACCCGTTGCGCCACCTTGACGGCTTCGGCTATGGGGCGGCTGATGGAACGGCTGATCAGGATGGCCAGCGCGATGGCAATGGCCGTCGCGGCGATCGACAGGGACAGGCTCAGGATGATGGCCATGCGCCCATCGGCGCCGGCTTGCTTGCCTTCGCTTTCCATCAGCGATTCCTGGAAGCTGGCCATGGCCGCCAGTGCCGTCAGGAATTTTTCTTGCGGATAACGCAGCTGCGTCAGCAGGAAAATGCCCGCCGTTTCCGATTTGCCTTCTTGTAACAGCTTGATATTCGCATCGCGCGTCTTGCCATAGCCTTCGTGGCCGTTCGCCACGGCCTGGAACAGCTCCAGCCCCTTGGGCGTGTTGACCAGGCCTTTCAGGCGCGCTAGCAGTTCCACGTTCTTTTTGACGGACGCCTGTACCTTGGCCACGGAACTGCTGACTTCATCGGCATCGTTGGCGCCGATGATGGCGATGCTCAGGAGGCGAGCCTGGATATTGACCTCGGACTGTATCGCATTGGACAGCATGACCTTGACATAGCGGTCGTTGAGGATTTTTTCCGTCGAGGCATTGATATTGCGGATGCGGGTGATGGAAACAAATGCCACCATGATAAGCAGGACAATGATCAGGCCGAAACTGAAGGCCAGGCGGGTACTGATTTTAAGCTTGGACATAGGCTATTCATCCTCGGCGGAAAGCGGAAAGCGTGCGCTGGGCATCGTCCTGCGGACAGGCGGCGTCCGTCCGTGACGATGCTGATGCGGTCAGTGTGCGTTACAGAGAGCTAGCTCGGCAGGTATGGGGCCGTGATGTCAAGGGCAATGCCATGGATGCGCAGTGCAGGGCGCCGGCGAGGTGGCCAGCGGCGTATTCTTGAGGGGCCGCGCAGAAGGGCACGGTCCGATTTTGTTGTCCAGTGTAGGACGATAATTTCTGACAGGCAAGATGTTCGCGCAAAAAATCACCGGGCCAGCAACGCTTGCCGCGCGGGCAAAAAAAATGCCCCGGCGAGCGGGGCATGGGATCAAGCGGGCCGGTCTGGCCCTGGCGTTCAGGCGCGCAAGGTGGACAGGATAGGCTGCAGCACGGCCGCACCCAGGGCGGCGCTGCGGGCGCCGCTCCAGCCCGTTTGCGGGTCGGGATCGTTGGCATTGTCCTTGAACGGCAATTCCAGGGTCAGCGACAGGCAGCCGAAAGCGTGCGTGATATGGGGCGAACCCATGGTCAGCACTTCCGGCGTGAACGGGCCGTCTTCGTAGCCGTGCTCATCCTGGAAGTCGGGGCTGGCCACCTTGAAGTCGGCGATGAAGCGGTCTTGCTCGGCCTTTTGTGCTGGCGTGAAATTTTCCAGCGCATCGCTGCCGGCCACGAAGACGTAAGGCAAACCTTCGTCGCCATGCACGTCGAGGAACAGGTCGCAGCCGATTTCATGCATTTTCTGTTTCACCAGGAATACTTCCGGGCTGCGCTCCATCGTCGGCGTCATCCATTCGCGGTTCAGGTTGGCGCCGGCCGCGTTGGTGCGCAGGTTGCCATGCACGGAACCGTCCGGGTTCATGTTCGGCACCACGTAGAAGACGGCGTCCTGCAGGCACTGGCGGGCAAACGGATTGGCCTGGTCCAGCAAAGCTTCGAGCATGCCTTCGACAAACCATTCGGCCATCGTTTCACCGGGATGCTGGCGCGCGATGACCCAGACTTTTTTCTCGGCATCGGCGTCGCCGACGACCAGCAGATTCATGTCGCGGCCTTCGACGGTGCTGCCCAGGTCGATCAAGTGCACCAGCGGCGACGCTTGCGCGCTGTCGATCAGGGCCAGGTGGCGGTCCCATGGATACGGCTCGAAGTAGGCGTAGTACACGCTTTCTTCTTCGGGCGTATGTTCGATCGTCATCACGGTGCCGTCAAAGCTGGTCGGCACGCGGAACCAGGTTTCGCGGTCGTAGCTGGCGACGGCCTGGTAATCTTTCCAGCCGTCCGGGTAGGCCGACTTGCCTGCGTTCATGAAGCGGATCGTGCACGCCTCGCCTTGCGCGCCTTGCAGGCGGAAGTAAAACCACTGCGTGATGTCGGCGTGGGAATCCTTGCGGATGTTCAGCTCGATGGATTGGGCATCGTCGGCGCGCAGCACCTCGATCGCGCCGGCGTCAAATTGCTGGCTGATTTTAATGGTCATGAGTGTTCCTGATAAAAACGTATGGGTTTTGCATCGTGTGCAATGGCCCGATGATACCCGTTTTACCCGTGCCTTTGTGCTGGCGCAAACGATGACGGACATGCTTTGCTAACGTGGAAGCTCCAACATGGGGAGATCATCATGGATGACAACGGCAAACACATACGCGAACTGGAAAAGAAAGTCAGCGCCCTCAGCGACGCCCTGGCGCATCTGGGCAAGGGCACGACCTTGCAGGAATTGCTGCGCATCATACGTTTCCCCGGCTATACGACGCCGGCCGAATACACGTTCAACGTCGCCATCCTCGACACCATGCTGGTGCAGGCCAACGCGCTGGAAAAGCTGGGGCAGGATTTGCTGGCAGGGGCGAAGCAAGTGGCGGTAAAGCAGTGAGCAGGTAGTGACTTATTCCTGAACGCCTGAAAAATGTTCAGGGCAAGGCGCAGGGCCGCAGGCAGTACGAATGTACGCCCAGGCCCTGCAACGCCGCCATGGACGTTTTCTCAGGTGTTCAGTCCGCCAAATCGTTCGTAGAACCACGGCTCGACGTCCGGCGCCTGCGCATCCTCGCGCCGCAATGTCGCCAGGATATGTTCCTCTGCAGGTGCATACGTGATGCGGTACAGGTCGCGCGCCAGCGCATACGCTTGCGTGCCGGGCCACGGTTCGGGCAGCAGTTCGACGGGCAGTTGCGGGTCGTGCAACTGCACGCGGCGGTAGGCGTGCGTCAGCAGCGAGCGGATGACGAACGCCTGCTCCGCGTCGAACACGGGTTCTTCCTGCAGCAGGGTCAGCAGGGGCTGGAAGCTGGCGATGAATTTTTCGTAGCCGGCCATCACTTCCGACAAGTCCCAGCAGTCGCCCACCATGTCGCGCAGGGGGCGCGTGCTCACACTCGGCAATTCCGTGGTGTGGCAGACGTACAGCTTGCCCTGCACCTCGTTGCGCACGAGGATATCTTCGAGCGCTTCCGCATTGCTGGCCGGGTGGCCAAAGATGCCGGGAGAAATCAAGCCATAGCCGGCCCACAATAATTCCTTGCGCAGCGCTCCCCGCTCGGCGGCGCCGATGCTGCCGGCCGGCCCGATCACCAGGGTCCAGCTGCCATCCCAATGCACGACCAGTGGCGCATAGATGCGGCGGTAGGCGCGTTCGAAGCGGGCCAGCGCCTCCGGGCGTATCGTATAGGCGCTGCGGCGGCCGTCGCGTTGCGAGCTGAGCCAGCCTTCCTGCGCCAGGCGGAACACGCTGGTGCGCAATAGCCGGTCATTGACGCCGAATGGCGCCAGCAGTTCGATCAGGCTGCCCAGCCAGATGGCGCCGCCGCGCGGCACGATGGCGTCGCCAAAGATGGTCATCACCAGGGACTTCGAGCGCGGTGGGTCGCTTTCCAGGAAATCGGCTATCCATGCCGTGCAGCGGGTGTTCTTCATGTGGTTCCGGTCTGGCCGTGTTGCGGTCGAATCAATAAAAGCAGCAGTTTACTTGGCTGCGCGGGTAGCGCGGCAATAATTTGCCGGAAGCGCTGGTGGCGCTTTATGGTGTTTTCTCATAAGCAATATCATACGCACAAAAAAGCGGCACAAGATACGATTTTTTAAAATGATTCATATCAAGTGTATGCAAATCGTTTTTTGTATCGTATTATCTGTTTATCGCACCGCGTTGCTGCGCAAAATCAAAGACATGGGAGACACATCATGTACGCACAAATGGTTGAAACCGGCCTCAAGAACGTCCGTTCCCTCGACGATATGGGCCAGGAAGAGCGCGCTTTCCAGGCGCGCATCGACGAAGGTATCAAGATCGAGGCCAAGGACTGGATGCCGGACGCCTACCGCAAGACCCTGATCCGCCAGATTTCGCAGCACGCACACTCGGAAATCGTCGGCCAGTTGCCCGAAGGTAACTGGGTCACGCGCGCCCCGACCCTGAAACGCAAGTCCATCCTGCTGGCGAAGATCCAGGACGAAGCGGGCCACGGCCTGTACCTGTATAGCGCAGCGGAAACGTTAGGCGTGTCGCGCGACGACTTGCTGGCAGCCTTGCACTCGGGCAAAGCCAAGTATTCGAGCATCTTCAATTATCCGACCCTGTCGTGGGCCGACATGGGCGCCATCGGCTGGCTCGTTGACGGCTCCGCCATCATCAACCAGATTCCCCTGTGCCGCTGCTCATACGGTCCATATGCGCGCGCCATGATTCGCGTGTGCAAGGAAGAATCGTTCCATGCGCGCCAGGGCTACGACATCATGATGTCGCTGTGCAAGGGCACGCCCGAGCAGAAAGCCATGGCGCAGGATGCGCTGAACCGCTGGTGGTGGCCATCCCTGATGATGTTCGGCCCGTCGGACGCCGCCTCCGTCAACAGCGCCCAGTCGGCGCAATGGCGTATCAAGCTGTTTTCGAACGATGAACTGCGCCAGCGCATGGTCGACCAGACCGTGCCGCAAATCGAATACCTGGGCTTGACCGTGCCCGATCCCGACCTGAAGTTCAATGCGGAGACGGGCCACTATGAATTCGGCGAGATCGACTGGTCCGAGTTCAACAACGTCCTGAAGGGCAATGGCCCGTGCAACCGCGAACGCCTGCAAACGCGCGTGAAAGCGTACGAAGACGGCGCATGGTTCCGCGATGCCTTGGTCGCGTATGCAGACAAGCAAGCTGCTAACAAAGCGGCAGCGTAAATACATAAGACAGATAGGGGATAGCAACATGAGCAAAGAATGGCCATTGTGGGAAGTTTTCATCCGCAGCCAGCACGGCCTGGCGCACAAGCATGTGGGCAGCCTGCACGCGTCCGACGCCACCATGGCGGTCAACCATGCGCGCGACGTCTACACGCGCCGCAATGAAGGCGTGAGCATCTGGGTGGTGCGCGCGGCCGATATCGTCGCCAGCAGCCCCGGCGACAAGGGCGCCCTGTTCGAACCGTCGAACAGCAAGGTGTACCGCCATCCCACCTTCTTCCCGATGCCGGAAGAAGTCAAGAACCTGTGATGGGAGCGCCTGCAATGGATGACAAGGTCAATTACCTCTTGCGCCTGGGCGATAACGCCCTGATCCTCAGCCAGCAGCTGTCGCAGCTGTGCGGCAAGGGGCCGGCGCTGGAAGAAGACATGGCGCTGACCAATGTGGCGCTGGACTTGCTGGGCCAGACGCGCTTGTGGTTCAGCTATGCGGCCGAACTGGAAAACGCGGGCCGCGACGAGGACGACATCGCCTTTTTGCGCGACGCCCACGACTTCAAGAACTGCCTGCTGGCCGAACAGCCGAACGGCAATTACGCCGACACCATGATGCGCCAGTTCTTTTTCGACAGCTGGCATTACTTCCAGCTGCTGGAACTGACGAAATCGGCGGATGCACGCATCGTCGAAGTGGCGCAAAAGTCGATCAAGGAAGTGACTTATCACTTGCGCCGTAGCGGCGACCTGATCGTGCGCCTCGGCGATGGCACGGCCGACAGCCACGCGAAGACGCAGGCCGCCGCCGACAAGCTGTGGATGTACACGGGCGAGATGTTCACGTACGACGCCGTCGACCAGGCCATGGTCGCCGCCGGCATCGCGCCGCCATCGGACGTGCTGCGCCGGGCTTTCCTCGAACACGTGGCCGAGATCTTCGCCGAAGCCACCTTGACCATGCCGGCGCCCGACGCCTGGATGCAAAAAGGCGGCAAGCAGGGCACGCACACGGAACACCTGGGTTTCATCCTGGCCGAGATGCAGTTCCTGCAGCGCGCCTATCCCGGGGCGGAGTGGTAATGAACACGGTCGCTGGCGCCACGGCGCTGGACGCCGCCCAGGTCTGGGCCTGGCTCGGCGACGTGCCGGACCCGGAAATCCCCGTCATTTCGGTGGTGGACCTGGGCATCGTGCGCGCCGTCGAAGTCACGGATAGCGATGCGTGCATCGTGACGATCACGCCCACGTATTCGGGCTGTCCGGCCATGCAGGTGATCGCCGACGCCGTCACGGAGGCCTTGCGCAGCCATGGCGTGGCCAAGGTGACCTTGGTGAACCAGCTGGCGCCCGCGTGGACGACCGATTGGATGAGCGAATCGGGCAAGGCCAAGCTGAAAGGCTATGGCATCGCCCCGCCGCAGCAGCAGGTGATCGACATCAGCGGTTTGCGTGGTGGCGTCAAGCGCCAGGCGATGCCCAAGCTGGACGTGATCTGCCCGAACTGCGGCTCGACGCACACGCAGCTGACCAGCCAGTTCGGCTCCACGCCGTGCAAGGCCCTGTACAAATGCATCGATTGCCGAGAACCGTTTGACTACTTCAAGTGCCACTAAAAAAATCAGGCACACGTTCCGAAGAAACTGGAGATGAAGCATGAGTAAATTTTATCCGCTGTCCGTGGCCAACGTGCGCAACGAAACGCGCGACACCATCGCCGTCACGTTCGACGTGCCTGCCGAGCTGCAGCAGCAGTTCCGTTTCCAGCAGGGCCAGCACCTGACCCTGCGCGCCAATATCAATGCGGAAGACGTGCGCCGCTCGTATTCGATCTGTTCGGCGGTGCAGGACGGCACTCTGCGCGTGGCCATCAAGCGCACGCCCGGCGGCGCTTTCTCTACTTGGGCGAACGACACCCTGAAAGCCGGCGCCACCATCGAAGTGATGCCGCCCATGGGCCATTTCAACGTGCCGCTCGATTGCGTCAACCGCAAGCACTACCTGGCCTTTGCGGCAGGCAGCGGCATCACGCCCATCCTCTCCATCATCAAGACGACCCTGCTGACGGAACCCCTGAGCCGCTTCACTTTGTTCTACGGTAACCGCGCCTCGTCGTCCGTCATCTTCAAGGAAGAATTGACGGACTTGAAGGATGTCTACCTCGAGCGTCTGAACCTCGTGTACGTGATGAGCCGCGAGCAGCAGGACATCGAATTGTTCAACGGCCGCATCACCCAGGAAAAATGCGAGCAATTCCTGCAGCACTGGATCAAGGTCGAAGACTACGACAATGCGTTTATCTGCGGCCCGGAAGACATGATGCTGGGCGTCTCCGCCGCCCTGCAGGCGGCCGGCATGCCCAAGCAGAACATCAAGATCGAACTGTTCGCCGCCAGCATCCCTAAAAATGCCCACAAGCCGCGCGCCCAGTTGGCCGCCGACGCCGTGCAGGAAACGGAAGTGACCGTCATCATGGACGGCAACCACACCACCTTCACGATGGACAAGGACAAGGAATCCATCCTCGACGCGGGCCTGCGCGCCGGGCTGGACATGCGCTACTCGTGCAAGGGCGGCGTATGCTCGACCTGCCGCTGCAAGATCCTCGACGGCAAGGTCGAAATGGACGTCAACTACGCGCTGGAAGACTACGAAGTGGCGCGCGGTTTTGTCCTCAGCTGCCAGAGTTTTCCTGTCACCGACAAGGTGATTGTCGATTTCGACCAGGCAGAGTAAACGCAGACCCCAAACAACATCTGGGGTCGGACCTTAAGGTCTGACCCCGGCACTGGCACCTGGGTTAAAAATAAACGTAGACGAGACACGCCATGACCTACCAAAACATCCTCTTCACCATCGAGCAGGGCATCGCGACGCTCACCCTGAACCGTCCCGACAAACTGAATAGCTTCACCCAAGCCATGCACGAGGAAGTGCGCGACGCGATTGCGAAAGTCAATGCGGACAGCACCGTGCGCGTCTTCGTGCTGACGGGCGCGGGCCGCGGTTTTTGCGCGGGCCAGGATTTGTCCGACCGCGCCGTGGAGCCGGGTTCGAAGGGCGTGGACCTCGGCGAATCCGTGGAAAAGAATTATGCGCCGCTGGTGCTGGCCTTGAAGGCTTTGCCCATGCCCGTGATCTGCGCCGTCAACGGCGTGGCCGCCGGCGCGGGCGCCAACCTGGCGCTGGCCTGCGACATCGTCATCGCCGGCAAGTCGGCCAGTTTCGTCGAAGTGTTCTGCAAGCTGGGCCTGATCCCGGACACGGGCGGCACCTTCTTCCTGCCACGTTTGATCGGTTCGGCGCGCGCCATGGGACTGGCCATGCTCGGTGAAAAACTGACGGCGGAAAAAGCGGAAGACTGGGGCCTGATCTGGAAATGCGTCGAGGATGCAGAACTGGCGCAGGAAACGCGCAAGCTGGCCGTGCACTTTTCCACGGCGCCGACCAAGGGCCTGGCCTACACCAAGCAGGCGCTGGCCGCCAGCGGCGCCAATACCTTGCCGCAGCAGCTGGCGCTGGAAGCGCGCATGATGAGCGATCTCGGTAACAGCGACGATTACCGCGAAGGCGTGGCCGCCTTCATGGAAAAGCGCGCACCGCAATTCAAGGGACATTGATATGGCAGCTCTGGACAACAACAGTATCGTCGCCGTCATCGGCAGCGGCGCCATGGGCGCCGGCATCGCGCAGGTGGCGGCCGCCGCCGGCTACCGCGTCAAACTGTACGATACGCGCGCGGAAGCCGTCAGCAAGGCCTTGCTCGACATCGGCAAGATGTACGCGAAGCTGGCCGAGAAGGGGCGCATGACGGCAGACGAAGCCACGGCCGCCACGGCGCGCCTGCAGGCGGCTGGCAGCCTGGCCGATGTGAGCGATTGCGCCCTGGTGGTGGAAGCCATCGTGGAAAACCTCGACGTCAAGCGCGGCCTGTTCGCCGAACTCGAAGCGCTGGTCGGCGACGACTGCATCCTGGCGACGAACACGTCGTCGATTTCCGTCACGGCGATTGCCGCCAAGCTGCGCCGCCCGGAACGCCTGGTCGGCATGCATTTCTTTAATCCCGTGCCCCTGATGGCGCTGGTCGAAGTGATCAGTGGCCTGGCCACCAGCGAGCAGGTGGCCGCCACCGTCTACGATACGTCGATCGCCTGGGGCAAGAATCCCGTGCATGCGAAATCGACACCCGGTTTCATCGTCAACAGAGTCGCCCGTCCGTTTTACGCGGAAGGCTGGCGCCTGCTGAACGAGCAGGCGGGCGACGCCGCCACCATCGACGCGGTGCTGCGCGAAGCGGGCGGTTTCCGCATGGGGCCCTTCGAATTGATGGACCTGATTGGCCACGACGTGAATTTCTCCGTCACCCAATCCGTGTTCGGCGCCTATTTCAACGACCCGCGCTTCACGCCATCCGTGCTGCAGCAGGAAATGGTCAACGCCGGTTTCCTCGGCCGCAAATCGGGCCGCGGCTTTTACCCGTATGGCGAAGGCGCCAGCGCGCTTGTGGCGCAGGCGGAAGGCGCGCAGCCGACACCGGAATTCGTCGCCCTGTCGGCCGCCATCGGCGGCGATGGCCGTGGCCACAGCGGCATCATTCACAGCCTGGTGCAGCGGCTGGAGCAGGCCGGTACCACCGTCAGCCGCCGCGTGACGCAGGAAGGGCAATCGCACGACGAAGCGCCGGCCCTGCATTGCCATGGCGCCGCGATTTACCTCACCGATGGCCGCAGCGCCACCCAGCGCGCGCACGACAACCAGCATCCGGATACGGTGCTGTTCGACCTGGCGCTCGATTACGCCGGTGCCAAACGCATCGCCGTGGCCCGTGCCGACCAGTGCAGCGACGCCGCCTACGCGGCCGTCGTCGGCCTGTTCCAGGCGGCCGGTTTCATCGTCACGCGCCTGGACGACGTGCCTGGCCTGGCCGTCATGCGCACGGTCGCCATGCTGGCCAACGAAGCGGCCGACGCCGTCAACCAGGGCGTATGCACGGTGGCCGCCGTCGATATCGCCATGCAGAAGGGCGTCAACTATCCGCGCGGACCGCTGGCCTGGGCCGATGCCGTCGGCGTCCAGCACATCGTGAACGTATTGCAGCACCTGGCGCTGGGCTATGGCGAAGACCGCTACCGGGTCTCGCCGCTGCTGCGCCGCAAACTCGCCAATGGAGTACCGTTTCATGCCGAATGATATGTCAAATAAGGACCACAACATGACCGCGCAAGCCCTGGCCGAAGCGGCCGCCGCCTCGATGCTGTCGCGCGATAACGCCACCGCCGCCATGGGCATCGCCCTGGCCGGCGTGGGTCCCGGCCATGCGCGCATGACGATGACGGTGCGCGCCGACATGCTCAACGGCCACCAGACCTGCCACGGCGGTTTTATCTTCGCCCTGGCCGACAGCGCCTTCGCCTTTGCCTGCAACAGCTACAACATGAATACCGTGGGCGCTGGCTGCACCATCGACTACCTGGCGCCGGGCCGCGAAGGCGACGTGCTGACGGCGCATGCCGTCGAGCAGGCGCTGGCCGGCAAGAGCGGCGTCTATGACGTGAAGGTCAGCAATCAGGAAGGCCGCGCCATTGCGCTCTTCCGCGGCAAGTCGATCCGCGTGGCCGGTGAAGTGATCAGCAATTGAAGTGACAAGAGCAGGTTTGAACTGCCAGTAGCAATTACACAGTGATAGTAACGATTCAGGAGACAATGATGGTCCAACGTACGCCTTCCCCGAATGACCTCGAGCCGATCGAGCGCGCCAGCAAGGATGAACTGCAGGCGCTGCAGCTCGAACGCATGAAATGGACGCTCAAGCACGCGTATGACAACGTGCCCCATTACCGCGCCGCTTTTGACGAAGCGGGCGTGCATCCGGACGACCTCAAATCCCTGGCGGACCTGGCCAAATTCCCGTTCACCGATAAGAAGGTCTTGCGCGACAATTACCCGTTCGGCCTGTTCGCCGTGCCGCGCGAGCAAGTGGTGCGCATCCACGCGTCGAGCGGCACCACGGGCAAGGCCACGGTGGTCGGCTACACGCAGAACGACATCGATACCTGGGCCAACGTGGTGGCGCGTTCGATCCGTGCCGGCGGCGGGCGCGCCGGCGACATGGTGCATATCTCCTACGGCTACGGCCTGTTCACGGGCGGCCTGGGCGCGCATTATGGCGCCGAGCGTTTGGGCTGCACGGTCATCCCGATGTCGGGCGGGCAGACGGAAAAGCAGGTGCAGCTGATCCAGGATTTCAAGCCTTCGATCATCATGGTCACGCCATCGTACATGCTCAACATCATCGAGGAATTCACGCGCCAGGGCCTGGACCCGGCGGAATCGTCGCTGAAGGTGGGCATCTTCGGCGCCGAGCCGTGGACGGACGCCATGCGTTCGGAGATCGAAGCGCGCGCCGGCATCGACGCCGTCGATATCTATGGCCTGTCCGAAGTGATGGGCCCTGGCGTGGCATCCGAATGCATCGAAAGCAAGGACGGTCCCGTCATCTGGGAAGACCATTTCTACCCGGAGATCATCGATCCGGAAACGGGCGAAGTGCTGCCGGACGGCGAAGAGGGCGAACTGGTGTTTACCTCGCTGTCGAAAGAAGCGCTGCCCATCATCCGCTACCGCACGCGCGACCTGACCCGTTTGCTGCCGCCGACGTCGCGCTCGATGCGCCGCATCGGCAAGATCACGGGCCGTTCCGACGACATGCTGATCATCCGCGGCGTGAACGTCTTCCCCACGCAGATTGAAGAGCTGATCCTCAAGATGCCGCGTCTGGCGCCGCAATACCAGCTGGTGGTAACGCGCGACGGCCACCTCGACAAACTGGAAGTGATCGCCGAGCTGCGTATCGACCTGACCGCCACTATCTCGGCCAGCGAAACGGACGCGCTGGCGCGCGAACTGGAACACCGCATCAAGACCCACGTGGGCGTGAGCACCCGCGTGCGCCTGGTGGCCGCCGCCGGCATCGAGCGCACCTTGACGGGCAAGGCCCGCCGCGTGGTCGACCAGCGCCCGAAGATTTTCTCCTGATAGCCCGAACAAGGAAGCAGACATGAACGAAGCCTTTATCTGTGACGCCGTACGTACCCCGTTTGGCCGCTACGGCGGCGCGCTGTCCAGCGTACGCGCGGACGACCTGGGCGCGCTGCCGATCGCGGCGCTGATCGCCCGCAACCCGTCCGTCGACTGGTCCGCCATCGACGACGTGTTCTACGGCTGCGCCAACCAGGCGGGCGAAGACAACCGCAACGTGGGCCGCATGGCCGCGCTGCTGGCCGGCTTGCCGGCGGCCGTACCGGCCAATACCATCAACCGCCTGTGCGGCTCCAGCCTGGATGCCGTGGGCATGGCTGCCCGTTCCATCAAGGCGGGCGAGGCGGAACTGATCATCGCCGGCGGCGTGGAAAGCATGACGCGCGCGCCGTTCGTGATGGGCAAGGCCGACAGCGCGTTTTCGCGCGCGGCGAAAATCGAGGACACGACCCTGGGCTGGCGTTTTGTGAACGGCAAGATGAAGGCGCAGTACGGCATCGACACCATGCCGGAAACGGCGGAAAACGTAGCCGTGGAATTTGGCATCAGCCGCGCCGACCAGGATGCGCTGGCCTTGCGCAGCCAGCAGCGCTGGGCCGCCGCCCATGCTGCCGGCGTGTTCGAGCGCGAAATCGTGCCCGTCGCCGTGCCGCAGAAAAAGGGTGATCCGAAGATGGTCACCAGCGACGAACATCCGCGTCCCGATACCTCGATCGAGATGCTGGCAAAGCTCAAGGGCGTCGTCAAGGCTGACGGCACCGTCACGGCCGGTAATGCCTCGGGCTTGAACGACGGCGCTTGCGCCATCCTGCTGGCGTCCGCCGCCGCCGTCGACAAATACAAGCTGACGCCGCGCGCAAAAGTGCTGGGCATGGCCACGGCTGGCCTGGCGCCCCGCATCATGGGTTTTGGCCCATCGCCCGCGACGCGCAAGGTGCTGGCGCAGACGGGATTGACCATCGAGCAGATGGACGTTATCGAACTCAATGAGGCGTTTGCGGCGCAGGCGCTGGCCGTTACGCGCGACCTGGGTCTGGCTGACGATGCGGCCCACGTGAATCCGAATGGCGGCGCGATCGCCATCGGCCACCCGCTGGGCGCATCGGGCGCGCGCCTGGTGATGGCCGCGCTGAACCAGCTGGAACGCACGGGCGGGCGCTATGCGCTGTGCACCATGTGCATCGGCGTGGGTCAGGGTATTGCTGTCGTGATTGAACGCGTATAAAAATGAAAACAAAAGGCGCAGGCTTGTAAGAAAAGCGCCGACCATAATTGACCGTAGTGCCAACCTGGTGGAGACCATAATGATTGCCAATATCTTCAAGAAAACCCTGATCGCCGGCGTGCTGGCCATGTCCGCAGCGGGTGCGTATGCGGCCGAGAACATCAAGATCGGTTCCGTGCTGTCCGTCACGGGCCCTGCCGCCTTCCTGGGCGACCCTGAACTGAAAACCCTGCAGCTGTACATCGAGAAGATCAATGCGGCCGGCGGCGTCCTGGGACGCAAGCTGGAACTCGTGCATTACGACGACGGCAGCGATGCGGCCAAGGCCAACGGCTTTACCAAGCGTTTGATCGAGTCCGACAAGGTCGATGTGCTGATCGGCGGCACGACCACCGGTGCGACGATGGCAATGGCGCCGCTGGTGGAGCGCGCCAGCATGCCGTTCATCTCGCTGGCGGGCGCCGTGGTGATCATCGACCCGGTCAAGAAATGGGTCTTCAAGACACCGCATACGGACCGCATGGCGGCCGAGAAGGTGTTCGAGGACATGAAGAAACGCGGCATCAGCAAGGTGGGCCTGCTGTCGGAAACGAGCGGCTTTGGCGCCTCGGGCCGCAAGGAATCGCAAATTGTCGCCTCCAAATACGGCATCACCCTGGTGGCCGATGAAACCTACGGCCCGAAAGATACCGACATCACGGCGCAGCTCACGCGCATCAAGAACACCAAGGGTGTGCAAGCCGTCTTCGTTTTCGGCCTGGGCCAGGGGCCGGCCGTTGTGACCAAGAACTATGGCCAGCTGGGCATGGCCGCGCTGCCGCTGTACCAGTCGCATGGCGTGGCGTCGGACGAATACCTGAAACTGTCGGGCAAGTCCGCCGAAGGCGTGCGCCTGCCAACGCCAGCCCTGTTGATCGGTGCCATGCTGCCGGACAGCGACGGCCAGAAGGCCGTCGTCGTCGGCTACGACAAGACGTATAAAGACCGCTACAAGATCGATCCGTCGACCTTCGGCGGCTATGCGCTCGACGCCCTGAACCTGTCGGTCGACGCCATCAAGCGCGCCGGCGGCACGGACCGCGAAAAAGTGCGCGCGGCGCTGGAATCGACCAAGGGTTTTGTGGGCACCACCGGTGTCTTCAACATGTCGGCCAAAGACCACATGGGCCTGGACCTGTCGGCGTTCCGCATGGTCGAAGTGAAGAACGGCGAATGGCAATTGTCGAAGTGATGTTCGAAACAAGGTAAGCCAGAAGTACCTGCGCGAGGCCGCCCTCGAAGACGGCCCGCGCATCGCCGAACATATTGGAGACACCATGGAAGTCGCACAATTTCTACAATTTCTGTATTCCGGGATGACGGTCGGTTCCGCCTATGCGCTGGCTGCGCTGGGCTTTACCATCATCTACAACACCAGCGGGGTGATCAACTTCGCGCAAGGCGAATTCATCATGCTGGGCGGGATGCTGGCCGCCGTGATGTCGGCCGCCGGCGTGCCGCTGCCGCTGGCCATCATCCTGGCCGTCATCGCCACCGGTATCGTTGGCCTGCTGATGGAAAAAACCGTGATCGAGCCGGCGCAGAACGCGCAGGTCATCACGCTGTTGATCATCACCATCGGCGCCTCGCTCGTGCTGCGCGGCCTTGTGCAAATCTGGCTGGGCAAGGATACGCACTCACTGCCAGCGTTTTCCGGCGATGCGCCGATCGAATTTTTGGGCGCCAGCCTGCTGCCGCAAAGCCTGTGGGTGCTGGGCGTGACGGTCGTCATCGTGCTGGTGCTGGGCTGGTTCTTCGGCCGCACCCTGATGGGCAAGGCCATGCTGGCCACCTCGCACAACAAGCTGGCCGCGCAACTGGTGGGCATCAACACGCGCAAGGTACTGCTGTTCTCGTTCGGCCTGTCGGCCCTGCTGGGCGCTGCCGGCGGCATCCTCGTCGCACCGATCACGTATACCTCGTATGACGCGGGCATCATGCTGGGCCTGAAAGGCTTTGTCGCCGCTGTATTGGGCGGCCTCGGTGGCGGCGCGGGCGCGATTGCCGGTGGCCTGATCCTCGGCATCGCCGAAGCCATGACGGCTGGCTACATCTCGTCGGCCTACAAAGATGCGGTGCCTTTCGTGCTGATCCTGCTGATCCTGTTCTTCCTGCCGCAAGGCTTGTTTGGCGCTAAAAATTCGGAGCGTGTATGAAGAATTTATTTACCCGCTCGCGCCATGGCGGCCTGCTGGTGCTGGCGCTGATCCTGGCCATCCTGCCTCTGTTCCTCACCAACGCGTTCTACTATGACGTGGCGATCCGCATTGCGCTGAACGCCATCGTCGTCATTGGCCTCAATCTGCTGATGGGCTACACGGGCCAGATCAGCCTCGGTCACGCGGGTTTCTATGGCCTGGGCGCGTATGCGTCGGCCGTGCTGACCACGCACTACGGCTGGCCGCCGCTGGCCGCGCTGGCCGCCGGCGCCGTCGCCACGGGCCTGCTGGCGCTGCTGCTGGCCCGCCCCGTGCTGAAGCTCAAGGGTCATACGCTGGCCATGGCCACCCTGGGCCTGGGCATCATCATTTCCATCGTCATCAACAACGAGACGCAGTGGACGGGTGGCCCGGACGGCATCGGCGTGTCCGCCTTCGGTGTCGCCGGCCTGGAGATCGCCGGTGAAAAATCGTGGTACCTGGTGTGCGCCGTGCTGCTGTTGCTGGTCACCTGGCTGGCCCTGAACCTGATCGACTCGCCCGTCGGCCGCGCGCTGCAAGCGATTCACGGTTCGGAAGTGGCGGCCCGCGTCGTCGGCGTCGATACGACCCGCTTCAAGGTGCGCGTGTTCGTGCTGTCGGCCGTCATTGCCAGCATTGCGGGCAGCATCAGCGCCCATTACATCGGTTTCATCACACCCAACCTGGCCGGCTTCTTCCACTCGATCGAGCTGGTGACGATGGTGGTGGTGGGCGGCATGGCGTCGATCTTCGGTTCCATCATCGGTGCGGCACTGCTGACGATTCTGCCGCAGCTGCTGTCCAGTTTTGAAGGCTGGGAAACGGTGGTGTTTGGCGTGATCCTGATGGCCACCATGATCTTCATGCCGAAAGGCCTGGTGCCGAGCCTGGCCAGCCGTTCGCGCAAGCAGGCAGCCACGCCGAAAGCACCGCCTAAATCTGCACAGGAGGTCTGAGATGCTGACAATTAACAAGCTGAGCAAGAGCTTCGGCGGCGTGCACGCGGTGCAGGACGTCAGTTTTACGGTCAAGGAAGGCAATATCCACTCCGTGATCGGGCCGAACGGCGCAGGCAAGACGACTCTGTTCAACCTGATCACCGGCGTCTACACGCCAACAAAGGGCGAGATTTTGCTCAATGGCGAGAACGTGGCCGCCATGTCGCCCGATGCGCTGGCGCGGCGCGGCATGAGCCGCACCTTCCAGAACCTGCAAGTGTGCATGAACATGACGGCCATCGACAACGTGATGGTGGGCGCGCACCTGCGCCTGAACCAGAACCTGTTCGCTTCCATGCTGCGTTTGCCATCCGTGCGCCGCGCCGATGCGGCCTGCCGCGATGAAGCGGCGGGCCTGATGGAATTCGTCGGCGTGGGCCGGCATGTCGATGACGAGGCGGGGCAGATGTCGTATGGCGCATTAAAACGCCTGGAAATCGCCCGCGCACTGGCGGCCAAGCCGAAAGTGCTGCTGCTCGATGAACCTGCGGCCGGCTTGAACCACACGGAGACGGGCGAGATCGAAGCCCTGATCCGCAAGGTGGCGCAATCGGGCGTAACGGTGGTGCTGGTCGAGCATGACATGAAACTGGTGATGAATCTGTCGGACCATATCCTGGTGCTCGACTATGGCAAGAAGCTGGCCGAAGGGACCGCCGCCGAAGTGCGCGCAAACCCCGACGTGGTGGCGGCCTATCTGGGAGTGGCGGCATGATGAAGATGGAAAAACCCCAGGCACCGCTGGTGCTCGATATCGCCGGCTTGACCAGCCATTACGGCCGCATCCAGGCCCTGCACGGCATCGACCTGCAAGTGCGCCAGGGCCAGCTGGTGGCGCTGGTGGGTGCGAATGGCGCCGGCAAGACGACCCTGCTGCGGGCGATCTCCGGCGTGCAGCCGATCAGCGCCGGCAGCATCACCTTCGCCGGCCAGGACGTCAGCCGCATGAGCGCCGACAAGCGCGTGCGCAGCGGCATCTGCCAGGTGCCGGAAGGGCGCCAAGTGTTCGGCCCCATGACGGTGGAAGACAACCTGCGCCTCGGCGCGTTTACACGTCCGCCGCAAGACGTGGCCGGTGACATGGAGCGCATGTACGGCCTGTTCCCGATCCTCAAGGAAAAGCGCCTGCTGCTGGCCGGGACGCTATCGGGCGGACAGCAGCAGATGCTGGCCATGGCGCGCGCGCTGATGGGCCGTCCGCAACTGCTGCTGCTCGATGAACCGAGCATGGGCCTGGCGCCGCTCCTGATCGCGGAAATCTTCCGCATCGTGGCCGAACTGCGCGACCAGGGCATCACCATCTTCCTCGTCGAGCAGAACGCGCATGCGGCCCTGTCGATTGCCGACGTGGGCTATGTGATCGAGACGGGCGCCATCACCTTGTCCGGGCCCGGTCCTGAATTGCTGCATAACGAGCAGGTGCAGAGCGCCTACTTGGGTATGTGATGACGTAGGTCGGATTAGCGCTTGCGCGTAATCCGACATCAGCCGCTACGGCTGGCAATAATGTTTTGGAGAGCAATATGGTCAAAGTCTACGAAATCAACGGCGTCACCCCCGTCGTCCACCCCAGCGCCTACGTGCACCCGTCGGCGGTGCTGATCGGCGACGTGATCATCGGGCCGCGCTGCTATATTGGCCCGCTGGCCTCGATCCGCGGCGACTTCGGCCGCCTGATCCTGGAAGAAGGTGCCAACCTGCAGGACACGTGCGTCATGCACGGCTTTCCCGGCTGCGACACGGTGGTCGAAGTCGACGGCCATGTCGGCCACGGCGCCGTGCTGCACGGCTGCCGCATCGGTCGCAATGCGCTCGTCGGCATGAACGCCGTGGTGATGGATAACGCCGTCATCGGCGAGGAATCCATCGTCGCCGCCATGAGTTTCGTCAAGGCGGGCATGATCGTCGCGCCGCGCAGCATGGTCGTCGGCACGCCCGCCAAGATCATCCGCGCACTGACCGACGATGAAATCAAATGGAAAAGCTCGGGCACGGGCCAGTACCACGAACTGGCCGTGCGCTCCATGCAGACGATGCGCGAAGTGGAAGCCCTGACGCAAGTCGAGGCGAACCGCCAGCGCCTGAATTTCGAATCCGCCTTGCCGCTGCACCTGCACAAGAACGCAGCGGCGCAGTAAGCAATATGGGCGTAGGTCGGATTAGCGGGGCCAAGCCCCGCGTAATCCGACGCCACCGCCAACATCAATTATGGAGAAAAAATGGCTCAAATATCCACCCTGCAAAGTCTGATCGCCGGCCGCTGGCTGGGCGAAAGCGCCGCCGTGCCCCTGCACAGCGCCTTGAACAACCGCGTCATCTATCACACGCATGCGGAAAAGATCGACTTCGACGAAGCCGTCACCTATGCGCGCAAGACGGGCGTGCCGGGCCTGATGGCGCTGGACTTCCAGCAGCGCGCCGCGCGCCTGAAGGCGCTGGCCCTGTACCTGGTCGAGCGCAAGGAAGAGCTGTACGCGATCTCGCACCTGTCGGGCGCCACGCGCGCCGACAGCTGGGTCGATATCGAAGGCGGCACGGGCACCCTGTTCGCCTACGCCAGCATGGGCAGCAACGAGCTGCCGTCGTCGAACGTACTGCACGAAGGTCCGGCCATCGCGCTTGGTAAAAAAGGCGGTTTCGCCGGCACGCACATCCTGGTGCCGCGCGGCGGCCTGGCCGTGCATATCAACGCCTTCAACTTCCCCATCTGGGGCTTGCTGGAAAAATTCGCGCCCAGCTTCCTGGCGGCCATGCCCTGCATCGCCAAGCCGGCCACGGCGACGAGCTATCTGACGCAGGCCGTCGTGCGCATGATGCATGAATCGGGCTTGCTGCCGGCCGGCAGTTTGCAGCTGGTGATCGGCTCCACGGGCGACTTGCTGGACCGCCTGAACGGCCAGGATTTCGTGACATTCACGGGTTCGGCCGCGACGGCCGCCAAGTTGCGCACCAATCCCAACCTGATTGCTCAGTCCGTGCCCTTCAACGGCGAAGCCGATTCGCTCAATTGCGCCATCCTGGCACCGGACGTCACGCCAGACGATGTGGAATTCGACCTGTTCGTCAAGGAAGTCGTGCGCGAGATGACGGGCAAGTCGGGCCAGAAGTGCACGGCGATTCGCCGCATCATCGTGCCCGAGCACCTGATGGACGCCGTCGGCACGCGCCTGCGCGAGCGCCTGGCCAAGGTGGTGGTGGGCGATCCGTCCATCGAAGGCGTGCGCATGGGCGCGCTGGCGTCGAAAGAGCAGCAGAACGACGTGGCCGAACGTGTCGCCACCCTGTCGCAGGGTAATGAAGTGGTGTTCGGCGCGGCCGACGGTTTCAATCCGCTCGGTGATGGCGCGCAGGACGGCAGCTTCTTCTCGCCGACCTTGCTGATGTGCCGCGACGCCTTCGGCAACGACGCCGTGCACGACGTGGAAGCGTTCGGCCCTGTCAGCACCATGATGGGTTACCACGATATCGACGAAGCGCTGGCCCTGGCCGCGCGCGGCAAGGGCAGCCTGGTGAGCACCCTGGTGACGCGCGATCCGAAGATCGCCGCGCGCGTGGTGCCGCAAGTGGCGGCCACGCATGGCCGCGTGCACGTGCTCGAGCGCGTCGCTTCCGTCGATTCGACGGGCCATGGCTCGCCCTTGCCGCAACTGAAGCACGGCGGCCCTGGCCGCGCGGGCGGCGGCGAAGAGCTGGGCGGCGTGCGCGCCGTGCGCCATTACCTGCAACGGGCGGCCGTGCAAGGCTCGCCGACGATGCTGGCGGCCATCACCGGTGAATATGTGCGCGGCGCGGACGTCAACGAAAGCCCGATCCACCCGTTCCGCAAGCACTTCGAGGACTTGAAGACGGGCGACTCGCTGCTCACGCACCGCCGCACCGTCAGCGAAGCGGACATCGTCGCCTTCGGCGGCATCTCGGGCGACTTCTTCTACATGCACTTCGACGAAATCGCGGCCAAGGAATCGCAGTTCGGCAAGCGCATCGCCCACGGCTATTTCGTGCTGTCGGCCGCCGCCGGCCTGTTCGTCTCGCCCGGTGTCGGTCCCGTGCTGGCCAACTATGGTCTGGACAACCTGCGCTTCGTCGCGCCGGTGGCGATTGGCGACACCATCCGCGCCCGCCTGACGTGCAAGCGCAAGGTCGACCGCAACCGCAAGGACGTCTTTGGCGTGGGCCAGGGCGTGGTCGCGTGGGACGTGCAGGTGACGAACCAGAACGAGGAACTGGTGGCCAGCTATGACATCCTGACCCTGGTGTCGAAGCGCGAATAAGCTTCTGCTGCAGCACTGGTGTGAATGGCGCCGCCCGCGATCTTCGCGCGGGCGGCGCTTTTTTTATCGCGGTTCTTTTCGTCTTGAATTATCCATAAGTGTATGAAAAACATAGCGTAAGTGTGGTTTTGCACGGCGTGCTATTTAGATAAACCCCTCTAGAACGCGTGCTTTTTCCGTGAAAAGAGGTGAATTCGTTCATTGCCTCAAGAAAACTTTCCAACGTAAAACCTTTTCTCTGTAGCATGGTTTTACTCACTGGTCACGCCGCCATGCACGCTTCCTCGAAGCGATGGCGGCGCGAAAAAAACGGACCCGGCCTTTTACGGCCGGTGAGCCATCGACCTCGAGCCCAACTCCACGTTCACCGCTACGGGTATTTAATTACTATGAATAAACACGTCCTGATTTTCCTGATGGCCATGCCCCTGGCCATCAGCCATGCCTATGCCGAAGAGCCCACCGGCCCCGCGGTCAAGATCAGCGGTTACGGCAGTGCCGCCCTGACCATGGCCGATACCGACAGCGCGCAGTTCGCGCGCCCGAACCAGGCGGCCGGCGCCGGCCGCACTGCCCGCACGGGCGTCGATTCCAACCTGGGCTTGCAGGCCAATGTCACCGTCAACCCGTGGCTGTCGGCCACCGTGCAGGGCCTGGCGCGCAAGGATGGCGAGGATGATTTCGGCGCCGAACTGGCGTGGGCCTTCGCCAAGGCCAAGGTGTCGGACAGCTTCAGCGTGCGCGTCGGCCGCATGGGTCTGCCCGTCTTCATGATTTCCGATTACCGTAACGTCGGCTATGCCAACACCATGCTGCGTCCACCCGGCGAAATGTATTCGCAGGTTCCCCTCAACAGTATTGACGGCATCGACGGCACCTACCAGTTCAGCGCGGGCGACACCAGCATCACCACACAGCTGGCGCTGGGCCGCACCAAGGCCACCCTGGCCACGGGCCCCGCTTCGACCGTGCAGGTGGAAGGCAAGTCCATCGTGGCCCTCAACGTCGTGGCCGAACATGGCCCCGTCACCGTGCGCTTCGGCCGTGCCGAGACCAAGCTGACGATCAACGATTCGCCCAGCTTGAATACCCTGATGGACAGCTTGCGCGCGGCCGGCAGCGGCTACAGGATCGCCCAGCTGGGCGCTCTGGCCGATGCGCTGGAAGTCAAGGACAAGAAGGCGTCATTCACGTCCGTGGGCCTGGGCCTGGACTGGAACAATGTGCTGGTGCAGTCCGAATATGCGAAGCGCAAGACGGACAGCTACGTCAGCGACAGCACCTCGTGGTACGTGATGGGCGGCTACCGCATCGGCGCCTTTTTGCCCTACTACAGCCACGCCAGCCTGAAAGCCGATGGCCGAGTGAACAACACCGTGCCCGCATCCTGCCCGGCCGGTTATCCGGCCGCCTGCACGCCGACCCTGCGCGCGCTGTCGGCCGGTGTCGACACCCTGGCCACCATGCGCAACCAGCTCGAGCAATCGACGGACAGCATCGGCGTGCGCTGGGATTTCCACCGTTCGGCCGCGCTGAAAGTGCAGATCGACCGCATCAAGCCGAAGAACGGCCCGGGCCTGTTCGTGCAAGCCAAGCCAGGCTTCCATGGCCCCGTCACGGTGGCTGCCGCCGCCATCGATTTCGTTTTCTAAGGAGCGCCGCATGAAACCCCATATTTTTGCGGCTGCCTTGCTGGCGCTGTCGACCGCTGTTCCCGCCATGGCCGAAGTGGTCGTGGTGGTCAATGCTAAGAGCGCCGCCGGCGCCATGACGAACGAACAGGTGTCGCAATTTTTCCTCGGCAAATCGACGGCAATGACGCCGATCGACCAGCCGGAAAGCGCTCCCGTGCGCGCCGAGTTCTACAAGAAGGTGACGGACAAGGAACCGTCGCAGGCGAAGGCCCTGTGGTCCAAGCTGGTCTTCACGGGCAAGGCCACCTTGCCGAAGGAAGTGGCCAATAGCGCCGACGTGAAGAAGGCCGTAGCCGCCGATCCGAAAGCCATCGGCTATATCGAAAAGAGCGCCGTCGACGCCAGCGTCAAAGTGGTGCTGACGGCGCCGTAAAGCCGGCCCGGGCCGCCCGCCATGCGGCGGCCCGGTACACATACCATCAGGAGACAGCAATGAGCATCAAACGCAAGATATGGGCGCTGCCTGTCGTCTCGGCCGTGATTTTCGGGCTGGGGCTGGCCGTCAGCGCCTATCTGTCCACGGCCACGCTCAATTCCATCCACGCTACCGAAAGCGCCGACTATCCCGTGCTCGACATGGCGAAGTCGCTGACCCTGGACGTGGCCGCCGTGGGTGACGCCCTGCGCGACGCCGTCAGCGAAGGCGACAAGGAGCGCATCGGGCAAGTCGGCGGCCAGGCCGTCAAGCTGCGTGAAAAACTGGCCGCCTTTGCGGCGATTCCCGGCCAGCGCGAGCAGGGCCAGCGCCTGGCCAAGGAATTCGATGCCTACTATGCACCGGCACTGAGCGCGGCGCGCATCATGCTGGAAATGGAAGAGGGCGACCCGCAAGCGACCGTGGCGCGCATGCAGGGCGCGCTGGCGGTCCTCAACACGGACCTGGCCAAGACCAATGAACAGGCGCAATTGCAGTTCAAGCAGGGCATCGAGCGCAGCGCGGCCAATGTGCGCAATGCGCTCAATACCAGCATCGCCGTGGCGCTGGCCGTCATCGTCTGCCTGGTGGCCGTCTCGCATTTCGTCGTGCGCGCCATCTGGCAGCAGCTGGGCGGCGAGCCCGAATATGCGCGCCAGATCGCGCGCGCAGTGGCCGATGGCGACCTCTCGATGCAAATTGTGACCGAGGCGGGCGACCAGGACAGCCTGCTGGCGGCGCTGAAGGAGATGCGCGGCCGGCTGGCCGGCATGGTGTCCGGTATCAAGGCGTCGGCTGAAACCATCCAGGTGGCCAGCGCGGAAATCGCTCAGGGCAATGCGGACCTGGCGGCGCGCACGGAATCGCAGGCAGGCAGCCTGGATCAGACAGCGCGCAGCATGGACAGTCTGACTTCCACCGTGCGCGACAACGCCGCCAACGCGGGCCAGGCGCACGAACTGGTGGTGTCGGCATCGTCGGTGGCCGTGAAGGGCGGGCAAGTGGTCAGCCAGGTGGTCACCACCATGGGCGAGATCAACGATTCCTCGAAACGCATCGTCGACATCATCGGCGTCATCGACGGCATCGCCTTCCAGACGAACATCCTGGCCTTGAACGCGGCCGTGGAAGCGGCGCGCGCCGGAGAGCAGGGACGCGGCTTTGCCGTGGTGGCGTCCGAAGTGCGCAGCCTGGCGCAGCGCAGCGCGGCAGCGGCGCGCGAGATCAAGCAACTGATCGGCGACTCGGTGGCCAAGGTGAACGTCGGTTCGAAGCTGGTCGACGAGGCGGGGCTGACCATGGGCCAGATCGTCGATTCCGTGAAAAAGGTGGCCGACATCATGGCTGACATCAGCGCCGCGAGCCAGGCGCAAAGTGCCGGCATCGGCGACATCGGCGTGGCCATCGGCAGCATGGACCAGATGACGCAGCAAAACTCCGCGCTGGTGGAAGAAGCGTCGGCGGCGGCCGAATCGCTGCAGGAGCAGGCCGTGCAGCTGGGCACGGCGCTGGCCGTGTTCAAGCTGGCGCAGGGCGGTTTGTCCAGCATGCCCGTGCCACGGCCGTTGGCGTTGGCGAAGACGTAGGTTGGATTAGCGCAGCGTAATCCAACATAAGGGCGTCAAGCTAGGCCCGCAGCCCGAACGGATCATCAATGCTGTGCGCGGGCTGCGTGAACCAGCGCGGACCGTTTTCCGTCATGTAAAAATGGTCTTCGTGGCGGATGCCGAATTCGCCGGGGATGCAGATCATCGGTTCGTTCGAGAAGCACATGCCCACGTCGAGCGGCGTGGTGTCGTTGCCCACCAGGTAGGGCCACTCGTGGATATCGAGGCCGATGCCGTGGCCCGTGCGGTGCGGCAGGCCCGGCAGCTTGTAGCCGGGACCGTAGCCATCGGCTTCCAGCGACACGCGCGCGGCGCGGTCGACGTCACCGCAGGGCACGCCCAGTTGGGCGGCGGCGAATGCGGCGGCCTGCGCGGCCTTTTCGCTGTTCCACACGCTGCGCTGGCGTTCGCTGATGGCGCCAAACACATAGGTGCGCGTGATGTCGGAGATGTAGTTCATCACCTGGCAACCCGTGTCGATCAGTACCGTGTCGCCCGCTTTCAGGGTTTGCACGTAGTTGACGCCATGCGGATAGGCCGTCGCCTCGCCGAACAGCACGATGCAGAAATACGAGCGGGGCGCGCCGACCTTGCGGTGCGCGCGCTGGATGAATTCTTCCACTTCCACTGTCGTGATGCCTTCGTACAGCATGCTGGCCGTGGCCACGTGCACGGCCAGGGTCATGTCCATCACGCGCTGCATCAGGGCGATTTCCGCCGGAGACTTGCGGCTGCGGCAGTAGGCCGTGACGGCGCGCGCGTTTTCCAGCGCATAGCCGGGGGCCAGCGGCTTGATGCCGTCGTAGATGAAGAAGGCGGCGCTTTCGCAGATGCCCACGCGCGGCGGCGCGGCCGCATCCTGCGCTATCCCCATGCGCGCCAGCACGTCGACGAACAGCTGGTACGGGCTTTCATGCTCTTCCCAGCAATTGACACGGCCTTCAATGAGCATGAAGCCTTGCAAGGTGCTTTCCTCGAACGCGGGAGCGATGTATTCGATGTCGCCGCTGGCCGGCAGGATGGCGCCCACCATGCGTTCGCTGGCATACCATTTGGTGCCCGTGAAATAGGTGAGGTTGGCGCCCGCGTTCAGGTAGATCGCGGCGATGCCCTGCTGGCGCATGAACGCCTGTGCCCTGGCGATGCGTTGCGCATGTTCGTCCTTGCCGATGGCGACCATGCCGCCCGTCATGTCGGACAGCGATGCCAATGCCTGTTCGATGGAAGTGCCACCTATGCTCATGCCTGCTCCTTTGCTCGATGCTGAATATGGAATGCGGGCATGATATCAGTTCGCGCCTTTCGGCTTGAGCCCGGGCGCGCCGCCGGCCGCATCGGGCGGGGCCAGCACCAGGTCGTGCGGATACGTGAAGTGCCAGTCCGCATAGCGCTGCTTGCGGCGCAGGCTCGCGTCTTCATCGAGAAAATTGTCCTGCTTGATGGGCAACTGCGGCGACAGCGAATGGATGCCGACGATGCGTCCCTCCTGCCGCAGCACACCCCATTCCGCCTTGCCCGTGACGGGATCCGCATACACGCGGCGTAGATGACGCCGGGCGTTGGCGAAGCGCGGGTCGCGCAGCAGTTCCTGCAGGGTCAATGGATAGCGGGGCCGCCCGTCGCCCGGCGTGCTGTCGTAGTAGCGGCCCAGCGCATTGCGGAATTCATGGCCGATGAAAAGCAGCTCGCGCTCCTTGTCGCGCCGCGCGGCCGTGGCATGCAATTCGCTGGCCAGTACCAGGCCCACGCCCATGAAGGCCACCAGCATCAGGGTCCAGATATACGCGAAGCCCTGTGCGCGGCGTTGAAAACTAGAGCTGCTCAAAGGGGATGCCCTCGCGCGTCTTGCCCTTGGCGCCGCTGCGCACGTCTGCCACGCCGCCGATCTCGCCATTGGGCGAAGGGATCAGCTGCCAGGTGACGGCGGACTCCGTGACGGGGTCGAGCGGCACGCTGCGGAAATAATGGTGGGTCACCAGGTCGGCCAGCACGGCCGGATACTCGCCCTTGTCGGCATAGTATTTATCGAGGCCGCTCCTGAGTACTTGCAGGTTTTCCTTCAGCGCGACTTCCTTCGATTTTTCCACGGAACTGAAATAGCGGGGGATGGCGATCGTCAGCAGCAGCGAGATGATCGCCAGCACCACCAGCAGTTCGACCAGGGTAAAGCCGCGGCGTAGAGAGGAGGCAGGCATCGGGTTCACCATTGATTGAGCGGCACGCCGTTCAGGCCTGCCTTGGTCGAGCGCGAGGCGACGTCGAACACGTCTTCGCCTTCGCTGGGGTTGTCGGGCGGCGAGGCATAGGCGCGCTTGCTCCAGCTGTCGGCGGCGCTGCCTTCTTCCCTGGGCTGGAACGGGTCGCGCGGCAAGCGGCGAAGGAAATAGATGTTTTGCTTGGAAGGGCTGCGCTGGTCGGGCACGCCCTCGACCAGTTCCTCGAGTTTTTTCGGATAGCCGGAGGCGCCCAGCGACAGCTTGATGCGGCCATTGTCCGAAGCGCGCTTGTAGGCATCGATCGCTTCGCGCATCTCGATCAGGGCGCTGCGCAACTGCTGCTCCTTCGCCCGTTGCAAGGCCACCTGCGCCATCGGCACGGCCACCGTGGCCAGGGTCGCCATGATGGCCAGGGTGATCATCAGCTCGATGAAGGTAAATCCCCTTGGTTTCACTGGCCACCCTTGCCTGATTTTTCGCCAGCCGCAGGCGCCTCGTCGCCGCCCGTCATGGGCGAGCCGGCGCGTGGCGCGGCCTGCTCGGGCGCGGCGATCGCCTCGGGAGAGCCGCCCACGCTGGCGCGGCCGCCCACGGATGCCTCGGTGCCCGAGTTGAATTCGGCCGTCATCAGGTCCGGGCGGCGGATGCTGCGCAGCAGGCGCGGCGTGATCGACAGCACGATCTCGCTGCGCATGGCGTCGTCCTTCTGGCTGCCGAACAGGCGGTTCAGCACGGGCAGTTCGCCCACGCCCGGCACCTTGTTAGCCGTGCCACGGTCCTCGTCGCTGATCAGGCCCGCCAGCACCTGCGTCTCGCCATCCTTCAGGCGCAACACGGTGGACGCGCTGCGCGTGCCGATCTGGTATGCCTGCGTGCCCGTCTTGCTGATCACTTCCTTGACGACGTTCGATACTTCCAGGTTGATCTTGATGGCTACTTCGTCGTCCAGGTAGACGTTTGGTTCCACGTCGAGTTTCAGGCCCACGTCGATGTAGTTGACGCTGTCGGAACTGACGCCGTTATTCGTCGTGACGGTGATGACGGGAACGCGGTCGCCGATGAGGATCTTGGCTTTTTCCTTGTTGCGCACGCGGATGCGCGGGTTGGCGAGGATATTGCTGTCGCTGTCCGTCTTGTTGGCGTTCAGGGTGACGCCGCCGATGCCCAGGTTGATATTGTCGCCATTGATGCGGTGCAGGTCCGCCACTTTCAGGCCGCCCAGGCCTCCCGTGCTGCCTGCGACGCCGGCCAGTGTCAGGCTGGCCTGGTCCGGCCAGCGCACGCCCAGCTCCATCAGGCGCGTGCGCTTGACTTCCAGCACCTCGACTTCCAGCATCACTTCCGGATCGGCCAGGTCTTGCACGTTGATGATGCGCTCGGCCATGCGCACCATTTCCGGCGTATCGCGCAACATGATGATGCCCAGGCGTTCATCGGTGACGACGTCCTTGGCCTTGAGCAGGGTCTTGATGGAAAACGCCACCGTCTTGACGTCGGCATTGGCGAGGAAAAAAGTGCGCACGACGAGCTGCTGGTAATCCTTCACCTTTTGCGGCGTGTTCGGATAGATCGTGATCGATTTGTCGCTGGTGACGCTTTGTTCCAGCTGGTTCGCTCCCAGCAGCATGGCGATCGCCTCTTCGATGCTGGTGTCGCGCACGGAGATCGTGGCGCGCAGGGCCGGGTCGACTTCCTTGTCGAAGACGAAGTTCAGGCCCGACACCTTGCTGATGAAATCGAACACGGAGCGCAGCGGCGCGTCGCGAAACTCGAGGGTGACGGGTTTCCTGTAGGCGGCCGCCAGCTTGCCGCCGGCCGGCAGGCTTTTCGACTGCGCTTCGCCGATGCGGCTTTTCAGGGCCAGCGCCTCGCGCTGCGCGGGGCGTTCCTGCAGCACCTGGCGCAAGGCTTCCTGCGCCTGTGCGACATTCGCTTCGCCACCACGCAGGTAGCTGGCCTGCGCTTCCTGCACCAGCTTGCGGTGCCGTTCATCCTGCGCCACGCCGGCCAGGCCCCGCTGCGCCACGTCGTTGCTGGTGTCCAGCGCCGAGGCCTGCTGGTACAGCGCCTGTGCTTCGGGCAGCTTGCCCTGCTGGCGCAGCGCCTCGGCGCGGCCATTCAGATTGTTCAGCGCGCGCATCCTGCCGTTGGTGACGGCGATGCGGTACTTGGCGTTGGTCGGTTCGGCCTGCGCCGCCTGTTCCAGCAGGGCCAGTCCCTGTTCCGTGCGCCCCGCGCCCAGCATGGCCTGGCCATCGTTATAGGCCTGGTTGCCGGCGCAGGCGGCCAGCAGGGACAGCACCGGCAGCAGGGTGATGAGATTACGAGACATACGTGCGGCGCATCGTTTCAATTGAGGTCCCCTACGGCGAGTGTCTGTTTCAGGTTGAGCGGCAGATAGGTAAATTGCAGGGCGCCCTGCACCACGCCGTCGAAGCGGTAACGCTCTTCGAGCGTGTCGCCGGGGCGCGCCACGACATTGCGTTCACCCGCTTGCAGGAAGTAGGCCGCCTTGCCTTCGTCGACAAAGCGGCCGAGGAATTGAAAGGGCAGCGGTGGCGGCGCGTTCGCATCCACGCGGGCTGCGGGCAGCGCGGCCTGGGCCGCCTGCTGGTCGAGCATGATTTTTTTCGGCGTCTCCGGCTGCCAGCTTTGCTTGGCGAACAGGCTGGCCGCTTCCTCGTCGTCGAGTCCCCGGCGCGGTTCGATGGCCAGCGCGCGATTGGTTTGCGGAGTTGCAGTGGCGGCAGCGATGGGAGCTGGCGCCACCCGCTCCACCTGGCGCGTGGTGGCCGTGGCCGGTCCCACGATGCTGCCTTCATCCTCGGGCGCGAACAGGGCGGCCAGCAAGGTCGCCACGGCGGCGCCTCCCAGTACGGCTTTTTTCATCGGCGCACCTCCGCCTTCTTCACCAGCAGGATGAACTGGATGCGCGCGTCGATCTCGCCCGCCTCGATCTGCTCGCGCTTGAAGAGCACGGAGTCCAAGGTCAGGGTGGGCAGCGCCTGCAGGGCGTCGACGATAAAGGTTTGCAGCTGCGCGTATTCGGCCTTGACGGGCAGGGTGATCTGGTAGCGCAAAAAGGCCGTGTTGCCGTCTTCCTGCGGCTTGTAGTCGGCCTTGGCCAGGGTGACGCCGCTCTTTTGCGCCACTTCCAGCAAGGCTTTCAACTGGTCGGGAATGCTGTCATGCGCGGGCAGGTAGGCGTGAAAGGCGGCCAGGCTGTCGGCATCCGCATCGAGCGTGACGGGTGCCGACGGCAGCGCCGCCTGTTTCGCCATCATGGCCAGCTGCGCGCGCAATTGCTGCTGGCGTCCGGCCAATGCATCGCCCTGCTGCACGGCGAAAGCGGCCAGCGCCAGACAGGCCGCACCGATGGCGCTGGGCCAGCCCAGCATGCGCCACAGACGCGCGGCTTCCCACGCCAGCCGCGGAGGCACGTGCAGCTGCAGACGCGCGCGGGCCACGGGCGTGCCGGCTTTTAACACGGGTTTTATTGCCGCCATTGCGCCTCCAGCTGAAAACGGTAAGGGTGTTCCGGAGTGTTCGCGTTCATCTCGTGCTTGAGCAGATACACGGAGCTGAACATCGGTTGCTGGTTCAGGAAGGCCAGGTAATTGAGCATGTCCTGCGGCGTTTCCGCTTCGGCGGCGATCTTCAGGACGCTGGCGCCATCCTGTCCCTGCTGCGCGTTCAGGTCCAGCCCCAGCAGGGCCACGCGCACGTCGCGCGGCGCCTGCACCGTCTTGACCAGGCGGGTGACGGGCAGGTTAAGCTGGCGCACGGCGGCAGCCACCTGTTTCAGTTCGAGGTCGCGTTCGCGCTGCTGGCTCGCCGACAGGGGCGCGCGCTCGGGACGCGCGGGCTGCAGCTGCGCCAGTTGCGCTTCCAGGCGCCGCGTTTCCTGCGTCTGCACCAGCCAGTACACGGCGGCCGGCAGCAGCATCAAGCCGCCCGCCAGGCACAGGGCCAGGCGCCAGCCCTTGAAGGTTTGCGCCGCTCCAGGCGGCAGGAACTCCAGGCGGCTCAGGCCCATGCGGCCTCCCGCATCAGGTGGGCGCCGCTGGCCACGGCGACGGGCACGAAGCGTTCCGGCACGTTCGTTTGCGGCACGCCGCTCAAGTCGATCAACGCCACCTGGTCGATGGCGTCAAGCTGTGGCGCACGCAAGTTCCAGCGCCGCCAGGCCCGGTCCAGTTCATCGCCCCAGTCCGCGGCGCAGGACTGGCTGTGCAGGGCCGTGATGCGCCCGCCGCTCGCCGTTGCCAGCAGCAGCCGTCCCGCTTCCACCAGGGCGAAGGCGTCGGGCTTGGCACCGGCGATGCTGCGCCAGGCCGGTCCGGCGATCGGTTCGATGGACAGGCAGCGCCGGCCATGCGCGGCTGCCGCATCCTGCACGCCTTGCAGCAGGGCCGCATCGATGCCGCAGGCCAGGCGCGGCTTGCCATAGGGCGCGTCGTCGGCGGCCAGGCGCCAGGCGCGCGCGCCATCGCCGTAGACGGCGGCGAACTGGCTATGCAGGAAGCGCTGCGCGCTGGCCCGGTCGAGCAGGGCGCCGCTCCACGGCACCACTTGCATGGCGCACCAGCGGCTGGCCAGGCTGACGGCCAGCGGCAGTTTTTTTTCACTATGCTGTTCGAGCCAGCCACGCAGGGCGGCCAGCGCCACTTCCCAGCTGGCGTCGGGATTCGCAATGGACAGGTGGAAGGCGCTGTCCGCCACGGGACGGCCGGCGCGGCGCAGCACGCCGTGCAGCCCGTGCGGCGCCAGGTGCAGGCACACGGTGGCGCGGGCAAGGTGTTCAATAAGTGACACGATTGAGCTCCGCTAAAGTGGTTTCCCCGCGCCGCACCAGATCCAGGCCCGCTTCGCGCGCCAGGCGAAAGCCGTTGCGTGCCGCTTCTTCCTTCATCTGGCTCAGGGGGGCGCGTGTGCAGATCATTTCGCGCATCGCGTCGCTGAGCATCAAGACTTCGGCGACGGCCTTGCGTCCCTTGTAGCCGGTGCCGCGGCAGTGGCCGCAACCCTTGCCGGCCATGAACTGCCAGTCCTGCACCTGATGCAGGGCCAGGCCGCTGTCGCGCAACTGCTGCGCATCGGCCAGCACTTCGGCGCTGGCGTCGACGGCGCAATGGGCGCAATTGAGGCGCAGCAGGCGCTGCGCCACGATGCCGTTCAGGGCGGCCGCAAAGCTGTAGGCATCGACGCCCATGTGCAGGAAGCGGCCGACCACATCAAAGACGTTGTTCGCGTGCACGGTGGTAAACACCAGGTGGCCCGTGAGCGCGGCCTGCACGGCGATCTGCGCCGTTTCATCGTCGCGGATTTCGCCGATCATGATCTTGTCGGGGTCGTGGCGCAGGATGGAACGCAGGCCGCGCGCGAACGTCAGTCCCTTCTTTTCGTTGACGGGGATCTGCAGCACGCGCGGCAAGCGATATTCGACGGGGTCTTCAATGGTGACGATCTTGTCGCGCCCCGTGTTGATTTCCGTGATGGCCGCGTACAGGGTGGTGGTCTTGCCGGAACCCGTGGGTCCCGTCACCAGCAGCATGCCGTGGGGCTTGGCGGCCAGGCGGCGGATCTGCTCGATGGCGTCCTCGTTCAAACCCAGGCTTTCCAGGCGCAGCGCCTGCGCCGCCTCCGTCAGCGCGCGCCGGTCCAGCAGGCGCAATACGGCGTCTTCGCCAAAGATATTGGGCATGATGGAAACGCGAAAATCGATCTCCACCCCTTTTACACGCACCTTGAAGCGGCCATCCTGCGGGACGCGCCGCTCGGCGATGTCGAGATCGGCCATGACCTTGATGCGCGAGATGATCTGCTCGGCCATCGCCAGCCCCTGCACCTGGCCCGCCTGCACCAGCACGCCGTCGACGCGGTATTTGATGACCAGGCTGGCCACGTCGCATTCGAGGTGGATGTCGCTGGCCTGGAATTTCAGGGCGTCGTAGATGGTGGAATTCACCAGTTTGACCACCGGGCTGCTGTCCTCGCTGATGCGGATCAGCGAGATGTCTTCGATGCTCTGGTCCAGGCCAGGCACATCGTCCCCATGCTGCATTTCCTGCATCGCCTGCTGCACGCTTTCCTGCTGCAGCAGATAGGCGGCCAGGTCGTCCGGGTGCGCCAGCGCCACCGTAAACGGTGTGGACAGGGCGAAGTCGGCCCACTGCAGCAAGTCTTCGGCAAACGGGTTGCCGATGACGAGCACGGGCGGCGCGCCGGGAACGCCAGGCTGCAGCAGCACGCAGTCGCGCTGGGCGCAATCCGTGTAGGGCAGCAGGCCAAAGGCGGGCAAGGCGGCCTGCAGCTCGGCCATCGTCCAGGCCGGGTAGCGGAACAGGGCGGCCAGCTGGCGCAAAAAGACTTCGGGCGGCAGGGCCGCCGTTTCCTGCAGCACGGCCATCTGCGGGCGGCCCTGTTCCAGCGCGCTGGCGTGGGCGCGCCGCAGCATGGGGGCATCGAGCACGGCCCGTTCTTCGTCGCGTGCGTTCATGGCATGCTCCTCACGATAAGCTCCCGGCCAGTTCAAAGATCGGCATGTACATCAGCACCACCACGCCGCCGATGACGACGCCGATGATGGTCATCAAGAGCGGTTCGAGCAGGCGCGACGCCCAGTCCACCCAGCGGGCGAATTCCTCGTCGTGGAACTTGGCCGAGCGTTCCAGCATGTCGCCCAGTCGGCCCGTGTTCTCTCCCACTTTCAGCAGCGATTGCGCCACCGGCGTGGCCATGCCGGCCTGTTCCAAGGCGGTGGAAAACGGCATGCCTTCCTGCACCGCGCGGCGCGCCTGCGCCAGCTGCTCCTGCTGCGCCGGCAGCAGCATGGGGCCGACCATGGCCAGCGCCTTGTGCAGCGGGATGCCGGCGTGCAGCAGCAGGCTGAGGGCACGGTAGAAGCGGGCCAGGCGGAATTCCGCCGCCTTTGCTGCCAGCACGGGCAGGCGCAAGAGGCGCAGCACCAGCGCCATGCGCATGGCGCGGTTGGCGATGCCGAAGACCACGGCGCCGACCACGGCAGCCAGCGCGCCGGCGCACAGCAGCGGATGCGCGGCCAGGGTCTGGCCAAAGCCGAGCAGCATTTGCGACATCCACGGGATCTCGCGGCCCGAGCTTTCGTAGACGACGCTGAACTTGGGCACTACGTAGCCGAGCAGGAACAGGGTCACGAGGCCGCCGACGACGAGCAGCATGCACGGATAGATGGCGGCGGAAATGAGTTTTTTGCGGATGGCGTCGAACTGCAGCTGGTAGGCGACGAAGCGCGCCAGCGCCTCGGGCAGGTTGCCCGAGCGTTCGGCCGCGTGCACGGTGGCGATGTAAATGTCGGGGAAGATGTCGGGAAAACCGGCCAGGGTGTCGGAAAAGCTTAGGCCCTGCTGTAGGGTGAGCACGATGGCGGCCAGGGTGGCCTTGGCGCCCGCGCGCGTTTCCTTGTTGTGCAGGGTGGCCATGGCCTCGCCCAGGTTCAGGCCCGCTTCGAGCAGGGCCAGCAGCTCCTGGCTGAATTGCAGCAGGGGCAGGCCCTGCTTGCCGGGACGCAGCGCCGCGGCGCCCGTGTCTGACGTGGCGCCAGCGTCGACGGCCAGCACGCGCCAGCCGCCGCGCACGGCCGCGCGGATCGCCTCGGCCTCGCTGGCGGCGTCGATGGCCAGCGCCTGGCTGCCCGCCGGGCCCTGCACCTGGAGGTGGAACTGCATCGTCGGCTCAGGCGAGCATGGTGATGGCCTGGGGCGTGAAAATGGGGTGATGTGAAAAGGGGACAGCGCGTGCGGACAAGGTCGAAGTAGGCATCGGTCAGGAACAATCCAAAAAAAGTTCAATTCGTCGCGGGTACCGGCAGCAGGCAAGAGGCAATCACTGCCTCAGGGTAGACTGGAATTGCCAGGAAATCAATCGTGCCGTGCGGGCAAGCCTTGTATCGATGGCTTGCCCGCAATTCAGCCGCTTACTGGGTAACCAGGCTGACCTTGTCGATCACGAACGAGGTTTGCAGCGATGCATCCTCGGTCGCGGCAAACGAGATCTGCACGGTCTGGCCCTTGTAGGCGATCAGGTCGAAGGTGCGGATCTGGTAGCCGGCGGCCTTGTTCACGTTCGAATACGAGGCCAGGGTGCCCAGCACCGTACCGGCGCTGTTCTTCACGGTGACGACCAGCTTGTCGTACACGGTGCTGCCCGTTTCTGCCGTGTCGATATGCAGCGCGAAGCTCAAGCTGGCGGACGTGGCGGCGGCCGGAATGGCCACGCTTTGCGTCAGCGATTCGCTGGCCGTGGTGCCATTGCCGCCCAGCCAGGCGTACTTCGTGCCTTCGTACGCGGTTTGGCCCGTGAAGGTGCCGATGGCGCCCGTAGTGCCGCTCCAGCCCGTGGCGCCGGACTCGAAGCCGCCGTTCGTCACGCGCTCGGTGGCGCTGCTCGTGCCGACCGTCAGGGTGGCGTTGTTCGACGTGGCCGTCACGGCGGGCGACGAGGAATCCGTCACCGTGGCCTTGAAGACGGCGCCGCTGTCGGCCGCTACGGCCGTGAAGCTGTAGGCCGGCGACGTGGCGCCACTGATCACGGCGCCGTTGCGGAACCACTTGTAGGTGTACGGTGCCGTGCCGCCGCCCGCGCCCACGGCGAACGAGGCGGTGGCGCCCGGTGCGACGGTGATGCTGGCCGGCTGGCTGGTGATCGTCACCGCGCCGCCCGTCGTCGATTCATCGACGTCGGCGCCCACGTTGATGGCCGCATATGCGCGCTTGACGGCGGTCGCCTCGGTGCTGCCCACGCCATACAGTTCCTCGGCTGCCTGCAGCACCTTGTTGCGCGCGTCGGCGTAGTTGGTCGACGAGGTGAACTTGGTGGTGGCTGCCTTGAACCAGATGCGGTAAGCCTTGTCGCTGCCGATACCGGTCATGGCCAGCGGGCTTTTGTTCAGGTAGGAGCTGTAGTAGTCGCTGCTGGACGTGGAGTTCGAACCTTGCGACAGGAAGTAGAACATGCGGTTGTTCGGGCCGCTGCTGTAGTGGACGTCGAGGTTCTTGATGGTGCTGCTCCACGCATTCGGGCTGCTGCCATCCTTGCTTGGCTTGTACAGCCAGCGCAGCGGCTGGCCATTCTTGGCGATTTCCTTGCCCGTCATCCAATCGTTGCCCGTGTTGGGAATCATGGTGCCCGTGCCGCCGGCGCGCGCATACGCTTCCACCATTTCGCCGGCGATGTCCGAGCTCGATTCGTTCAAGCCGCCCGACTCCTGCGAGTAGATCAGGCCCGAGGTGGCGTCCGTGATGCCGTGGCCCATTTCGTGGCCGATCACGTCGATGGAACCGAGGTTGTTGAACGAGCTGCCGCCGTCGCCGATGTACATGCACTTGCAGCTGCTGTCGTAGTAGGCGTTGTCGTAGGCCGTGTTGACGTGGGCGGCGATGTGGGTGGCCGTGTTGTTGCCGTCCAGGCTGGACCAGCCCAGCACATTCTTGTGCGTGTCGTAGGTATTCATCAAGCCCCACATCGCGTTCACGGCCGCCGTCTGGCCGTTGGCGTTGGTGGTGCTGCCGCCGTTGATGTATTGCTGTCCGTCGCCCCAGGTATTGCTGGTGCTGCTGTACACGCTGCCCGAACTGGTGCCGTGGTTGGCATTCGTGATGGCCATGCCGCCGAAGCTGCCGCCCGTGCCGCGGCTCGGGTCCTTCATGGTGTAGGTGCTGCCCGTGAGCGTGGTGTTGAGCGGCACTTGGCCGTTGTACTGGCTGTTGCCGATGCCGGCCACGGTTTTCAGGGCTTTCCATTGACGCAGGATGCGACCATCCTTGGCGCTGACGACGGTGTCGTAGTAGACCGGCTTGTTACCGCTGATCATGCGCGTCTGCACCAGGTAGGCCAGCTCGTAGTGGTCGACCACGTCCTGCACGTCGAGGGCGTTCAGCGCGGCTTCCGACTTGTTCTCGGCGCCGGCCACGCGCACGGTTTTCATGACGGGATAGATCAGCAACTGGGCATGCGGCGGCACGTGGTCGACGGCCCGCACGCCGATGTTATTCACGGCGGCGGCGATGGCGGCTGCCGCGCTGATGGCGGGCGTGGTGTCGATATCGGTGGTGGCGCTGCGGGTGACGGAATTGACGCCGCCGCTACCGAGGCCGGACGCGCGGTCCGACACGGATTCGCTGACGATGTCGCCGGCGCTGTTGCTGACCACGACCGTTTCGGAACCGAAGACGGGCAAGCCCTTGTAGGTGTGCTGTACGCGGCTCACGCGCGTGCCGCTGACGCCAGGATGCTGGGCGCCGACGGCAAAGCCATGTTCGGTATTCAGGCCACGGCTGCGGGCCTGTGCGGCCAGCTTGTTGACCAGACTGGCGGTCTCTTGTGGAGAAGCCAGGGCGACCGGGGCGGCCATCAGGGTCTGTGGCAGCGGCGTGGCGGCGTCTGCCGTGGTGGCCATCAGCGGCAGGGCGGCGATGGATGCGGCAACTATTGTCAAACGTAAATTCATTTCTGCTCCAGGGTATCGGTTAAGGAAATGGTGAATGAGCTGGCCGCAATGCCTGATGGCCACCCCGGCGTGCCTGGCGGCGGGCGGATAGCCTGCCGTTTTGTGGTGGCATGACGCCGGGTAGGGGGACACTAAACTTGTCGAGATCGCCATGTCAAAAAATTCAAGAAATGGGTCACTCCGCGATTTTTTGTTAAGAATTGAACATTTGTCGGCGTCGCATCGTTGGAAAGTTTGATCTACCACAAGCTGCAACTTTTGTTATGGACTACTTCCCCTAATGGAGCGTTCTGTTGGAAAAACACTGTTGCCTTTTCTAAATGTTGCGATCTACACTAGCTCTTCGCGTTGTTTCCTGCGGACCACGCGAAGACAAAAAAAGCGCACGCGGCAATGACCGCGTCCAGATACAGCGCATCGGGAAAAAAATCGGGAGTTTCACATGACGTCAGTTCTGTTTTCTGCTGTGGGTTTCAGCCATTTCCCCTCTGGAGCGGCATTCATGCTGCATCCGCCTTCCTAGCCGCCGCCAGCCGGCTCTTTCCCCGCGAGGGGGACCTTTTCCGCGAGTCCGACCGCGCCGCCCGGCGTGGCCGCTGGCGCAGTGCATCCTTTTTTCAGGAAGGGTTGCCGGCTCCTGGTGCGTGCACCGGAATCACCGGCCCGAAGAACTATGCTTTCGATAGCGACCAAAGTGGAACAGATCGTGATGGAATCGGCCTTTCTCAGCGAGGGATTGGGCCGTGGCTTGCTGAACCTGTCGGAACTGGCGCGCCAGCTGCAGCCGCAATTGCAGAACGACTTGTGGAAACCGGTGGGGCAGGCCGCCGTGGTGATGGCGCTGCGCCGGCTGGCCGAACGGATGCCGCAGCAGAAAAGCGGCGAGATCGTGCTGGCGCACCGCGCGGGAGAGCTCTCCACACGCAGCGAATTGATGATTTTTACCTACCGCTATTCCGACCAGACCTATGACTGCCAGCGCCAGTTGCTGGCGCTGGCCGCACCCCAGCGCGGCACCTTCATTACCGTGACGCGCGGCGTCAACGAGGTGATGGTGATCTGCAGCCGTTCGCTGCATGCGCTGGTGGAAGAGGTGTTCGGCGAAGAGCAGGAACTGGCGCGCCTGGAGCGGGTGACGGCCGTGACCCTGCACCTGGCGCCAGAGACCTGCTACACGCCGGGCGTGTATCACGCCATCCTCAAGCGCCTGGCGTGGGAGCGCATCAATTTGATCAACATCATCTGCACGTATACGGAGCTGACTTTGCTGCTGGAAGCGTCGCAGACGGGGGCGGCTTTTTCCGTGCTGTCGAAAATCGTCGCCCAATGAAAAAGGCTCTGTCTCCGCTAAGTAGGGGAACTCCAGGAATCTTCCTGTGTCCCTGCTGTCTGACTATGTATACCAGACAAACGGGAGCCTTCCATGCAGCCAGCCCAATGGAAAACGTTCATCGCCCAGTTCGTCGAATTGAGCCGCCGCCAGCGCCTGGCGGGCATCACCCTGCTGCGCGGGGTCGCATCGCAAGACGTCATCGTGGCATTGGTCGAAAGCGTGGCCCGGCAGCGATTGCACTGTCCTGCCTGCAATAGCAACCATGCTCACCGGCACGGCCATGCACACGGACTGCAGCGTTATCGTTGCGTGCCATGCGGCCGCACCTTCAATGCGCTGACCGGCACGCCGCTGGCCCGATTGCGGCATAAATCGTTGTGGCTCGACTACGCCGATTGCCTTCTGGCATCCGATTCCGTGCGCAAGGCGGCGTTACAGCTGGGCGTACACCGCAACACCACGTTCCGCTGGCGTCACCGTTTCTTATCACTGGCAAAGACAGACCGGCCCCATCGACTGCATGGTATTACCGAAGCGGACGAATTGTATGTGCTGGAATCGGAAAAGGGATCGCGGCATCTGATGCGTCCGGCCCGCTGCCGGGGCGGCCATGCCCACAAGCGCGGCATTTCCAATGAACAGGTCTGCATCCTGGTGGCCCGCGACCGCACGGGACAAACCCTCGATTTCGTCACGGGCAAAGGAACGTTGACGAAAGCGCAGCTGCATCATTGCCTGTTGCCCGTCATCGACAAGGACATCTTGCTGGTCACCGACGGCCATGCCGCCTACCTGGCCTTCGCTCGAGAATCGGGCATCAGTCATCAGGCTGTTAACTTGCGCGTCAGCATCCGTGTGCAGGGTGCCGCCCATGTGCAGAACGTCAACGCCTATCACAGCCGACTGCGGCAATGGCTGGGTCCCTTTCATGGCGTCGCGACGCGCTACCTGCCGAACTACCTGGGCTGGCGCTGGATACTCGACGCCGGGCGCATCCGTTCGCCAGAAACATTATTGAAGGCAACGCTGGGAGCTTTTCCACACCTGACGGTGACATAGCCATGAAAAACGCCCCGCTGCAGCGATGCAGCGGGGCGTCCGAAGGCGCAGGCGCCGTTTATTTTTCCAGCTGCGTACGCACGCGGGCGATTGCGGCGCGTACCTGGCGTGGCGCGGTGCCGCCCACGTGGTCACGCGCGGCAACGGAGCCTTCCAGGGTCAGCACGGCAAACACGTCTTCGTCCGTCAACGGGGAAAACGCGCGCAGCTGCTCGAGCGACAGGTCGGCCAGGTCGCAGCCGGCGTCGACGCAGGCGCGCACGGCCAGGGCCACTGCTTCATGGGCGTCGCGGAACGGCAAGCCCTTCTTGACCAGGTAGTCTGCCAGGTCGGTCGCCGTCGCGTAGCCTTGCAGGGCGGCCGCGCGCATCGCTTCCGGTTTCACCGTGATGCCGCCAGCCATATCGGCGAAGATGCGCAAGGTGTCAATGACGGTGTCGACGGTGTCGAACAGCGGTTCCTTGTCTTCCTGGTTGTCCTTGTTGTAGGCCAGCGGTTGGCCTTTCATCAGGGTCAAGAGGCCAGTCAGGTGACCGTAGACGCGGCCCGTCTTGCCACGCGCCAGTTCCGGCACGTCCGGGTTTTTCTTTTGCGGCATGATCGACGAGCCGGTGCAGAAGCGGTCGGCGATGTCGATGAAGCCGATGCGTGGGCTCATCCAGATCACCAGTTCTTCGGCCATGCGCGACACGTGCATCATCAGCACGGCGGAGGCGGCGCAAAATTCGATGGCGAAGTCGCGGTCCGACACGGCGTCGAGCGAGTTGTGGCACACGTCGTCAAAGCCCAGCGTTTTTGCCACGCGCAGGCGGTCGATCGGGAAGGTGGTGCCGGCCAGGGCGGCGGCGCCCAGCGGCAGGCGGTTGACGCGCTTGCGGCAGTCGGCCATGCGTTCGGCATCGCGGCCGAACATTTCGACATACGCCAGCATGTGGTGGCCGAAGGTGATCGGCTGGGCTACCTGCATGTGGGTAAAGCCCGGCATGATGGTGTCGGCATGCTGCTCGGCCAGGTCCGTCAGCGCGCTGCGGAAGGTCGCCAGCAGGGCGGTGATGTCATCGATGGCGGAGCGCACATACAGGCGGATGTCGGTGGCCACCTGGTCGTTGCGCGAACGGCCCGTGTGCAATCGCTTGCCCGCATCGCCTACCAGTTCGGTCAGGCGTTTTTCAATATTCAGGTGGACGTCTTCCAGGTCCAGCAGCCATTCGAACTGGCCGGCGGCGATTTCCTGCGAGATTTGCGCCATGCCGCGCTGGATTTCCGCGTAGTCGGCCGGGCTGATGATGGCTTGCGCATGCAGCATTTCCGCATGGGCCAGCGAACCTTCGATGTCGAACAGCGCCAGGCGCTTGTCAAAAAATACAGAAGCTGTGTAGCGCTTGACGAGGTCCGAGACCGGTTCGGAAAACCGGGCCGACCAGGCTTCGCCCTTTTTGGAGAATTGATCAGTCATGAAAGAAGTCCTTTAGTGTACGGCGATTATAAACAAGGTTGGCCGGCGGTAGGGCTTTTAGGGGCTTGCAAGGCGCTGAAATGGCCAGGAATGGGGCCGGCAAGCGTCAAATGCCACGGCGATGGCCCGTTGCGCGTTTCATCCGGGCTGTTTGTATTCTGTCCCGCAAATCGTGCGTTTGGTCGCAATCCGATGGCAGTTCAGGGGGGATCGGCCTACAGTTCAATCATCGCAGCACACAACCAGCCACCCAAAGGACACCATCATGAACATCGCCAAAAACATGGAAGCCATCTTCGTTGCCATCATCGCCGTCGCCGCTGCCACCAGCCTGGCCACCGCCGCCGTGCCGAAGTTCCGTGCCGCTCCAGCCGCTTCCGCCGCCCTTGTCGCCAGCGCCGATCAGGCCACCATGCACACCGTGTACGTCAGCGCCAAGCGTTTGAATGCCGAAGAAAAAGCCGCCCTGTAAGCGCGGCCATGCATTGTCTGCAGTATCAGTAAGCCATACCAGTAGCGCCATCAGCTTCAGCAATACAGCATCATCGGCAGTCACCCCGCTTCTTGCCAGCCCACGTGACAGCAACGTCAATACAGCGAGCATTGTCCCCTAGTACCATCTGCACGGCTCGGTGGCATGGGCATCCCGTTGGCATCCGTGCAGCGTGCGATCAACCATCGCTTGTGTTCTGGTGCTAGTGTTCTTTTCAGGTTCTATAAAATATCAACACCCGAATATTTATTTGTAAGTAATTGATTATTATATTTTTTCGGCATAAAATCAAAAAATAGATAAATGTACCGAGGAGCCTAGTCATGCGAGAACGGCCTGCCGACGCCACGCGACAATATATTGATGCGGTCGCCACTTTTGAGGCCTATGAAGATGCTCTTGCCGAGGCCGCCAAAGTGCGAGGGGGTATGTATTGGCATAAGGGGCCTGCCTCAGCGCCTGACGATGCCTATCTGGTACGTACCAGTGCCTCCGGCAGTGAGAAAAGTCTGGGGCGGCGCTCGCCGGAAACGGAAGCAATGTACGCCAGTTTCCGTCAGAGAAAGGAAATGGCTGTCGAGCGGCGAGATGGTCTGAAGGCTTCATTGCTCAAGCATAAACGCATGAACCGTGCACTTCGCGTTGGACGCGTCGCGCCGATTATTGTGGATATTTTGAACCGCCTGGCGGCTACCAGGCTCGGTGAGCACTTTCGCGTGGTTGGTACGCACGCGCTGTATGCCTATGAATCGGCTGCCGGCATGACCTTTGAAGACGATGCGGTAGCAACACGCGATATTGATCTGCTGTGGGATGTACGAAAACGCGTCGCATTCGCTACCGCCTTGAGCAAAGTTGACGTTTCCATGCTGGGCGTGCTTCAGAAAGTGGACCCGACGTTCCGGATCCGGGACGCGCAGAAATATACCGCCGTCAATAAAGATGGATTCGAAGTGGATATTATCCGCCGCGTGCAGGTCGGTGATGATCCGCATCCCATTCGCTTAAGCGATGAGGACGACGATTTCTGGGTGGCGCAAGCACCGCGTGCCCAGGAGTTGCTCGATTCAGCGCAATTCTCTGCGGTCATCGTCGCCACCAACGGTGCTATGGCCAGGATGAATACGCTCGAGCCGATGGCCTTTGTCCGTTTCAAACAATGGATGAGTGCATTGCCTGAGCGCGATCCGCTCAAGCGTCGCCGCGATGCACTGCAGGCGAGTTCAGTCGAGGATGTTGTGCAAGAGTACCTACCGCAGTGGAGCCAGAACTGAGTTGGCAGTGTATGCGCGCAGTAGGGCAGGGCGTCTGGCATCGACGCTGATCATCGCAATCCGGTGGAGACGGTGGGCCATTCACAGCATTTTTCAACTCGCCATCGGCATTGGCCAATGGCGTGTTCCGTTTTACTGCCAGTGCATCAGGCAGGGCGGAATCAATAGCAGCAGCGCCAGCACCAGGTAGATCAGCTGCAGCGGGATCATCCACTTGGCCCACGTGATCCACGGTACGCGCGCCAGCGCCAGCACGCCGACGGTGATGCCGGACGTGGGGATCATCGGCGTGGTGAATTCGCCGAACTGGAAGGCCAGAATGGCCGTCTGGCGCGTCACGCCCACCAGATCGGCCAGCGGCGCCATGATGGGCATGGTCAGCGCCGCCTGGCCGCTGCCGGAATGGATGAAGAAGTTGATCACCGACTGCATGAAGAACATCTTTTGCGCGGCGAAGACGGGGCTCGACGAGGCCACCAGCGGCGTCAATGCATGCAGCATGGTGTCGATAATCTGCGCATCGCGCGCCAGGATCATGGTGCCGCGCGCCAGCGCGATGACCAGCGCCACGCTGACCATGTCGCGCGCACCCTGCACGAACGACGCCACCAGGCTATCCATGTCGAGCCGGCCAACCAGGCCGACGACGATGGCCATCACCAGGAACAGGGCGGCGATTTCATCGATGAACCAGTCGTACTTGACGACGCCGACGACCATCGTCAGCAAGGTCGCCATGAAGATCCACAGCACGGCGCGGTGCGTGCGCGTCATGCCGGCAAAGCTGTCCAGGTCCATCGAGTGCTCGCTGCGCTTCTCGATATCGAGCAGGTAGGTCGGGCTTTTCTCCGGATGGCGCTTGATGCGCGCCGCGTACCACATCAAGAACACGATGCTGACCGCTGTGGCGATGGCCCACACTATCAGGCGATAGCCGATGCCGGAAAAGATCGGCACGCCCGCGATACCTTGCGCGATGCCGACGTTGAACGGGTTCAAAAAGGCGGCGGAAAAGCCCACCTGCGAGCCGATGAAGGGAATCGACACGCCCGTGATGGTGTCATAGCCCAGGGCCAGGGCCAGCGGCACGAAGATCAGGATGAAGGGGATCGCTTCCTCGTTCATGCCGAAGGTGGCGCCTCCCAGCGAGAACATGGTGAAAAAGACGGGGATGATGGCGGCGCGCACGAAGCGCGAACTGGTGTGCGCCTTGGCGATGGCCTTGATCAGCGAATCGAAGGCTTCCGTTTTTTGCAGCACGGCGAAGGCGCCGCCGACGATCAGCACGAAGCCGATGATCAGGCTGGCGTCGACGAAGCCCTTGATGGGCGCCATCATCAGCGCGGCCAGGCCTTGCGGCTTGTTGTCGACATAGTGAAACGTGCCGGGGATGATCAACTGCTTGCCGTTCACCAGCTGGGTGTCGAATTTCCCGCCCGGCACCAGCCACGTGGCCACAGCGATCATGGCCAGGATGCCGCACAGCAGGACGAAGGTATTGGGGAGCTTGAATTTTCTCATGGGTGTCACTTATTGGCTCAGCAGGCTGCCGCCGCGGTAGGCGACGGCTCCGGCGACCTTGCCGACGTTCATGCCGCGCAGGACGTGGCGGTGGGCGCTGCGCGCAAAAAAGACACCGGCGACCGTGCAGCGCAAGGTCGTCGTCTCGCCGCTGACGGGGTCGATCAGGTCGGCCACCGCATCGCCGGCGGCCAGCACCTCGCCCATTTCGCGCAGGTAGACCAGCACACCGTGATGCGGCGCGAGGATCGGCTCCACGCCGGCCAGCGGCGTCGGCTCGCATTGCGGCGCGGGCAGGTTGTCGCCTGCACCATCGATCTCCAGCACGCCCTCGATGGCGAGAAAACGCAGCAGGGCGGCGGCGTCGCGTTCGGCCAGGGGGTAGCTCACTTCCACTTCGCCGCGCAGTTCGACGGTGGTCGACAGGCAGGCGGCGGGAATCGGATAGCGGCCGCCGAAGTGCGCATCGAGATCCCACCACAAGCGGCTGCAGGCTTCGTCGAAAGGCTCTTCGCCGGCCGCCAGTTCCAGCAGCACGGCGCGCGCGCCCAGGAGCGCGGACAGGGGCGCGATCTGCGCCGCCAGCGGCGTGCCCGTATAGATGTGCAGTGCGGCCTCGTTATCGCAGTGCAGGTCGAGCACGATGTCGGCGTCGATGGCCATGCCCAGCAGGGTTTTCTTCAAGGTTTCCGCATCCGTGCCCGGCCGCCAGGCGGCGATGGCGGCGCGCGCGTGCTCGCGTATCAGCGCCACGTTGGCTTGCGCATCCTGTCCCAGCTGGCCAGCCAGCGTGGTTTTCAGTTCATCGGCCACGTGGCGGTAGGCGCGGTTGAAGTTGATGCCGGTGGTCAGGTCGAAGCGGCCGAACGGCGCGCCATGGATGGCTTGCGCCAGGCCGATCGGGTTGGCAGCCGGCACCAGGATGATTTCGCCGTGGATCTTGCCGGCCGCTTCCAGCGCCAGCAGTTCGCGGCGCAAAAATTGCGACACCAGCATGCCCGGCACCTCGTCCGCGTGCAGGGCCGCCTGGATATACACCTTCTTGCCGCTGCGGCTAGTGGCGGCCGCGGCGCCGAAGTGGAAGCTGCTCAATTGGCAGGACATGCTGGCGTGCGCGGTGGAGATGGGATGCTGTTGTACTTGCATGGTGGGCGCCCCGGAAAGGTGCATGGTTGATGGATTCCGGTCGATTATGTAGCAATATTTTCACGAAGTAAATCAATGAAAATCCTTTTACAAATATTTGTTGAGTTTTCTTTTTGATATGAGTACAGTAAGTTCCAGCGACCCGATTTCGCCTTCCGCCAGTGATCCGCAGTGCCCAAGAATACAGGCCGCCAGTGATATGAGAGCATCCGCCAGTCCTGCCAGAAGCAACGCCCCCATGCCATTTGCCACCACGCTGGCGTCGCCCGATGCCGCGTTCGCGCAATCGCCGCTGGGGCAGGCGCTGCTGCACGTGCTGGCTGGCGGCTCGGCTTCGCAGCGGCAGATCGCCGATTACCTGCTGCGCAACCAGATGCGCGTGACGGCGCTGGGCATCGAGGAACTGGCCGACAGCTGCCAGGTGTCGACGGCCACCATCAGCCGCTTCGCACGCGATATCGGCCAGAAGAATTATTCTGCCATGCGCGGCGCCATGGCCGAAACCCTGCAATCGCTGTTGCAGCCGGTCGACAAACTGCGCCGCACGATAGAACGGCGCGCGCGCGCCACCTCGCCCATCACGCAAAGCCTGGAATATGCGGCCGCGAATATCGCCGCCACGTCCGATGCCCTGTCGCCGCCCGCCATGCAGGCCGTGGTGCGCCGACTGACGCGCGCCAGGGTGGTGTATGTGATGGGTTTTGGCCTGTCGGCCAACCTGGCGGGCATGCTGGTGCAGCACCTGCAACCGTTTTGCCCGCATGTGGTGGAAGTGGTGGGCATCGGCGGCTCGGAAGTAGCGGCCGGCCACCTGGTCAACCTGACGGCGCACGACGTGCTGGTGGTGATCGCGTTTCCCCGCTATACGCTCGACTGCATCGGCCTGGCCAGCTTCGCGCGCGACCGCGGCGCCTGCATCGTGGCGCTCACCGACTCGCCCGCGTCGCCGCTGGCCGAACTGGCCGACCACGCGCTGTACGCGCAAAGCACGCATCCTGTCCTGCCCAGCAGCGCCAGCACGGCGCTGGCCATGATCGAGGCGCTGGCCGTGGCGCTGATGGTATCGAACAAAAAGAACGTAGAAAAAGCGGCCCGCTTGAGCGACGTCATCGCCGCCTATCTGTATGGCGGCGAACATGGCGTGCAGGGCCCACGAAAAACAGCGGCGAAGCAGCGCAAGGCAGTCCCAAAATCATTATAAAAATCAGACATCAACATCAGGGGGAGAGTGACAATGCAGATGAAAAGACAGGACGGCGCCTTGCCACGCGAGTCGGTGCTGGCGCAAGGCGTGCGCGTGGCGCTGGGCGCCCTGAGCGTGACGGCGGCGCTGGGCATGCTGGGCAATGGTGCGCAGGCGCAGGAGCAGGAGCAGGAGACAGAACCTGCGCCGAAAAAAATGCAGCGCGTGGAGATCACGGGGTCGGCCATCAAGCGCCTGGAATCGGAAACGGCGCTGCCCGTGCAGATCATCACGCGCGCCGCAATCGAAAAGGCAGGCGTGACGACGGCGGCCGAGCTGATGGCGCGCGTGTCGGCCAACGTGGGCGGCCTGACGGACGGCGCCAGCATCAACGTGGGCGGCGACCAGCGCGGCTTCAACAGCGCCAACCTGCGCGGCGTGGGCACTTCGTCGACCCTGGTGCTGCTCAATGGCCGGCGCATGGCCAACTTTGCCTCGCCCGGCGACGATGCGGGCGTGGACCTGAACAACATCCCGGCCGCCGCCCTGCAGCGCGTGGAAGTGCTGCTCGATGGCGCATCGGCCCTGTACGGCACGGACGCCATCGGCGGCGTCATCAATTTCATTACGCGCAAGGATTACCAGGGCGTGGAGCTGAACGTCTACGGCAGCCGCACCGATGAAGGGGGCGCGGGCAAGCGCACGGCCAGCATCACGGCCGGCACGGGCGACCTGGCGGCGGATGGCTACAATATCTTTGCCGTGGTAGACCTGCAAAAAACGGACGGCCTGCGCTCCTCGCAGCGCAAGTTCATCCCGAACCTGCAGATTCCGCAGCGCCTCGGGCATTTGCTGTCGAACTTTACCAGCCCGGCGAATATCCGCCTGTCCAGCGCCCAGCGCGAGCACCTGCAGGACAACGGCTTCCCGCTCAATGGCCAGCCGATCACCAACCGCCAGATCAATTTTGGCATTCCGAACTGCGCGCCGCCGGCCAATTTGTACCTGCCGGCGGGCACGGGTGGCGTCGATGCCTGTACCTATAACTATATGGGCGACACGGAGCTGTATCCGAAGACGGACAAGCAGAACCTGCTCACGCGCGGCGTGCTGAAATTGAATAACGTTCACCAGCTGTATGCGGAAGTGGCGCTGAGCCGCTCGCGCAGCCATTACGTGGGGTCGTCGGCGCGCGTGATCGGCTACCTCGATTACAGCAAGGTGCCGCAGCTGGCCAATGCGGGTTTCGACACGCTGATTGATGAAGATGGCAAGCAGGTGGAGCGCGAACTGGAACTGCGCATGCGGCTGAACGAGGCGGGCATGCGCACCAGCCAGCTGACCAGCGAGAGCCAGCGCTACGTCGTGGGCGCCACCGGCACGCTCGCCGGCTGGGATTACGACGTGGGCTTCAATCACAGCGTCAATGTGGTGAAGGACCGCGATACCCACGGCTATGTCTTGTACGACAAGCTGCAGGCAGGGATCGCGGCCGGCGACATCAATCCCTTCGGGCCCTCCAGCGCGAAAGGCCGGGCGCTGCTCGACAGCATCCAGGTCGACGACGAGGTGCGCCATGCGCGCGGCGTCATGGACTCGCTCGATTTCAAGGTGTCGCGCGCCTTGATGCCCATGGGCGGCGGCGACATGGCGCTGGCCGTGGGCGGCGAAGTGCGGCGCGAACGCACCGAGTTCCGTCCATCGGCGCTGCTCATGAGCGACAACATCAGCAACGATGCGGCGCCGGAAGGCGGCAGGGGTACCAGCGACAGCCGCAATGTACAAGCCGTCTACGGCGAATTGCTGCTGCCGTTGACCAGGCAATGGCAGGCGCAGTTGTCAGGCCGCTACGACCATTACGAGCAGGTGGGCGGCGCCCTCAGTCCCAAGGTCGGCCTGACCTACATGCCCAGCAAGCAGGTGCTGCTGCGCGCTTCGGCCGGCAAGGGCTTCCGCGCGCCGTCGATGTCGGACTTGCACCGTCCCACCGTCTACAGCAGTACGGCGACCCTACCCGATCCCGTGCTGTGCGCCACCGTCGACAACAATTATGCCGATTGTGCGCAAGACTGGGATACGCGCCGCTACAGCAACGACAAGCTGAGACCGGAACGCAGCCGCCAGTTCTCGGTGGGCCTGGTGCTCGAACCGAGCCAGCACTGGACCTTCAGTGCCGATTACTGGAACATCAGGCGCACGAACCTGATCAGCGAAATCGGCGACGACATCATCCTCGGGAACCTGGCCAAGTACGGCAACCTCGTGCACCGCAACGAGGACAATGAAATCGACTATATCGAGCTGCGCAAGGAAAACCGCGGTGCGCAAAAAGCTGCGGGCATCGATATCACGGCAGACCTGCATGGCGTGCAAACGGCGTGGGGACGCTTTGGCGGCCACCTGAGCGGCACGTATGTGCTGGGCTCAAAAATCCAGACCAGTCCCGGCGACGATTTCATCAGCAATCTCAATCGCTTCGTCACGGACGGCGTGGTGCAGCGCTGGCGCCACACGATCACCCTCGATTGGGATAGCGGCCCGTATTCGGCCAGCCTGTCGAACACGTATTCGAGCGGCTACCGGGATCAGAACTCGGCCATCAACATCGATGACGGCAGCGTGGTCAAGCCGAACCGGGTGAAGGCGTACACCTTGTGGGACATGTCGGCGGCCTATGCGGTCAGCCAGCAGTTCAAGCTGCGCGCGGGCATACAGAATCTGTTCAATACCAGTCCGCCATACTCGAACCAGGCCTATTTTTTCCTGTCCGGCTATGATCCCAGCTACACGGACCCGCGCGGCCGGCGCTTCTATGCGAGCGCCAATTACAGCTTCAAGTAAAAAAAGTCGGGGATGCCGCAACAACGCTGTCATATGCGGCAGGTAGTATCGTCGTTCGGTGGAGTTGGGTTGCAAGCAGCAGTTTGGCAGCAAGGGCGCGCGCCGGTATCGACAAGTGCGCACCACTTTTCTTGTATTCGAAAGGCACCATGAAATCATCTTCAAGCCTGTACCACACCTTCCGCGCCGCGCTGCTGTTCGTGCTGGCATTGTGCAGCGTCCATGCCGTGGCGGCGCCGGCCGGCAGTGCCATCGGCAGCGCGCCGCAGGGCACTCTCGTCATCATCGGCGGCGGCCTGCGCGCCGACAATGCCGAAGTCTGGCAACGTATCGTCAAGCTGTCGGGCGGGCCGGGCGCGCGCATCGCCGTGCTGGCGTCGGCCGCGATGAACCCGGAAAAATCCGGTGAAAACATCATCAAGAAACTCAATCAATATGGCGCCGAGGCCTTTTTCGTGCCGCTGGCCGTCAAGCTGGCCAATCGCGATTACCGCAAGGCGGCCGAAGACCCTGCCATCGTCACGCAGATCAAGTCGGCCACCGGCATCTATTTTGCCGGCGGCGACCAGGGGCGCATCACGCAAGCCCTGCTGCGCCCGGACGGCAGCCGCACGGCCGCGCTGGAAGCCATCTGGTCGGTCTACCGCAACGGCGGCGTGATCGCCGGTTCCAGCGCCGGCGCGGCCATCATGAGCACGACCATGTTCTACGATGCCAAACCCGTGCTCGACATGCTCAAGATGGGCGTGACGGATGGCCGCGAGATCGCGCCGGGCCTGGGCTTCATCGGCAGCGACGTGTTCGTCGACCAGCATCTGCTGGTGCGTGGGCGTTTTGCCCGCATGATTCCCGTGATGCTGAAAAAAGGCTATCACCTGGGGCTGGGCATTGATGAAAACAGCGCCATGGTGGTCGACGCCATGCGCGACGTGGAAGTCATCGGCTACAGCGGCGCCCTGCTGATCGACCTGTCGGGCGCCATCAGCGACCGTGGTGTGAAAAATTTCAATATCAGCAACGCGGCCATCAGCTATCTGGACCGTGGCGACAAATTCAATCTTGTCACGCGCGTGTTTACGCCGTCGCCGGACAAGGCCGACAACAAGCTCGATCCGAACCAGCCCGACATGCGCGAACCTGTGTTTACCAACGATATCCTCGGCAATAACGCCGTGCTGGACCTGATGGGCAATTTGATCGACAACGCCCAGCAGGAAGCCATCGGCATCGCCTTCGGCAATCCGCGCGACCCGTACCCGGACCTGGGCTTCGAGTTCCGCTTCAGTAAAACCGTCAACAGCGTCGGCTACAGCTCGACCGAGGCGGAAGCGTACTCGGTGCTGAAGCTGCGCCTCGATATCCGCCCGATCCAGCTGCGCCAGCCCCTGTACCGCTACAAGTAAGTGGCGCGTTAGCGCCGCCAGCGCGGCCACGCGGCGACCGTCAGGGCCCGCAGCAGCCACTCGACAGGGCCATAAGCGTGGCCGCGCAGCCACCAGCGGCTCAATGGCAGCTGCGCGCCAAAGATGATGGCGGCCAGCGCCAGGGCACCGAGAGGCGAGACGCTGCCCATCAGCCGCGCGCCATACGCGAGGAACAGCACGGCGCAGATGGCCGACTGCAGCAGGTAGTTCGACAGGGCCATGCGGCCTGTATCGGCCAGCAGCGCAAACAGCGTGCCGTCGCGCAGACGCTCGAACAGAGATAGGGCTAATGCCAGGTAGGCGCCCGCCAGCAGCGGAGCGGTGGCCAGTCCCACGGCCAGTCCCGCCACCTGCCATGCCTGGCTGTCGCCATACACGGAGGTCCACGCATAGAAGGCGGCGCCGGGCAATCCCGCCAGCGTGCCGGCCCGCAGCAGGCGGCCGCGCAGCGGCAGATAGTCGCTCGCATGCAGCAGCATCTCGCGCTTGCCGGCGGCCAGGCCGCACAGGAACATGGCCAGCGCACACGGGGCCTGCACCAGCAGCAGGACGAGCCAGATGTCATTGAGTTCGCGCAGGTGCTGATGGACGACGGCGGCTGGCGTGGCGCGGTAGGCGGCCAGCGCGCTTGCCGCCTTTTGCGCCATCGCCACGGCCAGCTGCGCGGCGTCGCCCGGCGGCTGCAGGCTTTGCAGCCAGGCCATGCCTGCCCAGAATGCGACGCAGACGGCGACGAGCACCAGCGCCAGGGACAGTGCCTGGCGTTCGCCGCAGCGGTGCAGCGCCAGCAGCACGATGCCCAGCAGAGCATAGGTGGTCAGTATGTCGCCATGAAACAGGAACACGGCGTGCAGGGCGCCGATCAGCCACAGGCCCGCTTGCCGGCGCAGCATGCGCGGCACGAATGGCGCACCGGCACGCGCTGCCGCCTGCAACTGCAAGGTGAAGCTGTAGCCGAACAAAAAGGAAAACAGCAGGTAGAACTTGGTTTCGAACAGCAGGGCGACGAGGAAGTGCGTGGCGCGGTCCACGCCGCCGTGAAAGGCGGGATCGGTCAGACCCAGGCCGAACCAGGGCGTGGCGAAGGCGCCGATATTGACGACCAAAATGCCGAACAGGGCGCAGCCGCGCAGGGCGTCGACGTCGGCGATGCGCGCGGGCGGCGTACTCGGTGAGCTGCTCATGGCGGCGCTCATGCCAGGGCAGGGCGCAGGAAGCGCGCCAATAACAGGTGCAGGCTTGCCCGCTGCGCCAGCGGCGCGTAATCGGGATCGACGGCGACCCGGTTGAAGATGCCATCGATCAGTGCGGCGATCCAGCCGGCCGTTTGCGCGGGGTCCAGCGCGGCGTCGACCTGGCCCTGCGCGGCCGCCTCTTCGAGCAAGGTTTGCACGCCGCCGCGCAGGCTGGCGTCGTTGCGCGCCACCCTGGCCGCGATGTCCGTATCGCGCATCGCCTCGGCGGCGATGTCCAGCGCCAGTCCCGCAAAGTCCGCGTCGGCCGCCAGCGCCAGCACCACGTCCATGAAGTCGAGCAGGGCGCCGTAGGCATCGGCACTGCCTTGCACGCCCGCGAAATAGGCGGCCGTCTCGCTGCCCTCCTGGTCGACGATGGCGGCGATGATCGCTTGCTTGGTGGGGAAGTAATGAAACAGGTTGCCGGGGCTCATGCCCGCCTGCGCACAGATGGCGGCGGTGCTGGTCTGGTGAAAGCCCTTGTGCGCGAAGCAGTGGCGCGCGGCGGCGAGAATGGCGTCGCGGCGTGCCGCGTGTTTATCTGGATCGATGGTGCGCATGGACTTACCTTTAATTAATCGACTGGTCAGTCTAATATAAACCGATTGCCTTGCCGGGTCAAGCTGGCCGCTTTGCACGTCCGCTTCCTGTCGCTACAATGTGCCGCAGCGGTTTTCCCCGCGCCTGCCGGCAGGCCCGCCGATTGTTTGGAAAACCGATCCCTTCACCTGTTTTTCTACCGTTTTAGGAATGACATGCAGCAGACCCCGATTCGATCCTTCCTTTGCGCGCTGGCGCTGGCCGCCGGCATCGCCCCTGCCGCGCAAGCGGCCAGTGCCGCCCAGCCGGCCACCATGCGCCTCGATTACCAGCACAGCGGCAATGCGCTGGGCGAGCATTATGCGGTCGAGCGCGTGCTGGTCGAGCCCCTGCCATGGGCGGGCAACCTGGCGCGCCCCATCGATGACAGCAACCGCGGCAACAATATGCTGGAAGTGGTCGACATCAAGTCGGGCAAGGTGCTGTATTCGCGCGGTTTTTCCACCATCTTCGGCGAATGGGCCAGCACGGATGAAGCGAAAACCACCACGCGCGCGTTCCAGGAATCCGTGCGCTTCCCGCAGCCCGAGCAGCCCGTGCGCGTGCGCATCCTCAAGCGCGACGAGCGCGGCCTGTTTTCCATTGTGTGGAGCACGGACGTTGATCCGGCGGCGCAGGACGTGATACGCAAGCAGCCGCCGGCGCCCGTCAAGCCGATCCCGATCCGCATCAGTGGACCTTCCAGCGACAAGGTCGACCTCTTGATCATGGGCGATGGCTATACGGCGGCCGAAATGGCCAAGTTCGAAGCGACGGCGCGCAAATTGGCCGAGCATCTTTTCACGGTGTCGCCGTTCCGCGAGCGGGCCAATGACTTCAATGTGTGGGCCATGGCCGTGCCGACGCTGGAGTCGGGCGTGTCGCGTCCTTCGACGGGCGTGCATCATGCGTCGCCCTTGGGCACGCGCTACGATATCTTCGGCAGCGAGCGTTACGTGCTGACGACGGACAACCGCGCATTGCGCGACCTGGCGCAGTACGCGCCGTATGAATTCATCGAAATCCTCGTCAATAACGATACCTACGGCGGTGGCGGCATCTTCGGCCAGTTCAGCACGGCGGCGGCCAACAGCGACTGGGCCAACTACCTGTTCGTGCACGAATTCGGCCACCATTTCGCCGGCCTGGCCGACGAGTACTACACTTCGCCCGTGGCCTATCAATCGAATGGCGAGCGCCAGGAACCGTGGGAACCGAACGCCACGGCGCTGCGCGATCCGGCCAAGCTGAAATGGAAAAACCATGTGAAGGCGGGCACGCCGCTGCCGACGCCATGGCCGAAGGAGGCGTACGACAGCCATGCGCGCGAATACCAGAAGCAGCGCGCGGCTTTGCGCGCGGCCAACCGCCCGGAAAGCGAAATGAGCACCTTGTTCAAGGCCGACCTGGCGTACACGCAGCAGCTGTTCTCGAAGGCGCCGCAGCGCCATGCGGTGGGCGCCTTCGAAGGCGCGCACTACGAATCGTCCGGCTATTACCGGCCCGAGATGCAGTGCATCATGTTCGACCGCAGCGAGACGTTCTGCTCCGTATGCCAGGATGGCATCAGCACCATCATCGATTTGTATTCGCGTCCTGCCCCGGCGCCAGGCAAATAAGGCCGCTCCTGTCATTTCAGTAGTGCATGGGGCCATGTTGCATCGCAATAGCATGGCCCTGATTTTTCCCGCTTCCCGCCTGGCGCCGCGCGCCAAGTCGCCCCACCGCTTGTTTCCCAGGCAATCCCCCTTCTTTTTGTGCGGCCGATTTTCTGTGCGCCAGCCCCACGATGTTGTCAAACAAGCACTGCGATTCGCTTGCTTGTCAATTAGTTCATTTAAATAATATTGATGTAGAATTTGATGTATATCAATGTTGCATTGCCGCAATCGCACTTATAGTTGACCTAGCTCAAAACGATAAGCATGCGGACCGGACTCATCGCGAATCACGTATCTAAATGCTGTAGAGTAATTTTCGCCCTGTACCAGTTCCCCGAGAATGCACTGGTGCCGGCCTCGAATTTCAGTGACGGAAGCCGATTCATGAAGATGCAGACCCCCGCGCCTGACGCGTGCAGTACCCTCCATCCCCACACTCCGATTGCCTTGCCGTATGCGCGTGCTGGCGGCGTTACCCTGGCCATGTGCGCCGCCGCCATGCGCGCCGGCGCCGTGCGTAGCGTGCATGCGGCCACGCCGTGGCCCGCCCTGCGTCCAGTCCCGGCATGACGGCCCCCTTGCAGCAGCTGCCTTTGCAGGGCAAGCGGGGCCTAGTGGTGGGCATCGCCAACGCGCAAAGCATCGCCTGGGGCTGTGCCAGCGCCCTGCGCGCGGCCGGCGCGGAACTGGCCATCACCTGGCTCAATGACAAGGCGAGAACGCACGTGGAACCGCTGGCGCAGCAAGTGCAGGCGTCGATCATGGCGCCGCTCGACGTGGCCGTGCCGGGTCAATTGGAGGCGCTGTTCGCGCAGATCGAACGGCAATGGGGACGCATCGACTTCGTCGTCCATTCCATCGCCTATGCGCCGAAACACGATTTGCATGGTCGCGTGACGGACAGTTCCGCCGACGGTTTTGCGCAGGCGATGGATGTCTCCTGCCACTCCTTCATGCGCATGGCGAAACTGGCCGAACCGCTGATGCCGGACGGCGGCAGCTTGATGACCATGAGTTATCTGGGCGCCGAGGAAGTCATCGCCGACTACGGCCTGATGGGGCCCGTGAAGGCGGCGCTGGAAGCGTCCGTGCGTTACCTGGCCGCCGAACTGGGCCCGCAAGGCATCAGAGTCAACGCCATTTCGCCGGGGCCACTGGAAACGCGGGCCGCTTCCGGCATCGCCCATTTCGACCGCCTGATGGCCGACGCCATCGAACGTTCGCCCATGCGCCGCCTGGCCACCATCGAGGACGTGGGCGCGCTGTGCGCCTTCCTCGCCGGCGACGGCGCGCGTGCCATCACGGGCGGCACCCTGTACGTCGATGGCGGCTACAACATTCTGAATTGACTGGAAGATGATGACCATGGCTGTTTTTACCTTGCCACACCGCGCCATGCTGGCCGCCCTGGCAGCCACGCTGGCCCTGGCCGGCTGCGCCTCGATGGCGCCGCCGTATGCGCCACCGCCGCTGCCCGTGGCGGCGCAGTATCCGGAAACCGATCCGGCCGGCGCGCACGCGCCCGACGTCGCCTGGCAAAGCTACTTTGCCGACCCGCGCCTGCAGGCGCTCATTGCGCAGGCGCTGGCCAGCAACCGCGACATCCGGATTGCCGCCCTGCGCGTGGAAGAGGCGCGCGCCGCGTATGGCATCCAGCGCGCGGAGCAATTTCCCACCATCGCGCTGGGCGCCTCGGGCAGCCGCGCACGCGTGCCAGATGATCTGAGTCCGACGGGCCGCGCCATGACCAGCGCGCAGTACCAGGCGGGCTTGAACGTGAGCGCCTGGGAACTCGATTTCTGGGGCAGGGTGCGCAGCCTGAAAGACAGCGCGCTGCAAACCCTGCTGGCCAGCGACGAGGCGCGCCGCGCCGTCGGCGTGGCCCTCGTCGCGCAGGTGGCCAATGGCTACCTGGGCTTGCGCGAACTCGACGAAAGGGTGGAACTGGCGCGCGCCACGGTCGACAGCCGCGCCGAATCGCTGCGCATCTTCACCCGCCGTTTTGAAGTGGGATCGATTTCCAAGCTGGACCTGACGCAGGTGGAAACCCTGCTTAGCCAGGCCCTCTCGCTGTCGGCCCAGCTGGAACAGGCGCGCGCCGTGCAGGCGCACGCGCTGGCCCAGCTAGTGGGCGGCCCCGTCGATCTGACGCCGGTGGCTGCTGAGGTGCGCCGCTTCGACGACGCCAACGTGCTGCAGCCGCTGCATGCGGGCTTGCCCTCGGCCTTGCTCACGCAGCGCCCCGACCTGATCGCGGCCGAACACCAGTTGCGTGCCGCGCAAGCCAATATCGGCGCCGCGCGCGCCGCCTTCTTCCCGACGATTTCACTGACGGCCGCCTACGGCACGGCCAGCGCGGAATTGAACGGTTTGTTCGACTCGGGCAGCGGCGCCTGGAATCTCGCGCCGCGCCTGGTGCTGCCGATCTTTGACGCGGGCCGTTTGCGCGCCAATATGGAACTGGCCGAGGTGCGCCGCGACGTGGCCGTGGCCAATTACGAAAAGAGCGTGCAGGGCGCGTTCCGCGAAGTGGCCGACGCGCTGTCGAACCGGCGCTGGCTGGCGCTGCAGGTTGACATCGGCAAGACGACGTTGGCCGCGCAGAGCGAACGGGCACGCCTGGCCAAGCTGCGCTACGACAATGGCGCCGCGCCCTACCTGGAGGTGCTCGACGCGCAGCGCGACCTGCTGACGGTGGAGCAGCAGCTGGTGCAGACGCGCCGCGCTCTGCTCTCGAGCCAAGTCAGCCTGTATGCGGCCCTGGGCGGCGGCGCGCCCGTCGCCGCCGCCGCCGCTTCCACCCACTAATTTGATCGCCCCGATACCATGAATGCTCAACTGAAGAAAAAACTCATCCCCGCGGCGCTCGTCGTGGCCGTTCTCGTGCTGGGCTATGTGGCCTGGCAAAAAATGCGTCCCACCGGTCCTGGCGAAGGTTTTGTCAGCGGCAATGGCCGCATCGAAGCGACGGAAATCGACGTCGCCACCAAGCTGGCCGGCCGGGTCAAGGAGATCCTCGTGCGCGAAGGCGACTTCGTCAAGGCGGGCCAGCCGCTGGCCACCATGCAGGTGGACTCGCTGGCGGCCCAGCGCGACGAGGCGCGCGCGCGCCAGCAGCAGGCATCCGATGCGGTGGTCGGCGCGCAGGCGCAGGTGGCCGTGCGCGAGAGCGACAAGGCGGCCGCGCTGGCCATGGTGGCGCAGCGCGAAAGCGAACTCGATGCGGCCAAGCGCCGCCTGGCCCGTTCCGAAACCCTGTCCAAAGAAGGCGCGTCCTCGGTGCAGGAACTCGATGACGACCGCGCCCGCGTGCGCAGCGTGGCCGCCGCCCTGAATGCGGCCAGGGCGCAGGTGACGGCGGCGCAGGCGGCCATCGACGCGGCCAAGGCGCAGGTGGTCGGCTCGCGTTCCGCCGTCGTGGCGGCCGAGGCGACGACGGCGCGCATCGATGCCGACCTGGCCGATGGCCAGCTGGCGGCGCCGCGCGACGGCCGCGTGCAATACCTGGTGGCGCAGCAGGGCGAAGTGCTGGCCGGCGGCGGCAAGGTGCTCAACCTGGTCGACCTGTCGGACGTCTACATGACTTTCTTCCTGCCCGAGACGGCGGCCGGCAAGGTGGCGCTGGGCGGCGAAGTGCGCATCATCCTCGACGCGGCACCCCAGTACGTGATTCCCGCGACGATCTCGTTTGTCGCCGCCAGCGCGCAGTTCACGCCAAAAACCGTGGAAACGGCCAGCGAACGCCAGAAGCTGATGTTCCGCGTGAAAGCGCAGATCAGCCGGGAGCTGCTGCAAAAGCATCTGGCGCTGGTGAAAGTGGGCTTGCCCGGCGTGGCCTGGGTGCGTCTCGATAACAAGCAGGCCTGGCCCGCTGAATTGACGGCGAAGGTCCCGCAGTGACCATGGACGTGAACAATTCTGTCGTCAGCATTCGCGGCGTCAGCCAGCATTACGGCAAGACGGTGGCGCTGGACGGCATTGACCTCGATGTGCCGGCCGGTCGCATGGTGGGCTTGATCGGCCCCGATGGTGTGGGCAAATCGAGTTTGCTGTCGCTGGTGGCCGGCGCGCGCGCCGTGCAGCAGGGCACAGTGATGGCGCTGGGCGGCGACATGCGCGATGCGCGCCACCGCGACGACGTCTGCCCGCGCATCGCCTACATGCCGCAAGGCCTGGGCAAGAATCTGTATCCGACCCTGTCGGTCGAGGAAAACCTGCAGTTTTTCGCGCGTCTGTTCGGCCACGACGCGGCCGAGCGCCGCCGCCGCATCGACCAGCTGACCCGCAGCACGGGCTTGCAGCCGTTCCTTGCGCGCCCGGCGGGCAAGCTGTCGGGCGGCATGAAGCAGAAGCTGGGCCTGTGCTGCGCGCTGATCCACGATCCCGACCTGCTGATTCTCGACGAGCCGACCACCGGCGTCGATCCGCTGGCGCGCGCCCAGTTCTGGGACCTGATCGCCGGCATCCGCGTGCAGCGCCCGCAAATGAGCGTGATGGTGGCCACGGCCTACATGGACGAGGCGCAGCGCTTCGATTGGCTGGTGGCCATGGATGACGGCAAGGTGCTCGATACGGGCACGCCGGCCGAACTGCTGGCGCGCACGGACAGCGGCAACCTGGAAGCGGCCTTCATCAAGCTGCTGCCCGAAGCGAAGCGCGCGGGCCACCAGCCCGTCGTCATCACGCCGCTCGATGCCGCCAGCGCGCAGGACGTCGCCATCGAGGCGCAGGACCTGACCATGCGCTTCGGCGATTTTACGGCCGTCGACCATGTGAATTTCCGCATCGGCCGCGGCGAAATCTTCGGCTTTCTGGGCTCGAACGGCTGCGGCAAGTCGACCACCATGAAGATGCTCACGGGCTTGCTGCCGGCGACCGAGGGCAAGGCCTGGCTATTCGGCAAGCAGGTCGATTCCAGCGACATCGATACGCGCCGCCGGGTCGGCTACATGTCGCAGGCGTTCTCGCTGTACAGCGAACTGACGGTACGCCAGAACCTCGTGCTGCACGCGCGCCTGTTCCACGTGCCAGAGGGCGAGATACCTGCGCGCATCGACGAGATGGCGCAGCGCTTCGACTTGCGCGCTGTGATGGACGACTTGCCCGATAGCCTGCCGCTGGGCATACGCCAGCGGTTGTCCTTGGCAGTGGCCATGGTGCACAAGCCGGAAATGCTGATCCTCGACGAACCGACGTCCGGCGTTGACCCGATCGCGCGCGACAATTTCTGGCGCCTGATGATCGAGCTGGCGCGGCGCGACCACGTCACCATCTTCATTTCCACCCACTTCATGAACGAGGCCGAGCGCTGCGACCGTATCTCGCTGATGCATGCGGGGAAAGTGCTGGTCAGCGATGCGCCGGCCGAACTGGTGCGCAAGAAGGGCGCGCCCTCGCTGGAAGCGGCTTTCATCGCCTACCTGGAAGAGGCGGGCGGCGGCACGGCGCCGGCGGCGCAGGAAAGCGAGGCGCCCGTGCAGAAGGCGGAAGCGGTCGCACCGCAACAGGAGCGTAGGCGCAGCCGTTTCAGCCTGGGCCGCATGCTCAGCTACATGTGGCGCGAAACTTTGGAATTGCGCCGCGATCCCGTGCGCCTGACCCTGGCGCTGGGCGGCTCCGTGCTGCTGCTGTTCGTCATCGGCTTCGGCATCAGCCTCGATGTGGAAGACTTGAGTTACGCGGTGCTCGACCACGACCAGACCACGTTGAGCCATAATTACACGAACAACCTGGCCGGCTCGCGCTATTTTATCGAGAGAGCACCGCTGCGCGACTATGCCGATATCGACAAGCGCATGCGTAGCGGCGAACTGTCGCTGGCCATCGAGATCCCGCCCGGCTTCGCGCGCGACGTGCAGCGCGGCGCTCCTGCCCAGGTGGGCGCGTGGATCGACGGCGCCATGCCGATGCGCGCGGAAACCGTGCAAGGCTACGTGCAGGGCATGCATCAGCTGTGGCTGGCCGACCAGGCCTTGCACCGCTATGGCATCACGATGAGCAACCCCGTCGCCATCCAGACGCGCTACCGCTACAACCCCGACGTGAAAAGCCTGCCCGCCATGGTGCCGGCCGTGATTCCCTTGCTGCTGCTGATGCTGCCGGCCATGCTGGCGGCGCTGTCCGTCGTGCGCGAAAAGGAACTGGGTTCCATCATCAACCTGTACGTGACGCCCGTCACGCGCCTGGAATTCTTGCTTGGCAAGCAGGTGCCCTACGTCGTGCTGGCCATGTTCAACTTCCTTCTCATGGCGCTGCTGGCGGTGACCGCCTTCGGCGTGCCGGTCAAGGGCAGCTTGGCGACCCTGATCGGCGCCACCTTCATCTTCAATATCTGCGCTACCGGCATCGGCCTGTTCGCCTCGACGTTTACGCGCAGCCAGATCGCGGCGCTGTTCGTGACCATGATCGGCACCATGATCCCGGCCATCCAGTTTTCAGGCCTGCTCAATCCCGTTTCGTCGATGGAAGGCGTGGGCAAGGCCATCGGCCTGATGTACCCGGCCACGCACATGCTCAATATCAGCCGCGGCGTGTTCAACAAGGCGCTGGGACTGGGCGACCTGCACGCCTCGTTCTGGCCATTGATCATCGCCATCCCCGTGATCCTCGGCGTGACCGTGGCGCTGCTGAAGAAGCAGGAGAGCTGATATGCGCCACCTTGAAAACATCTACCGCCTGGGCGTGAAGGAAATCTGGAGCCTGATCCGCGACCCGATGATGCTGATCCTGATCCTCTACACGTTTACTTTGGCGATCTACGTGGCCGCCACGGCCAAGCCGGAAACCCTGCACATGGCGTCGATCGCCATCGTCGACGAGGATGGCTCGCCGCTGTCCGGACGCATCGCCTCGGCCTTTTTTCCGCCCCAGTTCACGCCGCCGGCCATGATCAATCAGAGCCAGGTTGACGCGGGCCTCGACGCGGGCCAGTGCACCTTCGTGCTGACGATTCCGCCCAAGCTGCAGGCCGACGTACTGGGCGGGCGCCAGGCGGAACTGCAGCTGAACGTGGACGCCACGCGCATGAGCCAGGCCTTCAGCGGCAGCGGCTACATCCAGCAGATCGTCGCCGGCGAGATATCGGAATTCGCCAAGCGCTACCGGGGCGCAACCGTCTCGCCCGTGGAGCTGGTGATGCGCGCGCGCTTCAACCCGTCGCTGAGCCAGGCCTGGTTTGGCTCGCTGATGGAGCTCATCAACCAGGTGACGATGCTGTCGATCATTTTGACGGGCGCGGCGCTGATCCGCGAGCGCGAACACGGCACCATCGAGCACTTGCTGGTGATGCCCGTGACGCCTGCCGAAATCATGCTGGGCAAGGTATGGTCGATGGGCCTCGTGGTGCTGCTGGCCGCCGCCTTGTCGCTGAACCTCGTGGTGCGCGGCATGCTGCACGTGCCCATCGAAGGCTCGATCGCGCTGTTCCTGTGCGGCGCCGCGCTGCACCTGTTCGCCACCACGTCGATGGGTATTTTCCTCGCCACCGTGGCGCGCAGCATGCCGCAGTTCGGCATGCTCTTGATCCTCGTGCTGCTGCCGCTGCAGATGCTTTCGGGCGGCAGCACGCCGCGCGAAAGCATGCCTGAACTGGTGCAGAACATCATGCTGATCGCCCCGACCACGCATTTCGTCGAATTGAGCCAGGCGATCCTGTACCGGGGCGCCGGCATCGACGTGGTGTGGAAACCGTTCCTGGCCCTGCTGGCCATCGGCACGGCCCTGTTCACGTTTGCCCTTGCCCGTTTTCGCAAGACCATCAGCCAGATGGCGTAGCTCCCGCGCCGGAATGGTCCGGCGTTTTTTGCATGAAAAGGATAGCCATGAAAACCGAAGCTGCACCATTTTTCTCCACCGGCGGCTTGCCGTCGCTGGGCGTGCTGGGCGACTATGCGCGCGATTCGTGGCAGCGCATCGTGCTGTACGCGGACGTGATGCGCCGGCGCGGCAACCAGTACCAGGAACACATGGCCGAGGAAGTGCCGAACGTGCTCGACTTCCCCGCCGAACTGGTGATGTCGGGCCTGGAACTGGCGCGTCCCGTCAACTACGGCCTGGCGCGCATCCTGACGCCCGATGCGCCCGAACCTGATCCATCGAAGCGGCCCTTCGTCGTCGTCGATCCGCGCGCCGGCCATGGTCCCGGCATCGGCGGCTTCAAGGCCGAGAGCGAGATCGGCGTGGCCCTGCGCGCAGGCCATCCATGCTACTTCATCGGCTTCCTGCCCGATCCCGTGCCGGGACAGACGGTGGAAGACGTGATGCACGCCGAGGCGGCCTTCCTGGAAAAAGTCATCGCCCTGCATCCGCACAGCGAGGGGAAACCCGTCGTCATCGGCAATTGCCAGGCGGGCTGGCAAATCCTCATGACGGCGGCCATGCGCCCGGAATTGTTCGGTCCCATCATCGTGGCAGGCGCGCCCGTCTCGTACTGGGCCGGCTGGCATGGCCGCAATCCGATGCGCTACGCGGGCGGCCTGATGGGCGGCAGCTGGGCCACGGCGCTGGCGGGCGACCTGGGCAACGGCCGCTTCGACGGCGCCAGCCTGGTGCAAAATTTCGAGAAGCTCAACCCGGCCAACACGCTGTGGAGCAAGCAGTACAACTTGTACGCGAACATTGATACGGAAGCGCCCCGTTACCTGGAATTTGAAAAATACTGGGGCGGCCACGTCTTCCTCAACGACGTCGAGATGCAGTACATCGTCGACAATCTGTTCATCGGCAACCGCCTGGCCACGGCCGAATTGATCACTTCCGACGGCGTACGCCTGGACTTGCGCAATATCCGTTCGCCCATCGTCGTGTTCTGCTCGAATGGCGACAACATCACGCCGCCGCCGCAGGCGCTGGGCTGGATCACGGACCTGTACCGCGACGACAAGGACGTGCTGATGCACGACCAGACCATCGTCTACGCCGTGCATGACAGCATCGGCCACCTGGGCATCTTTGTATCGGCCAAGGTGGGGCACAAGGAACACCAGAAATTCGCCAGCAATATCGACTTGATCAACCTGCTGCCGGCCGGTATCTACGAAGCGCGGATCGTCGACAAGACGCCCGACACCCCGAACGCCGACCTGGCCAGCGGCGACTACGTGCTGCAGGTCGAGCACCGCGGCATCGACGACGTGCGCGCCATCGTGCAGCCGAGCGTGGAAAACGACCGCAAATTCGCCGCCGCCGCGCGCGTGTCCGAAGTGAACCTGGCCCTGTACCGCACGTTTGCGCAGCCGTGGGTGCGCGCCATGGTCACGCCGCAGACGGCGCGCTTCCTGCAGCTGGCACACCCGCTGCGCGTGTCGTACGAGCGCTGGACCGACCACAATCCGCTGGCCAGGCTGGTGGCCAGGGAGGCGGAAAAAGTGCGCGCCCACCGCCAGCCGGTAGCGCCCGACAATCCGCTGCTGGCCATGCAGGAAGCGATCTCCGGCGCCATCACGGCCGGCTTGAACGGCTGGCGCGACTGGCGCGATACGGTACAGGAAACCACCTTCGACCTGGTGTACGGTTCGCCGCTGGTGCAGGCGCTGACGGGACAGGCCATCGGCGATACGACGCCGCCGCGTCCCCATCCCGGCATCTCGCCCGAGCATTGCGAATACGTGCGCTGCGAAACGCGCAAGATGGACGAGGACATGCAGCGGGGCGGCCTGGTGGAAGCGGCCGTGCGCGCGCTGTTCTATATCTACCGCTTCCGCATGATCGCCGACGAGCGCAGGGTCAACCTGGCCCTCAAACTGATCAAGCCGCAATACCGGCAGGACGTCGGCATGGAGGAGTTCCGCGGTATCGTGCGCCAGCAGGCACGCCTGATGCTGCATGATTTCGATGCGGCCATCACCGCCTTGCCGGCCTTGCTGTCGCGCGCCGACCCTGACGACATCGGTGCGCTGGCCGAGTGGCTGCAGCAAGTGCTGCAAGTGCCCGAGGCGCCGACGCCGGACGAGGAAGCGAGCCTGCAGCAGATGCTCGATGTTTTCGACCGCGCGGTCAAGGCACAGGCGAAGGCGCTGCCGCCGGACGCGCGCACATCCGCTGTCGGCCCGAAAGCCAAACCGGCCAAACACATTACCCCTGTATAGAAGACCACGATGACTACTTCCCAAGACGATGATTTGAATATCGTACGCAACCGCACCTTCGACCAGATCGCCATCGGCGACACGGCCAGCATCACGCGCACCCTGAGCATGGACGATATCGCCCTGTTCGCGGTGATGTCGGGCGATGACAACCCGCAGCACCTCGATACGGAATTTGCCGCCGCCACCCGCTACCAGGGCGTGATCGCCCACGGCATGTGGGGCGCGTCCCTCATTTCCGCCGTGCTGGGCACGCGCCTGCCCGGCGCCGGCACCGTCTACACGGGGCAGACTCTGCGCTTTTTGCAACCGGTGCGCGTGGGCGATACCCTGGCCATCAGCGTCACCGTCACGGCGCTCGAGCCGCGCAGCCGCCACGTGACGCTGGCTTGCCGCTGCGTCAACCAGCTTGGCGCCGTGGTGCTTGAGGGCGAGGCGCAGGTGATCGCACCCGCCGAGCAGATCGAGCGGGCGCGCGCCACCTTGCCCGAAGTGCGCCTGCATAACGGCGACGGCACGCGGCGCCTGCTCGAGCACGCGCGCACTCTGGGACCGATCAGGGTGGCCGTGATCCACCCTTGCGATGAACTGAGTCTGTCCGGCGCGCTCGACGCGCATGCGGCCGGCCTGATCACGCCCGTGCTGGTGGCGCCGCGCGCGCGCCTGGAAGCGGTGGCGTTGGAGGCTGGCCTGAGCCTGGAAGGTATCGCCATCGAGGATGTCGAGCATAGCCATGCGGCCGCCGCGCGCGGTGCCGAACTGGCGGGCAAGGGCGAAGTGGAAGCCTTGATGAAGGGCAGCCTGCACACGGATGAACTGATGTCGGCCGTGCTGTCGGCCAGCGCCGGGCTGCGCACCAAGCGGCGCATCAGCCACTGCTTCCTGATGCAGACGCCCGCGTATCCGCGTCCCTTCATCATCACGGATGCGGCCATCAATATCGCGCCCAACCTGGCCATGAAGGCCGACATCGTGCGCAACGCCATTGACCTGGCCCACGTGATCGGCGTGGCCTGTCCGCGCGTGGCCATCCTGGCTGCCGTGGAAACGGTGAATGCGGACATGCCCGCCACCCTGGACGCGGCCGCCCTGTGCAAGATGGCCGACCGTGGCCAGATCACGGGCGCCATCCTCGATGGCCCGCTGGCTTTTGACAATGCCGTGTCGATCGCCGCCGCCACCGTCAAGGGCATCGTCTCGGAAGTGGCGGGCCGCGCCGATATCCTGCTGGTGCCCGACCTGGAAAGCGGCAACATGCTGGCCAAGCAGCTCGAATACATGGGCGACGCGGACAGCGCCGGCATCGTGCTGGGCGCGAAAATTCCCGTCATCCTCACCAGCCGCGCCGACTCGCGCGCCAGCCGCATCGCCTCGTGCGCCATCGCCGTGATGCTGGCCAACCATTACCGGAGCACGCCGCCATGAACGCACCAATCACACATGCCGATGGCGCCCTGATCCTCGTGCTCAATTGCGGTTCGTCGAGCATCAAGTTCGCCCTGTTTGAGCAGGCGGGCGGCGTGCTGCCGCAGCAGGCGCAATGGAGCGGCAAGGTCGAAGGCATCGGCCGCGAAAACGCCACCTACCGCGCCGGCGGCCTGCCTGCCGTCGCCCTGCAGCTCGATCCGCAGCAGCCGCATCATGCGGCGCTCGAATACATCCGCGCACAAGTGGTGGCGCAGCTGGACGGGCGCCCCTTGCGCGCCGTGGCGCACCGCGTGGTGCATGGCGGCAGCAAGTATTTCGCCCCCGTGCGCATCGATTTTGCCGTGCTGGCCGACCTGAAAAGTTATGTGCCGCTCGCGCCCCTGCACCAGCCGTTCGCGCTGGAAGCCATCGAAGTGCTGCTCGAATCGCGGCCCGACATCGCCCAGGTGGCGTGCTTCGACACGGCCTTCCACCACACGGTGCCGCAGGTCGAGCAGATGCTGGCCCTGCCTTACGATGCGTGGGAGCGGGGCTTGCGTCGCTACGGTTTCCACGGCCTGTCATACGAATACCAGTCGCTGGTGCTGGAGCAGCGTTTTGGCGCCGTCGCGCGCGGCAAGGTCATCGTGGCTCACTTGGGCAGCGGCGCCAGCCTGTGCGCGATGGAGAATTTGCACAGCGTGGCCACCACCATGGGCTTTTCGGCGCTCGATGGCCTGATGATGGGCACGCGCTGCGGTTCGCTCGATCCGGGCGCCGTGATCTACCTGATGGAGATCGAAAAACTGTCGCTGGAAAAAGTGGCGCACGTGCTGTACCACGAGTCGGGCTTGCTGGGCGTATCGGGCGTGTCGGCCGACCCGCCGGTCTTGCTGGCGCAGCAGGACCGGCAGGATGCCACGGGCGAGCGCATCCGCGCCGCGCTGGCTTTATATATCCGCCGCATCGTGCGCGAGATCGGCGCCCTGACGGCCGTGCTCGGTGGGTTGGACATGCTGGTGTTTACGGCCGGTATCGGCGAACACAGCGCTGAGCTGCGCCAGCGCATCTGCGACGAGCTGGGGTTTATCGGCCCCGTGCTCGACGGGGAGGCCAATGCGCGCAATGCCAGCCGTATCTCCACCGATGCCAGCCGCATTGTCGTGGGCGTGGAGCCGGCCAACGAGGAATGGGTGGCTGCCCGCCACGCGGCGCTGGCCGTGGGCGCATGAGGAACTGAGACCTGCATCGCACCCAATGGGAAATTTGCTGATTTGCACATATTTTCCGTTGAGTGCGCTAACGCACTGTGTGGTTTGCCGGATATCTTTACTATGAAGTCATGCCATTGCGCTACATCAAGAAACAGCGCGATGCCTGGCAAATTTTGAACATTTTGCCCGCCTTTAGTAAGAATAAAATTAAACCATATTGAAAGGTCTCATCATGAACAAATTACTCGCCACCCTGATCGCTACCCTGTTTGCCACCGCTGCCATCGCGCAAACGTCGCCAGTGACCCCAGCCGTTGCCAGCGCCCAGGCGTCTGCGCAGCATGACATCAACAAGGCTGCCAACAAGGAAGCCAAAGTCGATGCCAAGGCTGACGCCAACGTCGCCAAGGCCGAAATGAAGGCCGACGAAAAGAAAGCCGACGCCCAGCACAAGGCGAACAAAACCAAGGCCAAGGCCCACGACAAAGTGGTCGATGCCGATCCGGAAGACAAGATGAAGGCGCAGGCCAAGGCTGACAAGGCTGCCGCCAAGGCCGATGCGAAAGCGGGTAAAACCGCCGTGAAAGCGGACGCCAAGGTCGCCAAGGAAAAAGTGGAAGCGAACCAGGATAAAGCCATCGCCGCCACCAAGACGGAAGAAGCCAAGGCCAAGGCCGACGCTGAAGTCAAGGCCGCCGCCGCCAAGTAATGCACCGTTTGCAGGCCACGGCCTGCAAGCCAAAAAGACAGCTTCGGCTGTCTTTTTTTTCGTCCGCCACTTTTGCCTGGCACCGCTTGCCAGTCTTGATCTCGCGCAAGTGCTCCTCTTTTCGCCGTGCCATAGTGAATTGGCAAATAGACGAAGGAGACATCATGAGCACCGCTAAAACGAAAAAAACGCCGGCCACCAGTTCGGCCGAAGACATGCCAGCCATGCCGGTCGAGGGCGATGTGCAGGCCGATGCCCAGGCGGCGGATGCCATGCCGGGGCCGCGCCTGGGCGTGTCATACGCGGACCAGGCGGCGCTCACCCAGGGCGCGGCAGCCGTGTATGCCGGTGCCATGCCGGGCGGCGGCATGCAGCAGCCATCGCAGGGCATGGCGGGCGCCAGCTGCATGCAGGTGGGCGTTGGCGGCGGCATGGGAGGCGATGGTGGCGGCATGGGCGGTGATGGAGGACAGGGCGGCGGGCAGGGGGGCGGCACTCCGCAGAAGCGCACCTGCGCCACGATGGACGTGCATCGCCGCCTGCTCACCGAAGATCCGGCGTACGCGAACGTGCGCGCCGATATTGAAAACCTGGCGGGACTGTACGAGGGCGACGCCAGCATTGCCGGGCGTTCCGGCGTGACGCACATTCCGGTGGTGGTGCACGTGGTGTGGAATACGGCCGAGCAGAATATCTCGGATGCGCAGATCGCCAGCCAGATCGATGTGCTCAATCGCGACTTCCGGCGCGTCAACCCCGATGTCAACAGCACGCCGGCGCCATTCCTGCCGTTGACGGCCGATGCGCGCGTGGAGTTTGCGCTGGCCACGACCGATCCGCATGGCGCGGCCACCAGCGGCATCGAGCGGCGCCAGACGACGGTAGCCTCGTTTGGCGCGGACGATGCCGTCAAGTCGCAGGCGACGGGTGGCATGGATGCCTGGCCGGCCGACAGTTACCTCAATATCTGGGTATGCCAGTTGGGTGGCGGCTTGCTCGGTTACGCGCAGTTTCCCGGCGGCCCGGCCGCCACCGATGGCGTGGTGATCCTGCAATCGGCCTTTGGTACGATGGGCACGGCGGCGCCGCCGTTCCACCTGGGGCGCACGGCAACGCATGAAATCGGCCACTGGCTGAATTTGAACCATATCTGGGGCGACGACGGCACCGGATGCTCGGGCACGGACAACGTGGCCGACACGCCGAACCAGGGCGGGCCGAACACGGGCCAGCCTTCGTTTCCCCAGGTGTCGTGCAATAACGGACCGAATGGCGACATGTTCATGAACTACATGGATTATGTCGACGATCCCGCCATGTTCATGTTCACGGCGGGCCAGGTGGCGCGCATGCAGGCTTGCCTCGATGGCCCGCGCGCCAGCATCGGCACGGGGGGCGCAGGTACGGGCGCCACGCCGCGCCAGAGCTCCTCGTCCGTCGTGGCCTGGGGGGCAAGCCGCCTCGATGTCTTCGTCGTTGGCATGGACCGCGCCCTGTATCACAAGGCCTGGAATGGCACGGCCTGGGCGCCGTCCGTCAGCGGCTATGAAGCCCAGGGCGGCATCTGCACCAGTGCGCCGCAAGTGGTGTCGTGGGGGCCGAACCGGCTCGACGTGTTCGTCACGGGCACCGACAGCGGCTTGTTCCACAAGTGGTGGAACGGCACGGCCTGGGGACCGTCGCTGACCGGCTATGAAGCGATGGGCGGCCTGTGCGTGGGCGACCCGCGCGCCGTGGCCTGGGGGCCGAACCGCCTCGACGTGTTTGTCGTCGGCACGGACCGCGGCCTGTATCACAAATGGTGGAACGGGTCCGCCTGGGGGCCGTCGCTGACCGGGTACGAAGCCATGGGCGGCATCTGCCTGGGCCAGCCGGAAGCTGTGGCCTGGGGGCCGAACCGCCTCGATGTCTTCGTCGTCGGCATGGACCGGGCCCTGTACCACAAGTGGTGGGACGGCACGGCCTGGGGACCGTCGCTGACGGGCTATGAACGGCTGGGCGGCATCTGCACCTCGTCGCCGAAGGCCGTGGCATGGGGGCCGGACCGTCTCGACGTCTTCGTCACGGGCACCGATGGCGCGCTGTACCACAAGTGGTGGGATGGGTCGAAATGGGGGCCTTCCAACGATGGTTTCGAACGGCTGGGCGGTATCTGCGTGGGCGAGGTGGAAGCCGTGTCGTGGGCGCCGGACCGGCTCGACCTGTTCGTCATCGGCACGGACAGCGCCCTGTATCACAAGGCCTGGAATGGCACGGCCTGGTCGCCTTCCCTGAGCGGCTTTGACAACCTGGGCGGCGTGTGTACTTCGCGTCCGCGCGCCACGGCCTGGGCGTCGGACCGCCTCGACGTGTTTGTCACGGGCACGAATGGCGCGCTGTTCCACAAGGCTTGGAACGGCACGGCCTGGTCGCCCTCCGTGACGGGCTATGAAAACCTGGGCGGCGTGGTATCGTGCTTCTGAGGGAGGGATCGCCATGCATGGCATGACAACGGCACTGCCCAGCGGCAGCTGGACGCACTCGTTCGAGGAGGATGCGGACGGCATCGAGGTGTACCGGCCCACGGCCACGTTTGTCTTTCCTCCCAGCCGCAAGGGGCGCAAGGTGCTGGAATTCGGCGCGCCCGCCGGCGCCATGGCGCAAGGGGCGGCGACCTTGACGCCGATGGCGCCCGGCCCCGACGACCGGCCCCGCGCCGGCCCCGTGACCCGGCTCGTACCCCTGGGCATGGGCCGTTATGCGCTCGGTGATGGCGCCGGGGCGCAGGACGTGATCGATATCGTCGAAGCGACGCCCGACGTGCTGCGCCTGGCGCGGCGCTAAGGCTGGCCGCGCAGCTTGTGCGCAAGCGCCGTGCGGTTGCCCACGTCCAGCTTCTGATAAATCGCGTGCAGCTGGTTGCGCACGGTGGCCGGCGACTTGCCCAGTTCCCTGGCGATGCTTTTGTAGGGCAGACCTTCGGCCGCCATGGCCGCCACCAGCCGCTCGGCCGGTGTCAAACGCTGCATGGCGGCCTGCCTGAAACGTTGTTTGTCATCGCTGTTCTCCTGTCCGTGGGCGGCATGCCGGTGGCATGCCTGCAGGGATAACGAGAGCACGGGGCGTATCTGTAAAACTATTTTTCCTGCTTCGATACGCTGCGATAGGCGAAAAAAAAAGACAGGCGAACCTGTCTTTTCGTGTAGCGCGATGGTGATCAGCCGATGGCCGCCATCGACACCGGTTTCAGCTTGGCCGCCAGCGCCTTGCCTTTCTTGGCGCGCTTGCCGAAGTGGTCGGCCAGGGCCGTGGCGCCCAGCGACGCATCCTGCGGTTTCGACGCCCGGCCGATGCCGGAGACGACCACGCCGCGCTGGGTGATCGGCTGCACGGCCAGCAGCTTGTCCTTGGCATCGAGGTCGATCAGCTTGACGCCCGTGCCGCCCTTGGACAGGGTCTTCATTTCATCGAGGCCGAACACGAGCAAGCGCGCGCCTTCCGTCAGGCAGGCCAGGGCGCTGGCCGCTTCGGCGATGACTTTCGGTTCGAGCGGCACGTCGCCGTCATCGAGGGTGATGAAGGCCTTGCCGCCTTTCAGACGGCTGACCATGTCGCCCGCCTTGGCGATGAAGCCGTAGCCGGCGCTCGACGCCAGCAGCAAATTGGTGGCGCCATTGCCCGCAAAGTAGTGCAAGATGCGCACGGCATTGCCCGGGGTACCGCCGCTCAGGTCGCACAAGGTCGTGATCGGCACACCGTCGCCGCGCGCGTTGGGCAGCGCCGAAACGGGAACCGAGTAAATCTTGCCGTTGTTGCCAAAGCCCAGCAGGGTGTCGACCGTGCGGCACTCGAAGGCGCCATGCAGGCTGTCACCGGCCTTGAACGTGAATTGCGCCGCATCGTGGCCGATGCCGGTACGCGCGCGCACCCAGCCTTTTTCCGAAATGATGACGGTGACCGGTTCATCGACGACTTTCTGTTCCGCCACGGCTTTCTGCGCTTCCTCGATCAGGGTGCGGCGCGCGTCGCCGAACTGCTTGGCGTCCGCTTCGATTTCGCGGATGATGGCGCGCTTCATCGAACCCGGGTTGTCGAGCAGGTCCTGCAGCGACTTTTCTTCCCTGCGCAGCTCGGCCAGCTCCTGCTGGATCTTGATCGTTTCCAGGCGCGCCAGCTGGCGCAGACGGATTTCCAGGATGTCGTCGGCCTGGCGTTCGGACAGGTTGAACGCGTCGATCAGGGCCGCCTTCGGTTCATCCGAATTGCGGATGATCTGGATCACCTTGTCGATATTGAGCAGGATCGCTTCGCGCCCTTCCAGGATATGGATGCGGTCCTTGACCTTGCCCAGTTTATAGCCGGTGCGGCGCGTGACGGTCTCGAAGCGGAAGTCGATCCACTCGCGCAGGATGTCGCCCAGGCCTTTCTGGCGCGGACGGCCGTCGCCGCCTATCATCACCAGGTTGATCGAGGTCGACGATTCCAGCGACGTATGCGCCAGCAGCATCAGCATGAATTCCGTCTGGTCCTGGTTCTTCGACTTCGGCTCGAATACGAGGCGCACGGGAGCGGCGCGGCCCGATTCGTCGCGGATGGTGTCGAGCGAATTGAGGATCAGCGCTTTCAGGGCCACCTGGTCCGGCGACAGCGCCTTCTTGCCCAGTTTGATCTTCGGATTCGTCAGCTCCTCGATTTCTTCCAGCACTTTTTGCGACGAGGTGCCCGGCGGCAGTTCCGTCACGACGGCTTGCCACTGGCCGCGCGCCAGCTCTTCGATCTTCCAGCGCGCGCGCACCTTCATGCTGCCACGGCCGCTCGCGTACATGTCCTGGATTTGCGATGGCGGCGTGATGATCTGGCCGCCGCCGGGGAAGTCGGGGCCGGGAATGATGGCCATCAGCTCGGCGTGCGTCATCTTCGGATCGCGGATCATGGCGACGGCCGCTTTCGCCACTTCGGCCAGGTTGTGCGACGGGATTTCCGTCGCCAGGCCTACGGCGATGCCGGAGGCGCCGTTCAGCAGCACCATGGGCAGGCGCGCCGGCAGCAGTTTCGGTTCTTCCGTCGAACCGTCGTAGTTGGGCTGGAAGTCCACCGTGCCCATGCCGATTTCATCCATCAGCAGCTTGGCGATCGGCGTCAGACGCGCTTCCGTGTAACGCATGGCCGCAGCACCGTCGCCGTCGCGCGAGCCGAAATTGCCCTGGCCGTCGATCAGCGGGTAGCGCAGCGAGAAATCCTGCGCCATGCGCACGAGCGCGTCGTACACGGACTGGTCGCCGTGCGGATGCAATTTACCGAGCACGTCGCCGACCACGGCCGCCGATTTGCGCGGCTTCGCCGTGGAGTTCAGGCCCAGCTCGTTCATCGCATACAGGATGCGGCGCTGCACGGGCTTTTGGCCGTCGCACACGTCGGGCAGGGCGCGGCCCTTGACGACGGAGATGGCGTAATCGAGATAGGCGCGCTCGGCAAAGGTGGACAGGGTCAGCGCTTCGCCGTCGAATACCGGTTCATCCGGCTCGATCGGCTCAGGCTGGGCATCGTCAAATAAATTCGTTTGTGTGGACATGGCGCTTGTTTCGGTGTTGAGTGGTTGCGGTTGAATTCGTGGGGCTGATTATGACAGCCCGGATTTGGAAAAGGACTTGCCGTACGTCAGATACATATAGCGCAAGGTCAGATACAGCACGGCCAGGGCCAGTTCGACGCTGTGATGCATCATCGGCATGGCGCGGATGGCCGGGGCGTGGCCGGCCAGCACGACGCTGGCGAGGGACGGCACCAGCACCACCGGCCAGATCGTCTTCCATTTGAAATCGGTGGGGGAAAACAGCAAGCCGGCGCACGACCAGGCATACAGCGCGGCGCCGACGAGGGCGGCTGGCAGCTGCTGCACATACAGCAAGGACAGCAAGCCCGCGCAGCCGATCAGCCATGCGGCGCGCAGGCGGGGCAAGAGCGCCTCGGGGAAGCCGCAATCGCCATACAGGCCGGTGGCGCAGCGCAGGGACAGCGCTGCCAGGCAAAACAGCATCGGCATGGCATCGCCGATGGCCAGCGCCGCCGGGCCTTTGCCACTCATGAACATGGCCGCGAACAGCGACAGGCCCAGGCACAGGAGCAGCAGCATGCCATGCAGCAGCTGGCGGTTCATCGCATACGCGAGCAGGGCGGACGCGCACAAGCCGGTCGCGGTAACGAGGCGCATGGTGTCGCTGCGCTCGGGCAGGAACAGCAGCAGTGCCAGCACGATGTAGGGCGCGATCCAGCCCAGTTGCCGCAAGCCGGGCCGCTGCCACAGCGCGGGCAGGCGTTCCTGCAGCGCTTCTTGCATTGCTTCCAGGCGCGCGAACAGGGGCGCCGGCCAGCGCAAGGCATGCATGGCCAGCAGGGAAAAGGCCAGCGCCTGGAAGCCCAGCAGGCTGGCATAGGCCGCCATGTCGCCGAGCTTGAAGCCGGCCGCATCGAGCACGCCCGCGAGCATGAAGTGCAGCACGAAACCGAGGCCGCCCGAGGCCAGTGCCGTCTGCTTGAAGTAGCGCTTCGCATGGACGGCGTGTTCCCACCGTTCGAACAAGTCCGTATCGAGTTTGTAAGCGAGCATCTCGCCGTGCTGCCAGCGTATCGTTTGCAGCAGTTCGCGCAGCTGCAGCGTAAATTTTTGGTCGAACAGCTGGCGCGCGTAGGCCGAAGGCGACTGCTGCGACATGATGCAGCCCAGGCCCGGGTAGCTGTCGCGGTTGTCGCTGAAGTGGGCGAACGAGCGGTCGGCCCGGTAGCGCTGCACGGCGCTGCGCACCAGATCCCCATGGCTGCGCGCCAGGTAGGAAAAATCGCGGTCCCAGCCCAGTTGCTCGAACAGGGCCTGGCGCAGCGCCAGGTCATAGCCGGCGCTGGCGCAATAGCGCAGCGCGCACAGGTCGAATTCCTCGCGCACGTCGAGGTTGAGCATGGCGTCGTCCTGCAGGATGCCGGCCAGTACCTCGCTGGCATCCGCATGCCGCGACTGTTCCAGGAATGCCTGCCACAGGCTGGCCGCTTCCTGTGCCGGATCGATGGCGACCACACCCCATAGTTCCTGCGGCGGTGCGGGCTCCCGGGCAATGACGCCCCACAGTTCCGCAGGCGGCTCCTGCGCTTCCTGCGCGGGTTCGTCGATGACGCCCCACAGCTCGGCCGCTTCGATGGCCGGCGCTTCTGGCGCTTTGACCTCTTGCGGTTCCGGAAATTCCTCGGCAAACAGGTGCGCATGGCGCAGCGCGTATTCATATGCGTCGCGCAGCTCCTGGAAGGCTGCAGGATCGTCTTCGGGACGCGTCACCTTCAGGCGCTTCGCATACGCGCGCTTGAGGGCGCGTTCGTCGCCGGTCGGCTCCGTGCCCAGGATTGCCCACAGGCTGCGCTGTCCCTTGTCCATGCCGCCGTCCATTTACAGGAAGCTCTCGCTCTCGACCTGGCGCAACACGTCATCCAATGCCTGGCGGGCCTTGCGGATGGTGTTCGGGTCCTGCGTTTCCAGCGCGGCCTGGAAGTTGGCCGTGTGCGCAGCCAGGTACTGGCGCACGTCGCCCAGCGACTGTTCGTACAGGCGGTCGGCGCGTGTGACCAGGGTGCGGTTTTCCAGCTGCTCGCGCGGGTGGATCTTCAGGTCGGCCAGTTCCGCAAAGCGCTGCTCGATCTGCTCCGGCGTCATCACGCCCGCGTTGTCGCTGATAATCATCTTGTGGCGTTCCTGCGTGGCCAGTACCGTCACTTCCGCTTCCAGCACGCCGCTGATGTCATAGGTGAAGCGCACGTCGATGCCGATCTCGCCCGCTTTTTTCGCGGGGATCGGGAAGCTGATCTTGCCGAGGAAGACGTTGTCGGCCACCAGGCGCGACTCGCCCTGGAAGATCGCCACGTTGATTTCCTTCTGGTTGTCGTAGATGGTGGTGATGTTTTCCGTGCGCGAGACGGGCACCACGGAATTGCGCTCGATGATGGGCAGGTAATGGCCGCCTTCATACTGGTTCGCACCGACCTGGCGCGAAATGGAAATGCCGAGCGAGTATGGCGCCACATCCGTCATGACCACTTCGTCGAGGGCCGCGTCGCGCATTTTCAGGCCCGCCTGCACGGCGGCGCCCAGCGCCACGGCTTCGTCCGGGTCCAGGTGGATGGCGGGGAAGCGGCCGAACATGCGCGACACGAGTTTGCGCACCAGCGGCATGCGCGTGGCGCCGCCGGCCAGCACCACTTCATTCAATTCCGCAGCGCGGATGGTGGCGTCGCGCAGCGCCCGTTCCACGGGCAGGCGCAGGCGAGCCAGCAGCGGCTCGCACAATTGCGCCAGCTTGTCTTCGCCGATCTCCCAGCTGTATTCCTTGTCCTGGTAGCGCGTAGCCATGCGCACGGACGGCTGCTCCGACAGCAGGCGCTTGACGCGCTCGGCCTCATCGCGCAGCAACTGCTGCTGGCGCGGGTCGAGCAGGCGGCTGCCGACGGCGTCGCGCAGGCCGCTGCCTTCCAGGAAGGCGTCGACCAGCACGGTAACGAAGTCTTCGCCGCCGAGGAAATTGTCGCCGGCCGATGCGCGCACCTCCATCACGCCTTCGAACAATTCGAGAATCGACACGTCGAACGTGCCGCCGCCCAGGTCGAAGACGAGAAATTTGCTTTCCTGTTCCTTGTCGCGGATGCCGTAGGCCAGCGCGGCGGCCGTCGGCTCGTTGAGCAGGCGCTCCACGCGCAAGCCCGCCAGCTGGCCGGCGATGCGGGTGGCTTTGCGCTGCGCATCGCTGAAATACGCGGGCACGGTGATGATGGCTTCCTCGACCTTGTGGCCGAGGAAGGCTTCGGCATCTTCCTTCAGCGCGCGCAGCACCATCGACGACAGTTCTTCCGGCCGGAATTGCTGCGTGCCGAGGGTGATCTTCTTCTCGCTGCCCATGTAGCGCTTGAAGACGGCCGCCGTCAGCTGCGGGTGCGTCTGCAGGCGCTCGCGCGCGGCGCGGCCCACCAGCACGGTGCCGTCGTCATCGATGCTCACGCACGACGGCGTCAGGTGCTCGCCGAGCGCATTCGGGATGATGGAAGCCTTGCCGTCGCGCCAGATGGCGACCAGGCTGTTGGTAGTGCCCAGGTCGATGCCGATGATCATCAGATATCCGCCTCCGCCTCATTGCCGTGTTCTTCGATCCAGGCGCGGCGTCCTGCCGCTTCGCCCTTGCCCATCAACATATTGAAGCGCAAGGCCGAAGCCATGTGATCGACTTCACCGAGCGTGACGGGCAGCAAACGGCGCGTGTCCGGATTCATCGTCGTTTCCCACAGCTGCTCGGCGTTCATCTCGCCCAGGCCCTTGAAGCGCGAGATCGACCAGGCGCCCTGTTTCACGCCTTCCTTGCGCAGCTTGTCTTCGATGGCCACCAGTTCGCCGTCGTCGAGCGCATAGATTTTCTGGATTGGCTTCTTGCCGCGCGCGGGCGCATCGACCCGGTACAAAGGCGGGCGGGCGATGCAGATGTGGCCCTTGTTGATCAGGACCGGGAAGTGCTTGAAGAACAAGGTCAGCAGCAGTACCTGGATGTGCGAGCCATCCACGTCCGCATCGGACAGGATGCAGATCTTGCCGTAGCGTAGGCCGGACAGGTCGGGTGTATCGCCCACGTTGTGCGGGTCGACGCCGATGGCCACGGCGATATCGTGGATCTCGTTATTGGCGAACAGGCGGTCGCGGTCCGTTTCCCACGAGTTCAAGACCTTGCCGCGCAGGGGCAGAATCGCCTGGAATTCCTTGTCGCGGCCCATCTTGGCCGAACCGCCCGCCGAATCGCCCTCGACGAGGAACAGTTCATTGCGCGCGATGTCCGACGATTCGCAGTCGGTCAGTTTGCCCGGCAAGACGGCGACGCCCGACGATTTTTTCTTTTCCACTTTTTGCAGCGAGCGCTGGCGCGACTGCGCCTGCTTGATCACCAGTTCGGCCAGCTTCTTGCCGTAGTCGACGTGCTGGTTCAGCCACAGTTCCAGCGGCGGCTTGGTGAAGGTCGACACGAGGCGCACGGCGTCGCGCGAGTTCAGGCGCTCCTTGATCTGGCCCTGGAATTGCGGGTCCAGCACTTTCGCCGACAACACGAACGAGGCGCGCGCGAACACGTCTTCCGGCAGCAGCTTCACGCCTTTCGGCAGCAGCGAGTGCATCTCGACGAAGTTTTTCACGGCGCCGAACAGGCCGTCGCGCAAGCCCGATTCGTGCGTGCCGCCATTCGAGGTGGGAATCAGGTTGACGTACGATTCACGCACGATGGCGCCTTCTTCCGTCCACGCCACCACCCACGCCGCGCCTTCGCCTTCGGCAAAGCCTTCCGAGTCCGGACCCGCGTATTGCGCGCCCTCGAACAGGGGAATCAGGGTTTCGCCATTCGATACCTGCGCCAGCGTTTCGGTCAGGTAGCCGCGCAAGCCTTCCGCGTACTGCCACGTTTGCGTGTCGCCCGTTTTTGCGTTGGTGAGTGTGACGGTGACGCCCGGCAGCAGCACGGCTTTCGAGCGCAGCAGGCGTTGCAGCTCCGTTTGCGAGATGTTCGGCGAATCAAAGTATTTTGCATCGGGCCAGGCCGTGACGCGCGTGCCGGACTTCTTGCCGTCGCGCGGGGCGGGGCGGGAATTCAAGGGCTCGATCACATCGCCATTCGCAAACACCATGTGGTGCAAGCCGTTGCCGTCGCTTTCCTTGCGCCAGACGGTGATTTCCAGGCGCGTCGACAGCGCATTGGTGACGGACACGCCGACGCCGTGCAGACCGCCCGAGAACGCGTAGGCGCCGCCTGAACCCTTGTCGAACTTGCCGCCCGCGTGCAGCCTTGTAAACACGATTTCCACGGTCGGCACGCCTTCTTCCGGGTGCAGGCCGACGGGAATGCCGCGGCCATTGTCTTCGACGGTGATGCTGCCATCCGTGTTTTGCGTGACGGCGATGTGCGTGCAATGACCGCCCAACGCCTCGTCGGAGGCATTGTCGATCACTTCCTGAATGATGTGCAGCGGATTTTCAGTGCGGGTGTACATCCCCGGGCGCTGCTTGACGGGTTCCAGTCCTTTCAGGACACGGATGGATGATTCGCTGTAGTCGGATGCTGGTTTTTTAGTGGCCATACGTGTTCAAGCTAAGTAAAGACAGTGGTTGGAACGCCAGGTCAGGGCACTGCGGGCGCAATGACAGCGGCGGCGATAACTGTATGAATATACAGTATATCCCGTCCAGCGTCACTGGGGGAGGGCAGTGCGGCAGGCCAGGCGTCCTTGTGCGGACGCTCGCGCATTCTATCTTGATCGGCGGGCAATAGCGCTACTCCAAGGCAACAACAGTGCGCCGCGCGCGTGGTTTTGCGCCAATTGTGATGGATTTTATGTGGTAAAGCCCCCGTTTTTACATCTTGTTTACATGCGCCTCCCCAGTCTTTACGAATTTTTTAGACCCTTTTGGCTAATCTGCTCACTATCAAAACAAACCTGAATGAGGGTGGGAATGGATCTCGTGTATCTCGGCTTGATTGCCGTGTTTTTCGTCCTGGCGGCCGGCTTCGCCGTCGCCTGCGACAAATTAGGGAGCGTCAAATGAACGCGTTTTATGTGCTGGGCGCCGTCGTCTCGGCTGGTTTGCTCGTCTACCTGCTGGTGGCGCTGCTGAAGGCGGAGGAACTGTGATGACGACGCAATCGATACTGTTATTGGTGGCTTTCCTGGCCGTGCTGCTGGCCGCCGGCTATCCGCTGGGCCTGTACATGGCCAAGGTGGCCGGCGATGCGCCCGTGCGCGGCCTGGGCTGGCTGCAAAAGCTGGAAAACCTGCTGTACCGCTGGTCCGGCCTGCCCGCCGACAAGGCCATGGGCTGGAAAAGCTATGCCATCGCCCTGATCGTCTTCAATACCGTGGGCGCCGTCTTCGTCTACGGCCTGCAGCGCCTGCAGGGCTTTTTACCGTTGAATCCACAGGGCCTGGGCGCCGTCAGCCCCGATTCCTCGTTCAATACCACCGTCAGCTTCGTCGCCAATACCAACTGGCAGGGCTATGGCGGCGAACAGACCATGAGCTACCTGACCCAGATGCTGGGCATGGCAGGCCAGAACTTCTTTTCGGCGGCCACCGGCATCGCCGTGATCTTCGCGCTGGTGCGCGGCTTCGCCTCGCGCTCGGGCAAATCGATCGGCAATTTCTGGGTCGACCTCGTGCGCTCGACCCTGTACATCCTGCTGCCGTTGTCGCTGGCCCTGTCCGTCGTCTTCATGGGCGAAGGCATGATCCAGAATTTTTCCGCCTACAAGGAAGTGACCCTGCTCGACCACGTGGCGTATGAAACGCCGAAAATGACGGCCGACGGCCAGCCCGTGCTGGATGCGGCCGGCAAGCCTGTGATGGAAGCGCAAGTGGCGACGACGCAGACGATCGCCATGGGTCCCGTCGCGTCGCAGGAATCGATCAAGCTGCTGGGCACGAATGGCGGCGGCTTCTTCAACGCCAATTCCTCGCACCCGTATGAAAACCCGACCGTGCTGTCGAACTTCCTGCAGATGCTGGCCATCTTCATCATTCCCGCCGGCCTGTGCTTCACCTTCGGCCGCATGGTGGGCGACCTGCGCCAGGGCTGGGCCGTGCTGGCCGCCATGACACTGATCTTCGTCCTCATGACGGCCGGCGTGATGAGCGCCGAGCAGCAAGCCAATCCATCCTTGCAAGCGCTGGGCGTGGACCAGCAGGCCAGCAGCCTGCAATCGGGCGGCAATATGGAAGGCAAGGAAACGCGCTTCGGCATTAGCTCCTCGACCCTGTTCGCGGCGGTGACGACGGCCGCATCGTGCGGCGCCGTCAATTCCATGCACGACTCGTACATGCCTTTGGGCGGGATGGTGCCGCTGCTGCTGATGCAGTTCGGCGAAGTGATTTTCGGCGGCGTGGGCACGGGCCTGTACGGCATGCTGATGTTCGCCATCCTGGCTGTCTTCATCGCCGGCCTGATGATAGGCCGCACGCCTGAATACCTGGGCAAGAAAATCCAGGCCTATGAAATGAAGATGGTCTCGCTGGCCATCCTGATCACGCCAGCCCTGGTGCTGACGGGCACGGCGATCGCCGTGATGGTCGAACCGGGCAAGATCGGCGTGGCCAACCCGGGCGCGCACGGTTTCTCCGAAATCCTGTACGCCTTCACGTCGGCCGCCAACAACAACGGCAGCGCGTTTGCCGGCCTGTCTGCCAACACGCCGTTCTACAACGTGATGCTGGCGATCGCCATGTGGTTCGGCCGCTTCGGCGTGATCGTGCCCGTGCTGGCGGTGGCCGGTTCGCTGGCGGCCAAGCAGCGCCTGTCGGCCAATGCCGGCACCATGCCCACGCACGGCCCCATGTTCATCGGTCTGCTGATCGGTGTCGTCGTCCTCGTCGGTGTATTGAATTACGTTCCCGCGCTGGCCTTGGGCCCGATCGTCGAACACCTGCAACTTTTCATCAAATAAGAGGCTACCATGTCACGCACAAGCCTGACTTTGTTCGATTCCGCACTGATTGGCCCCGCCGTCGTCGATGCGTTCAAAAAACTCGACCCCCGCACGCAGTGGCGCAGCCCCGTGATGTTCGTTGTCTACGTGGGCAGCATCATCACGAGCCTGCTGGCGACCCAGGCCGGGATCAGCGACGGCCAGGGTGAAGCGCCATTCGGCTTCATCGTCGCCGTCGCCGTGTGGCTGTGGTTTACCGTGCTGTTCGCGAACTTCGCCGAAGCGCTAGCCGAAGGCCGCAGCAAGGCGCAGGCGGCCTCGCTGCGCGCCCTGAAGCAAACGGTGATGGCAAAGAAAATGCAAACGCCGAAATACGGCACCTCCTGGCTGCCCACGCCGGCCACCGACCTGCGCAAGGGCATGACGGTGCTGGTCGAAGCCGGCGACGTGATTCCCGCCGACGGCGAAGTGACGGCCGGCGTGGCTTCCGTCGATGAAAGCGCCATCACGGGCGAATCGGCGCCCGTTATCCGCGAATCGGGCGGCGACTTTTCCGCCGTCACGGGCGGCACCCGCGTGCTGTCGGACTGGCTGCTGGTGCGCGTTTCCGTCAACCCCGGTGAAGCCTTCATCGACCGCATGATCGCCATGGTCGAAGGCGCCAAGCGCCAGAAGACGCCGAACGAGATCGCCCTGACGATTCTGCTCGTGGCCCTGTCGATCGTCTTCCTGATCGTCACCGTGACCCTGCTGCCGTATTCGCTGTTTTCCGTGGCGGCGGCCGGCAGTGGCACGCCGGTGACGATCACGGTGCTGATCGCGCTGCTCGTGTGCCTGATTCCGACCACCATCGGCGGTTTGCTGTCCGCCATCGGCGTGGCCGGCATGAGCCGCATGATGCAGGCCAATGTGATCGCCACGTCGGGTCGCGCCGTGGAAGCGGCCGGCGACGTGGACGTGCTGCTGCTCGATAAAACGGGCACCATCACCCTGGGCAACCGCCAGGCGTCGAGCTTCGTGCCTGCGCCCGGCGTGACGGAGCAGCAGCTGGCCGACGCGGCGCAGCTGGCCTCGCTGGCCGATGAAACGCCGGAAGGGCGCAGCATCGTCGTGCTGGCCAAGCAGAAGTTCAACATCCGCGAACGCGAAATGGCCAGCCTGCACGCTACCTTCGTGCCCTTCACGGCGCAAACGCGCATGAGCGGCGTCGATATCGCGGGCGAACAGCAGGTGCGCCAGTTGCGCAAGGGCGCGGCCGATTCCATGAAAAAGTATGTGGAAGCGCTGGGCCAGCCGTATCCCGATGAAGTGGCGCGCGCCGTCGACGATATCGCGCGCCGCGGCAGCACGCCGCTGGTGGTGGTCGACGATGGCCGTGTCATGGGCGCCGTGGAGCTCAAGGATATCGTCAAGGGCGGCATCAAGGAGCGCTTCGCGGAATTGCGCCGCATGGGCATCAAGACCGTCATGATCACGGGCGACAACAAGCTGACGGCTGCCGCGATTGCGGCCGAGGCGGGCGTGGATGATTTCCTCGCCGAAGCGACGCCGGAAGACAAGCTCAAACTGATCCGCAGCTACCAGTCCGAAGGCCGCCTGGTGGCGATGACGGGCGACGGCACCAACGATGCGCCGGCGCTGGCACAGGCCGACGTGGCCGTGGCCATGAATTCGGGCACGCAGGCGGCCAAGGAAGCGGGCAATATGGTCGACCTCGATTCAAATCCGACCAAGCTGCTGGAAATCGTTGAAATCGGCAAGCAGATGCTGATGACGCGCGGCTCGCTGACGACGTTCTCGATTTCGAACGACATCGCCAAGTACTTCGCCATCATCCCGGCCGCCTTCGTGGGCACCTATCCACAGCTGAAGGCGCTGGACATCATGCACCTGGCCAGCCCCGCCTCGGCCATCATGTCGGCCGTGATCTTCAATGCCCTGATCATCGTCGTGCTGATTCCGCTGGCCCTGAAAGGCGTGCAATACCGGGCCATCGGCGCGGCCAGCCTGTTGCGCCGCAATCTGCTGATCTATGGCCTGGGCGGCATTGTCCTGCCCTTCATCGGCATCAAGCTGATCGACATGCTGCTGTCCGCACTCAATTTAGTCTAAAGGAACCATCATGAGCACCATCGTACGTCCCGCCCTGGTCCTGTTTGCCGCGCTGACCGTGATCTGCGGCGTCGTCTATCCATTCGCCACGGCCGGCATCGGCCAGCTGGCTTTCAGCGATGAAGTCAACGGCAGCATCGTCGAGCGTGGCGGAAAACCCGTCGGCTCGACCCTGATCGGCCAGTCCTTCACGTCGCCCAAGTACTTCTGGGGCCGTCCATCGGCCACCGCGCCGATGGCGAATAACGGCGCCGGTTCGGGCGGCTCGAACCAGGGGCCGACCAATCCGGCCCTGGCGGACGCCGTCAAGGCGCGCATCGCCGCCCTGAAGGAAGCCGACCCGGGCAACCGCAATCCGATTCCCGTCGACCTGGTAACGGCGTCGGGCAGCGGCCTGGATCCGGAAATCAGTCTGGCCGGCGCCTTATATCAGGCGCCGCGCGTGGCCCGCGTGCGTGCCATGCCGCTGGCGCAGGTGGAAAACGCCATCGCCAAGGTGCAGAAAACCGCATATATCGGCTTTTTCGGCGAACCGCGCGTGAATGTCCTGGAACTGAATCTGGCGCTCGATGCGATGGCAAAGTAAGATGATACCGGGGTCAGACCCGTCGGGTCTGACCCCAGCCCTTGTTCTTGGGCTAATCGACAATTAAAAGATGCCCATGCTCCCCAACGACAGCCAACGCCCCGACCCTGATGCCCTGCTGGCGCAAGTGCAGGCGCAGGAAAAGAAAGCCGCGCGCGGCCGGCTGCGCATCTATTTTGGCGCCTCGGCCGGCGTCGGCAAGACGTATGCGATGCTGGCGGCCGCGCGCAAATTGCTGGCCGATGGCCAGGACGTGCTGGTGGGCGTGGTGGAGACGCATGGGCGCCAGGATACGGCCGCTCAGCTTGACGGGCTGCCCGTGCTGCCCCTGAAGGCCATCGAGTACCGGGGCAAGACCCTGTACGAGTTCGACCTCGATGAAGCGCTGCGCCGCGCGCCGTCTTTGATACTGATGGATGAACTGGCCCACTCGAACGTGGCCGGCTCGCGCCATCCGAAGCGCTGGCAGGATGTCGAGGAATTGCTGGCGGCCGGCATCGACGTGCTGTCGACCGTCAACGTGCAGCACCTGGAAAGCCTCAATGACGTGGTGGGGGGGATCACTGGCGTGCGCGTGGCCGAAACCTTGCCCGACACGGTATTCGACCGCGCCGATGAAGTGGTGCTCGTCGATATCCCCGCCGATGAACTGCTGCGCCGCCTGAAGCAGGGCAAGGTGTATCAGCCGTTGCAGGCCGAGCGGGCGTCGCAGCATTTTTTCCGCAAGGGCAATCTGATCGCCCTGCGCGAACTGGCCTTGCGCCGCACGGCGGACCGGGTGCAGGACGACGTGCAGGCTTACCGCGTCGAGAAATCGATCAACCCCGTATGGAAGACGGGCGCCGCGCTGCTGGCCTGCGTGGGACCGCACGCGGGGGGCGAACACGTAATCCGCAGCACGGCGCGCCTGGCCAGCCAGCTGAATGCGGAATGGCATGCGCTGTACGTGGAAACGCCGCGTTTGCAGCGCCTGCCGGCGGGCCAGCGCGAACGTATTTTGAAAACCCTGAAACTGGCGCAGGACCTGGGCGCGCGCACGGCCATTGTGCCGTCCGCCGACATCGCCGGCGCCGTGGTCGAGTATGCGCGCAGCGCGAATATCTCCAAAGTCATCGTGGGCCGTGGCCGCGCTGGTGTGCTGGCGCGCCTGTGGCAGGCGCCGCCGGCCGCGCGCATGGCCAGTCTGGCGCCCGATATCGATCTGATCGAGGTGGGCTTGCCGCCAGCCGATGCGGCGCCCCGGCGCGCAAGCGGCGACGATGCGGAAGCGCCGCGCCGGTCCTCGCGCCATTGGCGCTACATCGTGGCCGCCGGCGTCAGCCTGGCCACGGCCCTCGCCTCGGTTCCATTACAGCCTTATCTTGACCTGGCCAATATCGCCATGCTGTCCCTGCTGACGGTGGTGCTGGTGGCCGTGCGCCTGGGGCGCGGGCCGGCGGCGCTGGCCAGCCTGGTGGGCGTGGCCAGCTTCGATTTCATCTTCGTGCCGCCCCGTTTCTCGTTTGCCGTGGGCGACTTCCAGTATGTGATCACGTTTGGCGTGATGCTGGCCGTGGGCCTGATCACGGGCCACCTGACGGCCGGCCTGCGCTTCCAGGCGCGCGTGGCCTCGCACCGCGAAGCGCGCGCCCGCGCCTTGTACGAATTTTCGCGCGAGTTGTCCGGCGTGCTGCAGACGGAGCAGATTTTCGACATCACGAAAAGCGCCATCGAACGGGCTTTCCGCGCACGTGCCACCTTGCTGCTGCCCGATGACGAAGGCAGCTTGCAAGCTGCGAACGGCGGCGAGGCGCTCGATATCGGCATCGCCCAGTGGGCCTTCGACCATGCGCAGGCGGCAGGCACGGGTACCGACACCTTGCCGGCGTCGCCCATTTTCTACCTGCCGCTGATCGCACCGATGCGCACGCGCGGCGTGCTGGCGCTGTTGCCGCTCGAGGGCGCGCAGCGCGGACGCTGGCTGCTGGTGCCGGAACAGCGCCAGCACCTCGATACCTTTGCCGCGCTGGCGGCCATCGCCCTCGAGCGCGTGCACTACATCGACGTGGCCCAGGGCGCGCTGCTGCAGATGGAGTCCGAGCGGCTGCGCAATTCGCTGCTGGCGGCCCTGTCGCACGATTTGCGCACGCCCTTGACATCGCTGGTGGGCCTGGCCGAATCGCTGGCCCTGTCGCGGCCCGCGCTGTCGCCCGCACAGCTGGACATGGCGCGCTCGCTGCAGTCCGAAACCGTGCGCATGAGCGCCCTGGTGGCGAACTTGCTGGACATGGCGCGCATCGAGAGTGGCCAGGTGCGCCTGAACCTGCAATGGCAGGCGCTGGAAGAAGTGGTGGGCAGCGCGCTGCGCGCCAGCGGTCCGCAATTGCAGCAGCATGCCGTGCAGACGCAGCTGGCGCCAGACTTGCCGCTGGTGCGCTACGACGCCGTGCTGGTCGAACGCGTGCTGTGCAACCTGCTGGAAAACGCGGCCAAGTACACGCCGCCAGGCAGCACTATCACGGTCGCGGCCGGGGTGCACGGCCAGTTTTTGCAGGTGACGGTGTTTGACAACGGCCCGGGTTTGCCGCCCGGCCGCGAAGAAGCCATCTTTGAAAAATTTACGCGTGGCGAACGCGAATCGAACAAGCCGGGTGTCGGCCTGGGGCTGGCCATTTGCCGCGCCATCGTCGAAGCCCACGGCGGCACCATCCACGCGCAGCCGCACGCGCCGGGACAGGGGGCCGCCATCGTCTTCAGCCTGCCGCTGGGAACGCCGCCGGCGCCGCCCGAGCTCGAGTTCGATGACGCCAACGACCATGAAACAGGAAAACCAATATGAACGAACCTTCCGCCACCGCCTTGCTGGTCGAGGATGAGCCGCAAATCCGCCGCTTCGTGCGCGCCGCGCTGGAAGACGAGGGCTGGCAGATTTTCGAATCGGCCACCATGCAGCGGGGCTTGATCGATGCGGGCACGCGCCGGCCCGACCTGATCGTGCTGGACCTGGGACTGCCCGATGGTGATGGCATCGATTTCATCGCCGACATCCGCAAATGGTCGGCCGTGCCCATCATCGTGCTGTCGGCGCGGGTCGACGAGCAGGACAAGATCCGCGCGCTCGACGCGGGCGCCGACGATTATCTGACCAAGCCGTTCGGCGTGGGCGAATTGCTGGCCCGCGTGCGCGCCACCTTGCGCCGACAGCGCCAGCCCGCCGCCAGCGACGATGGCGTGGTGCAGTTCGGCGACGTGCGCGTCGACCTGAAGGACCGCCTGGTCACGCGCAACAAGCAGCTGGTGCACATGACACCGACGGAATTCCGCTTGCTGTCCGTGCTGGTGAAAAACGCGGGCAGGGTGGTCACCAATCCGCAACTGCTGCGTGAAGTGTGGGGGCCGTCGAACAGCGAAAACGGCCATTACCTGCGCATCTACATGGGCCATCTGCGCCAGAAGCTGGAAGCCGATCCGGCCCAGCCGCAGTACCTGCTGACGGAAACGGCCGTCGGCTACCGGCTGCTGCTGCCGCTCTAGCCAACTTTATATCCCCTGTTTGAAAACAGGCGCCGCGCGCGCCAGGGGGACGCTTTACTTAAAATTTTTGCAGCGATTTTTTGCAGCGGCGGGCCAGCTGCGCCATGTTGGCAAAGGCCCATACCACCGATGAAGAAGAACAACCATGAACAAAATGCTACTTGCACTTGCCGTCGCCACAGCCTTGACGGGCAGCCTGGCCCACGCGGACGAGGCCAAGCCCGATAATGAAGTGAGCTTCAACGTGGCCGGCGTATCCGACTACCGTTACCGCGGCATCTCGCAGACGCGCTTGAAACCGGCGCTGCAGGGCGGCGTCGACTATGTCAACAACCCCACTGGCCTGTACGCGGGCGCCTGGGCCTCCACCATCAAGTGGACCAAGGACGCGGGCGGCAGCGGCGACGTGGAAGTGGACCTGTATGCGGGCAAGCGCGGCCAGTTGGGTAGCGATGTTGGCTATGACGTGGGCGTGCTCGCCTATGTGTATGCGGACAACGGCTTGAAGCACGTCGCCGGCCTGGCCGACGCGGACACGCAGGAAGTCTACGGCCAGCTGTCGTATGGCCCTGCCTACGTCAAGTATTCGCACGCCGTCTCGAACCTGTTCGGCATCGTCAACAGCAAGAACAGCGGCTACCTGGACATCGGCGCGAATATCGATCTGACGAACGGCTGGACCGGCAACCTGCACGCGGGCCACCAGAAGGTCAAGAACAATGATGCATCGAGCTATACGGACTGGAAAGTGGGCGTCACGCGCGACTTCGGCATTGTTTCGGGCGCGCTGGCCGTGATCGGCACGAACGCGGGCAAATCGGCCTATGCCTCGCCCGTGAATGGCAAATTCATGGGCAAGACGGCGCTGCAGCTGACGGTCAGCAAGACGTTTTAATTGACAAAGAAGAGAGGCGGCGCATGCGCCGCCTTTTGTTACGTGCTTAAGAGCGCCTAACAGAACCGTAGCGAGCGGCAGTGAGGCTCGGCGCTCCCGTTGGCCTGAGACGCGCAGCTGTGCGAAGGTACGGGGACGCCGAGTCAGTGAGCATCGGAGGCCGCAAATCGCGACGCGCAGTAGCTTATGTTAGGTGCTCTAGGCGGGCAGGTTGAAAACGGCGCAGTACAACTGCCCCAGGCTGACCACGCGGGCGGCCGGGATCTGCGCGGCCAAGGCATGGGCGGGCGCCGCTTGCGTGTCCGTTGCCAGCAGCACGCGCAGGTCCGGATTGATGCTGCGCGCATGTGCGATGCGACGCGCCAGGCCTGATTGCGCGGCGGCGTCGACGACACCGTCGAGCGGCACCACCAGTACGCGCGCGGCGACCAGGGCCGAACGGCTGCCCATGGAGTCGCGGCCTTCGCTGTCGATGACGATATCGTGGTAGCAGTGCACCAGGTGTTCCAGCTCCGGCTGCAAACCCTTGGCGCTGATGGCGCGCGCCATCAGGCGCGGCCGCGTCAGGCTGCCGTGCATGGCGCCGTCGTGCATATTCCTCGCCTGCGCCATGGCGCCCTGGCGCGGATCGGCGTCGAGCAGCAATACCTTGCGCCCGGCCAGCGCGCGCGACGCGGCCAGCCGCCCGGCCACGATGGATTTCTCCATCCCTCCGCGTTCATCCGTGATGGCGATGATCATCTTGGCGCACGGCTGGCATGATGTTGGCAGGGGAAACCAGCTGCAGCAGGCAGCCTTCGCGCGGCGCATCCCTGTCGCTGGCCGTCCATACGGGCAGTTCCAGCAGGGGCTCGAGTGCCGCTGCCAGGGCGGCCTGGCCGGCGGAAGACATCGGCGTCATCGGCAGGCGCAAGGCGTTGCGCACCTTGCCCTGTATGGCCAGCGCTGCTTTGACGGGAGCGGGATTCGGTTCGGCAAACAGCAGGCGGATGACGGGCAGCATGGTCTTGAACAGGGCGCCGGCGGCGCCGTGGCGGCCCTGCCTGACGAGGTGGTACAGCTGCGCATACAGGTCGGGGCGCACCTGGGCGGCGGCCGACATGGCGCCGTGGCCGCCCATGGACAGGCTGGCCAGCAGCAGGGCATCGTCGCCGCACAGCACGTCCAGGCGCGTGTCGAGCAGCAGTTCGCCCAGCTGCTGCAGCTTGCCGCCCGCTTCCTTGATGGCGACGAAGTGCGAGTCGCGCGCCAGCAGGGCGGCCGTCTGCGGTTCGATATTGACGCCCGTGCGGGCCGGCACGTTGTACAGCACGATGGACTGGTCGGTGGCGCCGGCGATGGCCTGGAAGTGGCGCACGATGCCCTCCTGCGACGGGCGCACATAGGCGGGGGCGGAGACCAGCAGACCGGCCAGCGGATGGTCGTTGTAGCGCTGAACCGTGGCGACGACATTGCGCGTATCGCTGCCGCCTATTCCCATCACGACGGGGAAGCGTGGACCGACGGCTTCGAGCACGCTGTCTAACAGCATGGTCTGTTCGGCGGCGCTCAGCATGGCCGCTTCGCCCGTGGTGCCGCACACCACGAGGCCGTCGATGCCGCTGGCGGCCAGCTCGCACGCGAGCTGCTGGGCCGCGTCGAAGTCGATGTCGCCGTCGTCATCCCGGAAGGGCGTGACCATCGGCACCCAGATGCCCTGGAAGTGCGTGGTGATGCGCATCGAGGACATCGCCTGCTCGCAGGAATACTGGTTCATAGCGATTTCCCCTGGCTGATGCGGCCAAATTCCGCCGCCGGCAGCAGGCGCATGACGGCGTCCATCGTCAGGCGCAGGGCCGGTTCCGTCACGCACAGCCAGACTTTCATGCGCTCGGCGTGGTCGACCGCCTCGACGCGCATGAACGACAGCATGCCGCCGCACGTCCTGACGACCAGGTGGCGCAGCTCGGCCAGGCAGGCTTTGTCGACCGTGATATGCATGAGGAAAGTGGGCAGGCGCGGGTGGCGGTGGGGCAGGGCTTGATGTGCGGACAGGCGTGAATGGGGTTCCATGGTGGCTTTGCAGCGGTGGTTGAGGTACGTTCAAGATTAGCAGCGGGGGCGTAAAGATTCTCTAAAAAGCGGGGCCGCCGGCGTAAACGGGGCGTATGCGTTTGCCGCCGGCGTGTTGCGTGGACGCCCCGCAGGTATGCTTTTGTTACAAAATTGAATCGTGCTTTTGAAGGCAGGGGTTTATATTGAAACCGTTCTCCGCTTTCAGTCAGCCCCGCCATGTCAGACGAAAAAGATCCCCAGCAGCCCCCGTCCACCGACCCAGCGCCGCCAGAGCCAGCACCGGCGCGGCCCGACCGGGTCGGCCGCCGGGCACCCGATGACGAGCACCGCGCGCGCGACGCCGCCCCCCGCTACCTGAAGGATAACGATACGCCACTGGCGCTGGCCTGGCGGGTGATCTCGTCGCGCTACCGCTCCATGCGTGACAAGGCCAGCCGCGATTTCATGCGGCGCACCCTGCGCATCGGCATCTCGGCACGCATTTTCCACCCCGAGCCGGGCGCCACTGGCCTGCGCAGCAAGAACCTGCAATACCTGGAAGAGTCGATCGCGCAGTGGGTCATGTCGCGCGACGTGCTGGTGTTCATGATCCCGACCGTCAATACGAGCGGCCAGCTACACCCGAGTAACATCACCCTGCGCCACTATGCGCGCCACCTCGACGGCCTGGTGCTGCAGGGGGGCGCCGACGTCTCGCCGCAGACGTATTCCGAGGCAGCCACGCGGCCCGAATGGAACGGCGACCGCGCGCGCGACCTGTACGAACTGGAACTGCTGCACGAATTCGTCGACGCGGGCAAACCCGTGCTGGGCATTTGCCGCGGCTGCCAACTGATCAACGTGGGCTTTGGCGGCACCCTGTACCAGGACATCGCTTCGGACGTGGAAGGCGCCGCCTCGCACGTCAACGACCTGTATGACCGTCACCGCCACACCATCGTCTTCCCGAAAGGCTCGTCGCTGGCGGGCATGTTCCCGAAGGCGGGCGAGGCGCTCGTCAATTCCATCCACCACCAGTCGGTCAAGGACCTGGGGCGCGACGTCACCGTGGAAGCGTATTCGCAAGGGGACAACATCGTCGAAGCCATCCGCTACCAGCGGGCGCGCTTCGTCATGGGCTTGCAGTGGCACCCGGAATTCCATTCGGCGGGCGGCGTCGAGCTGCTCGATTGCACGCCTATCCTCGATAATTTCTTGCGCGCGGCGCGGGAGACGCGGTTTTGAGTACGCACCTGATGCGCCGGCGCATGGTACTGGCCGGCCTGCTGGCGCTGCCCCTGGCGGGCTTGCGCGCGGCGCCGCGTCCGCACGACGGCCCGCTGGCGTTTGCCTTGACCTCCGCCGCGCGGGCCCGCATGCTCAAGGCGAAGGTGGCGCCGGCCATCGCCGAACAGGTGCTCAAGGCGGCGCGCAAGGATGCGGCGCGGCCCGTGCATCTGATGGCCGAAGTGCGCACGGGCGGCTTGCTGAAGGGCGAGGGCGGGCGCGAGACCAGCCAGCAGGCGCAGGAAGACTGGCGCCAGGCGCGCTTGCAGGCCCTGGCCTGGCGGCTGTCTGGCGAGATGGCGCATTTCGAGGCGGCGCGCCAGCTGCTGCTGGCCTGGAGCGGCAGTTATCAGCCCTCATTCAGTCCCGTGGACGAGACGGAGCTGGCCAGCCTGCTGATGGGCTTTGACCTGGTACAGGAACGCTTGAACGGCGTCGAGCGCGAGCAGGTGCAGGCGTTTTGCCGCACCCTGGCGAACGGGTATCTGAGTGATCCCATCAAGGTGGGCGGCCCGTCCACGGCGCGCAACAACTGGCACAGCCACCGCATCAAGATCGGCACGGCCGCCGCGTATGTCACGGGCGACGCCTTGCTGATCGCGCGCGCGAAGGAGCGCTTCCTGGCGCACGTGCCGCGCAATATCGGCGCCGGCGGCGTGCCCTTCGACTTCGAGCAGCGCGACGCCCTCCATTACACCACCTACAGCCTGGAGCCGCTGCTGACGACGGCGCTGATGGCGCAGGCGCATGGCGACGACTGGTATGGCGCGCCGGAAGCGAAGCGCCTTGCCGAGGCGCTGGCCTGGCTGGCACCGTATGCGCAGGGCAAAAAGACGCACGAGGAATTCGCGAAAAGCGCCGTGCCCTTCGATCGCAAGCGCGTGGCGGCCGGCGAAAAGGGCTTTACGGGGAATTGGGAACCGAAGGGCGCCGCCAATGTGTATTTGCTGGCGGCGCGCTTCGATCCCGCTTACCTGTCCCTGGCGCTGGAATTGCGTCCGCCAGCCTGGGCGCTGGCGCTGTACGGCAACTGATTAAAACTTCGTGCGCACGGTGAACATCACATTGCGCGGTTCGCCGTAAAAGCCCGTCTGGAACAGGCCAAGGCCCGTCATGTATTTTTTATCCCGCGCTCGCAATGTTGTCGGATTACGCGGCTATGCCGCTAATCCGACCTACGGTCCTAGGCTGAGCAACATCAGTAATTCATGCGTTGTCGGGGTAAAAGCGGGTAGGTCGGATTAGGTCCGAAGGAGCGTAATCCGACAACATTGTTGGCGGCGCCAGTCGGATTACGCTTGGGCGGCGTCAGTAGTTCATCGGCTCACCGCGAAAACATCGGATAGCCGAATCGACCATGCCCTCGGCGCTGCCCTGCAAGCTGTGCTGCTTGCGCAGGTATTGGGCGTCGCTCCATTGCTTGGCCACGTCCGACAGGTGTTTCAGGGCCGGCGTGCTGCCCAGCGCCTCGGCGTGCGGTTCCATCTTGCGCAGCGTCGTCATGATGTCTTCGCGCAGCGACATCGTCTCGTAGGTTTTCGGATGCGTGATGGCGCCATCGAGGCCGAAGCGGCAAGCCTGGAAACGGTTGTAGTTATATACGAGGTAATCGTCTTCGACCGGCGGCACCTCCTTGCGTTCGAGCAGGTAGCGGCACAGGGCCTGCAGGTAGGCGGCCAGCGCAGCGGCACGCTCCACCGTCAGCGGCGTGTCGCACACGCGCAGTTCGATGGTGCCGAATTCCGGCTTGGGACGGATATCCCAGTAAAAGTCCTTCATGCTCTTGATGATGCCCGTGTTCTCCATCTTGGCGAAATACTCGTTGGAGAACTGGTCCCAGCTCAGGGTGAACGGCGCGCGCCCGCTCATGGGAAACGCGAACACGGAGTTCAGGCGGGCCGAGTCGAACAGGGTGTCGCGCCCCTGCACGTAGGGCGAGGAAGCCGACAGGGCGATGAAATGGGGGATGTAGCGGTTCAGCGAATGCAGCAAAAACATGGCGTCGTCGCCCGAGGCGCAGCCGATGTGCACGTGCTGGCCGAAGATGGTGAACTGCTTGGCCAGGTAGCCGTACAGCTCCGAAATCTCCTGGAAGCGGGGCTTGGAAAAGATCTTTTGCGACGACCATTGCTGGAACGGGTGCGTGCCGCCGCCCGCGATGCCGATATTGAGCTTGTCGCCGGCCGTGATCAAGGTATCGCGGATTTCCTGCAATTGCTCCAGCAGGGGGCCGTGATGCGTGTGCACGCTCGAGTTAATCTCGATCATGCTCTCGGTGATTTCCGGCGTGACGTTGCCGGGGAACGGTTTTTTATTCAGCAGATGCAGCAGGTCGGGGCTGGCGGCCGTCAAGTCATAGTCCGACAGGTTCACCAGTTGCAGTTCGAGTTCGACGCCGAAGGTCAGCGCGGCCGATTGGCCAAAGGGTTCCAGCGGCATTTAGCGCTCCTTGATTTCATGGGTTTCTTTGGCCAGCATCAGCACGCGCTGCACCAGCACGGGGCCGACCAGTTCCAGGCCCAGGGTGATGGCGGCCAGGGCGTTCAATTCGTCGCCGAAGTTCACGCCGTGCTGGCGCGCGTGTTCGAGCAGCAGGATGATGAAGACGGAAACGGGCGTCAGCGCCACGCCCGTCAGCACGCCCTTGCGCCAGGAAATGCCGCTCACGTGCGAAAACGCGGCCACGCCGGCGACCTTCGTCAGCAAGCGTCCGCCGACGACGGCCAGGGCCAGGCCTGCGCCGGCCGTCACGCTGGCCCATTCCAGGGTCGAGGCGGCATACACGAACAGCAGCACCGTCAGCAGCTCGCCCATGGCGCCGAAATTGCGCTGCGCCTGGCTGAAGGCGACACGGCGGTGGCGCGCCACCAGGCCGAAGGTGAGCGTGGCCAGCAGCGGCGACAGGCTGGTGGTGTAGGTCAGGGCGACGAGCAGCATCACCGACAGCGCGAACGCCACAGTGGCGTCCTGCGCCATATTGCCCAGGCGGCGCAGCATGGCCGGCACGACGATGCCGAAGACGGTGCCGGCGGCAACCGAGGCGGCCAGCACGGCGGCGCTGCTGCTGCTCGCCTCGATCAAATCGGTGGAGCTCTGGAACATCCAGAAGCCGACGATGATGTTGAACGTGAAGACGGCCAGCACGCAATTCAAGGCCGTGAGGTGGACGATGCGTTCCGTGACCTGGCCCGAGCTGCGTTCCTCGTTGATGACGCGCATGATGGTGGCCGGCGAGGTGGACATGGCCAGCGACGCAAGCAGCAGCGCCGTCATCGAAGTGCTGCCGAATTCGATGCCGATGAAGTAGACGACGGTAAAGGTCAGCAGGGACTCGACCAGGCCCGTGACGGCGATCCACGGGTTGTTCTTCAGCCAGCGCAGGTTGATGCGGTAGCCTACCTCGAACAGGATCAGGCCGAAGGCCACGTCGGCGAGCACCAGCATGGGGCCGGCGTCCGTCTGCGGCAGGATGCCGACCTGCGTCTGCGCGAGGACGAAGCCGATCACGCCGTAAAAACTGATGCGCGGCAGGCCCGTCCAGCGGTGGCCGAATTCGCCCACTACCCAGGCCAGGGTAATGGCGAACGGCCAGGACAGGTCGGCGGCGATCGAGATCAGACTTTGCATGCTCATTCCTTTGAAAATGGCGCTGGCACCGGCCGGCAGCACGGGGGCTGGCGCGGCAATGTCGTGGTGCAGCGATGGTGCATTGTTTGCGCAGAGCGATGCGCCGATTCTACCGGAGCAGAAGGCGCGCACGATGTGCGCAATCGAACAGTGTCGCGGCCATGGCGGCCGCGCACAGGATGCAGCAGGGTAGGGCAGGACTGGTATCAGCGTATGGTACCCGCCCGCGGCGGAGATGCTCCGCACGGTAGTGCCGTGTCGCAGTGTACGGCATGGCGGCCCCCTGCCGCCATGGACTTTTTGTTAGGCGCTTTTATTTACTGAGCAGGCGCATGCCCCGCTCCAGCCCGTCGATCGACAGGGGGAACATGCGGTTGTTCATCAACTGCCGCATCACGCCGATCGACTGGCGGTACTGCCACAAGCCCTCGGACTCTGGATTGAGCCAGATGAATTTCGGGAACGCCTGGGTAAAGCGCGCCAGCCACGTCGACCCCGCTTCCTCGTTGTTGTATTCGACGCTGCCGCCCGGCTGCAGGATTTCATAGGGACTCATGGTGGCGTCGCCGACGAAGATCAGTTTGGTGTCGGGCGGGTATTTGCGCAGCACGTCCCAGGTGGGAAAACGCTCGGCGTTGCGGCGCCGGTTGTTCTTCCACAAATAGTCGTAGACGCAGTTATGGAAGTAAAAGAACTCCATGTTCTTGAATTCCGTCTTCGCCGCCGAGAACAGTTCCTCGGTGCGCTCGATATGGTCGTCCATGCTGCCGCCCACATCCAACAGCATCAGCACCTTGATGCGGTTCTTGCGCTCGGGCCGCATCCTGATGTCGAGGTAGCCCGCGTTGTTCGCCGTGGCGGCAATGGTGGCGTCCAGCGCCAGTTCGTCTTCCGCGCCTTCGCGCGCGAACTTGCGCAGGCGGCGTAGCGCCACCTTGATGTTGCGCGTGCCCAGTTCGCGCTCGCCGTCGTAATCCTTGTAGCTGCGCGCTTCCCACACTTTCACGGCCGTGCGGTTGCCGCCCTTGCCGCCGATACGGATGCCTTCCGGATTCGTGCCGCCATTGCCGAACGGCGACGTGCCACCCGTGCCTATCCACTTGCTGCCGCCTTCGTGGCGCTCCTTCTGCTCCTTCAGCAGTTCGTTCAGGCGGTCCATCAGCTTGTCGTAGCCGAATTTTTCCAGCTGCGCCTTCTGCTCCTCGGACAGCTCGCGCTGCATGCGCTTGAGCAGCCAGTCGAGCGGAATCGCCGCGTTCGTGTCGAAGGCCGCGTTGACGCCCTTGAAGTACTGGGCAAATGCGCGGTCGAACTTGTCGAAATGGGCTTCATCCTTGACCAGGGTCAGGCGCGACAGATAGTAAAAATCATCCATCGAGGCGTCGATGACGTTCTTTTGCAGCGCCTCGAGCAAGGTCAAAAATTCCTTGATCGAGACGGGAATCTTCGCATCCTTGAGCGTGAAGAAGAAATCGATCAGCATGGCGACCGCTCTCCCGCACGGGGCAGTGCGGCGATGGGGCGCTGCGCCAGCTTGTAGCGCAGATGGGCGGCAATCTCGGGCCACTCGCCGCGCGTGATGCTGTACATGACGGTGTCGCGCACGGTGCCGTCGCGGCGCAGCGCATGGTGGCGCAGCACGCCATCCTTTTTCGCGCCCAGGCGTTCGATGGCCGCCTGCGAGGCGTGGTTGAAATTATCGGTGCGCAGGCCCACCAGCGCGCAGCCGAGCGTGTCGAAGGCGTGCGCCAGCAGCAGCAATTTGCAGGTGGTGTTGACGTGGCTGCGCTGGCAGCGCTTCGCATACCAGGTGTAGCCGATTTCCAGGCGCCCGATGGCCGGCACCACGTCGTGGTAGCTGGTGGTGCCGAGCACCTCGCCGCTGGCCGCGTCGACGACGGCAAAGGCGAAGCGCGTGGGGCGCATCTCGATGCCCTTGAAAATGTACTGGTCCACCTGATCCGGCTCAGGCACGGAGGTGACGCGCAGATTCCACAGTTCGCCATCCATGGCCGCCGCGCGCAGGCCGGCCGCATGGTGCGGCGCCAGCGCTTCGAGGCGGATGCCGTGCAGTTCCAGGGGGACGAAGACCTTGTCGGGGCTGATGTCGTTCACCGGCGCTCCTTAGCGGTTGGTGCGCGACATGAACATCAGGCGCTCGAACAGGTGCACGTCCTGCTCGTTTTTTAGCAGCGCCCCGTGCAGCGGCGGCACGACGGCCTTGTTGTCCTTGCTGCGCAAGGCTTCGGCCGGGATGTCCTCGGCCAGCAGGAGTTTCAGCCAGTCGAGGAATTCCGACGTCGACGGTTTTTTCTTCAGGCCCGGCACGTCGCGCACTTCATAGAAGGTTTGCAGCGCCTGCGCCAGCAATTCCTGTTTCAGGTGCGGGTAGTGGACGGCGACGATCTGCTCCATCGTGTCCTTGTCCGGGAATTTGATGTAGTGGAAGAAGCAGCGGCGCAAAAAGGCGTCCGGCAATTCCTTCTCGTTGTTCGATGTGATGATGACGAGCGGACGGTGGCGCGCCGTGACCATTTCGCGCGTTTCATACACATAGAATTCCATGCGGTCCAGTTCGCGCAGCAGGTCGTTCGGGAATTCGATGTCGGCCTTGTCGATTTCATCGATCAAGAGCACCACCGGTTCGGGCGCCGTGAAGGCCTGCCACAGCACGCCCTTGACGATGTAGTTCTGGATGTCGCGCACGCGCTCGTCGCCGAGCTGCGAATCGCGCAGGCGCGAGACGGCGTCGTATTCGTACAGGCCCTGCTGCGCCTTGGTGGTCGATTTGATATGCCATTGCATCAGCGGCATGTTCAGCGCGGCGGCCACTTCCTCGGCCAGCATGGTCTTGCCCGTGCCCGGTTCTCCCTTGATCAGCAGCGGGCGTTGCAGGGTCAGCGCCGCATTCACGGCCAGTTTCAGGTCGACGGTGGCGACATAGCTGTCGGAACCTTCGAAGCGTTGGCCTTGCTGGGTGTGCTGTGCTTGCATGAGCGGTCTGCCAAAGTGGGGAAATGGTGAGTATAAACAGAACTGTGGCCCAGCGTCACGCGGACGGCCTGTGCCTGCGTGCCTACAATGCGGGTTTTATAGGTGGACTTGCAAGAATATCTTGGCTAGAATCGGCAAGCAGCAGATTAATTGGCAACCTTAATTGTCAACACATAAAATCAAAAAAAACCAGCTCTGGCGTTTCTCCGATTACCTTTGTTCACATTGCCACTATGAAAAAAATATTTGCACTTCTCGTGCTTGCCGGCATAGCAAATGCCGTCACAGCGGCTGACATTGTAGGAAACGCCAAGGCAGCCCCTGCCAAGGTGGAAATGTGTATCGGCTGCCACGGCATTCCCGGTTACAAGGCAACCTTCCCTGAAGTATTCCAGGTGCCGATGATCGGCGGCCAGCCGGCAAAATATATCGAGAATGCGCTGCAAGCCTACAAGAAGGGCGACCGCAAGCACCCCAGCATGAAGGGCATCGCCAGCAGCCTGTCGGACCAAGATATCGCCGATGTCGCCGCGTATTATGCGCAACAAGCCAAGACGAACTGAGGACCAGCCTGATGAAAAAACTACTCGCCGCCCTCGTTTGCGCCACCGTCTCGTTTTCCGCCAGCGCCGCCGGCAATATCAACACGGGCAAGGCCTTGGCCGAAAAATACAGCTGCGCCACCTGCCACGGCAAGGATTACAGTTCGCCCATCGACCCGTCGTACCCGAAACTGGCGGGCCAGCACAAGGATTACCTGGAACATGCGCTGATCGCGTATAAACGGGGCGACAAGGCCAACGGCCGCAACAACGCCATCATGACGGGCCAGGTGAAACCGCTGAGCAACCAGGACATCAAGGACCTGGCCGCTTACCTGCACAGCTTGCCGAGCAGCCTGGTCACTCATCGCTGAGCGGTAACGCCGGCTCAGGCTTTCAGGCCGACGCGGCGCGCCAGCTTGTGCAAGTTGCTGGCGTCCAGTCCCAACTGGCGTGCCGCAGCGGCCCAGTTATCCTGATGCAGGACCAGCGCCTGCCGGATGGCCTGGCGCTGGCTCGCTTCCACGATCTGATGCATCGATAGCAGCGGCGCCGCCGGTGTGCCGCATGCGGCTGGCGCCAGCGGCAGCGCGTCCGTGCCGGCCGGCGCTTCCAGCGCATCGAGGTCGAGCATATCCGTTTCCAGGGTCACGATGTCCTTGCGGTCAGCGCCGCGTATCACGGCTTTCAGTGCGGCCCGGCTGATCACATGTTCCAGTTCGCGCACATTGCCCGGCCAGCGGTAGTGGCACAAGGCGTTTTCCGCCGCGGCGGACAGGCGCAGGCTGCGCAAGCCCAGGCGCGCGCGGTTCAGTTCCAGGAAACCCCCGGCCAGCAGCAGCACGTCATTGCCCCGCTCGCGCAGCGGCGGAATCGGCACGGGATACACGGATAAACGGTGGTACAGGTCGGCGCGGAACGAGCCGTCGCGCACGTGTTCGCGCAGGCTGCGGTTGGTGGCGGCGATCACGCGCACGTTGACCCGGCGCGGCCGGTCCGCGCCCAGGCGCTGGATTTCGCCATTTTGCAAGGTGCGCAGCAGCTTGGCCTGTATCGACAATGGCAATTCCCCCACTTCATCGAGAAACAGGGTGCCCCCTTCGGCCGCCTCGAAGCGCCCGGGCCGGTCGCTGACGGCGCCGGAAAACGCACCGCGCACATGGCCAAACAATTCGCTTTCGGCCAGGGACTCGGGCAAGGCCGCGCAATTGACGTGGATCAAAGGCTTGCCCGCGCGGCGCGACAGCCGGTGCAGGCGGTGCGCGCACAATTCCTTGCCGACGCCCGTCTCTCCCAGCAGCAGCACGGGCAGTTCGGAATCGGCGACCACCTGCAATTCGTGCAGCAAGTGCGTGATGGCGCTGCTCTGGCCCACGAAATCGTGTTCCTCGCGCGGCGCTTGGGCATCGGCCAGCATGGCGCCGCCCGACAGGCGCAAGGCGCGGATTTCCGTCTCCAGGCGCGTCACGCGCACGGCCGCTTCGATGGCGCAGGCCAGTTCGCCCAGGTCGCGCTGTGCCTGCGTATCGAAGGTGCCCACCTGCAGCGCGTCGAGCGTGATCACGCCCCAGCGTTCGCCTTCCAGGTCCAGCGCCATGCCCATGCAGTCATGCACGGGCAGCGGCTCGCCGGCCCGCTCGGCGATCAGGCCATCGTAGGGATCGGGCAGCGAGCTGTCGTGATGGAAGCACAGCACGCCGCGCCGCTGCAGGATGGCGGCCAGGCGCGGATGGCCGGCGACGGCGAAGCGGCGTCCCAGCGCGTCGTTGGCCAGGCCGGCCATCGCCACGGGGCGCAGATGCTCGCCATCGATTTTCAGCAAGGCCACGGCCTCGCAGCCGAAGTGGGCGCGCAGGCTGCCGACGAGGCGCTGCAGGCGCACGGCCACGGGCAGGTCGGCGACCAGGTCGGTGAGTAACAGCAGGTGGGTGGCAGTGGTGGTCATAAGTACCATGCAGGGTACAACGGACCATGCTTGAACAGGGTCATATCGACCCTGCATTTTTCAAATCGTTGATTTAAAACAAGTTTTTCCTGGCACACGGATTGCCTAGGTAAGAGTGCCGAACCGGCATACAAGACCAAGGAAAGCTTGATGAAAACGACTCCCTCCCTCCGCGCCATTGCCGCCGCCGTCTGCGTACTGGCCATGCCCCTGTCCGTGCAAGCCCAGGTGAGCCTCCCTGCCAGCGCCGCCGCCACCGCCGCCAAACCGGCCGCCGCCGCGGTCAAGCGCTATGAACTGCAAACCAATATCGTCGACGGCAAGATGGTGTTCATCGACGCCAAGGGCCAGGTCAACCCCGTGCTGTCGGCCAAGGTGGGCGACACGGTGGAACTGGTGCTGAAAAGCGGCGAAGGCGCCGAGCACGATCTGCTGATCCCGGAACTGAACGTCGCATCGGCCAAGTTCAGCGCCAACAGCGGCAGCACCACCGTGCGCTTCAAGGTCACGCGCGCCGGCACGTTCACCTATTACTGCTCGATCCCCGGCCACCGCCAGATCGGCATGGAAGGCAAGCTGGAAGTGAGCGGCACTTCGCTGGCCGAGACGGCGGCACCGAAGGCCGCTGGCGCCGGCAGCGCTGCCAGCGAATCGAGCCAGGCCGCCGCGCTGGCCCTGTACACGCCCGCGCCATCGCCGATGCGCGGTCCCGATCCCTCGGCCGTCAGCGTGGCGGCCAATCCGGCCTCCGTGCCGACCGCCATCGGCGCGCGCGCGCCGCAAACCCTGAAATACCGGATGGAGACGGTGGAATTGCCGGGCAAGCTCGATGACGGCACCAGTTTTACCTACTGGACCTTCAACCGGCAAGTGCCCGGCCCCATGCTGCGCGCGAAGGTGGGCGACACGGTGGAGCTGACCCTGTTCAACGCCAAGGACAGCAAGATGATCCACTCGATCGACCTGCACGCCGTGACGGGCGGCCATGGCGGCGGACAGCACACGCAGGTGGCGCCAGGGCAGGAAAAAACCGTCACTTTCAAGGCGCTCAATCCGGGCCTGTATGTGTACCACTGCGCCACGCCGCTGGTGCCGCAGCATATCGCGGCCGGCATGTACGGCATGATCCTGGTCGAACCGGAAGGCGGCCTGTCAAAAGTCGACCGCGAGTATTACGTGATGCAGGGCGAGATGTACACGGGCCGTCCGCATGGCGCACCCGTGCACCAGGAAGCGAACCTGGAAAAAATGGCCAATGAGCTGCCCGACTACTACGTCTTCAACGGCGAAGTGGGCGCCCTGAGCAAGACGCACAAACTGCAGGCGAAAGTCGGCGAGACGGTGCGCATCTATTTCGGCGTCGGCGGCCCGAACAAGATTTCATCGTTCCACATCATCGGCGAGATCTTCGACAAGGTGTACAGCGAAGGCTCGATCAGCAGCCCGAAACACGACGTGCAAACGACGCTTGTGGCACCGGGCGGCGCGACCATCGTCGAACTCAAGGTACAGCATCCTGGCAGCTATCTGCTGGTCGACCATGCGCTGTCGCGCGCCGGCAAGGGCGCCGTGGGCGTGCTGGAAGTGACTGGCGAACCCGTGCCCGGCGTCTACCACGCCGGCGCCCGTCAATAAACCCCATTCATCCTCAAGGAACCATTATGGAAATGATCGACCAATCCCTGGGCCAGCTGGCCCGCCGCATCCCCGGCGCCACGCGCCTGTTCGATGCGCACCGCCTGGATTTCTGCTGCGGCGGCAACAAGACCCTGCGCGCGGCGGCCGAAGCGGCCGGCGTGGACACGGCGCCCATCGTCAAGGAACTGCAAGTGCTGGCAGAACGGACTGACGCCAGCGGCGAGCGTGACTGGCAGGAAGCCTCGGCCACCGAGCTGGTGGAACACATCCTGTCGCGCTACCACGCCGTGCACCGCGAGCAGCTGCCCGAGCTGATACGCCTGGCGCGCAAGGTCGAGCAGGTGCATGGCGACCGCGCCGACTGTCCGCACGGGCTGGCGGAACACCTGTCGGCCATGGCGCAGGAACTGGAAAGCCATATGCGCAAGGAAGAAGACGTGCTGTTCCCCATGATCGTGCGCGGCCAGGGCCCACGGGCCGGCGCGCCCATCAACGTGATGCGCATGGAGCACGACGACCATGGCGTGGCCTTGCGCGCGATGGAGGAAATGACGAACGACATCACCGCGCCGGCCGGCGCCTGCACCACCTGGCGCGCGCTGTACACGGGCTTGCGCACCTTCCGCGAAGACCTGATGGCGCACATCCATACTGAAAACAATATCCTGTTCGAGCGCTTTGCGCCGGCCGTGGTGCACTGACAAAGGAAAGACCCATGGGTCCCTACAAAAAACTCTGGTTCACCCTGATCGGTGTGCTGATCGTGACGTTTTCGCTGCTCGGCTACTACGGCGCCGAAGTGTACCGGCAGGCGCCGCCCATCCCCGCGCAGGTGCTGGCGCAGGATGGCCGGCAACTGTTCGACCGCGAGGGCATCCTCGACGGCCAGACGGCCTGGCAATCGGTTGGCGGCATGCAGCTCGGCTCCATCTGGGGCCACGGCGCCTACCAGGCGCCCGACTGGACGGCCGACTGGCTGCACCGCGAACTGACGGCCTGGCTGGAACTGGCCGCGCAAGAGCAGCATGGCAAGGCGTACGCGGCCCTCGACGGCCCCGCGCAGGCGGCGCTGCGCGAAGCGCTCAAGCTTGAATACCGCGGCAACCGCACCGATGATGCGCAAGTGCTGCGCCTGTCGCCGCGCCGCGTGCAAGCGATCGCCAACACGGCGCATTATTACGACCAGCTGTTCTCCGACGCGCCGGCGCTGCAAAAAAGCCGCGAACACTTCGCCATGAAGGAAAACACCCTGCCCAGCGCCGAGCGGCGCGCGAAGATGACGCAGTTCTTCTTCTGGACGGCGTGGGCCGCCGCCACCGAGCGTCCTGGCCAGAAAGTGACCTATACGAACAACTGGCCACATGAACCGCTGATCGGCAACCAGCCCAGCGGCGAAAACCTCGTCTGGTCGGTTGCCAGCGTGGTGGTGCTGCTGGCCGGCGTGGGCTTCCTCGTCTGGGGCTGGGCCTTCTTGCGCGACCATGACGAAGCGCTGCCGGCGGCCGGTCCGCGCGATCCGCTCACCACTTTCGCGCTGACGCCTTCGCAGCGGGGACTGGGGAAATACCTGTTCCTGGTCGTGGCGCTGTTCATCTTCCAGGTCTTCATCGGCGGCTTCACGGCGCACTACACGGTGGAAGGGCAGCAGTTCTACGGCATCGACGTGTCGCGCTGGTTCCCGTATGCGCTCACGCGCACCTGGCATATCCAGGCCGCGCTGTTCTGGATCGCCACCGGCTTCCTGGCCGCCGGCCTGTTCCTCGCGCCCCTGATCAATGGCGGCAAGGACCCCAAGTGGCAGCGCCTCGGTGTCGACGTGCTGTTCTGGGCCCTCGTCGCCGTCGTTGTCGGCTCCTTCATCGGCAACTACCTGGCCATCGCGCAAGTGATGCCGCCCGAGTGGAATTTCTGGCTCGGTCACCAGGGTTATGAATATGTGGACCTGGGACGCTTGTGGCAGATCGGTAAATACATCGGCATCCTGCTGTGGCTCGTGCTGATGCTGCGCGGCGTCGTGCCGGCCCTGCGCAAGCCGGGCGGCGACAAGAATTTGCTGGCGCTGTTGACCGCATCCGTGGGCGCCATCGGCCTGTTCTACGGCGCCGGCCTGTTCTACGGCGAACGCACGCACTTGTCCGTGATGGAGTACTGGCGCTGGTGGGTGGTGCATCTGTGGGTGGAAGGTTTCTTTGAAGTGTTCGCCACGACGGCGCTGGCCTTCATCTTCTCGACCCTGGGCCTGGTGTCGGTGCGCATGGCCACGGCGGCCAGCCTGGCCTCTGCCTCGCTGTTCATGCTGGGCGGGATACCCGGCACCTTCCACCACCTGTACTTCGCCGGCACCACTACGCCCGTGATGGCCATCGGCGCGAGCTTCAGCGCGCTGGAAGTGGTGCCGCTGATCGTGCTGGGACACGAAGCGTGGGAAAACTGGCGTCTGAAGGAACGCGCGCCATGGATGGAAAACCTGCGCTGGCCGCTGATGTGCTTTGTCGCCGTCGCCTTCTGGAACATGCTGGGCGCTGGCGTGCTGGGCTTCATGATCAATCCACCCGTCGCCCTGTACTACATCCAGGGCTTGAACACGACCCCCGTGCATGCACATGCTGCGCTGTTCGGCGTGTACGGTTTCCTGGCGCTGGGCTTTACCTTGCTGGTGCTGCGCTATCTGCGTCCCGACTACCGCTTCAGCCCTGCCTTGATGAAGACGGCGTTCTGGGGCTTGAATGTGGGCCTGGTGCTGATGATCTTTACCAGCTTGCTGCCGATAGGCATCATCCAGTTCCACGCCAGCGTGACGGAAGGCCTGTGGTATGCGCGCAGCGAAGCGTTCATGCAGCAGCCGCTGCTGCAGAACCTGCGCTGGATACGCACCTTTGGCGACGTGGTCTTCATCGGCGGCGCCATCGCCATGGCGCTGCAGGTGGTGCTGGGGTTGATGGGCAAGGCGCCGAAAGCGCCTGTACTGCAGCCGCAGGCGGTGCAGCCCGGCTAACGGCGGCGCACGCAGTCTATGTAGGCTTCTGTATCCGGCGGCAAACCCGAGCGCTGCGAAGCCCAGATCATCTGGCCCAGGCATTCCATCACTTCGTGCTGGGCGGCATGGGCCGAATCGAGGCGCTGGGTCAGCTGCTGGACGGCCGGGCGGATGCCGCGCGGCTGGTCCACCTGGACCTGCTCCGTGATCGACAGATGCATGGACAGGTGCAGGAAGGGGTTGGCCTGGCCCCCTTCGACGGAGTAGTCGCGCGCCAGCGCCGCTTCGACGTCGGAGAGCTCGTTTTCATACTCGGGGTGTTCAAGTATCCAGTCGAGCGCGATGGCTTCCATCGGCGTGAGGATTTCATGGGCGCGGTGCTTGCGCAAGGTGTCGCAAAAGAAGCGGCGCACGTCGTCGGAAGAAGGGTTGAACATGGCTGAATGGCTATGGCTAAAGGGCAGCCGGCATTGTACCGCGTACGTCAACGAAGGGCATCGAGGATGCCCTTTTTGCCGTCTGGCGCCCGCTTTCATGACCCGATAGTCACCGAAATTTAATACCCTGCAGTAAGTATTATCCACTACCGCCATGGCCCGGCGGCGCCAAATAACGGTGATAAAATCGCCGCTCTTGATATTTGCTCTGGACACGATGACGATTTTGTTGTCACTCCGTGCTTCCATTGCCCGCACCTTTGCCACCAGAACTTGCTCCTGGTTTATCCCGGAGCGCGGCAGCATGCCTATCACCATCGACATCGAGCTGTCCGGCCGCCCTGGCGTTCCGGCTGGCTGGCTGTTTGCATTCCATACAGCGATGGTGCCGTCACGGTGGCGCGCAAGAATCATCCTTCAGTATTCATAAACGGAGTTACGTATGCGTAAATCGCTATTACTTTTGATGTCGTGCCTGATCCTGGCGGCATGTAACAAGACCCCTCCGGCCTCGTCCGAAAAACCGGTCGACGTGCTGCTGATCGGCGCCGGCACCATGAGCGCCACCCTGGGCAGCATGCTCAAGGAACTCGATCCGTCGCTGACGATGGAAATGGTCGAGCGCCTCGATTCCGTGGCCGCCGAAAGCTCGGACGCGATGAACAACGCAGGCACGGGCCACTCGGCGTTTGCGGAACTGAACTACACGCCGGAAGCGGCCGATGGCAGCATCGAGACCAAGAAAGCCGTTGCCATCAACGAGCAATTCGAAATTTCCAAGCAATTCTGGGCCTATCAGGTCGCCAACAAGCACCTGGGCGCGCCGCAAACCTTCATCAACAATGTGCCGCACATGGCATTTGTGTGGGGCGACGACAATATTTCCTTTTTGAAGAAGCGCTATGCCGCGCTGCAAAAGGAAAACCTGTTCAAGGGCATGCTGTTCTCGGAAGACCAGGCGCAGATCGAGCAGTGGGCGCCGCTCGTCATGCAAGGCCGTGACAAGGGCCAGAAAGTGGCCGCGACGCGCATGGAAATCGGTACCGACGTCAATTTCGGCAACCTCACGCGCGGTCTCGTGAAATACCTGACGGACAGCCACGGCATGGTCCTGCACCTGCGCCACCAGGTGGAAGACATCCAGCGCGGCGCCGATGGCGTGTGGAACGTGACGGTGAAAGACTTGAACGCAGGCAAGGAAAAGACCATGCGCGCCAAGTTCGTCTTCATCGGCGCCGGCGGCGGTTCGCTGCCGCTGCTGGAAAAATCGGGCATTCCTGAAGCCAAGGGCTACGGCGGCGTGCCGGTCGGCGGCCAATGGCTGGTGACGACCAATCCGGAACTGGTGGCGGCGCATGCGGCCAAGGTCTACGGCAAGGCATCCGTCGGTTCGCCGCCGATGTCCGTGCCGCATCTGGACACGCGCATCATCGATGGCAAGAAAGCCCTGCTGTTTGGCCCGTTTGCCACCTTCTCGACCAAGTTCCTGAAAAACGGTTCGTGGATCGACTTGCCTGCCTCGATCGGCACGGGCAATGTAAAACCGATGCTGCAAGCCGGCTACGACAATATTCCGCTGACGAAATACCTGGTGGAACAGGTCATGAACTCGCCGGAAGACCGTTTGAAGACCCTGCGCGAATACCTGCCGAACGCCAAGATGGAAGACTGGACCCTGCAAAACGCCGGTCAGCGCGTGCAGATCGTCAAGGATGACCCTGTCAAAGGCGGCTTGCTGCAGTTCGGCACGGAAGTCGTCGGCGCCGCCGATGGCAGCATCGTCGCCCTGCTGGGCGCCTCGCCAGGCGCTTCGACCGCGCCGCCGATCATGATCAAGGTGCTGCAAACGGCATTCAAGAGCCGCCTGGCCACGCCGGAGTGGCAAGCGAGGATGGTGGAAATGGTGCCGTCGTACGGTCAAAAGCTGAACAACGACCCGGCCCTGGCCAACAAGATCCGCCACTACAGCAGCAATATCCTGGGCCTCAAAGCCATCACCCTGGATGTTCCCGCCGCTGCGCCGGCACCTGCGGCAAACTAAGTCAGCCTGACCGGCAGGGGAGTTTCCTGCCGGCATGAAAAAAGGGGCAGCCTGTTCAGGCTGCCCCTTTTGCGTGGGAGAGTGCGTTCATTGCGGCGGACTACTCCTTGCCCGGCAGAATCAGCTCCGGCGTACACCCTTCGGCGGTAATGCCGTCGCAAGGCTTGGCCACAGCCGTACCGTCCTGTGCCCGTGGCGCATGGGGCTGGCGCAGGTAGCGCGACGTGTGGCGGTGCGCTTGCTGTGCGTTGCCATGCACGGGCCAGGTCAGGAAGCGGGACAGCTCCTGCAAGGCGCGCTGGTACACATCGCGTTTAAATTCAATGACGACATCGAGCGGGACCCAGTATTCATGCCAGCGCCAGGCGTCGAACTCGGGATGGTCGGTCAGGCGCAGATTGACGTCGTTATCGCGCGCGCACATTCTCAGCAGAAACCAAATCTGCTTCTGGCCACGGTAATGGCCGCGAATCTCGCGCTTGATGAAGTGGTCTGGCACTTCATAGCGCAGCCAGTCGCGGGTGCGGCCGACAATTTTGACGTGTTCCTGTCTGAGTCCGATTTCCTCTTCAAGTTCGCGAAACATGGCTTGTTCCGGTGTTTCGCCATATTTGATACCGCCTTGCGGAAACTGCCATGAGTGCTCGCGCACCCGCTTGCCCCACCACACCTCGTTCTGGGCGTTTAGCAGGATGATGCCGACGTTGGGCCGAAACCCTTCACGGTCGAGCATAATGCACCTCAAACTTTCTGCGACAGAGCGTCCTTTTTTACATAATTACCCACAACTTCGCAAGCCGGTGACCTTTTCGGGGTGCGAAAAGCGCCGGAATCGCACCAATTGAGCGCATTTGTGTAAAGTATGGACGCATCAGCCAGCTAATCCTTTAAAATTAGGTTGATTATAACCCTCTCTTTTTAAAAAGAATTCACCGTTATGCGCGCCTCCCGTTTTTTTATTTCCACACTTAAAGATGCACCTTCTGACGCGGAAATCGTCAGCCACCAATTGATGATGCGTGCAGGCATGATCAAACGCCTCGGTTCCGGCATCTATACCTACATGCCGATGGGCTTGCGCGTGATCCGCAAGGTGGAAGCCATCATCCGTGACGAGATGAACAAAGCCGCCGGTATCGAACTGCTGATGCCGCTCGTGCAGCCAGCCGAACTGTGGCAAGAGACGGGCCGCTGGACCAAGATGGGCGACGAACTGATGCGCGTGAAAGACCGCCACGGCCGCGAATACGCGATCCAGCCGACGTCGGAAGAAGTCATCACGGACGTCGTGCGCACGGAAATCAAGTCCTACCGCCAGTTGCCGTTGAATTTTTATCATATCCAGACCAAGTTCCGCGACGAGCGCCGCCCACGCTTCGGCCTGATGCGCGGCCGCGAATTCACGATGAAGGACGCGTACTCGTTCGACCGCGACCTGGCCGGCATGCAAGCGTCGTACAAGGTCATGTTTGACGCCTACACGCGCATCTTCACGCGTTTCGGCCTGAAATTCCGCGCCGTGGCAGCCGATAACGGCGCCATCGGCGGTTCCGGTTCGCACGAATTCCACGTCATCGCCCACACGGGCGAAGACGCGCTCGTGTACTGCCCGACGTCCGACTACGCGGCCAACATGGAAGCGGCCGAAGCGCTGCCGCCAGCGGGCGAGCGCCCGGCCGCCGCCCAGGCACTGACGAAAACGGCCACGCCGGACACCGTCAAGTGCGAAACCGTGGCTACCCTGCTCGGTATCGAGCTGTCGCGCACCGTGAAAACGATCGCCCTGACCGTGGAAACGACGGGCAAGGACGAGAAAGTCACGAAACAGCATTTCATGCTGCTGCTGCGCGGCGACCATGAATTGAACGAGATCAAGGTGGGCAAGGTTGCCGGCCTGGCCGGTCACCGTTTCTCGACGGAAGCGGAAATCCTGGAAGTCTACGGCACGATTCCCGGCTACCTGGGCCCGATCGGCACCAAAGCGCCCGTCACCGTGGTGGCGGACCGCACGGTCGCCCACATGAGCGACTTCGTGTGCGGCGCGAATGACGCCGGTTTCCACTACACGGGCGCCAACTGGGGCCGCGACGTGGCCGAGCCTGCCATCGTGGCCGACTTGCGCAATGTCGTCGCCGGCGACGCTTCGCCGGACGGCCAGGGCGCACTGGCGATCGAGCGCGGCATCGAAGTGGGCCACGTGTTCCAGTTGGGTACGGCGTACTCGGAAAGCATGAAAGCCACCTTCCTCGATGAAAACGGCAAACCTGCGCCGCTGCAGATGGGTTGCTACGGCATCGGCGTGACGCGCATCCTGGGCGCCGCCATCGAACAGAACTTCGACGACAAGGGCATCATCTGGCCCGCGTCGATCGCGCCATTCGAGGTCGTGCTGTGCCCGATGGGCATGGACCGCAGCGAACTGGTCAAGGAAGAGACGGAGAAGCTGTACGCGGCCCTGCAAGGCGCTGGCGTGGACGTCATCGTCGACGACCGCGGCTTGCGTCCAGGCGCCATGTTCGCCGACTGGGAGCTGATCGGCGTGCCGCACCGCATCGTCATCGGCGAGCGCGGCCTGAAAGAAGGCAAGCTGGAATACCAGGGCCGCCGCGACGCGGAAGCGACCGGCGTGGCGCCGGAAGAGATCGTCGCCTTCATCCAGGGCCAAATGGCGCAGTGAAGCGTCTATCCGTAAGCAAGACGGCTGGCGCGCTCGCGCTGGCCGCCTGTCTGGCCTGCGTCTCTCCGGCGCAGGCCGGCAACCAGAAGGAAGAGGCGCTGGCCGACTCCGTCCGTTTGGCCCTGTCGCACGCGATCCGCGACGAACGCCCGCCGCAACCCAAATTTGCCACGCCCGCCGACTTGCAGCGCTACCAGCAATGGCTGGCGCAGATGTCGTCGCGCCTGCAGCGCAAGCTGCCGGACGCCCAGCTGCGCACGGAATTCCTGGAAACCGTATGGTACGAATCGCGCCGCGCGGGCCTGGAGCCGGCCCTCGTGCTGGGCCTGATTCAGGTGGAGTCGGCCTACCGCAAATACGCCGTCTCGCTAGCTGGCGCGCGCGGCTACATGCAAGTGATGCCATTCTGGACGGGCGTCATCGGCGACCATGACCGCAGCAAGCTGTTTCATATGCAGACGAATCTGCGCTACGGCTGCGCGATCCTGCGCATGTACCTGGATATGGAAAAGGGTGATTTATACCTGGCGCTGGGGCGGTACAACGGCAGCCGGGGCAGGGCCGAGTATCCGAATGCCGTGCGGGCGGCTTGGAAGCAGTGGGAATTCAAATGAAGGCTGGGGTCAGACCCCCGGCAGCGTTGGCGCAGAGCTCTGTGTTAACGGTGTTGAGGGTCTGACCCCAAAATGCCCAAAAAAATGCCCCGCTCGCAGTAAAGCGGCGGGGCACTCACACGGCGTAGACGCCCTGTGCGTATCTGATTATTTCAAATGATCGGAGATCAGTTTGGTCATTTCAAACATGGAGACTTGGGCTTTGCCGCCGAAAACTGCTTTCAGCTTGTCGTCCGCATTGATCATGCGGCGGTTGGCCGGATCTTGCAGATCGAGTTTTTTGATGTAATCCCATACCTTTTTGGTCACTTCCGTGCGCGGCAGTGGTGCTGCGCCAACAACGGCGGCCAGATCTTTCGATGGCGTCATTGCTTTCATGAATGCTGCGTTTGGCTTGCGTGGTGTTGCCGGTGCTGCCGCTTTCTTCGCCGCTGCTGGTTTAGCTGCTGCCTTGGCTGCGGGTGCTGCTTTCTTGGCGGCTGCAGGCTTGGCTGCTGCTGCTTTGGCTGGCGCTGCTACTGGGGTTTTTTTGGCTGTTGCCATCTTCGAGCCTCCTTAACAAACACATGGGAAATTGCGCAATTAATCGCACGGCTAATATTGGTGTGGATTTACCTAGTATGCAAGTGTTTTTCACGTTTTCACGAGGAAAAAGCAGGGAAATGGCAATGCTGTCGCCCGGGCGCACCGCTTGGGAGCGCAGAACGGCGTTTTTGCCCGTAAATGGCATGGTTGCTGGCTATGCGGGGAGGGGCGCTGCGGAGGGAGGGAAGAAAGGATGCCGGACACATGAAAATGCAATCCGGCACTATTTAGAACGATGTTTTTTGACTTGAACTACGTCTCACGCGGCGTAAAAAAGGCCTTCAAAATCATAGCGAGCGGATGGTAATTGTGGCCGAGAAGCGCAACCGTACTAAAGTACGGTGAGCATCGCCGGCCGCAAAGACCACCGCGCAGCGGATTTTGAAGCCTTACCTCATGCCAGGCATCATGCCTTTCATACTGCGCATCATCTTCATCATGCCGCCGCCCGACAATTTCTTCATCATCGTCTGCATTTGCTCGAATTGCGTCAGCATGCGGTTTACTTCCTGCACTTGCACGCCGGCGCCGGCGGCGATGCGGCGCTTGCGCGTGGCCTTGATCAGTTCAGGTTTGGCGCGTTCCTGCGGCGTCATCGAGTCGATGATGCCGCACATGCGGCGCACCTGTTTATCGGCTTGATCCATGTTCTTGCCGCCTGCCGCCTGCTGGAACTGGGCCGGCAGCTTGTCCATCAGGTTGGCCATGCCGCCCATTTTCTTCATCTGGCCCAGTTGCGCCTTGAAGTCGTTCATGTCGAACTTGCCGCCGACCTTGATCTTCTGCGCCAGGTCGGCCGCCGCCTTGCTGTCGACGCCCTTGCGCGCTTCTTCCACCAGGGCGAGGATGTCGCCCATGCCCAGGATGCGGTTGGCCATGCGGGTCGGGTCGAACGCTTCCAGGCCGTCGAGTTTTTCCGAGACACCGGCAAACTTGATCGGTTTGCCCGTGATGTGGCGCACGGACAGGGCCGCACCGCCGCGCGCATCGCCATCGAGCTTGGTCAGCACGATACCGGTCAGCGGCAGGGCATCATTGAAGGCTTTCGCCGTGTTGATGGCGTCCTGGCCCAGCATGGCGTCGACGACAAACAGGGTTTCGATCGGTTTCACGGCGCCGTGGACGGCGGCGATTTCGCGCATCATCTCTTCGTCGATACCGAGACGGCCCGCCGTATCGATGATCAGCACGTCGTGGTAATGCTTTTTCGCCCAGTCCAGCGCGGCCAGGGCGATATCGACCGGCTTGTCCGTGCTGGTGGACGGGAAGAAGTCGGCGCCCACCTGGGCGGTGACCGATTGCAGCTGGGCGATCGCGGCGGGACGGTACACGTCGGCCGAGACGGTCAGCACTTTCTTCTTCTTTTCTTCCTTCAGGTACTTCGCCAGCTTGCCGACGGTGGTGGTTTTACCCACACCCTGCAGACCGGCCATCAGGATGATGGCGGGCGGCTGCTGCGCAAAGCTGATCTGCGACGCTTCCGGTCCCAGGTCGGCGCCCATCAGGGCGGCCAGCTCGCGCTGCACCACGCCCACCAGGGCCTGGCCCGGCGTGAGCGAGGAAATGACATCCTCGCCCATGGCTTTTTCTTTGACTTTGGCGATGAATTCGCGCACGGCGGGTAGGGCGACGTCGGCTTCGAGCAGCGCCAGGCGCACTTCGCGCAGCATGTCGGCGGTGTTCGCTTCGGTCAGGCGCGCCTCGCCGCGCATGGTCTTGACGACTTTGGCAAGCCGTTGGGTGAGATTATCTAGCATGATGAACCTGCAATGAAAAGCTTGGGAGTGGGCGGCGAAAGCCGGACGATGGGCGCCATTTTACCCCATCACGGGTGGCTGGCGGTCCCGCGCTGCACCGCCTGGCGGTTGGCCGGCGTTTGAATTACTTGGTATTTCTGGCAATGCCGCGATTGCATGAATGGCAGGAACGCGGTTAAAATGAGAATAATTCTTATTTACATTCTCGGGCGCCGCACGCCCGGGCGGAAAGGGATGCCATGTCGGCCGCCGATTTTGCACAGCAACAAGACCTGCACGCGCTCTACAGCAGCCATCACGGCTGGCTGCAGGGCTGGCTGCGGCATAAGCTGGGCAATGCGGGCGAGGCGGCGGACCTGGCGCAAGACACCTTCGTCAGCGTGCTGACGGCCGATGCCGCGCTGCAGATCCGTGAAGCGCGGCCTTTCCTGGCCACCATCGCACGCCGCCTGGTGGCGCACCGCCACCGCCGGCAAGTGCTGGAAGACGCCTATCTGGAAGCGCTGGCCTGCCTGCCGCCCGAAGTGGCGCCCGCGCCGGAAGAGCGGCTGCTGGCGCTGGAAGCCTTGCAGGAAATCGACCAGGCCCTGGCTGGCTTGCCCGCGCCCGTGCGCACGGCGTTCCTGCTGGCGCAACTGGAAGGGCTCAGCTATGCCGAGATCGCCGCGCGCCTGAACGTCTCGGCCAGCTCGGTCAAGCAATACCTGACGCGCGCCAACCGCCAGGTGTTTTTCTCGCTGCCGGCATGAGCAAGGTGGGCAATGCTGCTGCTGCGGCGGCCATCCGCGAGGACGTGCAGCAGCAGGCGGCCGAGTGGCTGACCATGCTGATGTCGGGCGAGATGGATTCGGCGCAACAGGCCGCCTGGCAGCGCTGGCGCGAGGCGGATCCGGAACATGAGCGGGCCTGGCGGCATATCGAAGCCGTGTCGCAGCGCTTCAACGGCTTGCACCGCGGTGCGGCCGCGCAGGCGCTGGCCGGCACGCAGCAGAAAGCCGTCAACGGCAAGCGGCGCCAGTTGCTGGCGTGGCTGGGCGTGGCGGCCGGCGGCGGCATGCTGGCCGCGCAGACGGATGCCTGGGATGGCGTGCGCGTCCTGCGCGCCGACTACCGCACGGCCACGGGCGAGCGGCGCGAGGTGGCGCTGGACGATGGCAGTGTGCTCAGCCTGAATACGGGATCGGCCGTGAACGTGCGTTTCGATGCCAGCCGCCGCCTGATCGAGCTGCTGGCCGGCGAAATCCTCGTCACCAGCGGCCATGGCGCCGGCAGCGGCGCGCCTTTGGTGGTGGCCACGCGCGAAGGCATGGTGCGCGCGCTGGGCACGCGCTTTGCCGTGCGCCAGCAAGATGACTACAGCACCGTGGACGTGTTTGACAGCGCCGTTGAAATCCGTCCCCGCGACGGCGGCGGCGCACCCCTGCTGCTGGAGGCCGGGCACGGCGTGGCATTTTCCCGCCATGCGCTGGACGCGCCGCACGCCATCGGTGCGTATGCGGACGCCTGGTCGCGCGGGCAGTTGATCGTCGACGACGTGACCTTGGGCGATTTCCTGGCCGACCTGGCCCGCTACCGCCCCGGCGTGATCGACTGCGCGCCGCAAGTGGCCCAGCTGCGCCTGTCGGGCGTGTTCCCGCTGGCCGACACGGAGCGCATTTTGAACATGCTGCCCAATTCCCTGCCCGTGCAGGTGCGCAGCCGCACGCGCTACTGGGTGACGGTCGAACCGGCCATGTCATTAAAAAATATTTAGCCATCCGGCTGCCCGTTTTTCGTTTTCGCGGCACCTACAGAGTAGGGCGCCTGTTTTTCACCGTCTGATGACGCCACTACTATCAGGAACTTGCATGTCTCACGCTTTGAATTTTGTCAGTTTGCCATCTCATCACTGCGCATTGCGTCCGCTGGCGCAAGCGGCTGCGGTCCTGTGCCTGGCCGCCAGCCTGCCGGCCATCGCGCAGCAGGCGCCAGCCACCCCCGCCGCCGAACAGACCATGCTCGGCGTGTCCGTCACGGCGGGGCGCGATGCGACAACGGAAGGCAGCGGCTCGTACACGACGGGCGTGAGCAATACGGCAACCAAGCTGAACCTGTCGCTGCGCGAAACGCCGCAATCGGTCAGCGTGCTGACGCGCCAGCAGATCGACGACCTGGGCATCACGACCCTGGACGACGCCGTGCAGTCGATCACGGGGCTGGTCATGCAAAAGGGCAACTTTACGGGCGATTCGGGCAGTTTCAGCGCACGCGGCTTTCCAATCGACAACATCCTGTTCGATGGCTTGCCTACCAGCCTGGGCGCGAACGGCACCTTCAATGGCGACAATGACGACCTGGCCATCTATGACCGCATCGAGGTGGTGCGTGGCGCCACGGGCTTGATGACGGGCAGCGGCACGCCCAGCGCGGCCATCAACATGGTGCGCAAGCGTCCGACGGCCACGCCGCAAGCGTCATTCTCGGCCAGCGTGGGCAGCTGGAGCAACTACCGCCTGGAAGCCGATGCGGCCAACGCGCTCAACGAAGCGAAGACCCTGCGCGGGCGCGTCGTCGTGACGGTGCAGGACAAGAAGGATTTTGTCGACGTGCTGCATGGCCGCAACCACCAGCTGTATGGCATCATCGAAGCGGACCTGCGCCCCGACACCACCTTGACGGTGGGCGCCCACTACCGCAAGACGGACAACGACGGCGTCTCGACGGGCGTGGTAACGGCCGCAGACGGCCGCTTTTTGAATTTGCCCCGTTCCACTTACCTGGGCAGCGACTTCGATGACTGGCGCCAGACGGATAAAACCATCTTCGCCGAACTGGAGCACCGCTTCGCCAATGGCTGGAAAGCCAAGCTGGCAGCCACGCGCAAGACGCCCGAGATCGACACGACGTTTTCCGGCATCAACCGCCGTGGCGACACCCTGCGCTTCAATTCGCAAAGCTACCGCGCCGAGCTGGCCAATACCAGCTATGACGCGTATGCGAGCGGCAGCTACAGCCTGTTCGGCCGCGAGCACGAGCTGACCGTCGGCGCCAGCCACCGCCGTTCGTCGAAAAACAGCTATGGTGGCTGGGCGCCGTACAGCTGGGGCGCGGCGGCGCCGGTGCTCGACCCGTTCAACTGGGATGCGGGCAGCGTGGCGCGTCCCGTCATCAACTACGCGCAGTGGCGCACGGCCAGCATCACCGAGCAAAGCGGCGTGTATGCGGGCACGCGCATGCGCCTGGCCGACCCGCTGTCGCTGGTGCTGGGCGGGCGCGTGAGCTGGTACAAGGACGATGCCGGCTACTCGGTGGCGCGCGAATTCACGCCGTACGCCGGTGTCGTGTATGACCTCGACAAGCAGCATTCCGTGTACGCCAGCTGGACCGAAATCTTCCAGCCGCAGGCGGCCACCGACGCCCATGCGCAGCCATTGAAGCCGATCAGCGGCACCAACTATGAAGCGGGCGTGAAGGGCGAATACTTCGGCGGCGCCCTCAATGCCAGCGCGGCCGTGTTCCAGATCCGCCAGCAAAACCGCGGCGTGGACGACCTTGCCGGCCCGAACCCCTGCCCGGGCAGCACGTGGGGCTATTGCCAGCGCGCGTCGGGCGAAGTGCGCAGCGAAGGCGTGGAGCTGGACGTGGCGGGCGCGCTGACGCCCGACTGGCAGCTGTCGGCCGGTTTTACCTATGTGAAGGCGCAATTCAAGCGCGACAGCGATCCGGCCAATATCGGCAAGGATTTCAACAGCCGCTATCCGCGCCAGCAGCTCAAGCTGGCCACCAGCTACCGCCTGTCCGGCGCGGCGCAGGGCTGGCGCGTCGGCGCTTCCGTGTACGGCCAGGGCGCGACCGAATCAAACGACGGCACCTACCATCTGCGCCAGGGCCGCTACGCGATCGTGGGCTTGAACGCGGCGTGGCAGATCGACAGCCGCGCCGAGCTGCGCCTGAACGTGAACAATGCGCTCGACAAGCACTATTACCAGAGCATCTATTCCGATGTCTTCGGCAACATGGTGGGAGCGCCGCGCAACCTGATGCTGACCTTGAACTACAAACTGTAAATAACCGCTTTTGAATGATCTATCTTGATGAAGGATGCATGGCTTATGGAAGTGCAGTTGAATCTGGCCCGCGACGGTGTGAGCCAGCGTATGCCACAGGGAGCGCCGCGATGATGAAATCGGCCCACATGATGTTGTTCTCGCGCGTGCTCGCCGCCATCTTTGGCGGCTATGCATTGACGTCCGGCGTGGCCGTGCTGCTGGCGGCCGTGCTGCCGCTGTCGCGCGCCGAAGCCGTGCTGACGGCTACCCTGAGCGCCTTCGTCGTCTATACCTGCGCCGTGATCTGGGTCTTTGCCGTGCAGGACTTGCGCCGCGCCTGGCTCGGCATGCTGCTGCCGGCCATCGCCTGCGGCGGCATCGGCCTGCTGCTGTCGCGGGGTGCCGCATGAATGCCGTCAAGGTAGACAAAGTGGTGAAAACGCCGCAGCAGGGCGGCTTGCGCCAGGCCATGGCCTGGCTGCATACGTGGAGCGGCCTGTGGATTTCCTGGCTGCTGTTCGCCATTTTCCTGACCGGCACCCTGGCCGTCTTCGACGAGCCGATCACCCACTGGATGACACCCGAACATGCACTGGAAGAGGCGGCGCATGCGAACGATCCGCCGCTGCCGAAGGTCACGGACCGTGGGCACCGCCTGGAACTGGCGCTCGACTTCATGGCGAAGGAACACCCGAAGGCGGACATGTGGGAAATCTGGCCCGTGCAGCGTCCCGGCCACGGCCTGTCCGCCTACTGGTTCCAGCCCGCCGGCGGCTATGGCTCGGCGGACCTCGATCCGCTGACGGGCGCCGTCATCGAACATGCGCGCGAGGCAACGCAGCGCGAAACCATCGGCGGCCACCATTTCGTCGATTTTCACTACGAGCTGCACGCGGGACGCATCGGCGTGTGGATCGTCGCCATCACCACCATGATCATGCTGGTGGCGCTGGTGAGCGGCGTTATCACGCACAAGCGCATCTTCAAGGATTTCTTCACCTTCCGCCCGGCCAAGGGCCAGCGTTCGTGGCTCGACGCGCACAACGCGGTGGCCGTGCTGACCTTGCCGTTCCAGTTCATGATCGCCTACACGGGCCTGGCGTTCTTCAGTGATGACTACGTGCCGGCCCCCGTGGTGGCGCAATACGGCATGGACAACGCCAAGAAGGCCTTCCTGGCCGACTGGAACGATGTGGGCAAGCCCGCGAAGACAGGCCAGCCGCTGGCCATTCCCGCGCTGGAACCGTACGCGCTGCGCGCCGAGCAGGCCATCGGCCAGGAAATCCGCGCCGTGGTATTGGACAACCCGAACGACGCCTCCATGCGCGTGTGCATGTACGGCTGGAATGAAGAGACGGACACGATGGAACGCATCAGCGCCAACACGGGCAGGGCTTGCTATGCGCTGTCCACCGGTGAGCAGGTCGCCATGCGCCGTCCCGGCGAGTCGGATACGGGCGGCGCGGGCCTGACGCGCGCCGTCATGTCGAACCTGCACATGGTGGGCTTTGGCGGTACGCCGATGCGCTGGCTGTACTTCTTCTGCGGCCTGGCCGGCACGGCCATGATGGGCACGGGCGCCATCCTGTTCATGGTCAAGCGCCGCCAGAAGTCCGGCGGCGAGTTCGGCGCCTATACGCAGCGCGTGTACCGCACCGTCGCCTGCCTGAACGTGGCGGCGATTGCCGGCCTGTCCATCGCCTGCGTGGGCTTCCTGTGGGCCAACCGCCTGATTCCCGTCGGCGTCGAGCACCGCGCCGGCTGGGAATTGCGCGCCTTCTTCGGCGTGTGGTTTGTGATGCTGGTGCACGCCTGCCTGCGCGCGGAAAAGCGCGCGTGGATCGAGCAACTGGGCTTGCTGGCGGCCCTGTGCCTGCTGCTGCCCGTGCTCAATGTACTGAGCACGGGCGACAGTCTGGCGGCGCAGATCGCGCGCGGCGACTGGGAAAGTGCCGGCGTGGAACTGGGCAGCATGGCCTTTGGCCTGCTGGCCGCCTGGGGCGCGTGGAAAGTCCACAAGCGCAAGGAAAAACCGGCCAGCAAGGCCGCCGCCAGGGAAAGCGCCGCGCCCACGGCCAGTCTGCAAATTAATACGGAAGGACAGTCATGATCCCTACCATCCTGTGCGCGCTGGGCCTGTCGTATGCGGGCATGGCCAGCCTCTCCTTGGCGATGGACCGCCACCATGGCCAGGTCTGGGGCAGGGATGCGGCGCCGAACGTGCGGCGCGCGCTGCAGCTGGCCGGCGCGGTCCTGCTGGCGCTGGCCATCTGGCCCTGCGTGGCCGGCTGGAGCGCGACCGTCGGCGTCGTCGCCTGGCTTGGTTTCATATCAGCCGGCGCGCTGCTGGTGGCCCTGTTGCTGCCGTATGCGCCCCGCTTGCTGTTTCGTAGTTCCCTGCTGGCAGCCGTCGCCGCGCTGGCAGGTCTTGTGACGTTCCTGCGGTGATATTCACCGCCATTTTCAAGGATAGACCGATGCACTTTCCACGTTTGGCGACACCGATTGATGTTGTGACTATATTGAAAGCGGCTGCCTGATGGCGGCCCGCCTGCCTTCCCGCCGCGCCCGCATCCTGGGCGGCGTGGTCTTGCTGGCGCTGTTCGGCGCCGGCGCACTGTGGGCCACGCGCGGCCCGAGCACCGTGTTCGACACGGCGCCCGTCAAGCGCGGCAATATCGAAGCGAGCGTCACGGCCATCGGCACCCTGCAGCCGCAAACCTATGTCGACGTGGGCGCGCAGGTGTCGGGCCAGATCACGCGTTTGCACGTGCAGCCGGGCAGCGACGTCGATAAAGGCCAGCTGCTGGCCGAGATCGACCCCAGCGTGCAGCAAGCCACGGTCGACGCAGGCCGCGCCGCGCTGGCGGGCTTGCGCGCGCAGCTGGCCGACCAGCAGGCGCAGCACCGCCTGGCGGGCCAGCAGCACGTGCGCCAGAAGCAGATGGCCAAGTTCGATTCGACCCCCTTGGCCGACCTGGAAACGGCCGAAGCCACGCTGGCCTCGGCCGGCGCCAAGATCGACCACCTGAAGGCGCAGATCGACCAGACCCAGGCCAGCCTGAAGGCGGACGAGGCGCGCCTCGGTTACACGCGCATCTACGCGCCGATGGCCGGCAAGGTGGTGGGCCTGGACGCGAAGGAAGGGCAAACCCTGAACGCCACGTACCAGACGCCGAACATCCTGCGCATCGCCGACCTGTCGGCCATGACGGTATGGACGGAAGTGTCGGAAGCGGACGTGCGCCGCGTGCGCCCGGACATGCCCGTGTACTTCACGACCCTGGGCGGCGACCAGCGGCGCTGGAGCGGCAAGGTGCGGCAAGTGCTGCCCGCGCCGCCGGTACCCGGCGGTTCCACCGCAGGCACGGCCCTGGCGCCGTCGACCAGCAAGGTGATCTTGTATACAGTGCTGTTCGACGTCGATAACGCCGATGGCGAACTGATGCCGCAGATGACGGCGCAAGTGGTGTTCGTCACGGCGGCGGCCAACAATGTGCTGGCCGTGCCCTTGCCGGCCCTGAAACCGTCGACGGAAGAAGGCGCCAAGCCGGGGCAGTTCACAGCCCGCGTGATGGATGCGGATGGCAAGGTCGATACGCGCGCCGTCACCGTCGGCGTGCGCAACCGCCTCAGCGCGGAAGTGCTGCAAGGCTTGCGCGAAGGCGAATTGCTGGTCACGGGCGAGCAGCCATCCAGCAGCGGCGCCAGCAGGTTCCAGCTGTGAGCGCGATGAGCGAGGCCGCGTCGCTGGGGCAACCCGGAGAATCTGGCCAGCCGGCGCCACTGATTGAACTGGAGGGTATCCGCAAGCGCTACGGCGGCCACGATGGCGCGCCGGCCGTGGAAGTGCTGCGCGGCCTGACCTTGGCTATCGGCGCCGGCGAATTCGTCGCCATCGTCGGCGCCTCCGGTTCCGGCAAGTCGACCCTGATGCATTTGCTCGGGTGCCTGGACCGCCCCAGCGACGGCACGTACCGCTTCGCCGGCCAGGACGTGGCCAGCCTGAACCCCGATGAACTGGCGTGGCTGCGGCGCGAAGCGTTCGGCTTCGTCTTCCAGGGGTATCACCTGATCGCCACGGAATCGGCGCGCGAAAACGTGGAAGTGCCGGCCCTGTACGCGGGCATGCCGGCAGCGGCCCGCCATGCGCGCTCGGAAGCGCTGCTCAAGCGCCTGGGCCTCGGTGAACGTTTGGATCACCGGCCGAACCAATTGTCGGGCGGGCAGCAGCAGCGCGTGTCGATCGCGCGCGCCCTGATGAATGGCGGGCGCATCATCCTCGCCGATGAGCCGACGGGGGCGTTAGATAGCAGCAGCGGCGCCGAAGTCATGGCCCTGCTGGGCGAACTGGCCGATGCGGGCCACACCATCATCCTCATTACGCATGACCGCAAGGTGGCGGCTCAGGCGCGCCGCGTGATCGAGATCAGCGATGGCGAAATCGTCGAAGACTCGGGCGCCATCGCCATTCCCGCCACGTCGACGGCCCTGCCGCCGCTGGACATGTCGCGCGCCGCCCACGACACGGGCGCGTCGCTGGGCACGGAGTTGCTCGATGCGGCCCGCGCGGCCTGGCGCGTGCTGTGGATCAACCGCTTCCGCACGGGCTTGACCTTGCTCGGCATCGTCATCGGCGTCGCTTCCGTGATCGTCATGCTGGCCATCGGCCTGGGCACGCGCCAGCAAGTGATGGCGCAACTGGGCGCGTTCGGCTCGAATCTGCTGTACATGGCGTCGCGCGGCGAAAGCTCGCGCATCCCGGGACGCAGCATCACCCTGGCCGACCTCGATGCGCTCAAGGACGTGCCGGGCATTTCCCACGTGCTGCCGAATGTCACGGGCAACAAGGTGATACGCCACGGCAACCTCGACGTGCAGACCTATGTGCGCGGCACGGGACCAGCCCTGCCGCAAATCCAGACCTGGCCCGTGGCCAAGGGCGGCTTCTTTACCGAGGAAGACGAGCGCGAGATGGCGACCGTGGCCGTGCTGGGTGCGCACCTGGCGGAAAAGCTGATGCCCGACGTACCCAACCCCGTGGGGCAGAGCATCCTGATCGGCAACGTGCCGTTCCAGGTGATCGGCGTGATGAGCGCGAAAGGCGCGCTGACGGGCGAGAAGGATGAAGACGACGTGCTGCTGCTGCCGTTTTCCACGGCCGGCATCCGCGTCTTCGGCCAGCGCGAGCCCACCTACACGGTGATGGCGGTGGACGACGTCAAGCGCGTGACGGAGGTGGAGGCGGCGGTCGACGCCACCATGTTCGAGCGCCACCGCATCCGCGACTACGGCATCAGCAACGCGGCCGCGTCGATCGCCGCCGAAGCCAAGACGCAGGACAACATGACCATGATGCTCAGCCTGATCGCGGCCGTTTCGCTGGTGGTGGGCGGCATCGGCGTCATGAACGTGATGCTGATGACGGTGCGCGAGCGCACGCGCGAAATCGGCATCCGCATGGCGACGGGTGCGCGCCGGCGGGACATCCTGCGCCAGTTCCTCACCGAAGCCGTGCTGGTGTCGGTGGTGGGCGGCGTGGCCGGCATCGTGGTCGGCGTGACGGTGGCCGGCTTGCTGCTGGTGTGGGACGTGCCGGTGATCTTTTCCCTGAGCGCCATCGCCGGCGCGTTTGCCTGCGCCGTGGTGACGGGGCTGGTGTTTGGCTTCATGCCGGCGCGCAAGGCGTCGGGACTCGATCCGGTGGTGGCACTGGCGGGACAGTAATAACAACGCCGGCAGCGTGGCTGTCGGCAAAAAAATGTTGCCCTGGCTCTAACACGCGGTACTATCTCCTGATAATAAAAGCAGTGTTTCGCGTGCCCTTGCGGGCACACACCAACCACCACAGGAGAACCCGATGCAGAAAAAATCAACCCTGAAGACCGGTATCGCCGCCGCCCTCATGCTGGCCTTCGGCATGGGCGCCGTGCAGGCGCAGGAAGTCGTGCGCCTGGGCAATTTGAAATTCGCCCATTACGGCGCCGTGTCGTACATCAAGGAAATCGCGCCCAAGTGCGGCATCAAGGTCGAAGAGCATATCTTCGCCAAGGGCCTCGACGTGATGCAGGCAATTATCGCGGGCGAGCTGGACGTGGGCGCGACGGCGTCCGAAGCGGCCATTTCCGGCCGCGCCGGCGGTGCCCCGATCTACGTGGTGGCCGGTTTTGCCAAGGGCGGCGCGCGCCTGGTGGGCGGGGCGGGGCAAAAGATCACCAGCGTCAAGGAGTTGAAGGGCAAGCGCGTGGGCGTGACGCGCGGCGGCATCCAGGAAGTGCTGCTGCTGGCCGAGCTGTCGCAAGCGGGCCTGACGTACTCGGAAACCAAGGGCAAGGATGTGCAACTGGTATTCCTCGCCTACGCCGACTTGAACCAGGCGCTGATGGGCAAGAATATCGACGCCATGATGCAGTCCGAGCCGCAATCGTCGCAGGCGATCAACAAGGGTTTCGGCACCGAGGTCATCAAACCGTACGACACGCCGATCGGCGAGCCCGTGCGGACCATGGTGATGACGGAAAAGTTCTACAAGGAACGCCGTCCCGTGGCGGAAAAATTCATGCGCTGTTTCGTCGAAGCGACCAAGACCTTTATCGACAACAAGGCGACGGCGGAAAAATATGTGCGCGAAGTCGTGTTCCGCGGCCAGATCACGAAGGATGACTTCGACGACGCAATCAGCAATTCGCCGTATTCGTACGACATCTCGCCCGAGCATATCCAGATCACCACCGATGTGATGGTGAAGACGGGCGTGGGCCGCATGACGAAGCCGCCCGTGGCCAAGGACTGGGTCAAGACGGACTTGCTGGAGCAGGCGAAAAAGAGCCTGAACGTGAAGTAAATCAGGCAGCCATGAAAAAAACCTCCGCACCAGCGATGGCGCGGAGGTTTTTTTATGGAAGGAGGGCCTTAGCGGGCGTTAAAACCCATCCAGCCCTTCTCCGTCTGGCGGAAGCTCAGCGTGTAGATGCGGGTCAGCTCATCGCCTTTCTTCAGCTGGCGGCTGATGATGGCGCCGTAATTGTCTTGCACGAGCTGGTCCGACCATTGCATCAGGTTGTCGAAACGCTCGGCCGTCATCGCCGCCTGGCGCGCCAGCAGCGGCGCGGGAATCGCCTTCTTTTCCTGCTGCTGCACCCAGAAGTCGCGGAAGACCTTGTTCTCTCCGCCCATGCCGCGCGCCATCAGGCCCAGGCCCATGGTCATGCCCACGGAGCCGTCCGTCTTTGCCTGCGTTTCGAGCTTGTCGGCCACGTCGGCCAGCAATTCCAGGTAGCCCACCTTGGCGCGCAGCACGGCCGAGCCCTTGATTTCGTACTGTTCGTTCTCTTTCCAGCCGTTCAGCTTTTCCAGCTTTGCAATGTCGAAGTACTCCTTGTACAGGTCATAGCTTTGGATGGACGTGCGGAAATACTCCTCGTATGTGGATTGGGAAGGCGCATCTTTCATGCAACCGCTTAATACGGTGCAGGCGGCCAGCAGGAGACAGGTCCAGGAAATTTTTTTGAAAGAAAACATGGCGGTGGTGGGCGAGTGGCGAAAAGTGAAAGATTGTTGCTCTATGGACATAATTATAGGGCTGGCTCATCCAGATGGCAACGTGGCCGTGACGCGGCGGCAGTGCGCCGCAGGAAAGATTGCCAAAATCTTGAGGGTGCGCCACCCCGCCGCGCCCGAGGCGCGATATCATGGCAGGCTTGCGGTGTCGGCTGGCGGCGAATTGCCTGCAGCCCATACTGTCGCTTGAATCGCGCTTGCCGGCTATGGTGTAAACTTAAACTATGCAGATCTATTTCTTTTTCATCGCCGCCCTGTTATATGCGGCGTGCGCGGTGCTTCCCTCGTCCCGTGCCCGGCTCATCGCCGGCCTGACCGGCGTCGCCTGGCTGGCGCACGCCGCCACCCTGTGGTTCGACCTGATGGCGCCGGGCACCTTGCGCTTCGGTTTTTCCGCCATGCTGTCGGCCGCGCTGTGGGTCTCGGTGGGCGCCTACTGGATAGAGAACCGCAATTTCAGCCTGGACGGACTGCGCCGCATGGTCATGCCCAGCGCCGTTCTCGCCATTGGCCTGGCTTGGGCCTTTCCCGGCAGCCAGGTCAGCATGGAAGGCAAGTCGGCCATTTTCGGCTGGCATATTGCCGTGGCCGTGCTCGCCTACAGCACCCTGACGATTGCCGCCTTTCACGCCGTGCTGATGGCGCTGCAGGAATCGCGTCTGCATACGCGCAGCGAAAGCCGCGGCTTCATCGGCACGGCGCTGGACCAGCTGCCAGCCCTGCTGACGATGGAAAAGCTGCTGTTCCGCATGATCGGCCTGGGTTTTATTTTGCTCAGCCTGACCGTGCTGTCGGGCATCGTGTTTTCTGAGCAACTGTTTGGCAAGGCGCTCAACTGGGATCACAAATCCGTGTTTACCATGCTGTCGTGGCTGCTGTTTGCCTCGCTGCTGGCAGGCCGGCGCTTTCGCGGCTGGCGCGGCAAGACGGCCCTGAGCTTTACCCTGGCCGGTTTCGCCACCTTGCTGCTGGCCTATGTCGGCAGCCGTTTTGTACTGGAAGTGGTTTTACACCGAGGATTCGCATGACACGTGTTTTATTCTGGCTGGCGCTGGTGTTCCTGGTGCTGTTTGCGATCCGCAGCAAGATCCGTGGCATGCAGCAGCGCGCCCGCGCGCAGCAACAACAGCAGCCGAACCCGTTTGCGCCGCCCGGCCGGCCGCAGGAATTGCCTGATGCCGAGCTGATGCTGTGCTGCGCCCACTGCGGCGTGTACTACCCGGCCTCCGAAAACGTGCAGGCCAAGGGCCACGATTACTGCAGCCACGCGCACGCCACCTTGTAAGGGCAAGCCCGCAGGTGCGCTCGCGTTGCTCATCCGTATCGTAACGTCCTCCGGCCTCCGTCCGGCGTAGCATCTGCATGAGGCGGTTCGTCGCCGCCATTGCGGAAAGGCGCGCTTCCATGTCCCGTCCCAATCCTGGTCCGGATACCGTGACCGCCACCGGCATGCCGCCGGCGCCGCAACTGAGCGGCAACTCGCTGCCCATGCAGGCGCTGCGCGCGCAGATCGGCCGCATCGCCCGCTGTGGCGCGCCGGTGGCCATCCGCGGCGAATCGGGCACGGGCAAGGAACTGGCGGCGCGCGCCATCCATGCCCAGGGCGCGCGCGCCAGCTTCCCGTTTATCGCCGTCAACTGCGGCGCCATTCCCGAAGCGCTGATGGAAGCGGAATTCTTCGGCTGCCGCCCGGGCGCTTATACGGGCGCGCGGCACGAACGCCAGGGTTTGTTCCAGGCGGCCCATGGCGGCAGCCTGTTGCTCGATGAAGTCGACGACCTGCCGCTGGCCATGCAGGTAAAGCTGTTGCGCGTGCTGCAGGAGCGCCGCGTGCGCAAGCTGGGCGGCAGTAATGACGAAGCCGTCGACGTGCGCATCCTGTGCGCGAGCCAGCATGGCCTGGCGCGCGGCGTGGCCGCCGGCACGTTCCGCCAGGACCTGTTTTACCGGCTCAACGTGATCGAGCTGGCGTTGCCTCCGCTGCGCGAGCGGCGCGGCGATCTGCAGGTATTATGTGAGGTGATCCTCGCGCGCCTGTCGCCACGCCGGACCGTGAGCCTGGCGCCGCCGGTGCTTGCGGCCCTGGGTGCGTATGCGTTTCCCGGCAATGTGCGCGAACTGGAAAACGTGCTGGAGCGGGCGCTGGCGTTTGCCGACGGCGGCGTGATCGCGCTCGACGGGCTGGCCTTGCCATCCACGGCGGGTACTATGCCTTTGCGGGCGGCGCCGGCATTGCCGGCCTTGCCGGAACGGCAACTGTGCCTGCCCGGCATGGCGGCGCATGGCGTGGCCCCCGTCCTGCCGCTCGACGTGTATTTGCGCCAGGCCGAGCGCGACATGATCATGCTGGCGCTGGTGCAGGCGCGCTACCACCGCGCACGGGCGGCGGGCCAGCTGGGCTTGAGCGTGCGCCAGTTGCGTTACCGCATGCAGAAATTGACGATACAGGAAGCTTTACTTGATGAGCGTATGGACGATAGATGAAGACGGCTGGTGCGACGGCGCGCTGCGCTATGACTCGCCGCACCACGATGCGCGCCCGGACGGTGCACAAGTCGACTTGCTGGTGATCCATAACATCAGCTTGCCGGGCGGCCACTTTGGCGGGCCGCATGTGTCGGACTTGTTTACGGGCCGGGTAGATTATAATGCCGATCCTTCTTTCGCCGACCTGCGTGGCTTGCAGGTGTCGGCACACTTTTTTGTGCGGCGCGATGGTGCGTTGTTGCAATATGTTTCTACTGATCAACGTGCCTGGCATGCGGGCGCGTCCATGTTCGAAGGACGCCCGCAGTGCAATGGCTATTCCATCGGTATCGAAATGGAAGGCGCGGACGATGTGCCCTTCCAGCGGCGGCAATACCATGTGCTGGCGGCGCTGACGGCGGCGCTGGTGGCGCGCTACGGGCTGTCGCAGGTGCGCGGCCACGAGCATATCGCGCCGGGGAGGAAGACGGATCCGGGGCCGTTTTTTGACTGGCATTTTTATCAAAAATGCTGGCTGGAAACCTTGCAAGGGCAGCCTGCGTTAGCGCTTACTTCGCGGGGATTGGGCTTTCCATCCACACCCTGAAAAGTCAACCGAAATCGTATATGAAAATACAAAAAATTACGCCGGCGGATGCCGGAAAACTATTGCATCACCCTCCGATGGGTACTACAATTAGTGCAGAAGTTGGATGTAAAGACTATATCTAGTGCCATCACAGACGTTTTCAGAATTATTGTCAAAGCTACCCGGATTGCTGATAAAGCACTGGAACTGGCGGTTTATCACCCTTGATCGTGTTTCGCGCCAGCCGGGCAGTACGGTGTGGCGATATGGCTTCTGACTCTGTTTTATGCATTAAGAATTTACTATTTAGCAACAAATACCTGAAGAAACCCTGACCATCGGGCGTTCTATTCAACAACACACGCGGCAGCAAAACTGCAGGCTGACTTTAGCTGACAACGGGAGCTTCAATGCAATCACCACAAGATATTTCCATCCATCCAACGCCAGTATCGCCAGCGCCAGGCGCGGCCAACAGCGTGGCGAGCACGGGCGCGGCATTGGGCGACTATCGCATCATCCGCCGCAACGGCGCAGTGGTGGCATTTGAGCCTTCGAAGATCGCGATCGCCATGACCAAGGCGTTTTTGGCCGTTAACGGCGGCCAGGGCGCAGCCTCGGCACGCATCCGCGAACTGGTGGAACAGCTGACCGACGGCGTCGTCGCCGCGCTGGTGCGCCGCCATCCGGGCGGCGGCACCTTCCATATCGAAGACGTGCAAGACCAGGTGGAACTGTCGCTGATGCGTTCGGGCGAGCACGACGTGGCGCGTGCCTACGTGCTGTACCGCGCCAAGCACATGGAAGAGCGCCGCCTGCAGAAGGAAGCGCAAGGCGCGTCCGCGCAAGTGACCGCGCCCCAGCTGAACGTCACCGACAACGGCGTGCGCCGCCTGCTGGACATGCAGGAAGTGCGCGACCTGATCAACGCCGCCTGCGCCGGCCTGGAAAAGCACGTCGATGCCGACGCCATCCTGGCTGAAACCGTGAAAAACCTGTACGACGGCGTGCCTGTCGAAGAGCTGCACAAGTCGGCCATCCTGGCGGCGCGCGCGCTGATGGAAAAAGATCCGGCCTACAGCCAGGTCACGGCCCGCATCCTGCTGCACACGGTGCGCAAGGAAGTGTTCGGCAAGGAAGTGCCGCAAGCGGCCGCTGCCGCCGAATACCTGACGTATTTCCCGCAATACATTGCCAAGGGTATCGCCGCTGAGCTGCTGAACCCGGTACTCGCCAGTTTCGACCTGGAGCGCCTGGCCAAAGCCATCGTCGCCGACCGCGACTTGCAGTTCGGTTACATCGGCCTGCAAACCCTGTACGACCGCTACTTCCTGCACATCCAGGACGTGCGCATCGAAATGCCGCAGGCGTTCTACATGCGCGTGGCCATGGGCCTTGCGCTGAACGAAGCGGACCGCGAAGCACGCGCCATCGAGTTCTACAGCCTGCTGTCCTCGTTCGACTTCATGAGCTCGACGCCGACCCTGTTCAATTCGGGCACCCTGCGCTCGCAGCTGTCGTCGTGCTACCTGAGCACCGTCTCCGATGACCTCGAAGGCATCTACGACGCCATCAAGGATAATGCGCTGCTGGCCAAGTTCGCCGGCGGCCTGGGCAACGACTGGACGCCAGTGCGCGCCCTGGGCGCCCACATCAAGGGCACCAACGGCAAGTCGCAAGGCGTGGTACCGTTCCTGAAAGTGGTCAACGACACGGCCGTGGCAGTCAACCAGGGCGGCAAACGCAAGGGCGCTGTCTGCGCCTACCTGGAAACCTGGCACATGGACATCGAGGAATTCCTCGACCTGCGCAAGAACACGGGCGACGACCGCCGCCGCACGCACGACATGAACACGGCGAACTGGATTCCCGACATGTTCATGAAGCGCGTCATGGAAAAAGGCGACTGGACCCTGTTCTCGCCATCGGACACGCCAGACCTGCACGACAAGGTCGGCAAGGCTTTTGAACAGGCTTACCTGGGCTATGAAGCCAAGGCCGCCGCCGGCGAAATCCGCGTCTTCAAAAAGATCGCCGCGCTGGACCTGTGGCGCAAGATGCTGTCGATGCTGTTTGAAACGGGCCACCCATGGATCACGTTCAAGGATCCTTGCAACATCCGCAGCCCGCAGTCGCACGTCGGCGTCGTCCACAGCTCGAACTTGTGCACGGAAATCACGCTGAACACGGGCCCTGACGAAATCGCCGTCTGCAACCTCGGTTCCGTCAACATGCCGGCGCACATGAAGGAAGGCAAGCTCGATCACGTCAAGCTGGCCAAGACCATCCGCACCGCCATGCGCATGCTCGACAACGTCATCGACATCAACTACTACGCCGTCGACAAGGCGCGCAATTCGAACATGCGCCACCGTCCGGTCGGCATGGGCGTGATGGGCTTCCAGGACTGCCTGCACATGATGCGCGTGCCGTTCGCCTCGGACGCCGCCGTATCGTTTGCCGACACCTCGATGGAAGCCGTCTGCTACTACGCCTACCTGGCGTCGACGGAACTGGCCGAAGAGCGCGGCCGCTATGAATCGTACGCCGGTTCGCTGTGGGACCGCGGCATCCTGCCGCAGGATTCGGTCAAACTGCTGGCCGAAGAGCGCGGCGGCTACCTGGAAGTCGATTCCTCGTCGGCCATGGACTGGACCCCGGTGCGCGAACGCATCGCCAAGTTCGGCATGCGCAACTCGAATTGCGTGGCGATCGCCCCGACGGCGACAATTTCGAACATCATCGGCGTGTCGGCCTGTATCGAGCCGACGTTCCAGAACCTGTACGTGAAATCGAACCTGTCGGGCGAATTCACCGAGATCAACGGCTACCTGGTGCGCGACCTGAAGGCGCGCGACCTGTGGGATGAAGTCATGATCTCCGACCTGAAGTACTTCGACGGCTCGCTGGTGAAGATCGACCGCATCCCGCAAGACCTGCGCGACATCTACGCCACGGCCTTCGAAGTGTCGCCAAGCTGGCTGGTGGAAGCGGCTTCGCGTCGCCAGAAGTGGATCGACCAGGCCCAGTCGTTGAACATCTATATGGCTGGCGCATCGGGCAAGAAACTGGACGAAACCTACAAGCTGGCATGGCTGCGTGGCCTGAAAACCACCTACTACCTGCGTACCATCGCCGCTACCCACATGGAGAAATCGACCTCCAAGACGGGCGCCCTGAACGCCGTGGCAGTCGACGGCGGCATGTCGGCCAGCGCGCAAAGCGCCCAGGCAGCGGTCGTGGCGGCAGCAGCGGTGGCCGTGGCGCCAGTGGTGGCGGCGGCAGCGGACGACGCCGATGGCGAAGCCTGCTACCTGCGCCCAGGTGATGACGGTTTCGAAGAGTGCGAAGCCTGCCAGTAAAAACCTGCTGCGCAGCCCCCTCTCGGGTTCTGTGTTGCTCACCGTACTAAAGTACGGCTGCGCTACTCGACCCGATATCGGGCTTGCTCGTGACGGTTTTTAAAAAATTTAAAGTTGTCAGCCCAGAGCGTCTGAGCTGATTCAATGTTGTCAATATCCGCATTGTCCGATTCAACGGGCCTGTTGCGGATCGCCGGCTCGCCGGCATGGAAAGGAAGAAGAATATGTCGTTGTCCTGGGATGATGAAACCACGTCGGCAGCTGTGCCGCGTCCGGCGCAGCAAGCGCCATTGGGAAATACCGAATTGAACCTGCCGGCAGGTGCCGAGCCGTCCGAAGCGAACGCCGAGCAAGTGGCGCGCCGCGTGAATGCCGACGACAAGCGCATCATCAACGGCAAGACGGACGTCAACCAGCTGGTGCCGTTCAAGTACAAATGGGCGTGGGACAAATACCTGGCCGGCTGCGCCAACCACTGGATGCCGCAGGAAGTGAACATGCAGCGCGATATCGAGCTGTGGAAGAATCCGAACGGCCTGACGGACGACGAGCGCCGCCTGGTCAAGCGCAACCTGGGCTTCTTCGTGACGGCCGACTCGCTGGCCGCCAACAATATCGTGCTGGGCACCTACCGCCACATCACGGCGCCCGAGTGCCGCCAGTACCTGCTGCGCCAGGCGTTCGAGGAAGCGATCCACACGCACGCCTACCAGTACATCGTCGAATCGCTGGGCCTGGACGAAGGCGAGATCTTCAACGCCTACAACGAAGTCAAGTCGATCCGCGACAAGGATGAATTCCTGATCCCGTTCATCAACACCCTGACCGACCCTGCGTTCGTCACCGGCACGGTGGAAAACGACCAGAAGCTGCTCAAATCCCTGATCGTGTTTGCCTGCCTGATGGAAGGCTTGTTCTTCTACGTCGGCTTCACGCAGATCCTGGCGCTGGGCCGCCAGAACAAGATGATGGGCGCGGCGGAACAGTATCAGTACATCCTGCGCGACGAATCGATGCACTGCAACTTCGGCATCGACTTGATCAACACGATCAAGATGGAAAACCCGCAGCTGTGGACGGCCGAATTCCGCGAAGAGATTAAAGTGTTGTTCATGCAGGCCGTGGAACTGGAATACGCATACGCGGAAGACACCATGCCGCGCGGCGTGCTGGGTCTGAACGCGCCGATGTTCAAGGGCTATTTGCGCTTCATCGCCAACCGCCGCGCGCAGCAGATCGGCATCGAGCCGCTGTTCGCCCAGGAAGAAAATCCATTCCCGTGGATGAGCGAAATGATCGACATGAAGAAGGAACGCAACTTCTTCGAGACGCGCGTGACGGAATACCAGACCGGCGGCGCGCTGAACTGGGAATAAGCCAGCCGATAGCGTCACAAGTCATGTATGTAACAAAGGCCTCGCAAATGCGGGGCCTTTTGCTATCTGGCGAGCTTATTGAACGGGCTCACACGGTCGGGATGGTACGGCCCGTGATCAGCACGCGCTTGTCCTTGAAATCGGTATTCATGCGCCGATCTCCAGGGCCTGGATGCGGTTGCCGGCGAGCGTGAAGACAAAGCGCAGCGCCAGCGGGCTGCCGGGGAAACTGCCGCTGACGCTGCCGGTGACCACGCAGCGCGCGCCCTGGGTGTCGGCCGCGATGGGGCTGACGGTGGCGCCGTACTGCTGGCTGCCAGCTTCTTTCCAGGCCTGGATGGCGGCATGGCCCGCGTGGGACCGGCCTTCGTCGTGAACGACGCCATCGGCGGTGAAGCACTGCGCCACGGCCTTGCTATCGTGATGCTTGTCGGCGCTAAAGTAGTCGCCGACGATGGCCGGCATGAGGAGAGACATGGTGCTTCCTTTCAATGGAGAGTAGGGAGCGACCATCATATGGCCTTCAATTGCAGAGAAATAGTAGAGCAGGGGGGATAGGCTTTACACTTCAGGTTCATTATTGGCGGCGTGATCGCGCATGAAAACTAACTCTCTCGATGGCATCCGTACCTTTCTCGCGGTCGCCGAGCGCAAAAGTTTCAGCGCCGCGGCACTGCAGCTTGGCGTGACGGTGACGGCCGTCAGCAAGGCGGTCAAGGTGATGGAGCGCCAGCATGGCGTGCTGCTCTTCAAGCGCAATACGCGCAATGTCGCCTTCACCGAAGCCGGCGCGGGCCTGTACGCCAGCCTGGCCGGCGCCACCCGGCAGATCGATGACGCCTTCGCCGCGCTGACCATGTTTCGCGACCGGCCCGCCGGCCATTTGCGGCTGACGGTGCCGCGCGCGCTGGTGATGCGCGCATTGATACCGCGTTTTCGCGGCAGCTATCCTGACGTGACCATCGACCTGTCGCTCGACGATGGCGCCGTCGATCTGCTGGCGCATGGTTACGATGCGGGCATCCGCCTGGGACAGTCGGTGGAGCAGGAGATGGTGGCCGTGCGCCTGACGGGCGACTTGCGCTGGTCCGTGGTTGGCGCGCCCGGCTACTTCGAGCGGAAAGGGCGGCCGCTGATTCCGGAAGACCTGATGCGCCACGATACGCTGGCCTACCGCTTCCACACTTCCGGTGCCTTGCACCGCTGGCGCTTCATGCGCGATGGCGAGGAGTTTCTGGTGGAAACCGGCGCGCCCCTGGTCGTCAATGACACCACGCTGATCGCCGATTTCGCGCGCTCGGGTCTGGGCCTGGCGTATATGCCCGACGTGGAAATCGAAGCTGACCTGGCCAGCGGCAGCTTGCTGCGGGTGCTGGAAAACTACGTGCCGCCGACGAGCGGATTGTTCCTGTATTTTCCCGCGCGTACCCAAAGCCAGCCAAAACTGCGCGCCTTCATCGATACGGCGCTGGCGCTTTCCCGGCCTGCGTCTTCCGGCGACACGCGCTAGCCTCGCCTGCTTTTTCCAGCCTGCCGCCATCATCCTGGAGACCGGCTGAGGCATCGCCTGCCGCGTTTTTTTCGCACTGCTTTTTCATGGCGCGCAGTGGCGCGGCGGCGCAGAAAAGTGCGGCCATTTTTTTGCCGCATCGCGCACGCCGCGACGCATTTTTTTGATGGCGCCAATGCGCGCGGGGCGGGGTGTAAATATCGTTTCCGCACACGCTGGCGGCGGCATTTGCCGCGCGATTGTGCGATAGCACGCGTATCGTGCAAAAAAGCGGACGAAAACGTGTCGTGCCGGTTGCGCATTGACAAGGTTTTCGTGTACTTTATGAGATTGCAAATGCGAGCGTTAGAATGCGGGGTTTTTTAACCAGCGCGGTAGCGGAAAAACCTCGCAAAACAGGGATACAGATTTACACGGATATGCACAAAACCACACCGTTTTCGTCTGCCGCCGTGCCCGAATTTTTTCAGGCATGGCGGTTTTTTATTTGACGCATCGGTGTTGTGGCGAGCGCGATGCGAGGAGCGAAAAAACGCACGGCATCGAAAACGAATGACCGAATTCAGACTTTGCCACCAGCTGCGAGATAAAGCAGGGTGGCACCGACGATGGCTGAAGTGCTGCAAACGTGAGGAGTTGCAGCAGTTCAGCTGGTGCCGAATTCATTAGCGCAAACGACCGTTTGCGCCGATGAATAATTCGCCTGGCCTATCCCTGTGGTGGGTCGGACGGGTTTAAATCTTGTAGCTTAAATTTCTCATCTCAGATGAAGGAGAGACAAATGGCAACAGCCGCTAAGAAATCAGAAGTAAAGAAACCAGCCGCCAAGGCTGCTCCTGCCGCGAAGAAGCCGGCAGCCGCAGCGAAGACGGTTGCCGCTAAACCAGCTGCCAAAGCCGCAGCGAAACCAGTAGCAAAACCAGCCGCCAAAGCCGCAGCCAAGCCTGCAGCAAAAGTGGCTGCCAAGCCAGTAGCGAAAGCCGCAGCGAAACCAGCGGCCAAGGCAGCAGCGAAACCGGCCGCCAAGCCGGCAGCCAAGCCAGCAGCGAAAGCCGTAGCGAAACCGGCCGCCAAGGCAGCAGCCAAGCCTGTCGCGAAAAAAGCCGCAGCCAAACCGGCCGCCAAGCCAGCGGCAAAAGCCGCAGCAAAACCAGCCGCCAAAGCAGCAGCCAAGCCAGCAGTGAAAAAAGCCGCAGCGAAACCAGCCGCTAAGGCAGCAGCCAAACCGGCCGCCAAGGCGGCAGTCAAGCCAGCAGCGAAAAAAGCCGCAGCAAAACCGGCAGCCAAGCCGGCCGCCAAAGCAGCAGCGAAGCCGGCAGCAAAAGCTGCCGCCAAGCCAGCAGTGAAAAAAGCCGCAGCGAAACCTGCAGCCAAGGCAGCAGCGAAACCGGCCGCCAAAGCGGCAGCCAAGCCAGCAGCGAAAAAAGTCGTCGCCAAGGCAGCAGCGAAGCCAGCAGCCAAAGCGGCAGCCAAGCCAGCAGCAAAAGCTGCAGCGAAGCCAGCGGCCAAAGCGGCAGCCAAGCCGGCAGCCAAGGTAGCAGCCAAGCCAGCAACTAAGGCGGCAGCCAAGCCAGCGGCCAAGGTAGCAGCGAAGCCGGCAGCAAAAGCAGCAGCGAAGCCAGCGGCAAAGGCAGCAGCGAAGCCAGCAGCCAAGGTAGCAGCGAAGCCAGCAGCCAAAGCGGCAGCCAAGCCAGCAGCGAAACCTGCTGCCAAGGTCGCAGCAAAACCGGCAGCCAAGCCAGCAGCAAAAGCTGCAGCGAAGCCAGCCGCCAAGCCTGCAGCAAAGCCAGCCGCCAAGCCGGCAGCAAAAGCAGCAGCGAAACCTGCCGCCAAGCCAGCCGCAGCGCCAGTCGTGGCAGCCGCACCAGCAGCAGCGCCGGCAGCAGCTCCAGCGGCACCAGCCGCCGTGGCCGCCAAGCCAGCCGCCAAGAAGGCCGCGCCTAAAAAGGCCGCACCGAAGAAGGCAGCTCCTGTCGCCAAGCCATCGGCACCTATCGCACCTGTAGCAAAAACCGTGTTGGCACCGGCTGCAGCCTGGCCATTCCCAACCAGCACCCGCCCATCGTAATTTCAACGATACGGGTGCCTGGATGAGGCAACACGCCGCTGTGTGACTCAATCACACAGCGGTTTTTTTTTGGAGAATTAGTCGTGCTGATCGTTATCCTTACATTGATCGTTGATACCATCGCTACCTTGCTGGGCGGCGTGTTGCTGCTGCGCTTCTGGATGCAGGCGGTGCGCGTGCGGCCGCCCTCGTCGGTGGCGCAATTCACGTTTCAATTGTCCGACTGGCTGGTGCGCCCCCTGCGCCGCGTGGTGCCGGGCGTGGGCGGGTATGACTGGGCCAGCCTGATCGGCGCCTTCCTGATCGTGCTGCTGGCCAGCTCGGTGCTGTTTATTTCCGGCTATCCCGTCGAAGTGGTGCTGCTCAAGTCGCTGCAACGCTTCCTGCAATGGATACTCTACGGTTTCATGGCCCTGCTGATCATCGAAGCCATCTTCAGCTGGGTCAACCCGCATGCGCCGCTGGCGCCGTTCGTGCGGGCCCTGAACGAGCCGCTGCTGCGTCCGATCCGCAAGGTCGTGCCGTTGATCGGCAGTCTGGATTTGTCGTTGCTGGTCGCGCTGATCCTGTTGCAGATCGCGCAAGTGCTGGTGGGGATGATTATTGTGGTGCGATGATGGTGGCGTAGGTCGGGTTAGCGTAGCGTAACCCGGCATCAGCACTTGCCATGCCAATGATGTTGCCGGATGACGCGCGGCCGCGCCGCGCACATCCGACCTGCATATTAATAGCGGTAACCGAACGCCGCTTCGAACTGGTCGGCGATGCTCTCTGGCGTAAACACGTGGTTTTGCGCGCCCTGGGTGGCGATCTTGATGGCGCCCAGCAGGCTGGCCAGACGGCCGCTGGTTTCCCAGCCCAGGTCGTTGGTGATGCCGAACAGCAAGCCTGCACGGTAGGCATCGCCGCAGCCGGTCGGGTCCAGCACTTCCTTGGCGGTCACGACAGGAATGTCGATGCGCTTGCCGTCCGTATAGATTTCCGACCCTTTTTCACCGCGCGTGACGATCAGCGCTTCCAGGCGGCTGGCGATGTCCGGCAGGGTCAATCCCGTGCGTTCCATCAACATTTCCATTTCATAATCGTTGGCCGACACATACGTGGCTTTGTTGATGAAGTCGATCAACTGTTCGCCATTGAAACGTGGCAACTGCTGGCCCGGGTCGAACATGAAGGGGATGCCCAGCTCGGCCAGGTCGGCGGCGTGCTTGAGCATGCCCTGGTCGCCGTCCGGCGAAATGATGGCGACCTTGGCCGGGCCTGCGTTGGCGATCGGGTTTTCATGTGCAAACGACATGGCGCCCGGGTGGAAGGCGTTGATCTGGTTATTGTCCGCGTCGGCCGTGACGAAGCACTGTGCGTTGTAGCTGTCGGCCTTGATCAGGATGTTGGCGGTGGAAATGCCCAGCTTTTGCAGGCGCTCCAGGTAGGCGGCGCTGTCTTGCCCCATGACGCCGACGATGCGCGGGTCGCCGCCCAGCATTTTCAGGCTGTAGGCGATGTTGCCCGAGCAGCCGCCGAACTCCGTGCGCATGGTGGGCACGAGGAAGGACACGTTCACCTTGTGCAACTGGTCGGCCAGCAGCGATTCGCCGAAGCGGCCGGGGAATTGCATGATGGTGTCGGTGGCAAGCGAGCCGCAGATCAGCGATGTTTTGGTCATGATAGTGTCTGTTAAGGGTAAAAGATGGCGATATGGTAGCCAGACGCCGTGAGCTGGTCTAATGCAAAATACAGTTTGATGGTTTGTTCCGAGCGCGCCGCAAAGCCCTTGCTCACGTCGATATTGGCTGGCAGGTAGTCGCGCGGCGCGATCACGCGGCGCAGGACGGGCTTGTCGTTGGCGTCGTTGAGGATCAGTTCGATGCTGGGCCAGGCTTGCACGCTGCGGCTCTGGTTGCGCAGCAGCGAGACATACGAAAAGGTGTGGTCCTTCAAGGTCTGCAACTCGCCTTGCTCGATGGCCAGCGCCTCGATCTGCGCCGGCAAGTCGACCTGGCAGCCGCTGAGCTTGCACAGCGCGACCAGGGTTGGCTTCCACTGCGGAAATTGCGCCGCCAGCGGGTTGCGGAAGGTGGTCATTACTTGCAGGAATAGCAGCAAAAGCAGTACTGCCGAGCCGGCGGCCATGGCCATGCGCAAGGCCTTGCCGCTCTGTTCGCGGCGCCGTCCCAAGGTCACAAAGGCCGGCTCGTCGTCGGCTGGCGGCAGGACAGGTTCTTCCTGCTCTTCGGCTGGTTCCGGCGCGACGTGGGCGGCGGGCAGCGCTTCGAACGAGTGGTCGGCCAGCGTCGGTTCACGGCGCGCGGGCGCGGGCTTGTCCAGGCTGACTTTTTCGGCTGGGACTATTGGGGCTGCCGCTGCTTCCAGGTTCGGTTCGCGGCGGCTGTCGCGCAAATACGTGGCGAAGGCGGGCACGTCATCGACCTGGCGGCGCTTGAAAGGCGCCATCGGCTGGGGCAGGGGCTGTTCGGGCAGTTCCGCCGGTGTTTCTTCAGGTTCAGGTATATCGAGCGGTATGTCGAGTGGTGTGGCGGCCGGTACCTCTTCGGGCAGGGCCACGTCGAGGTCCAGCTCGATGTGCTCGCCATCGTCTTCATCGTCCTTGAGCTGCGCCGTTTCCGGCAAGATGCCGAACGGGTCGAACGAAGTGTCGAAGTCGAGGGAATAGATGGGTTCGTCGTCCGTGGCGGACGGCAGGCTGTTGTCGGCAGGGTAACTGTCTGGCAGCGGGGCGGCAGTGCCGGGGGCCGATGTTAAAAACGGCGATGCCGCAGCTGGATCGACCAGCGCGGCATTGCCGTCAAACACTTCTCTGCACGTGCCACAGCGTACGATGCCCCCACGTAACTTCAATTGGTCAGCAGCGACCCGAAATATCGTGTTGCAATGGGGGCATTTGGTGGCGAGGGCCATTGCTGTGCTTATGCACCTTCCGCGCGGGGCGCAGGCGCTTGCGTGCTGCCCAGGCGGCCATGCAGCGCCACCCAGCCGTCTTGCTCGGCCCACACACCGAGCTCGATGAACGGTGCGTACGCAGCGGCCACTTCTTCGGCCTGGCGTGCCAGCACGCCGGACAGGATCAGCGCGCCGCCATCGGCGACACGGCCCGACAGCATCGGCGCCATCAGCTTCAATGGGCTCGACAGGATGTTGGCGACGACGATGTCAAACTTGGCCGTGGCGTGTGCCGACGTGGCAAACGTGTCTGGCAAGAAATATTCGATGTCGCACTGGTTGCGTTCGGCATTGTCGCGCGCCGATTCGATCGCCTGCGGGTCGATGTCGACGCCGGCCACCGTTTGTGCGCCCAGTTTCTTGGCCACCATGGCCAGGATGCCGGAACCGCAACCGTAGTCGAGCACGGTCTTGCCTGGAGCAGGATTGGCTTCCAGCCACTCCATGCACAAACGCGTGGTCGGATGGCTGCCCGTGCCGAAGGCGAGGCCAGGGTCCAGTTCCAGGATCAGACCGTCAGGATCCGGTGCCTCGTGCCAGCTGGGCACGACCCAGATATTCTTGCCGATGTGAATCGGTGCGAATTGCGATTGGGTCAGGCGCACCCAGTCCTGCTCTTCCACGGGGCGCATGGTAAAGGCGGGCACTTCCGTCATGCCGACAGCCTGGGCTGCGGCGGCCACGATGGCGGCCTGGTCGGCGTCGACGTCGGTCAGCGCCACCACGCGGCTGCGTTCCCACGCCGCTTCCTTCGGTTCCATGCCGGGCTCGCCAAACAGGGGCTGCTCGGCATCCGTGCCTTCATCGGCGTCTTCCACCGACACCGACAGGGCGCCCGCTTCCATCAACGCGTCGGACATGGCCTCGGCGTTGTCACGGGCGATTTCGATGACGATTTCCGTCCAGCTCATGCGCCCGCCTTGATTTCGGACTTCTTGGCGATGCTGGGGCTGCCGCCATTCAGGTTCTTGCCCAGATCCGGCATGTCGGCCAGTTTCTGTTCCAGATAGTGAATATTGGTGCCGCCTTCGATGAAGCGCGCGTCGATCATCAGTTCGCGGTGCAGGGCGATGTTCGTGTTGATGCCTTCGACCACCATTTCGGACAGGGCGATCTGCATGCGGCGGATCGCTTGCTCGCGCGTGGCGCCGTAAGCGATCACTTTGCCGATCATCGAGTCGTAGTGCGGCGGCACGTAGTAGCCGGCGTAGGCGTGCGAATCGACGCGGATGCCAGGGCCACCCGGTGCATGCCACGACACGATCTTGCCTGGCGATGGCGTGAACTTGAATGGATCTTCGGCGTTGATGCGGCACTCGATGGCGTGGCCCGACAGCAAGACGTCGCGCTGGCGGAAACGCAGTTTTTCGCCGGCGGCGATGCGGATCTGTTCTTGCACGATGTCGATGCCGGTGATCATCTCGGTCACCGGATGTTCCACTTGCACGCGGGTATTCATTTCAATGAAATAGAACTCGCCGTTTTCGTACAGGAACTCAAACGTGCCGGCGCCGCGGTAGCCGATCTTGCGGCAGGCTTCGGCGCAACGGTCGCCAATTTTCTCGATCAGCTTGCGCGGGATGCCCGGCGCTGGTGCTTCTTCGATCACTTTCTGGTGGCGGCGCTGCATGGAGCAGTCGCGCTCGCCCAGCCAGACGGCGTTCTTGTGTTCGTCGGCGAGGATCTGGATTTCCACGTGGCGCGGATTTTCCAGGTACTTCTCCATATACACTTCAGGGTTGCCGAAAGCCGTGCCGGCTTCCGTCTTGGTCATCGCCACGGCGTTGATCAGGGCAGCTTCCGTATGCACGACGCGCATGCCGCGTCCGCCACCGCCACCGGCGGCCTTGATGATGACCGGGTAGCCGATTTTGCGGGCAATTTGCACGATCGCTTTTGGATCGTCGGGCAACGCGCCTTCCGAGCCCGGGACGCACGGTACGCCAGCCTTGATCATGGTTTGCTTGGCCGATACTTTATCGCCCATCAAACGGATCGATTCGGAGCGGGGGCCGATGAAGACGAAGCCCGATTTCTCGACGCGTTCGGCAAAGTCGGCATTTTCCGACAGGAAGCCATAGCCTGGGTGAATCGCTTGCGCATCCGTCACTTCAGCGGCGCTGATGATGGCGGGCATGTTCAGGTAGCTCAGGGACGACTGTGCCGGGCCGATACAAACGGATTCGTCGGCCAGCTTGACGTATTTCGCGTCCTTGTCGGCTTCGGAGTGGACTACAACCGTTTTAATGCCCATTTCGCGGCAGGCGCGCTGAATACGGAGGGCAATTTCACCACGGTTGGCAATCAGGATTTTTTCAAACATGGTAGGTTCGCGTATGTCTGTGAGAGCCGGCGAGCCGGCGAAACAACAAGTGTGAGGGGCTAAAACTGCAAACGGCCGTTGCCGGCCGTGTGGACTGGGTTTTAGCCGATCACAAACAAGGGTTGACCGAATTCGACCGGTTGGCCGTTTTCGACCAGGATCTGGGTCACGACACCGGCTTTGTCGGAGTCGATTTCATTCAGGAGCTTCATCGCTTCGATGATGCACAGGGTATCACCTTCCTTGACGGTCGAGCCCACTTCAACATAGGCGGCGCTGCCAGGAGCGGACGAGCGGTAGAAGGTGCCGACCATCGGCGACTTGACCACATAGCCCGTTGGCTCGGCGGCGACCACGACGGCGGCTGCCGCAGCGGGAGCGGCGGCTGGCGCGGCTGGCTGGTACTGGGCTTGCATGCCTTGCGGCTGCATCATGACCATCTGGTTTTGCGGCATGGCCGACGATTTGACGATGCGAACCTTGCTTTCGCCTTCGGTAACTTCCAGCTCTGCGATATCCGATTCGGCGACCAGGTCGATCAAGGTCTTGAGTTTTCGTAGATCCATGTAAAACCCCTAGGAATGTAGTTTGTTTTTTGAGTGATGCGGTGATGTCCAAGAACCTATCGCCGCGCTAAATGCGTGCAGATCGCGTAGATTAACGTTTTTTAAGCGCAAAGTCGATGGCAAACCGATATCCATCGATACCCAGCCCGCAGATCGTCCCCTGCGCGATCGCGCTGAGAAATGAGTGATGTCGAAACGTCTCGCGTTGATAAATATTCGAGATATGGACTTCCACGAACGGGATGGCGACCCCGGCCAGCGCATCGCGCAAGGCAACGCTGGTATGGGTCAGGCCGCCCGGATTGATGACGATGGCATCGATCCCTTCCGCTCGCGCGGCATGGATGCGGTCGATCAGCGCGCCTTCGTGGTTGCTTTGAAAGCAGACCAGGTCGGCGCCGGCCGCCATGGCTTGCGCCATTGCTGCCTGTTCGATATCGGCCAAGGTGCTGGCGCCGTAGACCTCAGGCTCGCGCGTTCCCAGCAAATTCAGGTTGGGACCGTTGAGCAGAAGGAGGTTTTTTGCCATGTATGGAAGACCGTTTTAGCGAAAGTTCCGCATTTTGCCGCCAAAGATACGCATTGGCAAGAGAAAAAAGCACGCTCCGAATTTACAATTTATCCAGATCGGCGCGCAATTGATCAAATTTCAAGCGGCCAAGATAGGTCTTTTTGACTTCGCCATCGGCGCCGATCAGCACCGTGAAGGGCAAACCGCCCGTGGCATTGCCAAAATGGCGCGACAGGTCGGTACCGCTCATGCCGGAGACATACACGGGATAGGCGATCTTGAACTTGCTGGCAAAGGTGGCAATATTGCTGGCCGAATCGATGCCGATGCCGATCACCTGCAGGTTTTTCGCCGCATAGTGGCCTTGCACTTCGGATAACTCCGGCATTTCTTCCACGCAAGGCGGGCACCATGGCGCCCAGAAATTGACCAGCACATTCTTGCCTTTCCATTGCGACAACGCTTGCGTGGCGCCGGCCGCGTCCGGCAGGGACAGCGCATACAGCTCGGTGACGGGACCCGTCGCGCCCGGCGCGATGGTGGTCGTCAGCGGCCCTGCTGCTTTGGCTTTTTCCTTGCTCAAACCGACGTAAGCGCCCATGCCACCAAACATCAGCGCCACGATGGCGCACGCGATCCAATTCTTTTTTGTCATAACTTTATCTATATCAATGTTAGTCGGCAGCCGGCATACCATCGGCGAGGCTGGCGGCCAGCAGGCTGCGCAGCCCGGCGATGTCGGTGCGCAGCACCTTGCCATCCGCCTTGGCTTTCAGCGCGCCGCGCATATCGTCGAGCTCATACATGGCCGCGTGCACGCCTTCGTTTTTCCACAAGAAACTGGCGGTCTCGACCGCATCATAACGCGCCCCCTTGAAATGCGGGCTTTCCGACATGTCGAGCACGACATTTTTATTCAGCAGGAAGATGTGGATTTCCTTGGCGCTCTCGGCAAACAGCTGCAAATAGATCTCGTCGTGCGGGCCGGCCGTGCCATTGAGCACGGGACCGCTGAGCAGGGGATGAAATTGTTGCAACGCTTCCATCACCTGCAGCGCGATCGTGCGCAGCTGGAACAGCCGCGCCGGCTGGCTGTCGGCCAGGAACAGGGCATTGTATTGCCGCACCTGCTCCTCGATCATGTCGTTGTCGGGCAGGATGTTGGGCCGGTTCGGCGCGTCGCCCAGGACTTGCCGCGCCGCCTTGCGCTTGGCGCTGCCATAGTCGGCCCCGTCCTGCGCCACGAGGCGCGCGGCAGCGGCGGCGATTTCCAGGCGCAACTGCGCGCTATCGTCAAATGCATCGTTCGTCATGAGCGAGATGATACTCCGAAGCGGAAAAAGTCATGGCGTCAGGTAAAATCCTGCACTTGCTGTTTTTTATCTCACCGTCTTACTTACTTAAGCGTGCGCCTTTCGCACTGATCACATGCATATTCATATTCTCGGCATTTGCGGTACCTTCATGGGCGGCCTGGCTGTCCTGGCCAAGGAAGCCGGCCATAAAGTTACCGGTTGCGATGCCAACGTGTATCCGCCGATGAGCACCCAGCTGGAATCGCAGGGAATCGAACTGATCCAGGGTTTCGATCCGGAACAGACCAAGCTGAACCCGGATTTGTATGTGATTGGCAATGTGGTCTCGCGCGGCAACCCGCTGGTGGAAGAGATCCTCAACCGCAGCCTGCCGTATGTGTCCGGCCCGCAATGGATCGGCGAACATATCTTGCGCAACAAGTGGGTACTGGCCGTGGCCGGCACGCATGGCAAGACGACCACGTCGGCCATGCTGGCCTGGATACTTGAAGATGCGGGCTACGCGCCAGGCTTCCTGATCGGCGGCGTGCCGATGAACTTTGGCATTTCCGCCCGCCTCAGCGGCACAATCGACGGCAAGAGCGCCGAATCGGACTTCTTCGTCATCGAAGCGGACGAATACGACACGGCCTTCTTCGACAAGCGCAGCAAGTTCGTGCATTACCACGCGAAGACGGCCATCATGAATAACCTGGAATATGATCACGCCGACATCTTCCCCGATCTGCACGCGATCGAGACGCAATTCCACCACCTGGTGCGCACCGTGCCCGGCATTGGCCGTCTCGTGTTCAACGGCGATGAAGCATCGCTGCAGCGCGTGCTGGCGCGCGGTTGCTGGAGCGAAAAGGAAAGTTTTGGTCAAGATGCCAACTGGCAACTGCAAGAACAGGCCGATGGCAGCTTCGACGTGTTCTTCAATGGCAAGCAGGAAGGCCATGTGGCGTGGGCGCTCACGGGCAAGCACAACCGCAGCAATGCGCTGGCGGCCATCGCCGCCGCGCGCCACGTGGGCGTACCGATAGCCCAGGCGTGCGCCTCGCTGGCCACGTTCGAGAGCGTCAAGCGCCGCATGGAAGTGCGCGGCGTCGTCAACGACATCACCGTGTACGACGATTTCGCGCACCACCCGACGGCCATAGCTACCACCGTGGGCGGCCTGCGCCAGAAGGTAGGCAGCGGCACCCGCATCCTGGCCGTGCTGGAGCCGCGCTCGAACACGATGAAGCTGGGCGCCATGAAAGATGCGCTGCCGGGCAGTCTCAAGGATGCGGACCTCGTCTTCGGTTTCGGCAGCCAGCAAGCGCTGGGTTGGAGCCTGGGCGACGCGCTGGCGCCGCTGGGCAAGATTGCCAGCGCCTACGAAGACATCGATACCCTGGTGGCGGCCGTGGCGGCCAGCGCGCGTCCCGGCGACCAGATCGTGGTCATGAGCAATGGCGGCTTTGGCGGCGTGCACCAGAAATTGCTGGAGGCCCTGGGCCGATGATTCTGTACCTGCATGGATTCCGCTCGTCGCCCCTGTCGATGAAGTCGCGCCTGCTGGCCGCGCAGATGCAGGCGCTGGGCCGCGAAGCACAGTGGCTGTGCCCGCAATTGCCGGCTTCGCCGAAACTGGCGATTGAGCTGGCCCTGTCGCTGGTCAAGGACGTGGCGGCGGCCGAGCTGACGATAATCGGCTCCTCGCTGGGCGGCTATTACGCCACCTGGCTGGCCGAGCAGCTCGGTTGCCGCGCCGTATTGCTCAATCCTGCCATCGTTCCCCTGATCGACTTGGAACAGCATGTGGGCGTGACGACGGAATTCCATTCGGACAAGCCGTTCGAGTTCAAGCGCGAGTACATCGACGAGCTGCGCACGTTTGCCGTAGAGAAAATTACTGAGCCGCAACGTTATTTCCTGATTGCCGCCACCGGCGATGAAGTGCTCGACTACCGCGACATGGTGGCGCATTATCAGGGGGCGCGGCAGTTGGTCATCGACGGCAGCGACCATGGCATCAGCGAATTTGCCGATTATGTGGCGCCCGTGCTGGCCTTTTGCGGCATCGATGCGGACGCTGCCCAGTGAGGCCGGGTTCGCTGCGGCAGGCGCAATGGCATGCGCACGTAAATGCCGTCAATGCGCCGCCGGCCTTGCGCCACTGGCTCACGGGCGGCGGTTCGCTGACGGCCAAGCTGAAAGCGCATAGCCAGGCATTTCGCGTGCAATGTTTGCATCAGGAAACGGCACGTTGCTTGAGCGACGAGGCTGCCATCATTGGTTTGCACCGCGCGGGCCGCGTGTGGGAACGTGAAGTGCTGTTGCGTTGTGATGACAGACCGGCCGTGTTTGGCCATACCGTCGTGCCCATGCAGGCGACGGCCACGGACTGGCCCTTGTTTTCCGCGCTGGGCGAGCGTTCGCTGGGCACGACCCTGTTTGGCGACCGCATGGTGCGCCGCGGCGAACTGGAATTTGCCCGCTTGCGCGCCGGCCACCCGCTGGTGCAGCGGGCGCAGGCGGCGCTGGCGCGGGAAGGGCGGCGCGCCGACGCTCAGGCGCTGTTTTTTGCCCGCCGCTGCCTGTATCAGCGTCACCAGGGATTGCTGCTGGTAACTGAAGTATTTTTGCCGGCGGTGCTGGAGTTGATGTCCGTCACTCGCACCGTTGCAACCGACACATTAATAAACAAAGCATAACAATGAATCTATTTTTTGAAGAATCCGGCGATTTCAAGGTCGGCACGGTCCTGTCGCAAGCGGGTGAAGCGTACCAGGTCGAAATGGCCAGCGGCAAGCGCACCAAGGTCAAGGTCAAGGACGTGCTGCTGCAGTATGAAAAGCCGGCCCCGGCCGAGCTGCTGGAACAGGCCAAGGCGGTTGCCGCCGAGATCGATCTCGATTTCCTGTGGGAAGTGGCGGGCGAAGACGAGTTCGGCTTTGCCGAGCTGGGCGCCGAGTATTTTGGCCACGCACCGTTGCCGCCGGAAGCGGCCGGCCTGATCCTGGCCCTGCATTCGGCGCCCGTGTATTTCTACAAGAAGGGCCGTGGCCGCTACAAGGCGGCGCCGGAAGCATCGCTGAAGGCGGCCCTGGCCGGTATCGAAAAGAAAAAGCAGCAGGCGCTGGTGCAGGCAGGCTATGTGGAAGAGCTGAAACAGAACCGCTTGCCCGCCTCGATGCAGCCCATGGTGCTGCAACTGCTGTTCAAGCCGGACAAGAACACGATTGAATACAAGGCGCTGGAAGCGGCGTGCACGGAATTGCACACGACGCCGCCGCGGCTGATGCTGGCCGTCGGTGGTATTGCTTCCCCGAAAGACTTGCACCTGTCGAAATTCCTGTTCGAAAACTTCCCGAAAGGCGCCGGTTTCCCGAGCGTGCCCGTGCCGTCCGTGACGGCCAAGCTGCCGCTGGCCGACGTGGCCGCCTTCTCGATCGACGACGTGACCACGACCGAGATCGACGATGCCTTCTCCGTGCAGCCCTTGCCCGATGGCACCGTGAAAGTGGGTATCCACATCGCCGCGCCGGGCCTGGGCATCCGTCCGGAAGACGTGATCGACAAGATGGCGCGCCAGCGCATGTCGACCGTCTACATGCCGGGCGACAAGATCACCATGCTGCCCGACGAAATCGTCAACGCATTTACCCTGGCGGAAGGCACGACGTGCCCGGCCCTGTCGCTGTATGCGACCCTGGATCCGAAAGCGGACTGGGCCGTGGTCAGCACGCAGACGCGCGCCGAGCTGGTGCCGATCGCCAGCAATTTGCGCCATAACCAGCTCGACGACCTGGTCAACGAGGAAACCCTGGCCAGCGGCGAAGGCGAGTATCCGCACAAGGCCGATTTTGCCGTGCTGTGGCAATGGGCGCAGCAGCTGGAACAGGGCCGCATGAAGAAGCGCGAAGCGTTTGGCTTGAAGCCGGAACAGAATAACCGTGTCGATTTCAACTTCTATGTGGAAAATGACATCGTCACCGTGGCGCGCCGCAAGCGTGGCGCGCCGCTCGACAAGATCGTCGCCGAGCTGATGATTTTTGCCAACAGCACGTGGGGCAAGATGCTGCACGACCATGGCGTGCCGGGCATCTATCGCAGCCAGGGGGGCGGCAGCGGCAATAGCTGGGCGGCAAAGATGCAGGTGCGCATGGTTACCCATGCGGCGCCGCACCAGGGCCTGGGCGTGGATCAATATGCGTGGAGCACTTCGCCACTGCGCCGCTATACGGACCTGGTGAACCAGTGGCAAATCATCGCCTGCGCCGAGCATGGCGTGACGGCGCCGCTGGTGGCCCCGTTCAAGCCGCGCGACGCGAATCTGTTCGCCATCGTTTCAGCGTTTGACGCCGCGTACGCCGCGTATGGCGATTTCCAGTCGAACATGGAACGCTACTGGTGCTTGCGCTGGTTGCACCAGGAAAACGCGCGCCAGGTCGATGCCGTCGTCCTGAAAGACGAAATCCTGCGCCTGGTCGACATTCCACTGGTCATCAAGTTGCCGGGCATGCCATCGGTGGCGCGCGGCGCCCAGGTGAAACTGGACTTGCTGCGCTGGGATGAAGTCGACCTGAGCATCGAAGCGCGCCTGCTGGAAATCGCCGCCGTACCCGATGCGGCGGCCGATGCCGAGCTCGACTACGAGGAAGAGTCGGGCGACGACGTGGCCGATGAAGGCGACGTGGCAGCGGAAGCTCCGCCGGAAGCGGCGAACCAGCTCAGCGACGCCGATGCGGAAGTGGCGGAACTGGCCAGCGAAGACGTGGTCAGCGAGCCCGAGGTCAAATAAGGCGCCAGTCAGGCTACAAAGGCGGTGCTGAAAATTGTTGCCGGCACCGCCCTTTGACGTAGAATTCAGCCATCTTGTATGGTGTGTTTGTTGCGAACTGGGTTGCGCGTGAAGTCTTTCCGAGAGAATCGTTTCCTGATGATAGCCGTGGCGGTATCGCTGCTGGCCCACGGCGCCTTGCTGGCGATGCATTTTGTCGCCCCGGCGCCGCAGCGGGCCGTCGCCACCGACCCCGGCCTGGAAGTGATCCTGGTCAACGCCAAGCATGCGAACAAGCCGCTGAAGGCCGATGCCCTGGCGCAAGCCAACCTTGATGGTGGCGGACAAGCCGACAAGGGCCGCGCCAAGTCGCCCTTGCCCGACATGCGCAAGGTGGAAGAGGGCGACAGCGTCAAGGCCAGCGCCCGGCGCATCGTCGAACTGGAACAAAAACAGCAGGAATTGCTGACGCAGGCGGCCAGGCCCACGCCTTACAGCGCCGCGCCCGTCACGGAAAAAGACAAGCCCAATCCTCTGGCCACCGGCTCGGACTTGATGGAAAGCAGCAAGGCCATCGCCCGCATGGCGGCCGAGATCAGCCAGACCGTGGAAGATCAGAACAAGCGCCCGCGCAAGACCTTCATTACGCCCAGCACGCAAGAGGTCGGCTATGCCATGTATTACAAGACCTTGCAAAAGCGCATCGAGGAAATTGGCACTCTGAATTTCCCGCAAAAGAATGGCCGCAAGATGTATGGCGAACTGGTCGTCTACATCCCCATCTTTCAGGACGGCACGATTTACCAGAAGGAAGGCGGCGCCCGCGTGGAGAAAAGCTCGGGCAACCCGGCGCTCGATGCGGCGGCCCTGGCCATCGTGCGCCGCGCGGCGCCGTTTGGCCGTTTTCCACCGAACATGTTGTCGAGTGACAAGGATGACCTGTGGGTGGTGATTACCCGCTTCAAATTTACGCGCGAAGAAAAAATGGAAGCTAACCTGACTGGCGGCAGCAATTGAACAAGCAAGCAATGAATCCCGATCAATATTGTGTCTTCGGCAATCCCATCGCCCACAGCAAGTCCCCCCTGATCCACGCCGCGTTTGCCCTGCAGACGGGCGAGCCCATCGTCTATGACCGCCGGCTGGCGCCGCTCGACGGCTTTGCCCTGGCGGCCCGGACGTTTGCCGCCGAGGGTGGCAAGGGCGCGAACGTGACGGTGCCCTTCAAGCTCGATGCGTGTGCGCTGGCCACCGAGCTGACACCGCGCGCGCACGCGGCCGGCGCTGTCAATACCCTGCGTTTTGATGGCGACACTATTCTTGGCGACAATACCGATGGCGCGGGCCTGGTGGCGGACATCGTGCGCAACGCGGGCGTGAGTGTCGCCGGCAAGCGCGTCCTGCTGCTGGGGGCGGGCGGTGCCGCGCGCGGCGTCGTGCTACCCTTGCTGGAACAGGGGCCGCAGGAAATCTTCATTGCCAACCGCACCGTGGCCACGGCCGAGGCGCTGGTGGCGCAGTTTGCCGATGCGCTGGCGCACCCCGGCCAGCTGCGCGCCGGCGGTTTCGCGCAGCCCGATGGCGTCTTCGATATCGTCATCAACGCCACCTCGGCCAGCCTGGCGGGCGACTTGCCGCCCATGCCACCCGGTATCTTCGGTAGCCATACCCTGGCGCTGGACATGATGTACGGCGCCCAGCCCACCGTCTTCATGGACTTTGCCGTACAGCATGGCGCGCAGGTGCGCGACGGCCTGGGCATGCTCGTGGAGCAGGCGGCTGAAGCGTTTTACGTGTGGCGTGGCGTGCGGCCGCAGACGCAGGACTTGCTGGCGCAACTGCGCAGTGCCCTGTGAGCGCCGGCAAGAAGGGCGCCCGCAAAAGCGGTGGCCGCTACGGCTGGATCAAGTGGCTGTTCATCGTCCCCGTGCTGGCCTTTATCGTCGTGCAACTGTATTTCTTCCTGCAAATCTGGTGGTGGGTCGACCATAACCCGTCCAGCACGGCCTTCATGCGCGAACAGTTGTCTGTCTTGCAGGACAAAAATCCCAAGGCCACGATCAAGCACACGTGGGTGCCGTACAACCGCATCTCGAACAACCTGAAACGGGCCATCATCGCATCGGAAGACGCGAATTTCTCCGAGCACGAAGGCGTGGATTGGGAAGCCTTGCAAAAGGCATATGAAAAGAATAGCAAGAAGCAGAAGGTCGTGGCGGGCGGCTCCACCATCACGCAGCAGCTGGCGAAGAATCTGTTCCTGTCCGGTTCGCGCAGCTATGTGCGCAAGGGGCAGGAATTGATCATCACGTATATGCTGGAAAACCTGATGGAAAAGGAGCGCATTTTCGAGATTTATCTGAACGTGGTGGAGTTTGGCACGGGCACCTTTGGCGCCGAAGCGGCCGCGCGCCACTATTACCGGGTCAGCGCGGCGGGCCTGAGCGCGGGACAGGCGGCGAAACTGGCCGTGATGCTGCCGAATCCCCGCTTTTACGACCGTCACCGCGATACGGGTTACCTGAACCGGCGCACGGGCGTGATCCTGCGCCGCATGGGGGCGGCGGAATTGCCTTGATGGCAGCGGGCTTTCTTTTCATAAAGTTAAAGCTGCCTGATTGGCACTATTGCGGCGCAGCATCTTAATCGTCCCCGCTTGGTGCAACGCCGCACTTTTTCCGTGAAAAAGCGGTGCCGGGGGTGGTCGTGAAAAGGCCTTTGCGGGTACACTTGCGCTGTTTTCATTTTTGGCGCCAGCGCCAGCACATCACGATAACCCCACATCCGGCTGAGAGCGCGCATGATCAATGTCTTTGTATTACAGAATGGCCGGCTCAACCAGGTGCCGATCGACAGCCGCGCAGACCTCGAAAATGCCGAACCGGTGTGGGTCGACCTGACCGACCCCACCGATGACGAACGGGCCTGGGTCAAGGCCATCTACAACGTCACCCTGCCGGGCGAAGACGAAGTCAAGGATATCGAAGCGTCGGCCCGCTATTACGAAGCGGAAAACGGCGACTTGCACCTGCGCACGGACTTCCTGCGCGAAGAGGACGACGGCCCCTCGCGCGTCATCACCGTGGCTTTCATCCTGGCCCGCAAGATTTTGTTTTCCATGCATACGGACGACTTGCCCGTGTTCCGCCTGGTGCGCATGCGCGCCCGTTCGCGGCCAGGCTCGATTGCCGACTACATGGACGTGCTGCTCGACCTGTACGCCACCGATGCCGAGTATTCGGCCGACGTGCTCGAAGGCATCTACCAGAACCTGGAAGAAGTCAGCACGCGCGTGCTGCAAAAGGAATTTACCGATGCGCACGCGGCCGAAGCGCTGAATGCGATTGCCCATGAGGAAGATTTGAATGGCCGTATCCGCCGCAACATGATGGATACGCGCCGCGCCGTGAGTTTTCTGATGCGCGGCCGCTTATTGAATTCCGAGCAGTTCGAGGAAGCGCGGCAGATTTTGCGCGACATCGAATCGCTCGATGGCCATACGTCTTTCCTGTTCGACAAGATCAACTTCCTGATGGATGCCACCGTCGGTTTCATCAACATCAACCAGAACAAGATCATCAAGATCTTCTCGGTGGCCAGCGTGGCCTTCCTGCCGCCAACCCTGATCGCCAGCGTGTACGGCATGAACTTCAAGCTGATGCCGGAACTGGAATGGTCGTTCGGCTATCCATGGGCCTGGGGCTTGATGATCACCAGCGCCATCGCACCGTTCCTGTACTTCCGCCACCGCGGCTGGCTGAAATAAGCCGTATCGCAGCATCGCCGGGGTGCTCCGCGCCCCGGTTTCAGCACGAGCGCAGCAATTTCAAAAATCGGCGATAATCACTGGTATTGCGTGGTATTGAATTGGTATTGTTATTTGCCGATTGATGCCTGCCGCCTGCTGTGCAGAAAAGTATCGTCATTCAGACATTTTCTGCGTGGTAGCGTCTGCCTGTTCCACCTATGATCGTTACGATGCCGGCCTTGGCCGGCTGGCTGCCGCATTTCCCGTCACTATTGATTTCTGGAGAGTCCATGCCTGATACCGCCACCACCCCACCGCGCTTTACCCATCTGATCAGCGACTGCGATGGCGTGCTGATCGACAGTGAAGCCGTGGCCCTGCAAGCGCTGCTGGAGTTGCTGGGGCCGCGCCTGCCGAACCTGCCCGAGGGCGTCACCCTGCAAGGCTTGATCGAGCCGCGCCTGGGCCAGCGCCTTGTGCCGCTGATGCAGGATATCTACAAGGAACTGGGCTTGCCGCAATTGCCGGCCGACGAGATTATGGCCATCGGCAACGCCGTCGATGCGGCTTGCGACGCGCAATTGCGCGCCGTGCCCGGCGTGGCGCAGGCGCTGGCCGCCATTCCGCTGCCTAAGGCCGTCGCTTCGAACAGCGTCAGCGCGCGCGTGCTGTCGGCGCTCGAGCGCACTGGCATGGCGCCGCTGTTCGACAAGCGCGTGTTCACGCCGGACCTGGTTGGCCACGCCAAGCCACATCCGGGCGTCTACCTGGCGGCGGCAGCCGCCTTTGGCGTGCCGCCAAGCCAGTGCCTGGTGCTGGAAGACAGCGTCACGGGCGTGACGGCCGCCGTGGCGGCGGGCATGACGGTATTGGGATTCATCGGCGGCGGGCATATCGCGCCCGGCCAGGAAGCGCGTCTGAAGGCGGCCGGCGCGCATGTCGTGTTCAGCGACATGGCCAGTTTGCCGGCGCTGGTGGCCGCGGTGATGGACACCGCGACTGTCTGACTGCGTTTAGGCTAACTTAGCAAACACCTTGCGCGCGGCGGCGATGGTGGCGTCGATGACGGCATCGTCGTGCTGCGCCGAGACGAAACCCGCTTCGAAGGCGGCGGGCGCGAAGTACACGCCTTCGTCGAGCATGGCGTGGAAGAAGGCGTTGAACTTGCTGCGGTCGCCGGCCATCATTTCCGCATAGCTGGTCGGTGGCGTTTCGCTGAAATAAATGCCGAACATGCCGCCGATGTAGTCGGCGCAGAAGACCACGCCGGCTTCTTTGGCTGCGGCGGTCAGGCCTTCGGCCAGGCGCTTGGCCGTGGCGCCCAGCTGCTCGTAGAAGCCTGGCTGCTGGATCAGTTTCAAGGTGGCCATGCCGGCCGCCACGGCGACCGGGTTGCCCGACAAGGTACCGGCCTGGTAGACGGCGCCCAGCGGCGCCATGTTGTGCATCAGCGCCGCACTGCCGCCGAAGGCCGCCACCGGCATGCCGCCGCCGATCACCTTGCCCAGCGCCGTCAGGTCCGGCTTGATGCCGTACAGCGCCTGCGCGCCGCCCAGGGCCACGCGCAAGCCGCACATGACTTCATCGAAAATGAGCAGGGCGCCGTGCTGCGTGCACAGCTCGCGCATCGCCTGCAGGAATTCCGGCGTGGCTTTCACCAGGTTCATATTGCCGGCCACCGGTTCGACGATGACGCAGGCGATGTCCGCGCCGAAGCTGTCGAAGGCGTCTTTCAGCTGCTCGACGTTGTTATAGTCGAGCACCAGCGTGTGCTTGACGAAGTCTTCCGGCACGCCGGCCGACGTCGGGTTGCCGAAGGTGAGCAGGCCGCTGCCCGCTTTCACCAGCAGCGAATCGGCGTGGCCGTGGTAGCAGCCTTCGAACTTGACGATCTTGTCGCGTCCCGTGGCGCCGCGCGCCAGGCGCAGGGCGCTCATGGTCGCTTCCGTGCCCGACGACACCAGGCGCACCTGCTCGATCGACGGTACCAAACGCGTGATTTCCTCGGCCATCAGCACTTCGCCTTCCGTCGGCGCGCCGAACGACAGGCCCAGCGCGGCCGCATCCTGCACCGCTTTCACCACGTCCGGGTGGGCGTGGCCGACGATGGCCGGGCCCCAGGAGCCGATGTAGTCGATATAGCGCTTGCCATCCGCATCCCAGAAGTAGGGGCCTTTGGCGCGCGTGATGAAGCGCGGCGTGCCACCGACGGAGCGGAAGGCGCGCACGGGCGAATTGACGCCGCCTGGCGTGGTTTTTTGTGCGCGGGCAAACAGGATGTCGTTCTGTGAAGTCGTCGTCATGATAATCGTGCCTTGAAAGTGGATCGTTGTCTGTGTCGTCTGGTCTGTCTGGTCTACAGAATTATTGGGCGCCGCGCTGGCGCTGCTGCCGGAACAGCCGGTTCGGCACCAGCTTGCCCATGCCGTGGCGCTGCGCGTGGGCCAGCGCGCCGGCCGTGAATTCCTGCGCCGCCACGACCACCTGCGGCACGTCGTCTTCGTTTTCCGCCAGGGCCAGCAGGGCGGTGGCCGCCGCCGACAGGGTGCTGCCGGCGCCGTTGAAGATGCCGGGCAGATGCTGCCATTCGTCGTGGCGCACCACGCCGTCTTCGCCGAACAGGGTATTGGCGCGCAACTTGCCTTCGGCCGTGCCGGACTTGCTGGCGTCGGCCGGCATGCCGGTGACGAGCACGTATTCGCAGCCCAGGGCCACCAGGTAGTCGACGTCGTTTTGCAGGGTGTCGTCCGGATCGGCGTCGCGCCAGGTCTCGGCCAGGCGTTCCAGTTCCACCGGCGAGAGCACCAGCAGTGTCGTTTGCGGGATCAGGAGCTGGCGCACGGCCGTGAGGATGTCTTCGTCGTCCATGCCCTGTTCCGGCAGCGCCGAAATGAATGGATCGAGGATCAGTGGCACGTCCGGATAGTCGGAGACGATTTCGGCGATGGCCGTGACGTTTTCCACGCTGCCCAGCGCGCCGATCTTGATGGCGGCCACGGACATGTCTTCCAGCAGCACGCGCGCCTGGTCTGAAACCCAGTCCGGGTCGACCGCCTGCACGTCTTCCACGCGGGCCGTATCGCTGATCAAGAGGCCCGTGGTGACGGACAGGCCGTGGCAGCCGAAGGCTGAAAAGGTGGCCAGGTCGGCCTGGATACCGATCGCGCCGACCGGATCGGACACGCCGAAGCTTAATATGAGGGGAGAAGTTTGGTTTTGCACGGCGGGTAGATTAAGATACCTAATTCAGCATTTTACTTGATTGAAGGGTGGCAGAACGTGAGTAGCAACGAAACAACGCAGCAATTCCAAACGTGGATGTGTCTTATTTGCGGCTGGGTTTATGATGAAGCGGCCGGCTTGCCCGACGAAGACATCGCTCCCGGCACGCGTTGGGCCGATGTTCCGATGAACTGGACCTGCCCTGAATGCGGCGCGCGCAAGGACGATTTCGAGATGGTCGCGCTGTAATCAATCAGGCCCACGGGATGCCGCTGCCGCACACAGGTATCGCGGCTGCCTGTGCTATGGTATGAAAAATTGTCGAATAATCACATGACGCGTCCTTTTTTGCCCGAGACGCCATCCGATGCCATGTGCGTGAGCGTCACGATACTCGTCATCGACGACAGCGCGACGATACGCAGCGCGGCCGCGAAGATACTCGGCGAGGCCGGCTATCGCGTGGTGGTGGCGGAAAACGGCTTCGAGGCCCTGGCCAAGATCGCCGACTGCCAGCCGGCGCTGATCGTGTGCGACATCGTGATGCCGCGCCTGGACGGCTACCGCACCTGCGCGCTGATCAAGGCCAGCGCCGCGTATCACGCCACGCCGGTGCTGATGCTGTCGTCGAAGGAAGGTTTGTTCGACCGCGCGCGCGGCGCCATGGCAGGCGCCAGCGCCTGCCTGGTCAAGCCGCTGGCGCGCGAGGCGCTGCTGGAGGCCGTGCGGCTGCACCTGGCCGGGCATTTTGAGTAGTGATTTATTGATTGACAACGCAGCAAGGAAGCAGATGGCCATACACACAATTCTGATCGTCGATGACTCGCCGACAGAACGCTACTACCTGAGCGAGATGCTGGTGCGTGCCGGTTATGCCGTCCTCACGGCGCAGGACGGCGCCGACGCGCTGGCGCAGCTGAAGCAGGCCAGGCCCGACCTGATCCTGATGGACGTGGTGATGCCCGGTGCGAATGGCTTCCAGATCACGCGCGCCATCGCCCGCGATCCGGAACTGCAGGACGTGCCGGTGATTATCTGCTCGAGCAAGAGCCAGGAAACGGATCGCATCTGGGGCTTGCGCCAGGGCGCGCGCGATTACCTGGTCAAGCCGGTGGTGGAAGCCGAGCTGCTGGCCAAGATCGCCGCGCTTTCCTGAGCATGCACACGATGCCAGGTCACGGCGTGCCTACAGCGGCCTTTCCGCCTGCCGCTGCCGCCATGCCATCTTTCGAGACGGGCGCGCGGCAGGGGCGCTTGCGCCAGTATCAGCTGCAATTGATCGAGCGGATACAGGCCGCGCGCAGCGGTGCGCTGGCGGCGCGCAAGGAACTGGGCGTGATGCTCGGTGGCCGGCCATGCCTGCTCGACCTGACGCAGCTCGGTGAAATCGTCATTGCCGCCGGTGTGCAGATCCAGGGCGTGCCGCTGGCGCAGGACTGGTACCTGGGCCTGGCGGCCATGCGCGGACGCCTGACGGGGGTCGTCGACCTGGCCCGCTACATGGGCGAACCGGCTTGCACGCCCGGCAATCACTGCCGCATCATCACGTTTTCTCCGCGTCTGGGCCTCAATTGCGCACTGCTGGTCGAGCGCGTACTGGGCTTGCGCCAGCTGCGCGCGATGCAATCGGTGCCCGTTCAGGATGCGGCGCAGAGTGTGCTCCCATCGTGGGCGGCGCAGGCGCTGCGCGACAGCGAGGGGCAGCAGTGGCTGCGCCTGGACCTGGCGCAGCTGGCGCAATCGGAACGCTTCCTCGATGCCGGCTTTGGCGGCCTTGCCGTCCACAAGGATGTTGGCTGATGGGCGCCAATTCTCCCATCCTGGCCGCTGGCATGCCCGAAGCGGAGCACGCGCCCGGCGAGCCGGCATCGGCGGCCGACCTGCCGCTGCGCCTGCGCGATGCGCTGGGACGGCGCAAGTCGCTGGCCAGCGCGCCGGTCAGCGACTTGCGGCTGCCGCTGATCGGCCATTTTCCGCTGCAAAAACAATTGAGCATCCTGTCGACGGTGATGGCCCTGAGCCTGGCCGCCAGCCTGCTGTTCGTGGGGCTGAACACGCGCAGCGGCAATATCGCCTCGGCGCAGACGCAGCTGGCCAGCGATGCGCTGATGCATTCGCAGCGCATCGGCAAGGCCGCGCCGAACGCCGTGCAGGGCAATCCGGAAGCGTTCCGCCAGCTCGAGGAAAGCCGCAATGAACTGAACCAGGATTTCCGCCTGATGCTGCGCGGCGGAACGTATCACGGCCGCGATATCGGCGAGTCGCGTGCCGCCCTGCTGGCGGCGGTGGGCGACGCGCGTAAAAAATGGGCCAGCAGCGACCGCGCGGCCAGCACCATCTTGCGCCTGAAGCCGGAGCTGGGCGAATTCGACAAGACCTTGCAGCAATTGAACGCGCTGTCGCCGGCGCTGCTGGCGCAGACCGAGGAAATCGCGGCCCTGAAGGTGCAGCGCGGCGGCAATGCGCGCGACCTGGCCGTCATCGGCCGCCTGATGATGCTGAGCCAGCGCATGAGCCGCAGCGCCAGCGAGTTCCTCTCGTCGGGCAGCATCAGCTCGGAAACGGCGTTTTCGCTGGGGCGCGACACGACGTATTTCCGCACCGCCGTCGAAGGCCTGCTCAATGGCAGCGTGTCGCTGCAGCTGGCGCCCACGCGCGACGCCGAACTGCGCGACCGGATGGTGGCGCTGAAAGCCAGTTTCGACACGTACCAGAAGCTGGTCTCCTCGATACTCGACCGCCTGGATAAATTCAGTTCGGCGAAAAGCGCCGAACAGCTGATCTTCAACGAGAACGAAGACCTGCGCCAGCGCTTGACTCTGCTGCAGCAGATGTACCACGCGAACCAGGAAACCCTGGGCATCGCCTTCTGGATGATGGTCGGCGGCGTGTTGCTGACCCTGATCGCGGCGGCCGGCATCGGCAGGGTGCTGCTGCAGGACTCCGTCAACCGCACGCGCGACGCCGAGCGGCGGCGCCAGGAAGCGGAAATCCGGCGCCTGCAGTCGCAGGAGAAAGAGGAAGTGGCGAAGGCCAGGAATGAGCAGAACCAGGCGGCCATCCTGCGCCTGATGAACGAATTGCAGAAGGTCGCCGACGGCGACCTGACGGTGCAGGCCACCGTGTCGGAAGACATCACGGGCGCCATCGCCGATTCCGTCAACTACACGGTCGAGGAATTGCGCGGCCTGGTGGGGCGGGTCACGGCGACAGCCGAACAGGTCAACCGCGCCTCGACGCAGGCGCAAAGCATCTCGAGCAAGCTGCTGATCGCGTCGCAGCAGCAGTCGCGCGAAATCCAGGGCGTCAGCGCCACCGTCGTCAAGATGGCCAATGCGATTACCGACGTGTCGAAGTCGGCCAGCGTCTCGGCCGACGTGGCGCGCCAATCGGTGGCGGCGGCGCAGCAGGGTTCGACGGCCGTGGAAAACGCCATCAAGGGCATGCATGAAATCCGCGAGCAGATCCAGGATACGTCCAAGCGCATCAAACGCCTGGGCGAATCGTCGCAGGAAATCGGCGAAATCACCGAGCTCATTTCCGACATCACCGAGCAGACCAACGTGCTGGCGCTGAACGCCGCCATCCAGGCCGCATCGGCCGGCGAGGCGGGGCGCGGCTTTTCCGTCGTGGCCGAGGAAGTGCAGCGCCTGGCCGAACGCTCGGCCGCCGCCGCCAAGCAGATCGGTGCGCTGGTGCGCACCATCCAGGCCGATACGCAGGATGCGACGCGGGCGATGGAAACGTCCACGCAAGGCGTGGTCGAGGGCGCGCGCCTGTCCGACGCGGCCGGCGCGGCCTTGAACGACATCAGCCAGGTGTCGAAACACCTGGCCGAACTGATCCAGGGCATTTCGTTCGCCACCGGCACGCAGGCCGGTTCGGCCAGCGGCGTGGCCTTGAATATCCAGCATATCCTGAGCGTGACGGAGCAGACCCAGGACGGCACGCAGCAAACGGCGCAGTCGATCCACAAGTTGTCGATGCTGGCGCAGGAACTGAAAAACTCGGTGTCGCGCTTCCGCGTCGCCGCCTGAACGCCGCGCCAGTCCAGGGCGAATTCTTTACCGAGGCATGCATGAGCACACCAGATAGTCCACAGCAGTCCAAGCCGTTCGACAGCGAGCCTTTGTCGTGGGTGATGGTGGAAATCCGCGAAGCGCTGGGCCGCTCGAAAACAGCCCTGTTCGAAGCGGGTGGCCGCGAGCGCGAAGAACGCGCCACGGCGCTGCAGCATGCGCGCTCGCACTTGCACCAGGCGCATGGCGCGCTGGTGATGGTGGACGTGGCCGGCGCCAGCCTGCTGACGGACGCTGCGGAACAGGCACTGGCGCGCTTTCGCGACGGGAGCCTCGAATACACGCTGGACCATGCGCAAGTCGTCGCCGAACTGTATCAAGCCTTGAGCGAATACTTGGAAGACCTGGTGGCCGGCACGCCGCCGCAGCCGGCGCGTTTGTTCCCCTATTACCGCGACCTGCAAACCATGCTGGGCGCCGAGCGCATCCACCCGGCCGACCTGTTTTTCCCGCCAGCGTCGACGCTGGAAGGGCACGCCATCGCGCTGGCGGAATCGCCCCCGGTGCCCGAGTACCCGGCCTGGCGCGGGCGCTTTGAAAAGTCTTTACTGCCCTTCCTGAAGGCGCAGGATGACGCGGCGCGGCGCCAGCATGTTGGCGACTTGCACGCCACCTTGACCCTGGTGGCCGACGCGCAGCAGGACGCGCCCGCGCGCACCTTCTGGTTCGCCATGCAGGCGTTTGCGGGACTGGCGGCCAGCGGCGAGGGCATGGGCACGCTCAACGTCAAGCAGCTGTTCGGCCTGATCAACCTGCAATTGCGCCGCCTGGCGCAGGGAACGGCCAGCCTGCCCGAAGCGATGCTGCGCGACGCCCTGTTCTTCATCGCCGCCGCACGCGAGCCGACGCCGGAGGCACGCCAGTTGCGCGACGCTTTCGCCCTGGAAGGCATGCTGCCGGCCGACGTGGAAGCGCGGCGCTACGGCCAGGTCGACCAGGACGCCTTGCAAGGTGCCCGCGCGGCCCTGGCGCAGGCGCGCGCCAGCTGGAGCCGCCTGGCGCAAGCCGACCTCGATCCAGCCCTGGGCACGGATTTCGACGAGGCGCTGCAACAGGTGGCGGCGCATGTGGAGACCTTGAAGCAGCCGGCTCTGGCTCGCCTTCTGCGCGAATGCGCGGCCGTGGCGCGGCAAGCCGTTGCCAGCGGGCGCAGCGCGGCCCTGGAAAATGAAATCGGCATGGCGCTGCTGTTTGCCGACACGGGCCTGGAGCAGCTGCGCCGCTTGCCCGACGATTTCGCGGGCAACGCGGAAACCATCGCCGCGCGCCTGCAGGCGCTGCTGGCTGGAGAAGCGCCGCCGCCCGTCACGGCGGGCGAGCTGTCGCGCCAGATCGAACAGGGCCAGACGGTGGCCGCGCTCGCCGAGGAAATGAAGACGGGCTTGCGCCAGGTGGAAAAGGTGCTCAACGCGTATTACGCGGATGCGGTGGGTGCGGGGACGGCGGGCGCGCTCGATGGCGTCGCGCCCGTGCTGGAGCAGTTGCAGCAGCAGCTGGCCGGGCTGGAACAGGAAGATGCGCGCGCCGCCGTGCTGCAGGTCGATGCGGCCGTGCGGCAGCTGGCCGGTGCCGACGCCAAGGCGGATGCCAATGCGGAGGCGCGCGCCGAGGCGCTCGACGAGATCGCGCAAAATGTCAGCGCGCTGGGATTTTTTGCCGATATGCTGGGCCGCAACGCGCAGGCGGCCAGCGGGCGTTTCCATTTCGATGCGGCCGCCGGCACCTTCCGCGCCTTGCCATTTGAAAAAGTCGCCGCCGCCGGCCCCGTGCCCTTACTCGACCAGGCACTGGCGCCCGCTGCGCCCGCCGGCATGGATGCTGTGCCGGCGGTGACCGATGTCGACGCGGAGATGCTCGACATCTTCATCGCCGAAGCGCGCGAAGTGCTGGCCTTCATCGACACCACCTTGGCTTTGCCGCGCGAGCAGGCCGCCAGCGGCGACCACCTGGCCATGCTGCGCCGCTCGTTCCATACCCTGAAAGGCAGCAGCCGCATGATCGGCCTGGCGCAGTTTGCCGAAGCGGCCGGCGCCATCGAACGCGTCATGAATACCTGGCTGGCCGAGGCGCGCCCCGTCAGCGACGACTTGTTTACCTTGCTCAATTACGGCTGGTACCAGCTCAGCGAATGGGTGGCCGAACTGGAAGGCGGCGCGGGGCGCGAGCGCGAGGCCGGCATGCTGCTGATGGCGGCCGAGCGCGTGCGCGAAGGCGGACCGTTCGAACTGCGCAAGCCTCGCCCGGCATCGGCCGCGCCCGTGGCCAGCAATGGCAATGTGATCGGACTGCCCCTGGCCACGGCGCCCACGCTCCACGAAGCGCCGGACGATCACCTCAAGCACGTGGGCGAACTGCGCATCAGTCTTCCCTTGTACAACATCTACCTGGCCGAGACGGATGAATTATTGCGCGTGCTCACGCGCGACTTCGGCGAATGGCGCCATGAACAGCGCGCCGTCAGCGCTGAGGCGCTGCAAGCCGTGCATACCCTGGCGGGGACGTCCGGCACGGTCGGCTTCCAGTCACTGCGCGACCTGGTGCACGCGCTGGAAACGGTCATCGAAACGGTAGTGCCGCCGCTGGCCGGCTTGCGCGCCGAACAGCACGACGTGCTGGAACAGGCCACGCAGCGCATCGGGCAAATGCTGCAGGCATTCGCGCTGGGCGACCTGGCGCCAACGCAGCCGGACATGATCGAAGCGCTCAACACCTTGTGGCGCGCCTTGACGGCGCCTCCCGGCGAGAGCAAGGAAGAGCGGCTCGACGCCCTGTTTGCGGAAGCTTACGCCAGCATCGTCGGCGCGCCGGCGCGGCCTGTCGAGCCGGTCGCTGAAGTCCCGGTGCCGCAGCTCGAGACGCTGTTCGAAGCGACGTATGCAAGCATCGTCGCCGATGCGCTGCAGCCGGAGGTTATCGACGCGCCGGCGCAGGACACTGGCGCCAGCGACGACCTGTTCGACGCCGGTTTCGAACACGCACCGCCGTTGGAATACGCGGCGCCGGAAGCGCCGGCGCCCGCCATCATGCCGGCCGATGCGGCCGCGCTGCTGGCGGCCAGCGCCGGCATCAGCGATGAACTCGACCTCGATCTCTTGTCCGTCTTCCTGGAAGAGGGCGCCGACCTGCTGCCGCAGATCGGCGAGGCGCTGCGCAGCTGGCAGCAGCAGCCGCACGACAGCGGCCAGGCGCAGATGCTGTTGCGTACCCTGCATACGGTCAAGGGCAGCGCGCGCATGGCCGGCGCCATGCGCCTGGGCCAGCATGCGCATGAAATCGAGACGCACATCGAAAACATGCTGCACGCGGGCACCGCCACGCCGCAGGCCTTCGAGGAATTGCTGGCCCATTACGACCATGCGCTGCACTTGTTCGAGCAGCTGCAGCAACCGTTGCTGCCCTTGCCGGGCATGGAAGACACGCCGCCCGCCGAACCGAAGGCGGCGCTGGTGCGCGTGCGCGCCGATATCCTCGACCGCCTGGTCAACCAGGCTGGCGAAGTGTCGATCACGCGTTCCAAAATGGAAAATGAAGTGGGCGTGCTCGGCGCTTCGCTGTCCGAGTTTTCCGACAACCTGACGCGCTTGCGGCGCCAGCTGCGCGAAGTGGAAATGCAGGCCGAATCGCAGATCGCCTCGCGCATGGCCGTCGGCAGCGAGCGCGAATTCGACCCGCTCGAATTCGACCGCTTTACGCGCCTGCAGGAACTTACGCGCATGATGGCCGAAAGCGTCAACGACGTGGCGTCGTTCCATGAAAACCTCAGTCACAGCGTCGATGCGGTGACGGACGACCTGGTGCTGCAGGCACGCCTGACGCGCGAGCTGCAGCGCGACCTGATGCAGATACGGATGGTGCCGTTTGCCAGCATCGCCGAACGGCTGTTCCGCGTGGCGCGGCAAAGCGCCAAGGAAGTCGACAAGCGCGTCAACCTCGACATCCGCGGCGGTGGCGTGGAAATCGACCGCAGCGTGCTCGAACGCATGGCCGCGCCCTTCGAGCATTTGCTGCGCAACGCCATCGTGCATGGCGTCGAGCCGCGCGACGCGCGCCTGGCCGCAGGCAAGAGCGAGACGGGCGAGCTGCTGGTGCAGGTCAGCCAGCAGGGCAATGAAGTGGCGATCGCCTTTTCCGACGATGGCGCGGGCCTGGACCTGGAACGCATCCGCGCCAAGGCGCACGGCGCCGGCCTGGTGGCGACGGATGCGCCATTGACCGACGCGCAGGCGGCCGAACTGATTTTCACGCCCGGTTTTTCCACCGCCGACAGCCTGACGGAACTGGCCGGTCGCGGTTTTGGCATGGACATCGTGCGCTCCGAAGCGCTGGCCCTGGGCGGGCGCGTGGAAACGCTGACGCAGGCTGGCCTGGGCATGCGCTTCACCATTCACCTGCCGCTGACCCTGGCCGTCACGCAAGTGGTGCTGCTGGCGGCGAACGGCAGGACGTATGCCTTGCCATCGGTGCTGGTGGAGCAGGTGCTGCACCTGAAAGGCGAACAGCTGGAGCAGGTGCGGGCGGCCGGACGCATCGAGTCGCACGGACAGTCGCTGGCGCTGCACCACCTGTCGGCCATGCTGGGCGAGACGCCGGCGGCGCAGGCCACGCAGCGTTATGCGCCCGTGCTCCTGCTGCGAAATGGCAATGACAGGCTGGCGCTGCAGGTCGATGACGTGGTGGGCAACCGCGAAGTCGTGGTCAAGCACGTGGGCCCGCAACTGGCGCGCATGCCGGGCATCGCCGGCGCCACGGTGCTGGGCACGGGCGATATCGTGCTGATCCTGAACCCTGTGGCGCTGGCGCAGCACTTGGAACATCATCCGGAACTGCTGTCGCAGTATGCGCTGGCCAGCAGCGAGCAGCATGCCGCTTCCAGCGCGCTGGCCACGCCAGCCGTGCGCGTGATGGTGGTCGACGATTCGCTGACGGTGCGCCGCGTGATGCAGCGCCTGTTCGAGCGCGAAGGCTACCAGGTGCTGCTGGCCAAGGATGGCCTCGATGCGCTGGAACAGCTGCATGCGCTGGAACCGGCCGCCATGCCGGCCCTGCTGCTGGTCGACGTGGAAATGCCGCGCATGGATGGTTTTGATTTGACGCGCAATGTGCGCAGCGACGACAAGACGCGCGCCATCCCCGTCATCATGATCACCTCGCGCAGCGCCGACAAGCACCGCGCGCACGCGTTCGAGCTGGGCGTGAATGCGTATTTCGGCAAGCCGTTCCAGGAGGCGGAATTGCTGGCGGAGGTGGGGCGGTTATTGGGCAACGGCGTGGCGTAACCGGCGCCAATGCCAACAATGTTGTCGGATTACGCGCGGCTTTGCCCCGCTAATCCGACCTACGTCTGTTGACCGACGGTGTATGTCGGGTAGGTCGGGTTAGCGCAAAGCGCGTAACCCGACGTCACCACGGGCCCGATTACGCCACCACCTTCACCACGGCATAACGCTCCAGGGTCTCCTTGCGCGCCTCGTCGTGCTGCACCAGCGGTTCCGGATAATCGCGTCCCAGCACGATGTTTTTTTGATCGAGCAGCATGCGCGGCACCAGCCAGGGCGCGTGGATTTCCTTGTCGCCCAGCGCCTTCAACTGCGGCAGGTAGCGGCGGATGAAGCGCCCGCTGGCATCGAATTTTTCCGACTGTGTAATGGGGTTGAAGATGCGGAAGTAGGGCTGCGCGTCGCAGCCCGACGACGAAGCCCATTGCCAGCCGCCGTTGTTCGAGGCCAGGTCGAAGTCGTTCAGGTGCAGCGCGAAATACGCTTCGCCGCGGCGCCAGTCGATACCCAGGTCCTTGATCAAAAAACAGGCCGTGACCATGCGCAGGCGGTTGTGCATATAGCCCGTCTGGTTCAGCTGCGCCATGGCCGCGTCCACCAGCGGATAGCCGGTGCGCCCTTCGCACCAGGCGGCAAACGCGGCAACGGCGTCAGGCCCCGTTTCCCAGGCGATGGCATCGTAGGCCGGTTTGAAGGCACCGCCTTCCACGTGCGGATTCTGGTACAAAATCATGGCGTAGAAATCGCGCCAGATCAGTTCTGCCAGCCACACGGGCGCGCCATCGCCGCCACCGCCCCGGTCCATCAGGTCGACGATGGTGCGGACCAGGTAGCGCAGCGAGACGGTGCCGAAGCGCAGATGCATGGACAAATACGACGGTCCCTTCAGGGCGGGAAAATCGCGCGCCACGTCATAGCGGTCCACGCGCGGCAGGAAATCCTCGAACAGTTGGCTGGCGCCCGACATGCCGGTGGGGATGGCCAGTTCGGCCAGGTTGCTGGCCTCGAAACCTAGTTCGTCCAAGGTGGGCAGGGGCGCGGGCGTGCCGGCGCGCGGCGGCGCCAGGCTGGCCGCATGCGGCTCGATATCGAACGGCGCCAGGCAGGCGGGTTCCGCGCGCATTTTCTTCAGCCAGGCATTCTTGTACGGCGTGTAGACGGTGTACGGCTTGGCCGACAAGGTCAGCACCTCGTCCTTTTCAAAGATCACCTGGTCCTTGAAGCTGAACCACAGGCGTGCGTCATGCGTGAGCGCGGCGGCCACGGTGGCGTCGCGGGCGATCGCTTGCGGCTCGTAGTCGTGGTTGGCAAAGACGGCGTCGGCGTTCAATTCGGCGGCCAGGCGCGGGATGGCTTCGGCCGCGTCCGCATGCAGCACGATCAGGTCGCCGCCGAGCTGGCGCAGCTCGGCGGCCAGCTCGGCCACGCTGGCATGGATGAAGTCGACCCGCCGGTCTCGGCGCGGCAGCGCCGCCAGGATGGCGGTGTCGTAGACGAAGACGCAATGCACGGCCTGACTCTGGCGCAGGGCGTGATGCAGTGCAGCATGGTCAAACGCGCGCAGATCGCGCCGGAACCACACCAGGGAAGTCTTGATTGTCATTATTTCGCGTGTTCAGGGTCAAAGATAGGCGATTTTTTGCCGCCAACAGGGCTTTATGGCCGCTCGCGTCGCGCCTTTGGCGTCGCTGCGGCGGCAATTCAGTGTAAACTACCGGGTATGTTCGCGGTACTTTATGTGCGACAGCGATTTTGCAATCAATTTTACAATTGGCATTGAAATGCGCCGGCAGGCAAAGCGAATTGATTATTAATTTATAAGATAACAAGAATAACGCCTGGCACCACGGTGCGCGCCGCCCAAGATTCGCGGCAGCTTGCGCCAGGCGTACGATAGCGGGGTAAGCGAGACTTGCCAGCAAGCCCACAGAGAGAGCATCGCGTATGAAAAAGAGTAAAATCGACCAGACTCTACCAGGACATCGTCTGATGCAGGGTGTGGGAGAACCGGCCGCGACCGGTTCCTCCACCTTGAATCTGGCCAACCATTTCCTCATTGCGATGCCGGCCATGCAAGATCCGATCTTCGGCGGCACGGTCGTGTACGTGTGTGAACACAATGAAAACGGCGTGCTCGGCGTCGTCATCAACAAGCCCACCGACATGACCATGGAAGTGCTGTTCGACCGCATCGATCTGAAACTGGCGGCCGGCAGCGACACACCCATCATCAATGAACCGATCATGTTCGGCGGCCCCGTGCAGGACGACCGCGGCTTCGTGCTGCATACGCCGGGCGCGCGCTATTCCTCGTCGCTGACGGTGACCGATGAGGTGGCGTTTACCACCTCGATCGACGTGCTCGAAGCCGTCGCCAAGGGCGATGGTCCCGAGCGCATGCTCGTCTCGATCGGCTACTCGGGCTGGAGCCCGGGCCAGCTGGAAGACGAGATCGGCCGCAACGGCTGGCTGACGGTGGGCGCCTCTGCCGACATCCTGTTCGATTTCCCCATCGAGCAGCGCTACGTGGCGGCCATCAAGCTGCTCGGTATCGATCCTCTCATGCTGGCATCGGAAGCCGGACACGCATGAGCGGTGACGCCATCGACACCATCCTCGCCTTCGATTTCGGCTTGAAACGCATCGGCGTGGCCATCGGCAATACCATGATTTGCCAGGCCAAACCGCTCAGCGTGATCACGGCCACGGCGAACGAGCCGAAGTTTGCCGCCATCGATAGCCTGATCAAGGAGTGGGGCGCCAGCCGCATCGTGGTGGGCTTGCCCAGCCATCCCGATGGCACGGAACACGAGATGAGCGCGCGCTGCCGCCGTTTCGCCAACCAGATGCATGGCCGCTTCAACCTGCCCGTGGAGCTGGTCGACGAGCGCTATTCCTCGGCCGTCATCGCCGCCAAGCGCGGCGAAGTCATCGACGACCGCGCCGCCGCCATCATCCTGCAACAGTATTTCGACGCGAATTATTAATCTGACCCTAGACTCCCTCCCTGAATGATTAAGAACTCTATGCCGCATCCTACGAATCCATCCCAACTCGACGCCGAGGCCCTGTACGGGGTCTTGCTGCAGCAAGTGCAAAGCGGCCTGGCGGGCATCCCCAACGTGGCCATCGTCGGCATCCATTCGGGCGGCGCCTGGCTGGCCGAACGCCTGGCGCGCGACCTGAATCTGCTCGACCGCCTGGGCGTGCTCGACGTCTCGTTCTACCGCGACGACTTCGCCCAGAAGGGCCTGCATGCGGACGTCAAGCCGACGCAGATCAGCTTTGACGTGGCCGGCGCCACCATCCTGCTGGTCGACGACGTGCTGTACACGGGCCGCACGACGCGCGCGGCCATCAATGAATTGTTCGACTATGGCCGCCCGGCCAAGATCATGCTGGCCGCCCTGGTCGACCGCGGCGAACGCCAGTTGCCGGTGGCCGCCGATTTCGTGGCCGCCTTCACTGCCGTGCCGCCGGGCCAGGCCCTGGTCCTGAAGCAAGCCGACGATGGAAAATTCACGCTCACCATAGATACCCACCATGCTTAATCCGCAACTGAATAAACACGGCGAACTGCAACATCTGCTGACGATTGAAGGCTTGCCGAAGTCTATCGTCAACCACATTCTCGACACGGCTTCCTCGTTCGTCGGCATTTCCGACCGCGACGTGAAAAAGGTGCCGCTGATGCGCGGCAAAAGCGTTTTCAACCTGTTCTTTGAAAACTCCACGCGCACCCGCACCACCTTCGAGATCGCCTCGAAGCGCCTGTCGGCCGACGTCATCAACCTGAACATCCAGGCCTCGTCGGCCAGCAAGGGCGAGTCGCTGCTCGACACCATCGACAACCTGTCGGCCATGCATGCCGACATGTTCGTCGTGCGCCACGCGCAGTCGGGCGCGCCCTACCTGATCGCCAAGCACCTGATCGACACCAAGCAGCCGCACGTCCACGTCGTCAACGCGGGCGACGGACGCCATGCGCACCCGACCCAGGGCTTGCTCGACATGTACACGATCCGCCACTACAAGAAGGATTTCACCAACCTGACGGTGGCCATCGTGGGCGACATTTTGCACAGCCGCGTGGCCCGTTCCGACATCCACGCGCTGACCACTCTGGGCGTGCCGGAAGTGCGCGCCATCGGCCCGCACACCTTGCTGCCGGGCGGCCTGGAACAGATGGGCGTACGCACCTTCACCAACATGGATGAAGGCTTGAAAGGCGTCGATGTGATCATCATGCTGCGCCTGCAAAATGAACGCATGAGCGGCGCGCTGCTGCCGTCGGCGCAGGAATATTTCAAGAGCTACGGCTTGACGCCCGAGCGCCTGGCGCTGGCGAAACCGGACGCCATCGTCATGCATCCGGGCCCGATGAACCGCGGCGTGGAAATCGATTCGGCCGTGGCCGACGGTCCGCAGGCGGTGATCTTGCCGCAGGTGACGTTCGGTATCGCCGTGCGCATGGCGGTGATGAGTATTTTGGCTGGTAATCAGGGCTGATAGCCCAAGGACGAGTAAGCGAGCATGACGACACTACATATCAAGAACGGCCACCTGATCGACCCTGCCAACGGCATCGATGGCTTGCAAGACCTGTTTATCGCCGATGGCAAGGTGCTGGCCGTGGGCAGCGCCCCGGCCGGCTTCAAGGCCGACACGACGTTCGACGCGGCCGGCCTGGTGGTTTCCCCCGGCCTGGTCGACCTGTCCGCGCGCCTGCGCGAGCCGGGCTACGAATACAAGGCGACCCTGGAATCGGAACTGCAGGCGGCGCTGCAAGGCGGCGTCACGAGCCTGGTCTGCCCGCCCGACACCGATCCCGTGCTGGACGAGCCGGGCCTGGTGGAGATGCTGAAATACCGCGCCAAGACGCAGAACAAGGCCCACGTGCATCCGCTGGGCGCACTGACCATGGGCTTGAAGGGCAAGTCGCTGACGGAAATGGCGGAACTGACGGAAGCGGGCTGCATCGGCTTCGCGCAGGCGGAGGAGCCGATCGAAGACACGACCGTGCTGCTGCGCGCCATGCAGTACGCGAACACCTTCGGCTACACGGTCTGGCTGCGCCCGCAAGACCCGCACATCGGCCGTGGCGGCATCGCCCACAGCGGCCCGCTGGCGTCGCGCCTGGGCTTGTCCGGCGTGCCCGTGATGTCCGAAACCATCGCCCTGCACACGATTTTCGAACTGATGCGCGCCAGCCGCGCGCGCGTGCACCTGTGCCGCATCTCGTCGGCGGCGGGCCTGGAACTGATCCGCGCGGCCAAAGCCGAAGGTCTTCCCGTCACCTGCGACGTGGGCGTGCACCATGTGCACCTGACGGACGCCGACATCGGCTTTTTCGATCCGAACGCCAGGGTCACGCCGCCGTTCCGCAGCCAGCGCGACCGCGATGCGATCCGCGCCGGCCTGTTCGATGGCACGGTTGACGCCATGTGCTCGGACCATACGCCCGTCGATGACGATGAAAAACTGCTGCCGTTCGGCGAAGCGTCGCCCGGCGCCACGGGCCTGGAACTGCTGCTGTCGCTGGCCCTGAAATGGGCCGACGACTACGCACTGGAGCAGCCGCAAGCGGGTGCACGTCCGCTGGCGCGCGCCGTGGCCAAGGTCACGTCCGACGCGGCCCGTGTCGCCGGCATCCCGGCCGGCAGCCTGGCCGTGGGCGAAGCGGCCGACATCTGCGTCTTCGATCCCGCCGCGCGCTGGACCGTGTCGTCGGCATCGCTGGCCAGCCAGGGCAAGCACACGCCTTTCCTCGGCTATGAGTTGAGCGGCATCGTCAAGGCGACCATCGTTGCCGGACAGGTGGCGTTTCAGCGTTAATTTTTTGTACTGGAGTGAAACTCCAGCATACTGCCCGGGTCAGTCCTTTCAGGAGCGGAATTCGCCCCATTGGGGCGGATTCCCCCGCCGGGTCTGACCCCAGAATTTGCTGTGGGTTTGCTTCTTTATCTGGTGTCATTTGAAACTTCTGCTTACCTACCGCCTCGCGCGCATTGCCATTCACCTGGGCTGCGGCATGGCCAAGAGCGCCGTGCTCTTTCCCTGGCTGGACCTGGAGGGACGCAACCGGCGCATCCGCCGCTGGTCGACGCAGCTGCTCGACATTTGCGGCGTGCACGTGGCGCAGCCGGCCGACAGCGTGCCGGCCCTCGACCATGCGATGGTGGTGGCGAACCACGTTTCGTGGCTCGACATCTTCGTCATCAATGCCGTCCACCCGTGCCGTTTCGTCGCCAAGGCGGAAATCCGCGCCTGGCCGATCCTCGGCTGGCTGGCGGGACGCGCAGGCACCATCTTCATTTCGCGGGGCAGCAAGCGCGATCTGCGCTTGATCTTCCAGGGTCTGGTGGATAAATTGACGGCGGGCGAGCGCATCGCGTTCTTCCCAGAAGGGACGACCGCCGCGCAAGGGCAGATCCTGCCGTTCCACGCCAATCTGTTCGAGGCTGCCATCGACGCGCAAGTGCCGGTGCAGCCGTTTGCGCTCGTGTATGTGGATGACAAGGGGGCCTTGCATCACGCCGTCGATTTCATCGGCGACATGAGCTTTGCGCAAAGCATGGTGGCGATCTTGAGCGGCCCGCCCATCACGGCGCGCCTGACCTGCCTGGCGCCAGTGGCGACGCTGGACGCGCACCGCCGCGAACTGGCGGCGGCAACGCAGGCGGCCGTGGCCGCTACGCTGCCGCTGGAGACGGCCGCTTAATTCTTCACATGCAGCCAGCGCGCATGCGCGGCGCGGGCCAGATAGTCGAGGATAAAGCCTAAAATCCCGATCAGCACGATGGCGGCCATCAGCTCCGAATACGCGAGGCGGTCGCGCGTATCAAGGATGAAGTAGCCGAGGCCCGCCGATACACCCAGCATTTCCGCCGGCACCAGCACGATCCAGATGATGCCGATGGCCAGGCGCACGCCCGTCAGAATATCGGCCGTGATGCCCGGCAAAATCACTTTGAAGACGATTTCGCTGCGCGTGGCCGACAGGCTGCGCGCCAGCAGCAGCCAGTTCGGATCGAGCCGTGCCACGCCGGCCGCCGTATTGAGCAAAATCGGCCAGACGGCCGCAAACGCCAGCAGGAAGTATACGGGCGCATCACCGACGCCGAGCACCATCACGGCAATCGGCATCCACGACAGCGGCGAAATCATGCGCAGCAGCTGGAACAGCGGCATGGCCGCGCCGGAAAAGCTCTTCGACATGGCCACCAGCACACCGAGCGGCACGCCGATGACGATGGCCAGTCCCAGGCCCACGGCCACCCGTTGCAGGCTCAGGACCACGTGCAGCCAGATATCCGCGCCGCCCACCATCTCCTGGAACGCCAGCGCCGTGGGCAAGGGCGCAAAAGCGGTGGCGATGGGCGTGGATTTCTCCAGCGCCGTCACGCCCATCGACCACAGCAGCAAGGCACAGGCCAGCCCCACGAGGGGCAGGCCGAACTTCGTGAACAACTTGCTCGCCATTGTCAGACCGCCACGGTTTCGCTGCGCAGCAGGTTGGCCGGCAAGCCGAAGGCGGCAGGGCCGCCGACCGCCGTGATGGCCTTGCGCACGAAGCGGTCATCGACCAGGTCGCGCGCGGCGAACTTCGGATCGAGGTTGGCCAGGAAGCGCGTATCGCCTTCGACCTTGGTACGGCCGATGGCGCGCACCAGTTCTTCCGTGTACGAGGCAAACGGATACGGCTGGAAGTCGATGCGGCGCTGCTGCCAGTTCTTGTGCACGATCAGGCCCTGCTTTTCGTAGCCGGCGTAATCGGTGGTGGCCAGCACCTTGGTCAGCACCTGCAGCGGATGCGGCGTGTAGCGGTGCTCGCCCACGTTCGACAGCAGCTTGGCCGTGTCGACTTGGTTCGTGCGCGTCCACAGCTGCGCCTTGACGATGGCATTGGTGACCTTTTGCGCCCATTCCGGACGCGTGTTGATGTCGCGCTCGGACAGGAAGGTGACGCAGCACGCGTGGTTCTTCCACACGTCGCCAGAGAAGCGCAGGATCTTGCCGATGCCGGCGTTTTCCGCCGCCGCATTGAACGGTTCGGCCACGATGTAGCCGGCGATCGACTTGCTGGCCAGGGCCGAGACCATTTCGGCCGGCGCCAGCACGATCAGGTTGACTTCATTCGGCTTGATGGCCGCGTTGCGCGCGCGCGTGACCGGCGTCAAGCCATTCGAGGACAGAATCTGCTGCAGCAGGATGTTGTGGATCGAGTACCAGAACGGGATCGCGACCGTGCGTCCGCCCAGGTCGGAAACCTTGTTGATCTCGTTGGCCACCGTCAGCGCGGACCCGTTGACGTGGTTCCAGGCGACGACCTTTGCGGGGAACTTGGCGCCGTAGCGCACCCACAGGGTGGCCGGCGACAGCAGGTGAATCACGTTGACCTGGCCGGCGACGAAGGCTTCGATGATCTGCGCCCAGCTGCGGAACAAGCGCGGCGTTTCCGCCTGCAAGCCTTCCGCTTCAAACAGCTTGCGGGCGTGGGCGACGAGCAGCGGGGTGGCGTCGGTGATGGGCAGGTAGCCGATTTTCACGGGCTGGTCGTCGCCTTTCGGGCCCTGCTGGGCCATGGCGTCGCCGGCGAACAGCAGGGGCGAAGCAACGCTGGCCGTGGCCAGTGCCGACATGCGCAGGAAGTCGCGCCGCGTCAGGCCGCAGTCGCAATCGGACGAGGCGCAGATGTGCAGGGGTTTGTTGTGGTCTTCGAATGTCATGGGAATGTTCCGGTCGATTAATTGGGAGCAAAGGCGGGCGCTTGATCCTGCTTTTGCAGCGCCTGCAGGGCGTCGAGGATGTCCATCTTGAGGGCGATGACGTCGGCGCTGTGGCCGATGCGTGGCTGGCTGATGGAGACGGGCCATTCGCGCACGATGTTGCCCGGCTTGCCGCCCATCAGCAAGATGCGGTCGGCCACGAGGATCGCTTCGTCGATATCGTGCGTGACGAGCAGCACGGCCGTGTGCCAGCGGTGCACCACGTCGACCAGCAGCGACTGCATCTCGGCGCGCGTGATGGCGTCGAGCGCGGAAAACGGTTCGTCGGCGAACAGCAGTTCCGGCTCGCGCGCCAGCGCACGGGCTAAGGCCACGCGCTGCGCCATGCCGCCCGACAGGGCGGACGGATACAGCTTTTCGCGGCCCTTCAAGCCCACCGCTTCGATGGCTTGCGCCACGCGCGCCTGGTGCGCCTCGCGCGTGAGCTTGGGCTGGTGCTTGAAGTCCAGGCCGAAGCCGGCATTGCCCGTGACGTTCAGCCAAGGCAAGAGGCTGGCCTGCTGGAAGACGAGGGCGCTGCGCGGGTCCGGTTCGCGCATGGGAGCGTCGAGGAACTGAATCTCGCCCGTGGATGGCGGCTGCAAGCCGGCCAGCACGCGCAGCAGGCTCGATTTGCCGCAGCCGCTGCCGCCCAGCAGGCAGACGATTTCGCGCTTGCGCACACCGAGCGAGACGTGCTGGAACACGGGCGCGGCGCCAGCATACGAGAAGCTCAGATCCTGCGCCTGCAAGGCCCAATCGGCAACGCTCATGCCTGCGCTCCCGCCGCCTTGGCCGCCTGCTGGCTGTCGAACAGCTGCAAGGCCGCCTGCAATTGCGTCAGGCTGGGGGTGACGATGGGGATGAACGACGATTCGCGCCAGCGGCGGGCAAAGCCATGCTGTTCGGCGTTCAGGTAGGCGCGTCCGCCCATCGCTTGCAGTTCCAGCATCAGGGCCTGCTGCAGCACATCGGCCAGCTGTATGCGCAGGCGGAACATGGCTGGTGCCTGCGTCTTGAAGCGGCCATCGTGCACGCCGGCCAGCAGGGTGGCGACAGCTGCCTCCAGAGTCGCTTGCAGCGCTTCGATGCGTGGCGTGAGCTGGTTGCGCGAACCGGCGGAAATCTGCGCCGCTTTGGCCAGGCTGGCGCGCGTCAGGCCGATCGACAGGCCGCACTGCATGCCCAGAAAAGCCGGGCGCACCTGCGGCAGCCAGGCTGGCGCATTGTCGCTGATGATGTCCGCGGCGGGGATGTGCACCTGCGCCAGCTTGACGGAGGCCGTATTGCTGCCGCGCAGGGCGATCAGGTCCAGGTCGTCGCTGCGCTTGACACCCGCCGTGCCGCTGTCGAAGGCGATGATGACGGGTGGCGCGCCGTCGTCCGGCGCCACTGCTGCCGCCGCGACAAAGCCCGCCTTGCGCAAGTTCGTCACCCACGCCAGGCCGCCGTCGACGAGCAAGCCGTCATCGTGGCGCGCGCCCGTGATTTGCAGCTGCTCGATGCCGGACAAGAATTTCATGGCGTTCGACAAACCGCTGGCGCCTGCCTGCGTGCCGGCCAGCAGGGCGGGCAGGCGGCGTTCGGCCAGCGCGCGGTTTTCGCTTTGCAGCAGGAATTCGATAAAGCAGCGCTGGCCCCAGAAGACAAAGGCCGCCGTCACCGATTGCTCGGCCACTTTGGCGATGGCGTCGATGGCGTCGCGCACGCCGCCGCCCGCGCCGCCGTGTTCTTGCGGCACGCCGATAGCCAGCAGCTTGTCGCCAGCGAGGGCCGGTAATACGGTTTCAGCCAGCTCCGGCGATTGGTCGAGCTGGTCGGCATGCATGTGCAGCCAGTGAGTGAGGTTCGCCATGTCAGACGGCGCCAGGCAGGTAGGGCGTCAATTGCGGATTGACGGGCGTGCCGGCCAGGCTGTTGGAGAAATTGCACAGGGTGGCCAGGCTGATGCCCAGCACGACTTCCAGCGCCTGCTGCTCGTTGTAGCCGGCGGCCAGGAAGGCTTGATATTCCACGTCGCTGACGGCGCCGCGCGTGGCGATGACTGCCGTGGCGAAGGCGGCGATGGCGTCCAGCTTGGCGTCGTTCGTCGGCTGGCCGTGCTGCAGGGCGCGTACCGTGTCGGGCGTCTGGCCCGCTTTTTTCAGCGAGATGGCGCTATGGCCGGCGATGCAGAAATCGCAGCCATGGATGCGCGCGGCCGTGATCTGCACCACTTCGCGTTCCATTAACGTCAGGCTGGCGCGCGCATTGATGCCGGAGACGGTCAGATAGGTTTCCAGTGCCAGCGGGGCATTGGCCAGAACGCCGATCAGGTTGGGCAGGAAGCCATTGTTGGCGATGGCCTTTTCCACGAAGGGGCGGCTATCGGCCGGGGCGGTATCGAGAGTGTGCAGCGTCAGACGGGACATGGGGTACCTTGCTAAGTTAGTAAGTCACCCGGCCATTATATCGGCCATGCCGTGCACGCAACAGACGTCAGCGTCGTCCTTTTGTGCTCGTTCGTCTGCGATTGTGCGATCCTTGATTTCGGCAGGCGCTTAGCTGGCCAGCTGCCGCAATCTCTGGTCGCGCCGGTAGGCGCCCGGCTGCTCGCCCGTGACCCGTTTGAAGGCGCGCGTAAAGGCGGCGTGCGAGCGGTAGCCCACCAGTTCGGCCGCGCGTTCGACGGAAACGCCGTCGTGCAGCCGGCGCGCGGCGATCTTCATGCGCAGCAGGAGCAGGAACTGGGCCGGCGAGTGGCCGCTGGCGCTGGCGAAATGCTTGCAGAAGCTGGCGCGCGACATGCACGCCGCCTTGGCCATGTTCTCGATCGACCAGTCGTCGGCGGGCGCGTCGAGCATGCGTTCGAGCAGTGGCGAAAATGCGGGCTGGTGCAGCAGCGACAGCAAGCCGGCCGCCACTTGCTCGCCCTGCGCCACGTGGCGGATCAGGTAAAAGAACAGCAGCTCGACCAGGCGCGCGATCAGCGGCGACGGCTGCTCCGGATCGCCGCCGGCCTCCGCCAGGATCAGGTCGAACAGCGCGGCGGCGGCGCTGAAGGCGGGCGCGTCGCCGCGTATCAGCAGATACGGCGGAAACGAGTCGACGATCAGCGCGGAGAGGGCGCCGCGAAATTGAAAGAAGCCGCAAGCCAGCGCCGTCGCCGGCTGCTCCGTGGGCGTTTGCAGCGGCAGCATCGCTTGCGCGCTGACCGCCTGCAGCGGGTCGCTGTGGGGGCTGAGAAAATGCGGCAAGTCGCGCAGCAGGAAGACGCCGTCGCGCGGGCCGAGCGCGATCGGCGCCGCGCCATCGAGGTGAAGATAGCAGTGGCCATCGAGCACCAGGTGAAAGCTGCCCAGTTCCCGGCCCGCCGTGGAGGCGCGCCAGCGGCCGCAGTACTGGCCCACATGCAGGACGGCGGTATCGAGTTCCAGGCTGCCGAGCAGCCAGCGCGCCAGTCTGTCGGTATCAGGGTGCATGGGATGGCAAAGGCAAAAGCTCCATCATACGGGCCAGGCGCGGCAAGGCCAACGACCGATTTCGATTAAGCATATGCGCGCCGCGCTTGCCACTTAGCGTTTGCCGCTGTGCTGCTGGTACGTGGGGCAGTCGACCTGCAGCAGCGAGCGGTCTTCCAGGCACACGGCCGACAGTTTTCCGCCCCACACGCAGCCGCTGTCGAGGCCGATCAGGTGCGGACGCAATTGCAGTCCCAGCGCCGACCAGTGGCCGAAGACGATGGTGTCGCCGGCGCTGCGCCGGTCCGGCACGTCGAACCAGGGCAATAGGCCGGAACCTGGCGGCGGGCTGCCGCTTTCCTTCATCTTGAAGTCCATCACGCCGTCCGGCGTGCAAAAGCGCAGCCGCGTCATGGCGTTGACGATGCAGCGCAGCCGGTCGGCTCCCTGCAGGTCGTCGCGCCAGGCGGCCGGCTCGTTGCCGTACATGGTGCGCAGGAACGCCACCCAATCATCGCTGCGCAGCATGCTGGACACTTCCCCGCTCAGGGACAGGGCCTGGGCCGCGCTCCATTGCGGCAGCAAACCCGCATGCACGAGCACATGGCCGTCGTGTTCCAGTGCCAGTGGCCGCTGGCGCAGCCAGTCGATCAACTCGTCGCGGTCGGGCGCATCAAGGATTTCGGCGAGGGTGTCGGACGCATGCTCGGGCCGGATGCCGTTGGCCACGGCCAGCAGGTGCAAGTCATGGTTGCCCAGGACGCTGTCGGCCAGGCCCTGCCGCGCCAGCGCATGAATGTGGCGCAAGGTGGCCAGCGAGGCGGGGCCACGATTGATCAAGTCGCCCGCGAACAGCAGGCGGTACGGGCCATCCGCCGCCGTTTGGATCCGTTCGATCAGTGCGACGGTTTGGTCATGGCAGCCTTGCAGATCGCCGATAAAATAAGTTTTCATATGTGCCGGGGTGAAGTGGACTACGCGCCTGCATTATAAGCATGCCTGCCCTTTGATGTTGGGACATTGCCGGCAGATGACTGATTGCGCGCATGGCGGGCGGGAAGAAAAAAGCCGGTGCCGATTATGCCGGATGGGGATTTGATTTGGCCGCATTCCCTGCGGTCATATACTGCTCATAATCCGCCGGCACGGCTGCCGGAATGAATCGCCGCGCCACGCCAGCCTTGCCGGCATGCCGGAATGCCATTTCATTCATGTTTATTCACCTCCATGCGCGCTTCCGTTATATTCTTCATTTAATCTTAATGTTGGGCCGCTAAATAAACCGGGAGCCGTGATTCAATTGACGACGGATTATGCAATGGTGCGCAAATGTTTATGCAATGTAGTATATTCCAGGTGATTTTATTATTTAAATTAATATAAAGGATGTACGAATGGATCTGTCTACGATGACGATGCTGGAATTGCGCAAACTGGAAGATAATGTCAAACAGGAATTGAACAGCCGCGAGCGCGAAGACTTGAACAAGGCGCGCGAACAGATCATGGCCATCGCGCAGCAGGCGGGCATTCCGCTGAAACAGCTGATACTCGATGGTTTGCACCCGCGCACGGGCAAAGTCGCGGTACGTTATCGCCATCCTGACAATACCGCTGAACAATGGACAGGCCGCGGCCGCCAGCCGCTGTGGGTCAGGCAGTGGGTGGAGTCGGGCAAGTCGATCGATCTGCTGCGCGTATAATTCGGTATACTCTTGGCGCAGTAGCAAGCTGGCAGCCGTACGCTGCACCTTGCCAGGCTCCCTATTTATTCCTTATTCGCCCCTTACTTATACCGCCCACACCATGCTTCCATTGTCCAGAACGATCTTCAAGGCCTACGATATTCGCGGCATCATCGCTAAAACCCTCGATGCCAGCGTGGCGCACAAGATCGGCCAGGCATTTGGCCAGGCCGCCCTGGCCAAGGGCGAGCAGCGGGTCGTGATCGGCCGCGATGGCCGTTTGTCGGGACCGGAATTGACGGCGGCGCTGGCGCAGGGCTTGCAAGCGGCAGGCGTCGACGTGATCGACCTGGGCGTGGTGGCCACGCCGATGGTCTACTTCGGCACGAATGTGCTCGATACGCGCTCCGGCATCATGGTCACGGGCAGCCACAATCCACCCGACTACAACGGCTTCAAGATGGTGCTGGCCGGCGAAGCGATCCACGGCGAAGCGATCCAGGCGCTGTACCACAGCATCGTCGCGCACGACGGCAGCGCCAGCGCCACGCCGGGTAGCTATGCCACGCACGATATCCGCGCCGCCTACCTCGAGCGCATTCTGGGCGACGTCAAGCTGGCGCGCCCGATCAAGATCGCCGTCGATTGCGGCAATGGCGTGGCCGGCGCATTCGCGGGCGACCTGTTCCGCGGCATGGGCTGCGAAGTCATCGAACTGTTCTGCGAAGTCGATGGCAATTTCCCGAACCACCATCCGGACCCGGCGCATCCGGAAAACCTGCAAGACCTGATCCGCTGCCTGGCCGAGACGGATGCGGAAATCGGCATCGCCTTCGACGGCGACGGCGATCGCCTGGGCGTGGTCACCAAGGATGGCCAGATCATCTACCCTGACCGCCAGATGATGCTGTTCGCCGCCGACGTGCTGACCCGCCACCCTGGCGCGCAGATTTTGTACGACGTCAAATGCACGCGCCACCTGGCGCCGTGGATCAGCAAGCATGGCGGCGTGCCGCTGATGTACAAGACGGGCCACTCGCTGGTAAAAGCCAAGCTGCGCGAAACGGGTGCACCGCTGGGCGGCGAAATGAGCGGCCATATCTTCTTCAAGGACCGCTGGTACGGTTTCGACGACGGCCTGTATTCGGCCGCGCGCCTGCTGGAAATCCTCACGCGCGAAGCGGATCCCTCGAGCTTGCTGAACTCCCTGCCGCAGTCCGACAGCACGCCGGAACTGCACCTGGAACTGAAGGAAGGCGAGAACGTCGCGCTGATGGACATGCTGCGCCGCGACGCCGTCTTCCCCGGCAATGAACAGATCATCACCATCGACGGCTTGCGCGTGGAATACGCGGACGGCTTCGGCCTGGCCCGTTCGTCGAACACCACGCCGGTGATCGTCATGCGCTTCGAAGCGGAAACGCCGGCAGCGCTGGCGCGCATCCAGGGCCAGTTCAAGAGCGTGATCCTGGCCGCCAAGCCTGACGCCGTCCTGCCGTTCTGACAGCATGGCCGGTCAACCTGGCGCACAGGCGCCCTTGAAACTCCTGCTGGTGCGGGTGTCTTCGCTGGGCGATGTGCTGCATAACCTGCCGATGGTGGCGGACATCGCCCGCCATTTCCCGAACGCGACCATCGATTGGGTGGTCGAAGAGGGCTACACCAGCCTGGTGCGCCTGAACCCGCGTGTGAATACCATCTTCCCGTTCGCGCTGCGGCGCTGGCGCAAGAGCCTGGGCAAGAAAGAGACGCGCGCGGAAATCGCCGCCTTCTTCCGCAGCCTGCGCCAGACGCACTACGATTATGTGTTCGATACCCAGGGCTTGCTCAAGACGGGCATCATCATGGGCGCCGCGCGCCTGGCGCCGGGCGGACAGAAGGTCGGTCTGGCCAATGGCAGCGAAGGCTCGGGCTACGAAGGCATCTCGCGCATTTTTCACACGAAAAGCATTCCGCTCGACCCGCGCACACATGCGGTAGCGCGCGGCCGCCTGGTGGCCGCCGCGGCGCTCGGCTACACGGTCGACACGCCGGCCGATTTCGGCTTGCCGGAAGTGTCGCGTAGCGAGCCGCGCCCGGACTGGATGGGCGAAGCGCCCTACTGCGTGTATTTCCACGGCACGGCGCGCGACGCCAAGAAATGGGCACCGGAAAACTGGATCGCCCTGGGCCAGGCACTGGCACCGATGCCGATTTTGCTGCCCTGGGGTTCGCCCAAGGAAAAGGCGGAAGCGGAAGTGCTGGCGGCCGGCCTGCCGAACGCGCGCCTGCTGCCGAAACTATCGATGGGCGACGCCACCCTGCTGGCGCGCCATGCGGCGCTGGTGGTCGGCGTCGACACGGGCCTGACGCACATTGCGGCCGCCTTCGTGCGCCCGACGGTGGAAATCTATGCCGATTCGCCGCTGTGGAAAACGGAAGGCAACTGGTCGCCGAAAATCATCAACCTGGGCGACAAGGGCGCGCCGCCCGGCGTGCCGGACGTGCTGGCCGCGGCACGGCGCCTGCTGGCAGACTATCCTCCCGCCTGACTTTAACATTCAATAAACATGCGACTTCTTTATACCCTCGCCTGGTGGCTGGCCTTGCCCCTGGTGCTGGCGCGGCTGTGGCTGCGCGGACGCCAGGAACCCGGCTACCGCCAGCACTGGGGCGAGCGCCTGGGCTTTTACGGGCGCCAGCCGGCGTCTGCTACAAACACCATCTGGCTGCACGCCGTCTCCGTCGGCGAGACGCGCGCGGCCGAGCCGCTGATCGATGCGCTGCTGGCCGCCTGGCCCGCGTGCCGCATCGTCCTCACACACATGACGCCGACGGGGCGCGCCACGGGTAAATCCCTGTTCGCCAAACACGGCGCGCGCCTCGTGCAAAGCTATCTGCCCTACGACACGGGCGCCATGCCGGCCCGTTTCATCCGCCATTTCGCGCCGCGCATCTGCATCCTGATGGAGACGGAAGTGTGGCCGAATCTGATCCACCAATGCAATCGCTACAAAGTGCCCGTGGTGCTGGCCAATGCGCGCCTGTCGCAGCGCTCGCTGGGCAAGGCGCAGCGACTGGGCAAACTCATTGCCGACGCGGCGCGCGGCATCACCCTGGTGGCGGCGCAGACGCAGGACGACGCCGATCGCGTGCGCCAGCTGGGCGTGCGGGACGTCGTCGTCACGGGCAGCATCAAGTTCGACGTCGTTGTGCCCGAGGCTGCCCTGGCGACGGGGGCGGCGCTGCGCGCAGCCATCGGCCAGCGTCCCGTGCTGCTGTGCGCCAGCACGCGCGAAGGGGAAGAGCAGCTGATCCTCGATGCGTATATCCGCTCGGGCCTGCCCGCGCATGCGCTGCTGCTGATCGTGCCGCGCCATCCGCAGCGCTTCGACGAGGTGGAAAAATTGATCGCGGCGCAGGGCCTGACAGTGCAGCGCAGGTCCGGCCTGGCGCGGGACGATGCCGTTGCTGCCGACACGCAAGTGCTGCTGGGCGATTCGATGGGCGAGATGTTTGCGTATTACGCGGCCTGCGATTGCGCCTTCGTCGGTGGCAGCCTGCTGCCGCTGGGCGGGCAAAACCTGATCGAGCCGGCGGCGCTGGGCAAGCCCGTGCTGATCGGTCCCCACACCTTCAATTTCGCGCTGGTCACCGAGCAGGCGATTACGTCCGGCGGCGCCGCGCTGGTGGCGGACGCCGATGCACTGATGGCGCAGGCGTCGGCCTTGCTGCAGGATCCGTCGCGTTTATCGTTGATGGGAGAAAAAGCGCTGGCGTTTGCCAACCAGCACCGGGGGGCCACGCCGCGTACCATCGCGGCCATCAAGCCTTTGCTGCCGTGATGGGCGCGCGGCCAACAATGGCGTCGGATTAGCTCGTAGAGCGTAATCCGACAAGCGCCTACGTGAACAGCACAGGCAACTCCTGCGAGCGCTTTCTGAGCGCCTGCTTGGCGCCGTCATAATCGGGATAAATCGATTCCACAGTGGCCCAGAAGCGGGGGCTGTGGTTCATTTCCAGCAGGTGCGACAGCTCGTGCGCCACCACGTAGTCGATCAGCGGCAGGGCGAAGTGGATCAAACGCCAGTTCAGGCGGATCTTGCGCTCGATGGTGCAGCTGCCCCAACGCGTGCCGGCCGACGATAGCGACAGCGAATCGTAGCGCACGCCCAGCTTGTCCGCATAGACGTCCAGGCGCGCCTCGAACAGCTGGCGCGCTTCGTGCTGGAACCAGCCTTTCACTTTTTCCTTCAATTGCTGCTCGCTGCCCGTGGGCGTGACCCATACGTGCAGCTCATTCGTCTCGCGCTGGAAGCTGGCGCGGTGGCGCGGCGCCTGGTGCAATCGCAAGGTGATCTCGCCACCGAGGTAGGGCAGCACGGCGCCATCGACCCAGGCCACGGGCGGGCGCTGCTGGCGCTGCACCTTGCGCTCGCCCCGTTCCAGCAGCTTCGAGACGATCCAGCCTTGCTTGGCGCGGATGGCGTTGTCGATTTCGGCCAGGGTGACGCGCTTGGGTGCCGTGACGCGCAAGCCGTTATCGTCGATCATGAAGCCGATGGAACGGCGTGTGGAGCGGCGCAGGGCGAATTCGACGAGGTGGCTGCCCAGCTGCAGCTGGCGCAATGGCGGGCCATCGGCGGTGCGTGGCGGAGAAGGCAGGGGAGGCGGGGCAGGACGAACGATGGGCGGCGCGGGCGCCACTACCGGTGGCGCCACGGGCGGCGCTGGCGGTGCCGTGGGGCGCACCGCCGGGGGCGTGCTGGTCGAGACGTCATGCGCGAACAAATCCAGTTGCTGGTCGCCGACCTTGATGGTCTTCATCTGCTGGCGCAGTGTCGGCTCCTGAATGACCGCGCTGATGCCGTCTAGCCAGCGTTGTAGGCGTGAGGCGAAATGACGCGCATTTCTGATTCTATCCAATTTTCCACCTGTTGCATCATGCTGTCCGGGGTTTGCCCTTCCGGCGAAATCGGTTTGCCTATCGAGACGGTGATCAGTCCCGGGCGTTTGAGGAATGACTGCTTGGGCCAGCACTCGCCTGAATTGTGCGCAATCGGCACCACCACGGCACCCGTGGCAATGGCCAGACGCGTGCCGCCGCTCTTGTACTTGCCCGCCTGGCCCACGGGAATGCGGGTCCCTTCAGGGAACATGATAATCCATTGGCCATCGGCCAGCCGGCGCTTGCCATGCGCGACGACGCTCTTGAACGCATGCTTGCCCTGCTTGCGGTCGATGGGGATCATGCGCAGCAGCGCCATGGCCCAGCCGAAGAAGGGGATGTACAAAATCTCCTTCTTGAACACATACACGAGCGGACGTGGCAGGCTGGGAAGCAAAAAGATGGTTTCCCATGCCGACTGGTGCTTCGACAGCACGATGGCCGGCGCGTCGGGGAAGTTCTCGGCGCCCTTGACTTCATAGCGGATGCCGCAAATGACCTTGGCGCACCACAGGATAAACACGTTCCAGCGCGAGGTGACCCAATAGCGCTTGTTGTAGCTCAATGGCGCGGCAAAAAAGCACACGCAGGCCCAGACGATGGTGGCCACGATCATGATGATCATGAACAGCAGTGATCGCAGGAACAGGGAAATATTACGCAATGCGGTTCTCCGAAAATTAGATACTGAATGCCACGGTGGGCGCCGGTGCCGCTGGCGCCTTGAGCAGGTGGCTGACCACGGCCGCCAGGTCGGGGAAGACCTGGGTGCCAGGCGGCAGGCCACCCGTCTCGTTGGTTTTTTCGCCCTTGCCCGTCAATACCAGGTAGGGCAGGCAGCCGCTGATGAAACCGGCCTGCAGGTCGCGCAGCGAATCGCCGACCGTGGGCACGCCTTTCAGGCTGGTGTTGTAGCGCTGCGAGATTTCATGGAACATGCCCGGTTTCGGTTTGCGGCAGTCGCAATTGTCCGCGCCCGCGTGCGGGCAAAAGAAGATAGCGTCGATATCGGCGCCCACCTGCTGCGCCAGCGTGTGCATCTTCTGGTGGATCGCGTTCAGCACCGTCATGTCGAAGTATTCGCGCGCGATGCCCGACTGGTTCGAGGCGATCACCACGCGATAGCCAGCCTGGTTCAGGCGGGCGATCGCTTCGAGCGAGCCGGGGATCGGCAGCCATTCGGCCGGCGACTTGATGAAGTCCGGCGAGTCATGATTAATGACGCCGTCGCGGTCGAGAATAATCAGTTTCAGCGCCGGAGTACCCATTATGCCGCCAGCTTGGAAATATCGGCCACGCGGTTCATCATGCCGTGCAAAGACGAGAGCAAGGCCAGGCGGTTGTTGCGCAGGGCGACATCCTCGGCCATCACCATCACGTCGTTGAAGAAGCCATCGACGTCGTCGCGCAGCTGCGCCAGCGTTTGCAGGGTGCTGGTGAAGTCGCCCTTGGCAAAGGCCGCGTCGACTTCCGGCTGCACGCGCGAGACGGCGGAGGCCAGTTTTTTCTCCGCTTCGTCCTGCAGCAGCGCCACGTTGACGCCGCCGGCGGCAACCTGGCTGACGGCTTCCTCGTTCTTTTTCAGGATGTTCGTGATGCGCTTGTTGGCAGCTGCCAGCGAGGCGCTTTCCGGCAGTGCGGCAAACGCCTGCACGGCTTCCAGGCGCTGCACGATGTCGTCCAGGCGGTCCGGATTCTGTGCCACGACGGCTTCGATTTCATTCGGCGAGAAGCCGCGCTCGCGCAGGATGCCGCGCAGGCGGTCCAGCATGAAGGTGGTGACGTCCGCGACCGGGTCCTTGAAGCCGGGCACCGCTGCGAACTGCGCTGCCGCATCCGCCAGCAAGCCCTGGATCGACAATGGCAAGCGTTTTTCCAGCAGCATGCGCAGCACGCCCAGCGCATGGCGGCGCAGCGCGAACGGGTCCTTGTCGCCCGTCGGCGCCAGGCCGATGGCCCAGATGCCGACCAGGGTTTCCAGCTTGTCGGCCAGGGCCACGGCGGTGCCGGTGGCGGTGGACGGCAGGGCGTCGCCGGCAAAGCGCGGCTGGTAGTGTTCGGAGGCGGCCAAGGCCACTTCTTCCGGCTCGCCGTCATGGCGCGCGTAGTACGTGCCCATGATGCCTTGCAGTTCGGGGAATTCGCCCACCATGTCGGTCAGCAGATCGGCCTTGGCCAGCAGGGCGCCCCGTTCGGCCAGTGCCACGTCGTAGTCCAATTTGGCGGCGATGGCGCCAGCCAGCGACTTGACGCGCTCTGTGCGTGCTGCTTGCGTACCCAGCTTGTTGTGGTAGACGACGTTGGCCAGCAGTGGCAGGCGCGATGCCAGGGTTTTCTTCTTGTCCTGCTCGAAGAAGAACTTGGCGTCGGACAGGCGCGGACGCACGACGCGCTCGTTGCCGCCGATGATGTGCTCGGGCGTGTCCGTCTCGATGTTCGAGACGATCAGGAAGCGCGAGCGCAGCTTGCCTTCGCTGTCGGTCAGCGCGAAATACTTCTGGTTCGTCTGCATGGTGAGGATCAGGCATTCCTGCGGCACGGCCAGGAATTCTTCCTCGAAGTGGCATTCATACACGACCGGCCATTCGACCAGGGCGGTGACTTCGTCGAGCAGCGCTTCGGGCATCAGCACCTGGTCGGCGCCGGCCTTGTCCAGCAGCTGGGCGCGGATGCGTTCCTTGCGTTCTTCGTTGCTGGCGATGACGCTGGCGTTGAGGATCAGCGATGGCGCGTAGTTTTCCGCGTGCGCGATGGCGATCGGTTCGCCGTCGGTCAGGAAGCGGTGGCCCAGGGTGGTGCGGCCGGCCGTCAAGCCCAGCAGGGTCAGCGGCAGGATATTGATGCCGTGCAGGGCGATCAGGCTGTGGGCAGGGCGCACGAATTGCACGGTGGTGCCGTCCGGGCGCTGATAGCTCATCAGTTTTGGAATCGGCAGCTTGGCGGCCGATTCGGTCAACGCAGCTTGCGCGCCGGCGGCGAGCTGGCTGCCTGGCGCCGTGTACGTGTAGAAGAAGCTTTCAGCCTTGCCGTCGGCGGCGCGTTCCAGCTCGGCCACCGTCAGGTCGGGGAAGCCCAGCGCGGCCAGTTTCTTGGCCAGCGGCGGCGTGCCGTTGCCGTTCGCGTCCAGCGCCACGGAGACGGGCAGGACTTTTTCGCGGATCGATTTGTCGGGCGAGACTTCGCGCACGTTGGTGATGGAGACGGCCAGGCGGCGCGGCGAGGCGTAGCTGGTGGCGACGCTGTCGGCTTCGAGGAAGTCGCGCGCTTTCAGGCCGTTGACGATGCCGGCCGTGAAGGCGGCGCCCAGTTTGGCCAGCGCTTTCGGCGGCAGTTCTTCGGTCAGCAGTTCGATGAGCAGTGTTTGGTTCATGGTGTTCTTGTCTGGTACGGCGGTGTATGAGCTAGGCGATCAAGCGGCGGCGGGTTGGTCTGCGGCGGGCAGCATCGGGAAACCGAGGCGTTCGCGCGAGTCGTAATACGCTTGCGCCACCAGGCGCGACAGGGTGCGCACGCGGCCGATGTAGGCGGCGCGTTCCGTCACCGAGATGGCGCCACGCGCATCTAACATGTTGAAGCTGTGCGACGCTTTCATGATTTTCTCGTAGGCGGGCAGGGTCAGTTGCAGCTCGATCAAACGCTTCGCTTCCGCTTCGTAGTTGCCGAACTGTTCGAACAGCAGGTCCGTATTCGCGTGCTCGAAGTTGTAGGTCGATTGCTCCACTTCGTTCTGGTGGAAGACGTCGCCGTAGGTCAGTTTTTTCGTAGTGCCGTTCTCTTCCCACTCCGTCCATACCAGGTCATACACGTTTTCCACGCCTTGCAGATACATGGCCAGGCGTTCGATGCCGTAGGTGATTTCGCCCAGCACGGGCTTGCAATCGAGGCCGCCCACTTGTTGGAAGTAGGTAAATTGGGTCACTTCCATGCCGTTCAGCCAGACTTCCCAGCCCAGGCCCCAGGCGCCCAGGGTCGGGCTTTCCCAGTCGTCTTCGACGAAGCGCACGTCATTCTGCTTCAAGTCCAGGCCCAGCGCGGCCAGCGAACCCAGATACAGGTCGAGGATGTTTTCCGGCGCCGGCTTCAACACCACCTGGTACTGGTAATAATGCTGCATGCGGTTCGGGTTTTCGCCATAGCGGCCATCTTTCGGGCGGCGCGACGGCTGCACATACGCGGCGCGCCAAGGTTCCGGGCCGATCGCGCGCAGGAAGGTGCCGGTGTGGAAAGTGCCGGCGCCGACTTCCATGTCGTAAGGCTGGAGCAGGGCGCAACCTTGCTTGTCCCAATAGGTTTGCAAGGTCAGGATAATTTGTTGAAATGTGAGCATCGTATGAGTTCGCCGCGCGGGAGGCTGCGCTTTGTTAAGGTTTGCTTGAAGCCCGGACGCATGCTTGGCAGCGCGTCCGGGCCGGGGTTTTGCTAATTTTAGCGGTTTTTACGGGCCCACTGTGACTCTTCGGGCAATATCGGCCGCTTATTGCTGCGCGGCGCGGCCACGGCGGGCGGCGCGCGACAGCAGGAAGGCTGTCAGCAGGGCCAGCGCGGCCAGGGCCAGCACCAGTTTATTGCCGTACAGAATGTATGGCGTCATGCCGCCCATGCCTTGCACCTTGGCCGCCAGCGTGGCTTGCTGTTCCGGCGGCAGCAGGCTTTGCACGACGCCCTTGCCGTCGATGACTGCGGTGGCGCCCGTGTTCGTCGAGCGCAGCATCGGGCGGCCCGTTTCCAGGCTGCGCATCTGCGAAATCTGCAGATGCTGCGGGATGGCGATCGAGTCGCCAAACCAGGCCAGGTTCGAGATATTGAGCAGCACGGACGCCGACTGCTTGCCATGGCGGTGGGCGCTGGCCAGCTGGCCGGCGATTTCCTCGCCAAACAAGTCTTCGTAGCAGATATTCGGCAGCACCAGCTGGTCGCGCACGGGCAAAGGCGCTTGTACTTCCGCGCCGCGGCCCATGTCGCCCAGCGGGATGGCCATCATGGCGACAAACCAGTGCAGGCCGGGCGGCACGAATTCGCCGAACGGCACCAGATGGTGCTTGCGGTACTGGTAGTACGGTCCCGGCGTGCCGTTGGGCGTGATGCCTACGGCCGCATTGTAGAAGCGCTGCTGCTCGTCGAGCACGGGCATGCCGACCAAAATCGTGCTGCCCGTCTGCTGTGCATAGGTGCCCAGGCTATCTAGATAGCCTGGCGGCAGCTGGTGCGGCAGCACGGTGACGGCCGTTTCCGGTGTGGCGATCAGGTCGGCCGGCGCGCTGGTGATGGCGCTCTGGTACATCTGCAGGGCGCCCAGCACGAAGCCGGGGTCGAATTTCTGCTGCTGCGGCACGTTCCCTTGCAGCAGGCGCACGGTGATCGGGCGTCCGACAGGGTGGGTCCACGCCACGTACTGCAAGCCGATGCCGGCCGCGTACAGCGCGATGACGCCGCCCAGCGCAAACCAGCGCGTGCGGTGCGTCAGCAAGAGCAGGGCGCCGGCGGACAGCGCCGCCAGCCAGCCCAGGCCATACGAGCCGATGATGGGGGCAAAGCCGCCCAGCGGGCTGGTATTGTGGGCGTAGCCGGTGGCCAGCCACGGGAAACCCGTAAACAGCCAGCCGCGCGTCCATTCGAACAGGGTCCACGTGGCGGGCAATATCAGCAAGGTCATGGCGGGCAGGGACAGCACCCAGCGCTGGCGCAGCCAGGCGGCCGCGCCCATGGCCAGGGCCACGTAAATGGCCATCAGGAGGGCCAGCAAGGCCACGGCGATGGCGGCGATCGGTGCGGCCATATCGCCATAGCGGTGCATGGAGATATACAGCCAGTGCGTGCCGGCCGCGCACCAGCCGAAGCCGTAGGCCCAGCCGATCAGCGCGCCGGCCTTGACGTTCGATGCGCGCAGCACCTGGTAGAACAGCACGCCCAGGCTGAGGATTTGCAGCGGCCAGTAGCCGAAAGGGGCGAACGCCAGCACCGCGACGGCGCCGGCGATGGCGGCAGTCAGCATGCGCGCCCACGTGCTGCGGGGCGGTTTGGCGGGGGCGTTGGGATCGACGCGTCTGAAACGCATTTACAGCACGCGCATGTCAGAGTTCCAGTTCCGGCACGTTGGGCAGGCGCTCGACGAGCAGCACGTGCACCTGGCGCGCATCGGCGCGCAGTACCTCGAAGCGCAGATTACCGAGGTCGAAAATATCGCCCTTGTGCGCCATGCGGCCCAGGTACTTCGACACGAGGCCGCCGATGGTGTCGACGTCGTCGTCGACCAGATGGCTGCCCACTTCTTCGTTGAACTGTTCGATTTCGGTCAGCGCCTTGACACGCCAGCGGGGGCCGAACTGGCCTTCCTTGAGCGAGAGGATATTGTCCTCGGCTTCGTCGAAGTCGTATTCATCCTCGATGTCGCCGACGATCTGTTCCAGCACGTCTTCGATGGTGATCAGGCCGGCGACGCCGCTGTATTCATCGACGACGATGGCCATGTGATTGTGGTTGGCGCGGAAATCGCGCAGCAGCACATTCAGGCGTTTCGATTCGGGGATGAAGATGGCGGGGCGCAGCATGTCGCGCACGTCGAAAGTCTCTTCTGCGTAATAACGCAGCAAGTCTTTCGCCAGCAGGATGCCGATGACCTTGTCGCGTTCGCCTTCGATCGCGGGGAAGCGCGAGTGGGCGGTCGACAGGACTTCCGGCATCCACTCCTCGATCGGCTTGCTGATGTCGATGACATCCATTTGCGAACGGGGAATCATGATGTCGCGCGCGCAGAGATCCGATACCTGGAACACGCCTTCGATCATCGACAGGGCGTCGGCGTCGATCAGCTTGCGTTCATGCGCATCGTGTAGAACTTCGAGCAATTCTGCACGGTTCTCTGGCTCGGGGGAAATGAGTGCGGTCAGGCGTTCAAACAGTGACCGGTGGGGCTTGACGTCAGTTCTGACGCCACTAGGGTGCTCGGGCATAGGAGGCGTGAGCCGTTGTTGCGAAGGGATATAGGATACACCAAAAGTGGGGCCATACCGGATTTCCCCGCTTTTGATGTAAATTTAATACGTTGAAGTGCGCCGTTGCGCGATGTTTTACGCCGCTTCCGGGCCCAGCACGCGCGCGCGCAAGGCCGCCACGTCGGCCTGCCAGTCGGCGAAATGCTCGCTGTCTTGCCACAGCTGGCGCAGTTCCGACGATTCGGCCGTGATGCGCTCGAAGGTCAGGCGCGCTTTTTCCAGCAGCGGTGGCGTCACCTTCTTCTTGCAGGCGGCCACCCATTCGTCCACTTCCGCGGTGGCCGGGTCGTTTTCTCCCGGCTTGCCCAGGAGGCGCGCGATCACGTCCAGCGCGGCCAGCGCTTCGGCGGCGAACGGCGCTTCCAGCTCCGCTTCCTGGCTGTCGATGACGTTGTCGAGCGTCGTCTCGACCAGTTCCAGGGTTTTATATTCGTGCAAGTCCTGCGCCCAATCCATGGCGTAGTCGTTGCCGAAGGCGTCGGTGGCCCAAGTGCCCATAGTGTGTCCTTGTTGCGTGTGTGGTTGATGGTGCTATTGTGGCATGTGGGGTGTTGTCGGGTTACGGCGTGCCGCCTAACCCGACCTACCCCGACCTACGCGGTTTATTTTTGGTCCGCGTAGGGATCGGCAATCCCCAGCTTGGCGAGGATGTCCGTTTCCAGGCCTTCCATCTCGGTGGCTTCCTCGTCATCCATGTGGTCGTAGCCTTGCGCATGCAGCACGCCGTGGACGATCAAATGGGCCGTGTGCTCTTCCACGCTTTTCTTTTGTTCCGCCGCTTCCTTTTCCAGCACGTCCGTGCACAGGATGATGTCGGCGCGCGTCGGCTCGTCGTCGCCCAGTTCTTCGCCTTCGTTGTAGGCGAACGTCAGCACGTTGGTGGCGTAGTCCTTTTCGCGGTAGTCGCGGTTCAGGGTGCGGCCTTCGTCCGCGTCGACGAAGCGGATCGTGAATTCGGCTGGCGCGAACAGGGCCGCCTTGACCCAGCGGCGCACTTTCGGGCGCGTGATCAGGGCTTCCAAGCGGGTGTCCGGGTATTGCACGGACAGGGACAGTTTATTTTTTTCGGACATTTTTGGCGGCAGCTGGTTTCAATAAGGAGGGCAAGTGGGCGGCATCGGCATTGGCCGCCTGCGCCGTTTCATAGGCGTCGACGATGCGTGCGACGAGCGGATGGCGCACCACGTCGGTGCTGTTAAATTGCGTGAAGCCGATGCCGCGCACGTCTTTCAACACGTGCACTGCGTCGATCAAGCCGCTCGTCTGGCTCTTGTGCAGGTCGACTTGCGTCACGTCGCCCGTCACCACGGCCTTGCTGCCAAAGCCGATGCGCGTCAAGAACATCTTCATCTGTTCGACGGTGGTGTTTTGCGCTTCATCGAGGATGACGAAGGCGTGGTTCAAGGTGCGTCCGCGCATATAGGCCAGCGGGGCGATCTCGATCACCTGTTTCTCGAACAGCTTCTGCGTGCGGTCAAAACCGAGCAAATCGTACAGCGCGTCGTACAGGGGACGCAGATACGGGTCGACCTTTTGCGCCAGGTCGCCCGGCAAGAAGCCCAGACGCTCGCCCGCTTCGACGGCGGGGCGCGTCAAAATGATGCGCTTGACGGCGTCCCTTTCGAGCGCGTCGACGGCGCAGGCGACGGCCAGATAGGTTTTGCCCGTGCCGGCAGGACCGACGCCGAAGCTGATGTCGTGTTCGAGGATGTCGCGCAGGTAGGCGATCTGGTGCGGCGTGCGCCCGCGCAGGTCGGAGCGCCGTGTTTTCAGCACGGGGCTGGCGATGTCCGGTTCGACAAAGGTGCTGGCGGGCGCGTTGGCGTGGTGTTCGGAGGCGGCGGACAGGCCCGCGCGCTGTTCCACCAGGGCCAGCTGCACTTCTTCGAGCGGCACGACCTTGTTGGCGATGGCGTAGAACTGCTCGAGGATTTCCACGGCGCGTTCGGCATTGCTGCCGCCGACGATGAATTTCTCGCCGCGGCGGAAAATCGTCACGTCGAGGGCGGCGGAAATCTGGCGCAGGTTTTCATCGAGCGGTCCGCACAGGTGCGCCAGGCGCGTGTTATCGAGCGGCTCGGGGATGAAGTAATGCGGCTGTATCGGGGCTTTGGTTTTCAACTGGCTCTTTTCAATGCGGGGGCGCTGGCGACCAATTCGCCGCGCAGGGTGTAGGAATGGCTTTCGGTGATGCGCACGTCGACCAGCTGGCCGACCAGCTGCAGCGCGTCCGGGCCGGCGTCGAAGTTGACCACGCGGTTGTTCTCGGTGCGGCCTTGCAGTTCACTGTCATCGGTGTCCTTTTTGGAACGGCCTTCGACGAGGATGGTTTGCACCGTGCCTACCATGGCCAGGCTGTACTTGCGAGTGTTGGCGTCGATGGCCGCCTGCAGCTGCTGCAAGCGGGCCAGTTTCACCTCGTGCGGCGTGTCGTCTTCCAGGCTGGCGGCCGGCGTGCCGGGGCGCTTGCTGAAGATGAAGCTGTAGCTGTTGTCGAAGCCCACGTCCGCGATCAGCTTCATCATGGCGTCGAAGTCGGCTTGCGTCTCGCCGGGGAAACCGACGATGAAGTCGGACGAAATGGCCATGTTCGGGCGCACGGCGCGGATGCGGCGGATGATGGACTTGTATTCGAGGCCCGTGTAGCCGCGCTTCATGGCGCCGAGGATCTTGTCGGAGCCATGCTGCGCCGGCAGATATAAATGGTCGACCAGCTGCGGGATCTTCGCGTAGGCGTCGATCAGGCGCTGCGTGAATTCCTTCGGGTGGCTGGTGACGAAGCGCATGCGTTCGATGCCGGGAATGTCGGCCACGTATTCGAGCAGCAGGGCGAAGTCGGCGATCTCGCCGCCTTCCATCGCGCCCCGGTAGGCGTTCACGTTTTGCCCCAGCAGGGTGATTTCCTTGACGCCCTGGGCGGCCAGGCCCGCCACTTCCGTCAGTACGTCCTCGAAGCGGCGCGACACTTCCTCGCCGCGCGTGTAGGGCACGACGCAGTAGCTGCAGTATTTGCTGCAGCCTTCCATGATGGAGACGAACGCCGAAGCGCCTTCCACCTTGGCTGGCGGCATGTGGTCGAACTTTTCGATTTCCGGGAAGCTGATGTCCACTTGCGCATCGCCGCTGGCGCGGCGCAATTCGATCATCTGCGGCAGGCGGTGCAGGGTTTGCGGGCCGAAGACCATGTCGACATACGGCGCGCGCTTGACGATGGCGTCGCCTTCCTGCGACGCCACGCAACCGCCCACGCCGATCAACAGGTGCGGCTTGGCCAGTTTCAGCTCGCGCAGCCGGCCCAGGTCGGAAAACACTTTTTCCTGCGCCTTTTCGCGCACGGAGCAGGTATTGAGCAGGATCACATCGGCGTCTTCCGGCGTGTCGGTGCGCACCAGGCCATCGGAGGCGCCCAGCACGTCGGCCATCTTGTCCGAGTCGTACTCGTTCATCTGGCAGCCGAAGGTTTTAATGAATACTTTTTTCTGCATGGAGTCAGGCGCTTATCGGTAAATGTGGCTGCAAATAAGTGTGGCGGAAAATAAGCTGGGCAGGCGGCTTGCGCCGTGCGCCGCTCGGGGCGGGAGGCGGTGGATGACCGGCCGGGCGCCTCTGGCTGCCCGGTGGCAGGCTCGCTGCAAGTTCAGGCCATAGTTTAGCGTAAATCGCGGGCACGGGCCATGTCGTGCTGACCTTGCCGACAAGGTTGCCGCTTGTATATGCCGCCATGTGTCGTGATGCTCAAAAGCATTTATTGCCGTACGTCACCATTGATTTGTAACAAGTTGCTGCAAAGCCTTGTGTGCGCCCGCTGGCATCCTAATGTGTTGAAATAGCATCGTTGCCAAGCCAACCAGCAGCTTGATTGATATTTAACAATCAGGAAGTTTGCGCGAGGCGCAGATGCCGCGTGTTTGGGCTAGTATATTGTCTTATATGCAATTCATTTTGGTGGATTGCAGTGCTGTTTACTCACGCGGCAAGTTGCGTACGTTGGCTGGGCGTGGCTGTGCGAGTCCTGTGCGGGCAGTGCGATAAGGAGGAAGGGCGGGGGAAGGCTGAATCAGTGGGCAAGACGTTTATTTAAACACTCTAAGCCAGCCTTAAGTTCGTATCGGCATTATTTTCTACATTCACCAGACGAGGAAAAATCATGGCACATCATGCATTAGCATCGCAAGAGAGTTACAACCCGAACCACCTGCTGGATATTCTGCTGAGCAAGATGCAGCTGAAGAACGATGCAGCCCTGTCGCGTCTGCTTGAAGTGGCGCCACCGGTCATCAGCAAGATCCGCCACCACCGCTTGCCGGTCGGCGCCTCGCTGCTGATCCGCATGCACGAAGTAACGGGCATGAGCATCCGCGACCTGCGCGACTTGATGGGCGACCGCCGCACCAAGTACCGTCTGTCCGACGCCCAGGGCCGTCCAAAAGCGGAAGACCGCGGCGATGCGCAAGAATCGAATTACGCGCACTGATGTGGCGGTTGTACGCTGACTGTGCCGCTTGCGTAGCTGCTGGCGGCAACAGGCTGGCGTGGACCGGGCAGCATGGACGTACCGTCATACCCCTAACGGCTTTCGCTTCGCAGCGAGGGCCGTTTGCGTTTGCGGCGTTGTGAGGACATTGCTTAGCTCAGCAGTGCCGAGGTGATTTCATCGTAGCGCAGTTCCGTCTCGCGGAACAGCTGCAGATACGCGTCTTCGCCCAAGCCCAGCGCATCCCAGGCCACCGGCGAGACGCGCGGCACCATGTCGTCGCCCGCCTGCGCCAGGTCGAGCGCGCAAACAATCGCGTTGGCCACGTGGATCAGCGATGCAAGAAAGCCTGCCCCTGGCGTTTCCGGCTGCAGATAGTTGCCCAGCGCCAGGCGCATGGTGTCGGAAAAATTCCAGTGTTCGGCCAGGGCCACGCCCGCCTGCACATGGTCCACGCCCAGCACGGCCTGTTCCGCTTCGAGCAGGCTGCAATCGTGCGCGGCCTGGTGCGCGATGACTTGCGCGTAGTGGGCGGGAAAGCTGCTGACCAGCACCAAGCGGCCGATGTTGTGCAGCAAGCCGGCCGTGAACGCGTAATCCTGGTTGAAGCGGATCTGCCGCGCCAGCACTTTGGCGCAGGCGGCCGTCGCCACCGAATGGCGCCAGAAGGCCTTGTCGTCGAAACCGGGGCAGAGACCTTCCGGGAAGCAACCGGTGATGGCGGCCGACGTGATCAGGCTGCGCGTCGTCTGGAAGCCCAGATAAGTGATCGCCTGCTGGATGGTGGTGGCCTTCACTTGCAAGCCATAGTGGGATGAATTGGCCAGGCGCAGGGTTTTCGCCGTCAATGCCTGGTCGTACGACACTTTTTTGGCCAGCACGGAAATATCGACATCTTCCTGGTCGATGCTGTTGAGCAACTCCATGACGACGGCGGGCAGCGAAGGCAGGTCATCGAGGTGGGCGACGATATCGTCGAGCGTCAGTTGCGTGCTCATGCGGACTCTCCCGTGCCCAGGCGGTACGCCGTGACATAGCTGCGCAACAAGGTGGTGGCCGCGTCCAGGGGATCGTCGGGATCATGCTTGCGGAACAGGTAGGCCAGCCGTTCGCTGTCGGCCGCCTGCTGCGCGGCGATTGCTTCCGGAGTAGGGGGCGGCGCCTGGATCGGCAGCATGTCGATGTTGTGGCGCGGCATCAGGGCCAGCATGTTTTCCGTCAATACGGCGCCTTGCGGCAACAGCACTTGTCCATGCGCATCGAGCAAGACATCCGACAAGATCATGCCGGGACGAACTTGTTCCAGGGGTAGATGTTGATGCGTGACCGCCATGACGACTCCTTAGATGATTGCGGGATATTACCATTGCCATGCCGCAATGTCTCAACCTGCATCAAAGTCCCTATCGAAAGTGGAAATACTGTAAATCTTGCCAATAAGCATGTCATACCGTACATTTGATTCAGGCCCTTGTATTGCCGACGTATCTGCGCCCGCGCCGCGGGCCGGCGGCAGGCCTGGCCCGGGGAGTGTTGATTGATGGCGAGTATCCAAGTCCGGCTGACCCTGCTTTTTGTCGTGATCGTCACCTTGGTGCTGGGCATTTCCGGCAGCTATACCCAATATACACTGAGCCAAGAACTCGAATCGGGCAGCGCGCGCCTGCGCAGCGGCGTGCTGACGCGCTTGCAGACGAGCTTGCCCTCCGCCCTGTGGGACCTCGATAAATCCAAGGTCGACAGCATCGTCGCGGCTGAAATGCTGCCGCCGGAACTGGTTGGCATCCGCGTCTACGACGCCTCGGTCGGCCTGTTCGCGGGCGAGGTGCGCGACGCGGGCGGCACCCTGGTGCCTTTGAGCGCCGACATGGCCATGGGCGGCACGCCCGTCGAGGCGCCGCTGGTGTTCCGCGACGCCGTGGCGGCGGCCACAGGCGGCAAGCCGGTGATCGTCGGCAAGGTCATCGTCAATTTCAGCCGCGCGCAGATCGATGCGGCCCTGCATGCCGAAGTGCGGCGCAAGGTGCTGGAAGTGTTGCTGCTGGACATCATCCTCGTGGGCGCCCTGGCGCTGAGTCTGCGCATCGTCTTCGAGCCGCTGAAACAGTTGCGCGACGGCTTGTTCGACCTGGCCACGCGCGGCAGCGACGAGGTCGAAGAGCTGCCGGAAAACCGTCGCGACGAACTGGGCGACGTGATCCGCGGCTTCAATGCCGTGCAGCGCAAGCTCAAGTCCATCATCGAGGGCAGCCGCGAGGCGGAAGACATGGCGCGCCGTTCGCAGCAGGCAACGGCGCAGGCCATGGACGAGCTGCGCCGCACGCAGGAATCGTTGCTGCAATCGGAGCGCCTCGCTTCGCTGGGCAGCCTGGTGGCCGGCGTGGCGCATGAAATCAACACCCCGGTCGGCATCGCGCTGACCAGCGCCTCGGTGCTGAAGGAAGCCACCGATGACATCAGCGCGGCCGTGGCCGGCGGCAGCGTGAAGAAGACCGACATCGTGCGCTACCTGGAAACGGCCGGCGAAAGCGCGCGGCTGATCATGAACAATGCCTACCGCGCCGCCCATCTGATCCACAGCTTCAAGCAGATCGCCGTCGACCAGGTCAGCGAGGCGCGCCGTTTGTTCGAATTGCGCGACTATATCGGCGAGGTGATCTCGAGCCTGCAGCCGACCCTGAAAAAGACGCGCATCAGCATCGATATCGACTGCCCGCCCGACATCATGCTCGACAGCTATCCGGGCGCGCTGGCGCAGGTGCTGACCAACCTGGTGTTGAACTGCGTCGAGCACGCGTTTGATGCGGACACGGCCGGCAATATCCATATCGGCGTGCGCCGCGATGGCGACGCGATCGCCATGCAGGTGCGCGACAACGGCCGCGGCATCGCGCCCGACATGCTCGACCGCGTGTTCGACCCGTTTGTCACCACGCGGCGCGGGCAGGGCGGCACGGGACTGGGCTTGAATATCGTGTTCAACTTGATTGCCAAGCAGTTTGGCGGCACCATCACGGTCAGCAGCACCTTGGGGCAGGGTGCGACGTTCCTGCTGCGCCTGCCCACGGTGACGCCGTTGCCGGAAAGCACCAGCAGCCAGGCATAGGCAAGGAGACAGCATGGCACAGATAGAAAACAGTCAGCAAGTGGCGCTGTTGCGCGGGATTAATGTGGGCCGCGCAAAGCGCGTGGCCATGGCCGACCTGCGCAAGCTGCTGGGCGACCTGGGTTTTGCGCAGGTGCGCACCGTGCTCAACAGCGGAAACGTCGTGTATGACGGCGGCAAGGTGGCGCCAGCCGAGGCCGCTGCCCGCATCGAGGAAGCGCTGGTGCTGAAACTGGGCGTGGCGGCCAGGGTGACGGTGCTGTCGGCCAGCCAGTTTGCCGAGCTGGTCGAACAAAACACCCTGGCGCCGGCGGCCGATGCGGCCCGTCTGCTGACCCTGGTGCTGAACAATCCGGCCGACATCCAGCGCCTGGCGCCGCTCTTGCAGCAGCCGTGGCAGCCCGAAGCGCTGGCGTTGGGGCGCTGGGCCGCATATGCGTGGTGTCCCGATGGCGTGCTGGCCAGCAAGGTGGTGGCGGCGCTGGGCGTGCTGCTGGGCGACGGCGTCACCTCGCGCAACTGGGCCACCATGCAAAAACTGCATGCGCTGCTGAGCGAACCCGATGCGCCAGCCACATCTTCATTTTCCAAGGAGCAATGATGCCTTCCATTACCGGTACCTTCGACGTCACCATCACCCCGGAAACCTTGTCGGACACGGCCGCGCAATCGGGACTGGGACGCTTGTCGCTCGACAAGCGCTACCACGGCGCGCTCGAGGCCAGCGCGCAGGGCGAGATGCTGAGCGCGCGCGCCAGCGTGAGCGGCTCGGCAGGCTATGTGGCGCTGGAACGGGTGGAGGGTACTCTGGACGGACGCCGCGGCAGTTTTTATTTGCAGCACAGCGGCACGATGACGCGCGGCGCGCCCGCCTTGTCGGTGACGGTGGTGCCCGATACGGGGACGGAGCAGTTGCAAGGACTCATGGGCAGCCTGGCCATCCGCATCGAGGACGGCAAGCATTATTATGATTTCACGTATGACATTGTTGAGACGCAATGAACTGGGATATCGTCAAGGGTGTCCTGATTGTCCTCGTCGCCATCAGCGTGGTGGTGACGGCCTTCGTGCTCATTTCCGCCTCGGGCCCGGACAAGGCGGGCTGCATCGCGCGCGCCCTGAAGTCGGGTATTCCCGTGGGAAATATCGAACGGGTCTGCCGCCTGCTCGACAAATGATGGCGCCATAACAAAACATTCCGCACCAGGCGGAATGTTCTTCAGCAGCGCCTTGCCAGTGCAGGCGCCGTCAGTTATCGAATTTTTCCTGTTTTTCGCCGTGCAGGCTCAAGGCCACCAGGCCCAATCCCACCAGCAACATCGAGTACATGCTCGCTTCGGGCACGGGGGCCGGCACGTTGGCTTGCTGTGCGGGTGCGGCCGTCATGGGCCTCGGCGGCGCCAGGGCCACATGGCGCGCGCCACTGGTGCTCCAGTGCGGTGCCGCCGTCGCGCTGCTGCTGGCCAGCAGGCGTGCATACGGCAAGTCCGGCGTTTCCCAGCCGGGATTATTATTCAAGCTGATGCTTTCATCGATCATCACGCGTTCGCCGGCTTCGTGCAGCTTGCCGGCTGTCGTGTCGCTGATTGCCGCCATGCTCCATGTGCTGGCCGACAGCGCCAGCAAGGCCATGCATAGCGACTGATAGATTCTCATCGTGCTCTCCCTGTTGTTCACCGTGCGGCGCAGCCGAAACCGGCTAGCGCATGGACGGACAATTCGCCTGTACGGGGGCGTATCATGGTTTTTCTGCTGTTCTCCCATTACAGCATAGATCGTGACAATTTTGATACGCTTATTTCCTCTTTATTACGAATATTTGTCATTTTGATAGCGTAAACGTGATCGCTGCCGCACACTTTGCATAAGTACGCTATCGGCGAAAAAACACTGTTGTTTTTTTGTGCGAATCGCCAGCACGAAAACAATATATTGATTAGTATATTGTTTATCGCACGCTATTCAACATGACCGCCTGTGGGAGGGCAAGATGGAGACAGTCGCAACACAACACGCCGAATACAACCTCGACGCCATGCGTGGCTCGGCCTACAAGGCCAGCTCGCTGCTCAAGGCCATGGGCAATGCCGACCGCTTGATGCTGCTGTGCCAGCTGTCGCAGGGTGAACATTGCGTCAGCGACCTCGAGCAAAAAGTGGGCATCGGCCAGCCGACCCTGTCGCAGCAGCTGGGCGTGCTGCGCGAAGAGATGCTGGTGGCTACGCGGCGTGATGGTAAGCAGATTTATTACCGCGTCGCCAGCGCGCCCGTGCTGGCCGTGCTGCAAGTGCTGTACGCGCAATTTTGCGCGCCGCGCGCCCCGTTCAACGACGAAGCGGACTGACCCCGCCATGACCATAGCCTGGCAGCACTTCACGCCGTGGGCCTCGCTGGCCGGCGGCATGCTGATCGGCCTGGCGGCTGCGCTATTGATCCTGTTCAATGGCCGCATCGCCGGCATCAGCGGCATTGTCGGCGGCTTGCTGCGCCCGCGCAGCGGCGACCTGGGCTGGCGTATCGCCTTTCTTGCCGGCCTGATCGGCACGCCCTTGCTGTACCAGCTGTGGCAAGCCTTGCCGCCTGTGCAGATCGACGCGGGCACGCCCGCCCTGATCGTGGCGGGCTTGCTGGTGGGCGTGGGAGTGCGCTATGGCGCCGGCTGCACCAGCGGCCACGGCGTGTGCGGCCTGTCGCGCCTGTCCCCGCGTTCGCTGGCGGCCACGTGTGTCTTCATGGCGGCCGGTTTCCTCACCGTCTATCTGTTGCGCCACCTATGAATAAACTGATTCTTTCCCTGTTAAGCGGCCTTGTCTTTGGCCTGGGCCTGATCGTCTCCGGCATGTCCAATCCGGCCAAGGTGCTCGCTTTCCTCGACCTGGCCGGCGCCTGGGATCCGTCGCTGGCGCTGGTGATGGGCGGCGCCATCGGCGTGGCCTTGCCGGCCTTCTGGCTGGCGCGGCGGAGAATCAGGTCGCTGCTGGGCGAGCCCATGCAGTTGCCGGCATCGCGGCGCATCGACCGGCGCTTGCTGCTGGGCAGCCTGGCCTTTGGCGCGGGCTGGGGCATCGCCGGTTTCTGTCCCGGTCCCGCCCTCGTGTCGCTGCTGGCGGGCCAGCCGAAGGCGTGGATGTTTGCCGGCGCCATGCTGGCAGGCATGGCCGTGTTTGAAGTGCTGGAGCGCCGCAAGCTGCCCGCGCCGGCCTGAGACGGTACAATCTGGCGCATCGCCACTTTGGATACCGCTTACATGACAACCGTGATTTTCCGTGCCGGCGCGCGCGCCGCCCTGCTGTGCAGCATGCTGGCGCTGGCCGCCTGCGGCAGCCTGCTGAAGAAGGAAGCGCCGCCCCCACCCCCGCCCGTGGCTGACGCCTTGCCCAATCCGCAAGTGCTGCTGCTCGGTGAAGTCCCTGACAATGCGCAAGGCCAGCGCCTGCGGGTCGAGGAATTGCGCCGCCGGCTGGCGGCCGGCTGGCGTCCCGTGATCGTCATGGAGCAGTTCGACCGCGAAAACCAGGCCTTGCTGACGCGCGCCGCGCGCGAATGCGCCGACCCCGATTGCATCATCCGCGTGATGGAACAGCCGCGCTGGGACTGGAGCGTGTACCGTCCCGTGCTGGACCTCGTCATCAGCTACCAGCTGACCTTGGTCGCCGGCAATTTGTCGCCGGCCGATGCCTCGCGCATCGTGCGCGACGGCATCCAGTGGTCGATGCCGCCCGCCATGGTGGCCACGTACCTGGCCGCGCCCGTGCCGGCCGATATCCTGGAAGGGCAAAAGAAGGAAGTGCAGGCGGCCCGCTGCAATATGCTGCCCGACATGATGGTGGGCGGCGTCGTCAACGCGCAAGTGGCGCGCGATATCTGGATGGCCAAGCTGATCCGCGACCAGGCGCCGCGCGACGTGGTGCTGATCGCCGGCAATGAACATGTGCGCAAGGATATCGGTGTGCCCCGCTGGCTGAAGCTGGCCGACCCGCAACTGAACGTGCGCAGCATCGGCTACCTGGAGCAGGGTACCACCGGCTACAAGGGCACGTTCGACCTGACGCAAACAATGCCGGCGCAGCCGCGCCCGGACCCTTGCGCCAAGTTCAAGAAATAAGGTTCAAGAAATAAGCCTACTGCTGCACCCGCACCAGGGCGCTGACCCGGCTTGCCGTATCGAGCAGTTTCGGCAAGCTGTGTTCCAGCAGGTGCGCCACGGACGGCCCCGCCGTCTGGCCGCTCACGTTGATCGCCGCCACCACCTTGCCGGCCCGGTCGAACACGGGGGCGGCCAAGGCGATCAAGCCCTGTTCCAGCTCTTCCTGCACCAGGCACCAGCCCTGGCGCCGCACTTGCGCAATCTCTTCCATCAAGGCGTCGATATCGACCTTGGTCGCCGGCGTGATTTTCAGCAGCGCCATCTTCGACAGCCGTTCGCGCAGCACGTCCGGCGTCAGGCCCGATAGCAACACTCTGCCCATCGAGGTGCAGTAGGCGGGCAGGCGGCTGCCGATGCCCAGGTTGATCGACATGGTGCGGTGCGCGGACAGGCGCACGACATACACGATGTCGTCGCCGTCGAGCACTGTGGCCGAGCACGACTGGCGCAAGGTCTGCATCAATTCTTCCAGCAGCGGCTGCGCCTGCGTCCACACGGGCAGTGACGACAGGTAGGCGTAGCCGAGGTCGAGTACCTTCGGCGTCAAACGGAACAGCCGCCCATCCGCTTCCACATAACCGAGATGCAGCAAGGTGTGCAGGATGCGCCGCGCGCCGGCGCGCGTCAGCTGCGCCCGTTCCGCCACTTCGCTCAAGGTCTGCTGCGGCGCGTCCGCGCCAAAGCTGCGCAGCACGGCCAGGCCCCGCGCGAACGATTGCACATAGCTGTCGCCGGGGCGGGGCGCGCCGTCGGCATCAGGGATTTCTTCGGCGGGAACGGAGGTGCTGCTGCGTGCGGTCATGGCAATTCCAATTGGTCAAGGTGGCAATTATAGCCATGGCGCTGGCGAAAACGGCAAATTGACAAGCGCCTCGATCAGGCATATTCTCACGAATAAGTTCTAAATACGAATATTTGTTCTTTATGCGAACAAATGACCGATGGGTTTGACTGGGAGGAGACCGCAATGATCGACAAACTGCGTTCCAGCGTGCTTGATGCGCTGGCCGATATCCACGATGGCGCCACCGTCATGATTGGCGGCTTTGGCGGCGCGGGCCAGCCGGCCGAGCTGATCGACGGCTTGATCGCCCAGGGCGCGCGCGACCTCGTCATCGTCAACAACAATGCGGGCAATGGCGACACGGGCCTGGCCGCCCTGCTGAAAAACGGGCAAGTGCGCAAGATCATCTGCTCGTTCCCGCGCCAGGCCGATTCGCACGTGTTCGACGCCCTGTACCGCGCGGGCAAGCTGGAGCTGGAACTGGTGCCGCAGGGGAATCTGGCCGAGCGCATCCGCGCCGCCGGCGCCGGCATCGGCGGCTTTTTTACGCCGACCGGTTATGGCACGGACTTGGCCAAGGGCAAGGAAACGCGCGAGATCGATGGCCGCATGTATGTGTTCGAGTCGCCGATCCACGCCGATTTCGCGCTGATCAAGGCGGAGCAGGGCGACCGCTGGGGCAACCTGACTTACCGCAAGACGGCGCGCAACTTCGGCCCGATCATGGCCATGGCCGCCAAGGTCAGCATTGCTTCCGTGCACGAGGTGCTTGACTTGGGCAGCATCGACCCCGAGCACGTCGTCACGCCGGGCCTGTTCGTGCAGCGCATCGTGCAAGTGCCGCGCACTGCCACCGGCCCCGCCGGCTTCAAAGCAGCCTGAGGAGTATCAAATGAACAAATGGGATCGAGACCAGATGGCGGCCCGTGTGGCGGCCGACATCCATGAAGGCAGCGTCGTCAACCTCGGTATCGGCTTGCCGACCCTGGTGGCGAACCACTTGCCGGCTGGCGCGGACATCATCCTGCACAGCGAAAACGGCGTGATCGGCATGGGCCCCGCACCGGCGCCCGGCGAGGAAGACTACGACCTGATCAACGCAGGCAAGCAGCCCGTCACCCTGCTGCCCGGTGGCAGCTATTTTCACCATGCCGACAGCTTCGCCATGATGCGTGGCGGCCACCTCGACATTTGCGTGCTGGGCGCGTTTCAAGTGTCCGCCACGGGCGACCTGGCCAACTGGCACACGGGCGCGCCCGACGCCATTCCCGCCGTGGGCGGGGCCATGGACCTGGCCATCGGCGCGAAAAAAACCTGGGTCATGATGGAATTGCTGACCAAGACCGGTGAAAGCAAGCTGGTGCAGGCCTGCACCTATCCGCTCACGGGTATCGGGTGCGTCAGCCGCATCTATAGCGACCTGGCCGTGCTCGATTTGTCGCCCACCGGGGCCGTGGTGGTCGAACTGGTCGATGGCTTGAGTTTTGAACAGCTGCAAGCGTTGACGGCCGTGCCGCTGACGGACGGACGTTAATTCACCATCAATACGCAAACGACTTTCTTGGAGGAAAGAACATGACTCACGCTTATATCTGCGACGCCCAGCGTACGCCGTTTGGCCGCTATGGCGGCGGACTTGCCGGCGTGCGCGCCGACGACCTGGGCGCCGTGCCCATCCGTGCCTTGATGGCGCGCAATCCCGACGTGGACTGGACTGCCGTTACCGACGTGCTGTACGGCTGCGCCAACCAGGCGGGCGAGGACAACCGCAACGTGGCGCGCATGGCCGCCCTGCTGGCCGGCTTGCCCGACAGCGTGCCGGGCGCCACCCTGAACCGCCTGTGCGGCTCGGGCCTGGACGCCATCGGCAGCGCCGCCCGCTTTATCAAGAGCGGCGAAGCGGGATTGATGATTGCCGGCGGCGTGGAAAGCATGAGCCGCGCGCCATTCGTCATGGGCAAGGCCGACAGCGCTTTTTCGCGCGGCATGAAAATGGAAGACACGACCATCGGCTGGCGCTTCATCAATCCGTTGATGAAGGCGCAGTACGGTGTCGATTCGATGCCGGAAACGGCGGAAAACGTGGCGTCCGAATTCGGTATCAGCCGCGCGGACCAGGATGCGTTCGCGCTGGCCAGCCAGGTCAAGGCGCTGGCGGCGCAGCAGGCGGGCGTGTTCGACAGTGAAATCTGTCCCGTCAGCATCGCGCAAAAGAAAGGCGATCCCATCGTCGTTGTCCGTGACGAGCACCCGCGCGCCACCACGCTGGACACCCTGGCCAAATTGAAGCCTGTCGTGCGCGCGGACGGCACGATTACCGCCGGCAACGCCTCGGGCGTCAACGATGGCGCGGCGGCGCTGCTGCTGGCCGACGAGGCGAACGCGGCCCGTTTTGGCCTGACACCGCGGGCCCGTGTCGTGGCCATGGCGACGGCCGGCGTGGCGCCGCGCATCATGGGCATCGGCCCCGCGCCCGCCACCCTGAAAGTGCTGGCCATGACGGGTTTGACCCTGGCCGACTTCGACGTCATCGAACTGAACGAAGCGTTTGCCGCCCAGGGCCTGGCCGTGCTGCGCCAGCTGGGTTTACCCGACGACGATGCGCGCGTCAATCCGAACGGCGGCGCCATCGCCCTCGGCCACCCGCTGGGTGCCTCCGGTGCGCGCCTGGCCATGACGGCCGTCAACCAGCTACACCGCACGGGCGGCCGCTATGCGCTCTGCAGCATGTGCATCGGCGTGGGGCAGGGTATTGCATTGGTGCTGGAACGGGTCTGATTCCACACGCCCGCAGGCGAAAAATAGTTGCCGGCGATACGTATTAACCCGTATGCCGGGCGGCTTTTTGACTCTGATCAAGGGCGTATGATGCAAAACCAGTCCGGGCAACCGGGCTGGCGTTGGCTTTTTCACACGAACAAAAAGACTGATATGACATCCCACGATACTCCGCATGACGTTGCGCAGCTGACTTCCCAGCAGCGCATCAAGGCCATCATTGGCGCTTCCTCCGGTAACCTGGTCGAATGGTTCGACTTCTACATTTACTCGTTCTGCGCGCTGTACTTCTCGCACGCCTTCTTCCCCTCCGGTAACCCGACGACGCAGCTGCTGCAGACGGCCGGCATCTTCGCCGCCGGCTTCCTCATGCGTCCCGTGGGGGGCTGGCTGTTCGGCCGCATCGCCGACAAATACGGCCGCCGCCAGTCGATGATGATTTCCGTGCTGATGATGTGCGGCGGCTCGTTGATGATCGCCGTCATGCCGACCTATGACACCATCGGCGCCTTCGCGCCGTTCCTGCTGCTCGTGGCGCGTCTGTTCCAGGGCCTGTCCGTGGGCGGCGAATACGGCACCAGCGCCACCTACATGAGCGAAGTGTCGGAGTCGGGCAAGCGCGGCTTCTTCGCCTCGTTCCAGTACGTGACCCTGATCGGCGGCCAATTGCTGGCCTTGCTGGTGCTGGTGGTCTTGCAGCAACTGCTGACCCTGGAAGAGCTGCGTGCCTGGGGCTGGCGCATTCCGTTCGTCTTTGGCGCCCTGGCGGCCCTCGTGTCGCTGAACCTGCGTAAATCCCTGACGGAAACGACTACCGCCAGCGAGCGCAAGGACAAGGATGCGGGCAGCTTGCGCGGCTTGCTCAAGCACAAGCGCGCCTTCATCACGGTGCTGGGCTTTACGGCCGGCGGCTCGCTTGTGTTCTACACGTTTACCACCTACATGCAGAAATACCTGGTCAACACGGCCGGCATGGATACCAAGACGGCCAGCGCCGTCATGACCTGCGCTCTGCTCGTCTACATGATTCTGCAACCGGTGTTCGGCGCCTTGTCCGACCGCATCGGCCGCCGCACCTCGATGCTGTTCTTCGGTGGCCTGGCCACCTTGTGCGTGCTGCCCATCATGCATGCCCTGAAAGACATCACCAGCCCGTACGCGGCGTTTGGCCTGATCGTCATTGCGCTGGCCATCATCAGTTTCTACACGTCGATCAGCGGCTTGATCAAGGCGGAAATGTTCCCCGTCGAAGTGCGCGCGCTGGGCGTGGGCCTGTCGTATGCGGTCGCCAACGCCATGTTCGGCGGTTCGGCTGAGTACGTGGCGCTGCAGTTCAAGGCCTGGCACGTGGAAGAGTATTTCTATTGGTACGTGACCGTCATGTGCCTGATTTCCTTCATCGTTGCTATCCGCATGCCGGACCCGAGCCGCTCGGGACTGCTGAAGTAACGTTGTCGTAAAATGAGGGACACTGCGGTGTCCCTTTTTCATCACCGCCTTTTTATCGTGCCGATCAGGAGTTTTCATGTCGTATGTCATTCCCGCACCGATCCAGCCCAGCGTTCCCGTCACGGGCAGCGCCGACAGCTTTCCCGTCCACCGCATCTATTGCGTGGGCCGCAACTACGTCGACCACGCCAAGGAAATGGGCCACACGGGCCGCGAGGCGCCGTTTTTCTTCATGAAACCAAATGACGCCGTGCTGCCCGTGCCTGCCGGCACGACGGGCGAACTGCCGTATCCGGCGCAGACGCAGGATTTCCAGCACGAGATGGAACTGGTGGTGGCCATCGGCAAGGGCGGCAGCGACATCGGCGTGGCCGATGCGCTGAGCCACGTGTGGGGCTATGCGATCGGCCTGGATATGACGCGCCGCGACGTGCAGGGCGCGGCGAAAAAACTGGGCCGTCCATGGGACACGGGCAAGGCTTTCGAGCACTCGGCGCCCATCGGCTCCATCACCCCGGCCGCGCAGGCGGGCGACGTCAACCATGCCGCCATCACCCTGCACGTGAACGGCGAGCTGCGCCAGGCAAGCACCATCGACATGCTGATCTGGAACGTGGCTGAAACCATCGCCGACCTGTCGACCTATTTCACTTTGCAGCCGGGCGATCTGATCTACACGGGTACGCCGGCCGGCGTGGCGGCCGTGCAGCGCGGCGACGAGCTGGTGGGCGCCATCGATGGCCTGGGCACCTTGCGCGTGAAAGTGGTCTAAGTTCTCAAGGAGACTGACATGATGAACGACACGTATTCCGTAACACAACCGACGCGCGCCGAGATCGACGCCTTGACCGGGCCGGCCTTGCTGGAATTCGGCACGGGCTGGTGCGGTCACTGCCGCGCCACCCAGGCGCCGCTGGCCGCCGCGTTTGCGCAGCACCCCGGGGTGCCGCATATCCGCGTGGAAGACGGCCCCGGCCGCGTCCTGGGGCGCGCGTTCCGGGTGAAGCTGTGGCCGACCTTGATTTTCCTCAAGGATGGCCAGGAAGTGGCCCGCCTCGTGCGCCCGCTCGACAGCCGCGAAATTGAACAGGCTTTTGCATTGATTGATGCGTAGATCGGCGTAGGTTGGCGTAGGTCGGCTTAGCGCAGCGTAAGCCGACACCACCGCACATGCTCCATCACAACTTCTTGCCGCACCGCACCACTGCGCGTATCATAAGCCGCTTACAGCAAGATCAACCGCATCCTGAGTGATGCAGCGCGATCATCGCCGGCCCGCTCCACCCGGAGGGGCCGCAGGCAAGGACTCACCACAAATGACCGATGCCGCGATGCCGACGCGCGGGTCTGGTACGGAATGCCTGGCGATACGCCGGGCCTGATACACGTCGCCCACCCCCTGACGCCTTTCCTGCCGCGCCCCGGGTAACCGGATGGCGCACGACCGTTGTTTCTCTAAATCAGCACTGATCACGGCGCGATAGCGCGCGTTGGTACACCGTTGTCTGCCGTTAACAACGGCGTGTTGCGGCGTGGAATTTGTTTGCGAATTTAATAGCAAATTCGCAGCAATTACGCCCGAGCACAGCTATGATATGTGAACCGCGCGCCTAGACAACGTGCTGTGCTGCTGCCTGAAAAAACATCCAGAGAATGGCCTTTAGACACCCTCCCCAAGGAGCGCAGTAAATGAGCACCCCCCCCAAGAAAAATTCCCCCGGCACGGTGCTGTTCGCCAGCCTGATCGGCACCACCATCGAGTTCTTCGACTTTTATATCTACGCCACCGCCGCCGTGCTGGTGTTCCCGAAACTGTTCTTCCCCGCCGGCGATCCGTCGGCCGCCGTGCTGCAGTCGCTGGCCACGTTCGCCATCGCCTTCTTCGCCCGCCCCATCGGTTCGGCCGTGTTCGGCCACTTCGGCGACCGTATCGGCCGCAAGGCCACCCTGGTCGCAGCCTTGCTGACCATGGGTATCTCGACCGTCATCATCGGCTTGCTGCCGACGTATGCCGCCATCGGCACCCTGGCGCCGCTGCTGCTGGCGCTGTGCCGTTTCGGCCAGGGCCTGGGCCTGGGCGGCGAGTGGGGCGGCGCGGTGCTGCTGGCCACGGAAAACGCGCCACCGGGCAAACGCGCCTGGTACGGCATGTTCCCGCAGCTGGGCGCGCCGATCGGCTTCTTCCTGTCGGGCGGTATCTTCCTGCTGCTGAGCGAAACCATGACCGATGAACAGTTCTTCAGCTACGGCTGGCGCATCCCCTTCCTGGCCAGCGCGCTGCTGGTCATCGTCGGCCTGTACGTGCGACTGAAGATCACGGAAACGCCGGACTTCCAGAAAGTCATCGACAAGAACGAAGTCGTCAAACTGCCGGTGGCCACCGTGTTCCGCCAGCATGGCCGCATGCTGTTCCTGGGCACCATCATCGCCCTGGCCACCTTTGTGCTGTTCTATCTGATGACGGTGTTCGCGCTGAGCTGGGGCACGACCAAGCTGGGCTTCACGCGCAAGGAATTCCTCATCGTGCAGCTGTTTGCCGTGCTGTTCTTCGCGCTGACGATTCCATTCTCGGCCGTGCTGGCCGACCGCCGCGGCCGCCGTGCCACCCTGATCTGGGTCTCTGTCGCCATCGCCATCTTCGGCCTGGTGCTCGCGCCGATGTTCGGTTCGGGCGTGACGTGGGAAGTGACCGTCTTCATGGCCGTCGGCCTGGGCCTGATGGGCATGACCTACGGACCGCTGGGCACGATGTTGTCCGAGCTGTTCCCGCCCGAAGTGCGCTACACGGGCGCTTCGCTGACGTTCAACCTGGCCGGCATCCTCGGTGCCTCGCTGGCGCCGTACATCGCCACCTGGCTGGCCACCAACTACGGCTTGCAATACGTCGGCTACTACCTGTCGCTGGCGGCCGTGCTGACCCTGGGCGCGCTGCTGATGGTGGGCAAGCCGCGCGCGGGCAAGGAAGCCTGGCAGTAGCTGCTTGCTACACGATGCTCGAAAGCCGCCAGTTGCGTAAGCTGGCGGCTTTTTTTGTGTCTACGGCGTTGCCACGTGGCCGTAGCAGGCTTTCAGTCCCGCATAGTCGTAGAAGACGCTGCCGGGCGCGATGCGCGCGCCGTCGCAAGCGGCCTGGAAATCGGTTTCCTTTTCGTTGTACAGCAGGCGTACGATCAGTTGTCCTGCGCCGTTGCGGTAGACATCCCACTGCATGTTGGCCGCCAGCGGCGAGATGCTCTGGCCGCGCCATCGAGGGCCGTCATGGCCGTCGCTGGCCGATGCCGGCAGCGGCGCCAGCGCCTCTTTCAAGCCCATGGCCGAAACGAGCGGGATGATCATTTCGGCGTGCGTGAAGCGCAGCTTGGCCGCGTGGCGCACATCGCCGCTGGCCAGGGCATCGACTTCCTTGAAAAAATCGTCGCGCAAGGCCAGCGCGAAGCGCCAGGTCACGCCTGCGCTGGTCGTGCTGCCCGGTCCTTTCTGGTAAAAATCCTCGTGGTCGGCGATATCGGCGTAGTAGCGCGCATCCTCGGCGGGCATGTAGCGGCTGAAATCGGCCGGCACTTCATGGCGCATGCCGGCGGCGATCGCATACAGTTCATATAGTTTTGTCGCGGCCGCATTCAGGCTGCGGATGGCGGTCTTGCCGCTGCCCGTCATGGTGCGCGTGAGCTGGCCGTCCGCGCTGGTGAAGGTGTAGCTGCCCGTGTCCGCATAGCTGGCGGCGCCGCGCTCGAGCTGGTCGAGGAAGGCGGGTGCAAACAGGCGTTCGAGCACGTGGCGCGCATGCGCAGCCGCCGCAGGCAGCCTGGCGGGAGCATCCATCAGCGCGTGCAGCTGCTTGGTTCTCTCATAGTACTGGTAGGCCTGGCTGGCGGCGTAGGTGGCGTAATACGGGTTGGCGCGATCGGCGACAAGATCCGTCCGCGGCGCCAGCTTGTGCGCGTACAGCAGGAAACGGTTGACGCCATCCGCTTGCGGTACCGCCTTGCGTCCCTGCGGATACGGCGCCGGCGCGGGCGGCAGGTAGAGCAAGGGCGCCAGCGCGGGCGCGTGCTCGAGCAGCGACTGCGTGAAAAAGCGGGCGCTGTCGCGCGCGCGGTCCACGCCGGAATCGATGGTGACGAGCTGGCGCGGCGCCGTGGCCGCGTCCTGGCCCACTTGTGCAAACAGGGCGGGCAGGCGCGCCAGCATGCGCACGGCCAGCTGCCGATGTTCCTCGATGCCCGTCTGCGACAGATTGCCGTAGCCGGGTTTCTCGATGCCGGCCACGCCATAACCAAGCAGCGCGTTGGCCTTCATCAGGGCCAGGATGTCGGGACCCAGTTCGCGCCCCAACGGCGTGAGCGCATCCTGCGCGGCGGCCTGCTGCCACATCGCATACAGGGCCGCGTCGCTCTTCATGCCGGTCAAGCCGCGCGATCCGTGGCGCGCCACCAGTTGCGTGTAGATGGGCTGGAAGCCGGCCGGTGGCGCGGCATAGGTGGCCGGGTCCTGCTGCGGCGCATATGGCGTCTTGGTTTGGTAATGGCCTTCGATGGCCAGGACGGGACTGGCGTACAGGGCAAGGGTCAGCGCAATGCTGGACAGGGGTAGCAGTAAGGGCATGGTTTTTTCGTGGTGAATATTTCTCGTACGCCAGCCTAGCACTGAACGAAAAAAAGCGGAAAAAAAGGCGGGCACGGCTGAATGCCGGCCCGCCTGTGCTGTCAGCGCAGCGCGTCAGCCTACCACTTCGGCGTGTACTTCAGGGTCAGCTGCACGTTGCGCGGGTCGCCGAAGTGGTTATTGCCGCCCGTGTCGTTATACGACGGGATCACGTAGCGCTTGTCGAACAGGTTGTTGACGTTGACGGCCAGCGACAGCTGCGGCGTGGCTTGCCAGGCCAGGCGCGCGTTCCACAGCGAGAAGCCGGCCACGTCGAACGAGCGGCCGAAGTCCAGCGTGTGGCTTTGCATGTTCACGCCGGCGCCGACGCTGAACTTGCTCCACTCGTCGGGCAGGGTATAGCCGGACCACAGGCGCAGCATGTGCTTGGGCGTCCACGTCGAGAAGACCTCGCCCTTGTTGTCCGGGTCGTCGAGGTAGGTCGTCGTCGTGTAGGCATAGCCGGCCGACAGCTGCAGGCCGCGCGCCACTTCGCCGGACACTTCCGCTTCCAGGCCCTGGCTGCGCACCTTGCCCGAGGCGCGCGAGCAGTACCAGCCGTCGCAGGCGAAACCGGCGGCGTAGTCGTTGACGGCGCGGTCCTTGTGCTCGTAGCGGAAGACGGCCAGCGAGGTGTTGACTTTGCCGTCCAGCAGCTCGCCCTTGACGCCAGCTTCATAGCTGTCGCCCGTGACCGGTTTCAGGACCTGGCCCGCCGCGTTGCGGTTCGTCTGCGGCTGGAACACGCCCGCATAGCTGGCGTAAGTGGACCATTGCGGCGTCAGCGCATACATCAGGGCCGCCGATGGCGTGAACTTGGCCGTGACCCTGGTGCTGTCCGCCGTGCCGCCCTTGGGCGCATACTCGAAGTCATACCAGCTGAAACGCCCGCCCAGCAGCGCTTTCAGGTTGCTGGTCAGCTGGCCGTTCCAGGTGCCGTACAGGCCTTTCTGGCGCATGTCGTAGGTGCTGCTGGAGCTCACGCCGCGCGCGGCGATGGTGTCGAAGTCCTGCCATGGACGGTGGTGGTTGATATTGAAGATCTGCGCGCCTTGCGTCCAGGCGCGCGCATAGCGGTCGTCGGAGTGGAACTTCACATAGCTGGCGCCCATGACGACTTCCTGCGCGATGCCCAGGCCATCGAATTTGCCGCGCACGAAGGCGTCGATGCCGCGCTTCTGGTTCTTGAAATCGGTGGAGAAGTCGCCGTACATGGAACCGCTGCCATCGGCCTTGATGGTGCCGGCCATGCGCTGGTGGGTCGAATTGGTGCGTTCATTGACGCCCAGCGCGGCCGTCTTGAAGGTCCACCGGCTGTTGAAGTGGTGCTCGAGGTCCAGGTTGACGGTGGTTTGTTCCACCTTGCTGCGGTTCCAGTCGGCGCCCGTATAGGTCGAGCGGGGCAATCCCAGTTCGCTGCCGTCGGCGTAGCGCGCCAGGCCGATGAACATCGGGCGGCCGCGCCCGTTGACGTTGCTCACGGCCAGGCCCACGGTGGTGGCGGGGCCGAGGTCGTAGTCGAGCGCCGCATACACGGTGTGGTTCTTGCTCCACACCTGGTCGATGAAGGAATGGCTGTCGTCTTCATCAATGATGGCGCGCCCACGCAAAGTGCCTTCCGCATTCAGCGGCGTGCTGACGTCGAGCTGTGCGCCGTAGTGGTCCCACGAACCGGCGCGGCCCGTGAGTGCGACCTGGCGCGTGGCCAGCGGGCGCTTGCGCACCAGGTTGACGGAGCCGCCCGGGCTGCCCGTGCCTTCGAGCAGGCTCGATGCGCCGCGCAGCACTTCCAGGCGGTCGTAGATGACCATGTTTTCCTGGCCCCAGTTACCCAGCGCATAGGTGTTGCGGTCGATCGGCACGCCGTCGTACTGCCACTGGTCGATCTGGAAGCCGCGCGAGGTGATCACCACGCCCGCGCCCACGCCATGCACGCCCACCACGCCCGTGACGTTGTTGACGGCTTCGCGCAAGTCCGTGATGCCCTGGTCGTCCAGGCGCTGGCGCGTCAGCACGCTGACCGATTGCGGCATGTCCTTCATCGATTGCTCGCCCTTGCCGAGGGTGATCTTGCGCGCCGTGTAGGAGCCGCTGCCTTCCGTGGTGGCGCCTTGCTCGGCCTGGCCGACGATGGTAATCGAGGGCATGGTGCGCTCGGCCGCCGAGGCGGCGCTTGCCGCTGCCGTGGGCGCGGATGCCGGCGCGGCCACCAGCACATAGCCGGTTGCCGTCTTGCCGATGGCATAGCCGCTGCCGCGCAGCAGCACGGCAAAGCCGTCGTCGATGGCGTAGCTGCCCTGCAGGCCGGCCGTCTGCAGTCCCTGCACCTTGGACGCGTCGATGACGATGGACACGCCCGCCTGCTGCGCATAGCGGTTCAGGGCGGCGGCCAGCGGACCGGCGGGGATGGCGTAGCTGGCGGTGGCAAGGCTGGCCTGCGCCTGGGCGGCTGCCTGGACGTGCATGCCAGCGCCAGCGAGCAGCAGGGCGGCCAGGGCCAGAGGATGGAGCCGCGTGCGCAGCGCGCGCGGCGAGGAAACGGTAAGGATACGAGCGGACATGGTGACAGCCTTTTTTGATTGATCTCAGCTGCCTTGACGCACGAGATGCGCAAAGTGGAACCGCGAACGCAAAAAATATTTACTTTTTGGCGGGGGCGTCCACCATCACCAGGTAGCGCGTCAGCATGCGGATGCGCAGCTGCGGGAAATTGTCGATCAGCAGCTGCAGCGCCTTGTCCGTGTCGTCCAGCGGCAGCACGGCCGCCACGCGGATGCCGGCGATCTGCGCGCGGTCGTAATGCAGCTGGCCGTGACGGTGGCGCGCCAGCTCGTCGAGCACGTCGGCCAGCGGCAAGTCGTCGACCACCAGCTGGTGCGCGCGCCACGCTTGCTGCACGCTGGCCGCATCGATGCTGGTCAGTGGCCCGACGCCATCGTCGGTGATGCGCGTGCGCTGGCCTGCCTGCACCACGACGGCCCGATGCTGCGGCACCTGCGCCAGCACCTTGGATTCCAGCATGCTCAGGATGGTGGCGTCGTCTTCCCTGCGCACGGCAAAGCGCGTGCCCAGCGCACGGATCGCCGCCTGCTTGCTGTCGACGATGAAGGGGCGTTGCGCATCCTTGGCCACATCGACGAGGATGTCGCCCTGCACCAGCTCCACATGCCGTTCGCCCGCATTGAAGCGCACGTTGACGGCGCTGCCGCCGGCCAGGGTCAGGCGGCTGCCATCGGCCAGGGTGTGCGTCTGCCATTGCCCCGTGGGGCTGCGCAGGTCGGCCAGCAGGTAGGCGGGGCGCTCGCCGAGGACCAGCGCGCCGGTCAGTACCAGCACGGCCACGGCGCTGGCGGCGGCCAGTTGGCGCAGACGCTGGCGCTTGGGCGCGATGGCGGCCAGGGCGGCGCGCGCGGGGCGATGGTCGCCGCCGGCCGGCTCGCGCACGGCATGCAATTGACGCAGCAGGTTTTCCATGCCGGCGGCCACTGTCGCGTGCAGCGGATCGGCCGCCTTCCACGCGGCGAAGCCGGCCCGCGCCATGTCGCGCTCGGCCGGGTCGTCGGCGCTCAGCTGCACGATCCAGCGGGCGGCCTGCTCGGCGGCGATATCGGTGCGCGTGCCGCTCATGCCGCCATGGCCGGGCAGGCGTGGCGGCAGGCCAGCAAGGCTTGCACCAGGTATTTTTGCACCATGCGCGTGGAGACGTTCAGCTGCGCGGCGACGGCGGCCTGCGGCTGCTCTTCCAGGTAGTGCAGCAAAAAGGCGTCGCGCGCCTTGGCGGATACTCCGTCCAGCGCCGTGGCGATCTGCCCGAGCGCCTGTACGGCCATCAGGATCTCGTCCGGCGAGGGCGCACCGGGCAGGCTGTCGGCCAGCAGGGCCAGTTCCGCCAGGTAGCTGCGTTCGAGTACTTGCCGGCGCGCGCGGTCGAGCAGCAAGCGCTTCGCCGTCGTCGACAGATAGGCGCGCGGCTCGCGCATGCCGAACAGGGCGTCGCGCGAGGCGATGATGCGTAAAAAAGTGTCTTGCGCCACGTCGGCCGCGCCATGCGGGCAGCTGAGTTTCTTGCGCAGCCAGCCCACCAGCCAGCCGTGATGCTCGCTGTAGAGCGTGTGCACTTGCTGTTGCAGGCTGGGCTGGATGGCGGACATGGGGGATGAATAATATAAATGAGAATTATTCTCATTGTAAGCGGCAGAGGCGACTTGTCACAATCCCCGATTGCATGTGGATGGGGCTGGTGTTGCGCGCAGGCCGCATGCGTGGTGCTGCCGGAAATGAAAAAACCCGCCGCTGCACGGGGCAGGGGCGGGTTCTTCATACTGCAAATTCTTGGTGGTGATAGGTGGACTTGAACCACCGACCCCAGCATTATGAATGCTGTGCTCTAACCAACTGAGCTATATCACCAAACAGACCGGTCAGACCGGATGCTCGTTTTGACCAGGGGAAACCTGATCGATGTTCTTTGGTGGTGATAGGTGGACTTGAACCACCGACCCCAGCATTATGAATGCTGTGCTCTAACCAACTGAGCTATATCACCCAACAGCCGAGCATTATCCAGTCTTCCCAATTCCTTGTCAATGCCGACGCAAAAAAATGTGCGGTTTTTTCACGCGCCGGCGCAGGCATGATTATTTCAATAACGGCTGGATCTGCGCCAGCATGGACGAGGCCGGATCAGGGCCCAGGCAATCGATGACGATGCGTTCCGACATTGAGCGTAGCCTAAGTCGAGCCTAGCGCTTGGCTAGTTGTTGTGTGGCGACGCTTATTTCAGCAAAGGGACAATTTGTGCCAGCATGGCCGAGGCCGGATCAGCGCCCAGGCAATCGATGACGATGCGTTCCGGCATCGAGCGTAACCAGGTCAGCTGTCGCTTGGCAAGCTGGCGCGTGGCGATGATGCCCGTCTCGCGCAAGGCGGCGCGGTCGATGCGGCCATCGAGGTAGTCCCATGCCTGGCGGTAGCCCACGCAGCGCATCGACGGCAGGCCCGGGTGCAGGTCGCCGCGCCGGCGCAACCCATCCACTTCATCGAGCAGGGCGTCGTTTTTCAGCATCAGGTCGAAACGCGCGGCAATGCGCGCGTGCAGCACGGCGCGGTCCGACGGTTCCAGCGCGAACGATTGCAATTGAAACGGCAGCACGGTCTTTTCGCGGCGGTCCAGCAGGGCTGACATGGGCTGGCCGGACAGGGCGATGATTTCCAGCGCGCGGCCGATGCGCTGCGCGTCCTGCGGCGCCAGGCGCGCTGCCGTGACGGGATCTTGCTGCGCCAGACGCGCATGCATGGCGGGCCAGCCGATGGCGGCCGCGTCCTCTTCCAGCTGGGCGCGCAGCACAGGATCGGCGCCGGGCAGATCGTCGAGGCCATCGGCCAGGCCCTTGAAGTACAACATGGTGCCGCCGACGAGCAGCGGCAGCTTACCGCGCGCGGAAATTTCGCTTACCAGGCGCAGGGTATCGTTGCGGAACTGCGCCACGGAATAGGCGTCCAGCGGGTCGATGATGTCGATCAGATGATGCGGTACCTGGGCCAGTTCTTCCTTCGACGGCTTGGCCGTGCCAATATCCATGCCGCGGTAGACGAGGGCGGAATCGACGGAGATGATCTCGGACGGAATCGCTTGCGCGATGGCCAGCGCACTGGCCGTCTTGCCGCTGGCCGTGGGGCCCATGATGGCGACGGCCAGGGGGAGGTGTGGGGTGTTTAGCATATTGATTCTTTAAGGTGATGCGTAGGTCGGATTAGCGCAAGCGTAATCCGACGTGATGCCGCCGCTGCAGTGTCGGATTACGCTGCGCTAATCCGACCTACTGTCTCTATTGTCTACTGGCCGCGCAGGAACAGTTTATCGAGCGCGTTGATCTCGACCTGCACCCACGTGGGCCGGCCATGGTTGCATTGGTCGGCGCGTTCCGTGCTTTCCATCTGGCGCAGCAGGGCGTTCATTTCCTGCACCGACAAGATCCGGTTGGCGCGCACGGCCGTGTGGCAGGCCAGGGTGCCCAGCAATTCGTTCTGGCGCTCGATCAGCACGCGCGAGCCGCCGTATTCGCGCACGTCGCGCAGCACGTCGCGCGCCAAGGTTTGCGCGTCCGCGTTTTTGAGCAGGGTCGGCACGCTGCGCACGGCCAGCGTGGTGGGCGACAGGGCCGCGATATCGAAGCCCAGCGCTTTCAATGTGTCCTGGTTTTCATTCGCCGTCGATACTTCGATGGCGTCCGCATAGAAGGTGACGGGGATCAGCAAGGATTGCACCTGCATGTCCTGGCCGGAGACCTGCGCCTGCAGCGCGTTTTTCAGCTGCTCGTACAGGATGCGCTCGTGCGCCGCATGCATGTCGACCAGCACCAGGCCCTTGGTGTTCTGTGCCAGGATGTAGATGCCATGCAGCTGGGCCAGGGCAAAGCCCAGCGGATACTCTTCGCGCGCCATCGCTTCGGGCGAGGCGATGTACGGCTCCACCTGCGTGATCGGCGAGGATGCAGCACCGCCGCCGAACAGGGCGCCATAGGCCGCCGTGTCCTGGGCCACGCCCGGCGCGTCGGCAAAGAAGGGAAGGTTCGCGCCGGGCGAGGCGGGCGCAAAGGTATTCGTGAATTGCGCGCCGAACGACGTTTGCGTCTGCTCGCGGCGCCAGATGCCGGGGCCACCCAAGCCCGCGCTGGCGGTATCGCCGCCCAGGCTGGAAGCAGCTGGCAAAGGCGCCGGCACGCTGCCAAACGCTGTGGCCGACGTCTGCGCCAGCGCGCGCTGCACGGCGTGGAAGACGAACTGGTGCACGGAACGGCTGTCGCGGAAGCGCACTTCGATCTTCGACGGGTGCACGTTGACGTCGACCAGGGCCGGGTCGAGGTCGAGCGCCAGCACGTACGATGGAAAACGGTCGCCATGCAGCACGTCCTGGTAGGCCATGCGCACGGCGTGCACCAGCAGCTTGTCGCGCACGAAGCGCCCGTTGACATAAAAGAACTGGCCATCGGCGCGCGCCTTCGATGCCGTCGGCAAGCCGGCAAAGCCGTGTATGCGCAGGCTGCCGGCCGATTCGTCCAGCGCCAGGCGCGCTTCGGCGAAGTCATTGCCGAGGATGTGCGCGCTGCGCTTGGCCAGTTCGCTGATATTCCACTGGTCGATGGTGCGGCCATTGTGCGACAGCGAGAACGACACGTCGGGCCGCGCCAGCGCGATGCGGCGCACGACTTCGGCGCAGTGGCCGTATTCCGTCTGCTCGGATTTGAGGAATTTTCGCCGCGCGGGCGTATTGAAATACAGGTCCTGCACGTCGACCGTGGTGCCGTGCGCGCCCGACGACGGCGAGACGCTGCCATTGTGCGAGCCGACGATTTCCCACGCATGGGCCGCATCCATCGTGCGCGAGGTCACGGTGACGGCGGCCACCGAGGCGATCGAGGCCAGCGCCTCGCCGCGAAAGCCCAGGGTGCCCACGTTTTCCAGGTCGTGCAGCGAGGCGATCTTCGACGTGGCGTGGCGCGCCAGGGCCAGCGGTAGCTGATCCTTGTCGATTCCGCGGCCGTTGTCGGTAATGGCGATGCGTTTCACGCCCCCTTCTTCCAGCCGCACCGTGATCTGCGTGGCGCCCGAGTCGAGCGCGTTTTCCAGCAGTTCCTTGACGACGGCCGATGGCCGCTCGACCACCTCGCCGGCGGCGATTTGCGAAATCAACTGGTCAGGCAGGGCCTGGATCGGGCGGTGGGGCGTAATGGGAGCGTTCATGCGCCAATTATACCGGGGTCAGACCCGTCGGGTCTGACCCCAGCCCTTGCTCTTGGGCTAAAAGTTGGCCTACTTCCCCACCTCCCGCACCGGTATCGGCGCATTGCACACGTCGACGTGGCCGGCCGTGACCTTGCTCCACGGGCCGCCGCGGTGACGCTGGGCTTCCAGTACGGCCTGGTAGGCGGCGCTGTCGGTGCGCATCACTTCCAGCTTGCTGCGCTGCTCGGGCGGCACGCTGGCGGCCAGGCGGATGGCCTTGATCGGCACGTTTTTCTCGGGGCTGTCATAAAAGCCCATGGGTCCCGTGCCGCGCGGCAGGGTGGACAGCAATGGCATGCCGGAGACGACCCTGCCGACGACGGTGATGTCGCGGTCCAGGTGGCGCGGCGACTGGCCGATGACGGCGTACAGTTCCGTGCCGCCGCCGCTGTCGCTGGCGCTGTCGCGGCCCACGCCCACGGTGGCATAGCAATGCGTGAGCCAGGCCGTGCCCGTTTTCGGATCGCGCGCGGACGGGAAACCGTTTGAATGGCCCACTTGCGGCGCATAGCCGTCGACGTCCGGCAGGCGCGTGAAGCTCTTGATATTTTTCAGCGGTACCGTGAATTCGCCGGGCAGGGTGCGCTGCGCATGCTGGATCGGCTTGGGATTCTTCTCGTTCGGATCGCCCCACTGCGCCACCCAGTTGTCCTGCGCGCGCGTGATGGCCAGGCCGTCGTAATACTGTCCCGCCACCAGGGCCTTGATATTGGCCACGTGCTTGGGCGCGAAGTCCGGTGCCAGTTCGATCACCACGCGGCCGGCGGGAATGTCCAGGTACAGGGTGTTGTCCGGGTCCAGCGGACGCCAGTCGGACGGCTTCGAGGCCTTGATCACGTCGGCCAAGGTCGCCTTGGCGGGCAGTTCGGCGGGCGCCTTGATCTGGACGGGCGCCGCGTGGGCAGCCAGCTGTGCAAGGCCCAGTACGGTGGCCATGGTCAGGCCGCTCAGTGGGTGTCGATACATGTTTTCTCCTGGTCGACGCGGGTTGCGTCGTGCAGAAAGTGTATACCGGAATGGCAATATTTCGTCGTAAAAACATTGCATACCGTAATCCTGAGAGTTGCCTGCCGATATGGTGTTTCCTTAACCTTTACTTAAATTGCCACACGCGCAAGGGCGCCGGAGAATTAATCCAGAAATATCGGCCCGGGGACTGCCGTTGCGCGGGCCGGGTGGTGTATGATTCCGCCGCTACCTTTAGGGAAAAATATATGGATTTTGTGCAATTCCTCGACATGATCGTGCATGTCGACAAGACGTTGGGTATCTTGATCGAGCAGTACGGCACCCTCGTGTATGCGGTGCTGTTCGCCATTATTTTTTGCGAGACAGGCCTCGTGGTGCTGTTTTTCTTCCCTGGAGATACCTTGCTGTTTATCGCCGGCGCGTTTTGCGCGACGGGACAGATGCACCTGGGCTTGCTGATCTTCCTGCTCGTCACGGCGGCCATCACGGGCAATACGCTCAATTACTGGATAGGCGAGGCCATCGGACAGAGGGTGTTTACCCACGATTACCGCTGGATCAACAAGGACGCCATGCGCCGCACGCATGAATTCTTTGAAAAGCACGGTGGCAAGACCATCATCCTGGCCCGTTTCGTGCCGGTGGTGCGCACCTTCGCCCCGTTCGTGGCTGGCATTTCCGACATGACGCATGTGCGCTTCCAGATGTACAACATCACGGGCGCCCTGTTGTGGGTGGTCGGTCTGGTCACGGCCGGCTACTTCTTCGGCAATATCCCGTGGATCCGCGACCATCTGACCTTGATCGTGCTGATCGGTGTCGGCGCCGCCGTCGTGCCGGTGGTACTGGGCGGCATGTGGAAACTCTACAAGCGCATGGTCGGCAAGTCGGCGTAATTGCTGCAAAGATCCAGGGCAAGCATGCTGCGGCGCCGTCCGCAGCTGGCCCTGGATCCCGTTTTCTCTTCGGTACTTCTGTTTTGCTCCTGCCCTGATTCAAGTTTTGTTGCTTTACAGCCGTAAACCAGAAGGTATTCTCACTTTCTGGATTTCCATGCGACATTTGAGCGCCCTGTTAGCTTGCAGCCTTGCCGTGATGACGGCCATGGCAAGCGCCAAAGATGCCCCCGCCCCGGCGAGCGCCACCGCATCCGCGCCCATGTCGGCGTCGGCGCGCGCGGCCGCCATGAAAACCCTGACCGAATCGGTGAAGGGCAAGGAGGCCAAGGCGCCTGTCGTCGTCGCGCCCACGGCGCGCGAAAAGGAGGAAGCGGCCGAAGTCGACCTGTCCGAACGCATCGCCGCGCGCCTGGCGGAAATGCGCGCCACCCAGGCGGCCCGCGCCGCCGCCCGCGCCAAGCGCGCCGCCGTGGTGAAGGCCGCGCCGCCGCCACCGCCGCCCGTGGCGCGCGGCACGCACTGGTCGTACGAGGGCGACAGCGGCCCGGCCAACTGGAGCAAGATCAACGTCGACTGGGGCAAGTGCGGCAATGGCAGCCGCCAGTCGCCGATCGATATCCGCGATGGCATGAAGGTGGAGCTCGAGCAGATCAGCTTTGACTACCGCCCGTCGTCGTTCAATGTGGTCGACAATGGCCACACGGTGCAGGTGGGCGTGAGCGGCGGCAATTACATCACGGTGCAGAACCGCATGTTCGAGCTGCAGCAATTCCATTTCCACCGCCCGTCCGAAGAGCGTATCAATGGCAAGGCCTTCGAGATGGTGGTGCACCTCGTGCACCGCGACGCGGAAGGCCGGCAAGCCGTGCTGGCGCTGCTGCTCGAACGCGGTGCGCCGCAAGCGACCATCCAGACCGTGTGGAACAACCTGCCGCTGGAAAAATTCGAGACCATGCAGCCGACCATCCTGCTCGACCCGGCCGAAATGCTGCCGGCGCGGCGCGATTACTACACGTATATGGGATCGATGACGGAGCCGCCTTGCAGCGAAGGCGTGCTGTGGATGGTGATGAAGCAGCCGGTGCAGGCATCGCCGGCGCAGATGGCGCTGTTCAGCCGCCTGTATCCCTTGAATGCGCGCCCGGTTCAGCCGACCAATGGCCGCATCATCAAGGAATCGAATTAAATAAACTCAAGGCGCTGGCGGCCCGTCCAGTCGGCGCCGGCGGCCAGCGTATCGGGCTGGATCAGGGCAGGTTCGATGCAGATGAAGCGCGGCTGCTCGTCGTCGGCCAGGTCGGGCAGGGCGGCCGCGTCTTGCGCGCCCGGGTTCCACACGACGGCGTCCGTAAAGCCCTGCTGCTCCAGGCGCAGGGTATGGCGGCCAGACTGCAGGCTCAAGGCGCCCGGCAGCTGGTAGTAGATGCGGTCGAGCTTGTCCGAAAATTGCAGCACTTCTTCCGCCTGCAGGGCATCCTGCGGCGTCTCGTCCGAATAGCGCACGCGCTGCAAGCCTTTGATGCGCGCTTCGCTCAAATCATCAATCGAAAAATACGTATGCAGGGCGGCCGAAAACGGAAACGCCTGCTCGCCCGTGTTGTGCACGGACAGGTCCAGTTCCAGCGCCTGCGCCTTGACGGCCACGCGCAGGCGCAGGGTGAAGGCCCAGGGCCAGCTGGCGGCGATCGCTTCGGGCAAGTCGGCCTGGGTCAGGACAAACTGCGCCCACGCGGCGCCATCGGTGTCGCCGCTCGATTCCAGCTGCCACGTCGCCACGCGCGCAAAGCTGTGGCGCATGCCCGTGCCGCGCGCGCCGAACTGGGGAAAGATCACGGGTACGCCACCGCGGATGGCGCGGCTGCCGTCGAGGGCGGAATCGCGGCTGCAGAACAGGCGCTCCTGGCCATCGCTGGTCTGCCACGAGACCAGGTGGCCGCCGTACAGGGTGACGGTCGCCTGCGCACCATCGGCCGCGCGGATGGTCACGGCCGGCAGCTCGCCAAAGATACTCTCGCTCATGCTAGGCTTTCATGTCAGGTCAGGCGGCTTTTCGCCAGCGGCGGATTCTTCGCAAAGTAATTCTTGATGCCCGTGACGATGGCGTCGGCCATCTGGTCCTGATAGCCGTTGTCGGTCAGCTTGGCTTCCTCTTCCGGATTCGAAATAAAAGCCGTCTCGATCAGGATGGAAGGGATGTCCGGCGCTTTGAGCACGGCGAAGCCGGCCTGTTCGACGGAACCCTTGTGCAGGCGGTTGATGCCGCCGATTTCACGCAGCACGGCCTTGCCCAGCTTCATGCTGTCATTGATCTGCGCCGTCGTCGACAGGTCGAGCAGCACGCTGGCCAGCTGCTTGTCGTGGTTTTTCACGTTCACGCCGCCGATCAGGTCGGCCTGGTTTTCCTTGTTGGCCAGCCACCGCGCGGCCGTCGAGGTAGCGCCCTTTTCGGACAGCACGAAGACGGACGAACCGCGCGCCGTCGGCTGGATGAAGGCGTCGGCGTGGATGGAGACGAACAGGTCGGCCTGCACCTTGCGCGCTTTTTCCACGCGCATGCCCAGCGGGACGAAGAAGTCGGCGTCGCGCGTAAGCATGACGCGCATGTTCGGCTGCAGTTCCAGCTTGGTCTTGAGGCGCTTGGCGATGGCCAGTACCACGTCTTTTTCGCGGCTGCCCCGGCTGCCCATGGCGCCCGGGTCTTCGCCGCCGTGGCCGGGATCGAGGGCGATGGTAATCATGCGCACCACTTTCTGGCCAGGCAGGGGGCGCGCTTCGGGGCGCTGTTCCGGACGCACGTCGGGCACGGGCGGCACGATCGGCGTTGCCGGCGTGACGGTGGCCACGGGCGGCTTGCCGCTTTCGGGCAGGGGCAGCGCGGGCGGCGGTGTGTGCGTGTCGGCCATCGGTGGCTTGGCCGGGTCGCTCGACCAGTCGCCCTTTTCGATCATCTGCGCGATCAGGTCCGGTTCGCGCACGGGATACAGGTCGAAGATCAAGCGGTGGTTATAGGAGCCGGCCGGCGGCAGGGTAAACAGCTGCGGCGTGACTTCCTCTTTCAGGTCGAACACCAGGCGCACGACGTTGGGCCGGTTCTGGCCCACGCGCACCTGCTTGATGTACGGGTCGTTCGACTGGATCTTCGCCACCAGGCCCTTCAAGGTGGGATTGAGTTCCAGCCCCTCGATGTCGACCACCAGCCGTTCCGGATCCTTGACGATGAAGTGGGTCGCCTTGAGGATGCTGTCGTTTTCCAGGGTGACGCGTGTGTAGTCCTCGGCCGGCCAGACGCGCACGGCGAGAATTTGCGCCGCCATCGCCGACATGGGCGCGAACACGGACAACAGCAGGGTGCCGCCGGCCTTGAGTACCGTGCGCCGGGTGATGGGCGAGGAGATCAAAGGTTCGGGGCGAATTTGAGACGGTGAAGGCATGACAGACCCAATTCAGAAGACGCTTGCAATTCTACATCACGTCCTGTACCCGCAACGTTCAAATAAATATTCAGGTCGGCCGGCGGCAGTACCGGTTCGGCTTTCTCCGGCCATTCGACGATGCAGATATTGCGGCCGTCGAAGTCTTCGCGAAAGCCTGCATCGAGGAATTCCTCGGCGCTGCCCATGCGGTACAGGTCGAAGTGGATGACGTTGACGCGCTGGCCATCGAGCTGCACCGTGTACGGTTCGGACAAGGTGTAGGTGGGGCTTTTCACGTGGCCCGCATGGCCGGCCGCGTGCAGCAGGGCGCGCGTGAGGGCCGTCTTGCCGGCACCGAGGTCGCCGTGCAGGTAGATCGCCAGGCCCGGCGCCAGCGCGCGCGCCAGCGCGGCGCCCAGCGCGGCGGTGCCGGCTTCGTCGTGGAGGTGGGCTTTGAAGTGTTCGGTCATTATCTTCGGTATCGCATAAAATGGAGGCTGCTGTCATTGTAACCGCCCGCGCGCCTGCCGTTTTCCGTAAAGTCCCTTATGTCCGCCACCGTCACCGATCTCGCCGTCCTGGCGCGCACCATCAAGGAATGGGGGCGCGAGCTGGGTTTTGCCGAGGTGCGCATCGCCGACGTCGACCTGTCGCACATGGAAGCGCCCTTGCAAGCCTGGCTCGATGCAGGGTATCACGGCGAAATGGATTACATGGCCAGCCACGGCATGAAGCGCGCGCGCCCGGCCGAACTGGTGCCGGGCACGGTGCGCGCCATCAGCGCCCGCATGAATTATCTGCCGCCGGCGCTGGGACCGGACTGGCGCGAACGCGAGGCGGCGCGCGACGCCGATCCCGAAGCGGCCGTGATCTCCGTGTACGCGCGCGGCCGCGATTATCACAAGGTGATGCGTTCGCGCCTGCAGCAGCTGGCCGACCGCATCAAGGGCGAGATCGGCGACTTCGGCTACCGCGTCTTCAGCGATTCGGCGCCCGTGATGGAAGTCGAGCTGGCGCAAAAAGGGGGATTGGGCTGGCGCGGCAAGCACACCTTGCTGATCAACCGCCAGGGCGGCTCCTTCTTTTTCCTCGGCGAGATCCTCATCGACGTGCCGCTGCCCGTCGACCCGCCGGAGACCCCGCGCTGCGGCCAGTGCTCGGCGTGCATCACGGTGTGCCCGACGCAAGCCATCCTCGGGCCGTACCAGCTCGACGCGCGCCGCTGCATCTCGTATCTGACCATCGAATTGAAGGGCGCCATTCCCGTCGAGATGCGCCCCCTGATCGGCAACAAGGTGTATGGCTGCGACGATTGCCAGACCGTCTGCCCGTGGAACAAGTTCGCCCAGCGCGCCGTCGTGCCGGACTTCGACGAGCGCCACAGCCTGGGCAGCGCCGGCATGGTGGAGCTGTTCGCCTGGACGGAAGAGGAATTCAACCGCCGCATGGAAGGCAGCGCGATCCGCCGCATCGGCCACGAGCGCTGGCTGCGCAACCTGGCCGTCGGCATGGGCAATGCGGCCGCCAAGGCCAAAGGCCAGGCCGACATCGTCGCGGCCTTGCTGTCGCGCCGCGAGCACCCGTCGGCCATCGTGCGCGAACACGTCGAATGGGCGCTGGCCTTGCACGGCATCGCCTAGACCGTCCTTACACCTGCTTCAGGCGCAGCGCCGACCAGTCCGCGTCGATGGCGACCATCGCCACGCTGTCGAGCCCTGATTCCTGTGCATACAGGCGAATATCGTCGCGGTGGATATCGCTGCCCGCTTTGATTCCACCCTTGCGGTACGCCACCCAGACGGCGCCGCCCGGCGCCAGGCGCGCTTGCGCCGCCGGCAGGAACTGCTCCAGTTCCGCGCGGCTGCGCGCGAACAGCAGTATCCAGTCGGCATTTTGACCTTCCCGTACCACCCGCTCGGCCGGCAACTGCGCCAGCAATTGCTCATGCTCGCCGCCGTCATTGAGCACGGCCAGGGCCGTGGCATTTTTCACATACATTTTGTCAACGGCGGTTTTGTCAGGCATGGCATCGGCGTGTGGAGTGGGAAAAGACGAGCATAACAAATTTTTCCTTGACTTATCGATATATCGTTATAAAATAGCGATACCTACTAACGATATATCTTTAAAGAGAAAACATGAGAAACTCACACCATACAGAACACGGCCACGGCGGCCATCATCATCACGGCCATTGCGGCCAGCATCACCACCACCATCATGGCGAGCATCGCCACGAATACTCCATGCATGGCCGCGGCCCGCGCGGCTTCGACGAGCGCGGTGACGGCATCGGCGGTGGTCCTGGCGGGCGCGGCGGACGTGGCGAACGGGCCGAGCGCGTCTTCGGCCGCGGCGACCTGCCGCTGATCGTGCTGGCGCTGATTGAAATCAGCCCCCGCCATGGCTATGAAATCATCAAGGCCATCGAAGAGCGTTGCGGCGGCGCGTACGCCCCCAGCCCGGGCGCCGTCTATCCCACCTTGACCCTGCTGGAAGAGCAGGACCACGTGACGTCGTCCGAAAGCGCCAGCGGCAAGAAGCTCTACACGATCACGGACCTGGGCCGCGCATATCTCGACGAGAACCGCGCCCAGGTCGACGGCATCCTGGCCCGCCTCGACATGTTTGCCCGCGTCCAGGCGCGCAAGGCCTTGCCCGAGCGCGTGCACCAGGCCATGCACACCTTGAAGCATGCGCTGCTGCTGAACAAGACCAATTGGAGCGACGCGGAAGCCGAGCGCGTCTCCGCCGTGCTGGAACAGGCGGCGAACGCCATCGTCGACGGCCACTGAGCCCACTTTACAAGGATACCCAATGACTACTGTATCAACTACAGCGCCACGCCCGCACGCCATCGAACGCGTGCGGCATGACTTGAAACTGCGCGTGCTCACCGTCGTGCGCACCGAACAGATCACGCCGCACATGCGCCGCATCACGCTGGCGGGCGGCGACCTCGATGGCTTTGTCTCGCCGGCGCACGACGACCACGTGAAACTGTTCTTCCCCGCCCCGGGGCAGACTACTCCCGTGTTCCCCGTGCTGGGCAATGGCCCGAATCCCATCCAGTACGCGCAAGGCGCGCGCCCCATCGCCCGCAACTACACGCCGCGCCGCTACGACGCCGCGCGGCGCGAGCTGGAAATCGACTTCGTGCTGCATGGCGACGGCCCTGCGGCCAGCTGGGCGGCGCAAGCGCAGCCGGGCCAGACCCTGGGCGTGGGCGGTCCGCGCGGCTCGATGCTGGTGCCGCTCGACTTCGACTGGTATGTGCTGGTGGGCGACCAGACGGCCTTGCCGGCCATCGCCCGCCGCCTGGAGCAGCTGCCGGCCACGGCGTGGGCCATTGCCGTGATCGAGATCGTCGAAGACGGCGAGCAGATCGCGCTCGATTGCGCGGCGCAGCTGGAGGTGCGCTGGGTCGCGCGCAATGGCCGCAAGGGACCGCTGCTGCTGGACGCGCTGCGTCAGGTCAAGCTGCCGTCAGAGGGCGACGGCTATGTGTGGGTGGCGTGCGAGCATGCGCAGGTGCAGGGCTTGCGCGGGCACTTTATTGAAGGCGGGGTGCCGAAGCAGCATCTGCATGTGGCCAGTTACTGGAAGCATGGGGCGGCCGAGCATCATGAACATCACGATGAGTGATGGTGGTGTCGGCTTACGCGCTGCGCGCTAAGCCGACCTACGCCTGATGTGCCGCGCCAGCCAGCGGCCCGCTTCGCGCATGAGACGATTGCCTGGTTTTTAACTTTCCAATTGCATATAATATTTTTTTATAGAAATAATATTCAAGGGGGAAATGTTGAAATTACTGTCTTTGAGCGTGCTGGCCGCAGTGCTGATGGGATGCTCGACGCCGCGTCCACCCGTTGTCATGCCGGAATTCCAGCAGGCGGAATATGACGCCTTGCAAAAAACCGGTACTGGCGGTGTCAAGGGCCAGGCCTTCATGAAGACCAAGGGCGGCGAATTCAAGAAGGCCGGTGGCGAGAAGGTCACTTTGCGTCCGAAGACGGAGTATGCCCGCAAGCTGGCCATGCTGCCTGCCTCGCTGTACAAGCGTCAGGTGGTCGGCACCGTCAGCCCGAAGATCCGCGACTATGACCGCACGACCATGGCCGACAGCGACGGCCGGTTCGAATTTACGGAAGTCCCCGATGGCACCTATTACGTCACCACCAACGTGACGTGGTCGGTGTTCTATCCGGGCGCCTTCACGCCCGTCGAAAGCAAGCAGGGCGGCACGCTGACCTCCGAAGTGACGGTGGCGGATGGCAAGGTCTCGACGGTCATGCTGACGCGGTAAGCCCCGTTTCCGTTGTCGCCAACAACCGCGCCCGCTTTACCTTCGTCTTGAGTGGTGGTGTCGGCTTACGCGCTGCGCGCTAAGAAGACCTACGCCTACGCCGACCTGCATTGCAATGTAGGTTGAATTAGCGGCGCGTCAGCGTCGCGTAATCCAACATCAGCGTCATCATTTCAACAACCCCGCCAGCTCCACCGCTGTCTTGACCTGCATCTTGTCGAAGATATGCGCGCGGTGGACTTCCACGGTGCGCATGCTGATGCCCAGCTTGTCGGCCACCACCTTGTTCATCTTGCCCGCCAAAATCAGGTCCAGCACTTCGCGTTCGCGCGTCGACAGCGTGGCCAGGCGCGCGTGCACGGCGGCCAGTTCGCCCGCCTGGCGCGAGTTGGCCAGGCCTTGCTGCACGCGGTCCATCAGGTCATTGTCGTTGAACGGTTTTTCAAAGAAATCGAAGGCGCCCCGTTTCAGGCTGTCGACGGCCATCGGCACGTCGCCGTGGCCGGTGAGGAAGATCACGGGCAGGCGCGCCGTCAGGTCGCGCTTGACCAGCTGGTCGAACATGGCGATGCCGTTCATGTCGGGCATGCGCACGTCGAGCAGCACGCAGTCGCCGGCGGCGTCGAAGTTGCCATCGAGGCTATCGAGAAATTGCTGGGCACTGGCGTAGCTGCGCGCCTCGATGCTGCGCGAGGCGGCCAGCCAGGACAGGGAGTCGCGTACGACCTCTTCGTCGTCGATGATGTGTAGCATGGGGTCTCCGGCTTGTCGTTATGCGTTATTAGTTATTCGTTAGTGCGGCGCGCTTGGCGCGGCCGGCACGCTGAAGGTAAAGATCGTTCCGCCAGCGGGGTTGGCGCCGAAGGTCAGCGCGCCGCCGTGAAATTCGATGGCGGTGCGGCAGATGTTCAGGCCCATGCCCATGCCTTCGGACTTGGTCGAGAAAAACGGCGAAAACAGCCGCTCGGCCACGTCCTGGGGAATGCCATGGCCATGGTCGATCACGTCCACCGTCACCATGCCCTGCTGCGCGTCGTGGCTGGCCCGCAGGCGCATGATACGCCGTCCCGGCGCCGCATCCTGCATGGCCTCGATGGCGTTGCGCGTCAGGTTCAGCAGCACTTGTTCGATCATCACGGGATCGGCGCGCAGCAGCGGCAGGTCCGGCGGCAGCTCTTCCTGGATGGTGACATAGTATTTGCGCGCCTGCAGGTCGATCAGCGCGCGGATGCCGTCGATCAGGGTGCGGATGGCGATATCCTGGCGCTGCGGCTCGCTCTTGCGCACGAAATCGTGCACGCTGCGGATGATCTGGCCGGCCCGCTGCGCCTGCGCGCTGGCCTGTTCCAGCGCCGGCTTCAAGGTGCCCGGATCGACGGGGGCGTCATGGTCGATGGCGCGGCGGATCAAATTCAAGGCGCCCGTCGTGTAGCTGGAAATGGCCGCCAGCGGCTGGTTCAATTCGTGCGCCAGCATCGACGCCAGCTCGCCCATGGTGGCCAGGCGCGAGCTCGTTTGCAGCTTTTCCTGCTGCTGGCGATTGAGTTCCTCGACCCGCTTGCGGTCCGAGATGTCGAGCACGGATCCCATCCATCCCGTCTGCTGGCCATTCTTGTCCACCAGGGGCGCCTCGAAGATCAGCACGGGCACGCGCGTGCCGTCCGGGCGCTGGAAATAGGTTTCGAACTGCGGCGTGGGATTGCCGGCCAGGGCCTTGACGAAGCGCTGCTGGTATTCCTCCAGCGCTTCGGGTACCCAGTAGGGCATGGGCGGCAGGCGCCCGAGGATTTCCTCGGGCGGATAGCCGACGATCTGGCAAAACGCGGGATTCACGTAGGTGACCCTGCCTTCCAGGTCGCGCGCGCGCATGCCCGTCACCAGCGAGTTTTCCATCGCCGTGCGAAACAGCATCTGCTGGCGCAGCGCGCCTTCGGCCACCAGGCGGCGTGAAATATGCCGCCACAGGGCCAGCAAGCTCCACAGCAAACCCAGCGACAGGGCGATGACGGAGCCGACCAGCAGATTGGGCAGCAGCTTGGGCTGGCTTTTCACGCTGTCGGTAAACAGGGTGATGCTGGCGCCGGGCACGTCGAGCGCGCGCTTGTGCGTGTACACGCCGTGACCGGGGCCGGCGGCGGCGCGCCGCGCCAGCACCTTGTCGTCGCGGTCGATCAGCGAAATCTGGTTATCCTGGGCGAACCACCACGGCACCATTTCATCGAGCAGGCTGCTGATCTGGTAGGTGGCGACCAGACTGCCCACATAGCGCTGGCCATCGAACAGGGGCTGGTGGTAATCCATCAGCATGGCGCCCGGCGGCGCGTCGGGAAAGCCCGTCTGCTGCGAAGGCTGGGCATACTGGCCCCGGTGCAAACGGCGCGCATTGTCGGCCGCCGTCAGCGAGGCCGGCGAAAACGACAGCGCGTGCGGCAGACTGTTGTCGCTGGTGGCCAGCACCTTGCCGCTGGTGTCAAGCCACAGCACGCGCTGCAATTCGCGGCCATTGCGCAACATCTGCTGCAGCCGTTCGTGCACTTTTTCCGCGCCCAGCGAGCCGCTGGCGATGTCCACGCCCAGGTTGAACAGGCTTTCCTCGTTGCGCGCCAGCTGGAAGCGGATGGTCTGCTCCACCCACAGCGTATCGGCGATCAGCTGCTCCTGGCGCTCGTTGCTCTCCATCTGGCGCGCCTGCCAGGGCAGCCAGAACAGGATGGACAGGAACAGCAGCAGCAGGATGACGGGCAGCAGCCAGCGCATCGGGCTCGATAGCTTGAAGCGGCGCGCAAGGGTGGGGGGAGTCGGCATGGCTGGCAGGGTAGCGGCTTATCGGGAACCGGCTATTGTGGTTAACCACAATAGCCGAAGCAGTTTCTTTGGCACAATATTCAAGTAGACAAATAATAAAGTTTTTTTAAAAACCACTCAGGAGACAAAAATGCAGATGAAAACCATGTTCGTCGCGCTGTGCGCGGCCATCGGCGCCACCGCCGGCGTCCACGCTTACGCGCAAGCCCCCATCGTCATCAAATTCAGCCACGTCGTGGCGACCGACACGCCGAAAGGCCAGGCCGCCGAGCGCTTCAAGCAGCTGGCCGAAAAAGCCACGAACGGCAAGGTCAAGATCGAACTGTACCCGAACAGCCAGCTGTACAAGGACAAGGAAGAACTCGAAGCGTTGCAGCTGGGCGCCGTGCAGATGCTGGCGCCGTCGCTGGCCAAGTTCGGCCCGCTGGGCGTGAAGGAATTCGAAGCATTCGACCTGCCCTACATCTTCCCCACCAAGACGGCGCTGTACAACGTCACCGAAGGCGAAATCGGCAAGAGCCTGCTGAAAAAACTGGAACCCAAGGGTATCACGGGCCTGGCCTACTGGGACAACGGCTTCAAGGTGATGTCGGCCAACAAGCCGCTGCACATGCCGGCCGACTTCAAGGGCCTGAAAATGCGCATCCAGTCGTCGAAGGTACTTGACGCGCAGATGCGCGCGCTGGGCGCCAATCCGCAAGTGCTGGCCTTCTCGGAAGTGTATCAGGCGCTGCAGACGGGCGTCGTCGACGGCACGGAAAATCCGCCATCGAATATGTACACGCAAAAGATGCATGAAGTGCAAAAGCACGTGACCGTGTCGAACCACGGCTACCTGGGCTATGCCGTCATCGTCAACAAGAAATTCTGGGATGGCTTGCCGCCCGATATCCGCGGCCAGCTGGAAAAAGCCATGCGCGAGGCGACGACGTTTGAAAAAGCCATCGCCCAGCGCGACAACGACCAGGCCCTCGACGCCATCAAGAAAGCGGGCAAGACGCAGATCTATACGCTGACGGTGCAGGAACAGGCCGAGTGGCGCAAGGCGCTGGCGCCCGTGCAGAAGGCCATGGAAGCGCGCATCGGCAAGGATCTGATCTCGGCCATCAACAAGGAAAGCGCGAAGTAAGCGCGCTGGCCGCGCCACCCGGCGCGGCTGTCAGGGATATTCCTGTCTTTCTGCAGCAACGGCACCTGCGCGTCCTGCGCGGGTGCCAGCGTACCCGCATTCTTTGAAAGTCCACCATGAAATTTCTGGATCACCTGGAAGAGTGGCTGATCGCGACCCTGATGGGCGCGGCCACCTTCATCATCTTCGTTGCGGTCGTGCACCGCTACCTGGCGGGCCTGCCGATACCGGGCCTGCAAGACTTCCTGATTCAAATCAATACCAGCTGGGCCCAGGAACTGTGTATCTACATGTTCGTCTGGATGGCCAAGTTCGGCGCCGCATATGGCGTGCGCACGGGCATCCACGTGGGCGTCGATGTGCTGATCAACCGCATGAACCCGCGCTGGCGCGACCGCTTCATCGTCTTCGGCCTGGGCGCCGGCGCCCTGTTTACGGGCATCGTGGGGACCCTGGGTGCCAGCTTCGTGTGGTCGATCGGCCACACGGACCAGACCTCTGCCGACATGGAAATCCCCATGTGGCTGGTGTATCTGGCCGTGCCGCTCGGTTCCTACCTGATGTGCTTCCGCTTCCTGCAAGTGATGGTGCATTTCATCAAGACGGGCGCCTTGCCGAAACACGACCACTCGCATGTCGAGGGGCTGGAAGACGAACTGACGGCTGAAGAAAAAGGAGCCAAGGCATGAACGCGCTGATCATTTTTGTGTTGCTGCTGGCGCTGATGCTGACCGGCATGCCGATTTCCATTTCGCTGGGCCTGACGGTACTGACGTTCCTGTTTACCATGACCAGCGTGCCCATCGAATCGGTGGCCCTGAAGATTTTCACGGGCATCGAGAAATTCGAGATCATGGCCATCCCGTTCTTCATTTTGGCCGGCAACTTCCTCACGCATGGCGGGGTGGCGCGGCGCATGATCAACTTCGCCAGCTCCATGGTCGGTCACTGGCATGGCGGCCTGGCGCTGGCCGGCGTGATGGCGTGCGCGCTGTTTGCGGCCGTGTCCGGTTCCAGCCCCGCCACCGTGGTGGCGATCGGCTCCATCATCCTGCCGGCCATGGTCAAGCAGGGCTATCCGCGCGGTTTCGGCGCCGGCGTCATCACCACCTCGGGCGCGCTGGGCATTCTGATACCGCCATCGATCGTGATGGTGATGTATTCCGTCAGCACGAATACCTCGGTCGGTAAACTGTTCATGGCGGGCGTGATTCCCGGCATGATGCTGGCCATGCTGCTGGGCCTGACCACGTGGTTTTTGGCGCGCAAGCACAACTATCCGCGCATGCAGAAGGCCAGCTGGGGCGAGCGCTTCGTCACGTTCAAGAAGAGCGCCTGGGGCTTGCTGCTGATCGTCATCGTCATGGGCGGCATCTATTCGGGCGCCTTCACGCCGACGGAAGCGGCCGCCATGGCTGCCGTGTACGCCTTCATCATCGCCGTCTTTGTCTACAAGGACTTGAAGATCAAGCAAGTGGGCAAGGTCTTGCTCGATTCGGCCGCCATGTCGGCGATGCTGTTGTACATCATCACGAATGCCGTGCTGTTCTCGTTCCTGATGACCAGTGAAAACATCCCGCAAGCGATGGCCGAGTGGATCACGGGCAAGGGCCTGGGCGTGATCAGCTTCCTGCTGGTGGTCAACGTGCTGCTGTTGTTGGCTGGTAATGTCATGGAACCGTCGTCCATCGTGCTGATCATGGCGCCGATTCTGTTCCCCGTCGCCATGAAGCTGGGCATCGATCCCGTGCACTTCGGCATCCTGATCGTGGTCAACATGGAAGTGGGCATGTGCCATCCGCCCGTGGGCTTGAACCTGTACGTGGCGTCCGGCATCACGAAGATGGGCATTTCGGAGCTGACCGTGGCCGTGATGCCATGGCTGCTGACGATGCTGGCCTTCCTGGGCTTGATCACCTACGTACCACAAATCTCGCTGTGGCTGCCAAATTTAATTTACAACTAAAACAGTTGTCCCCGTCATGGTGCAAAAAAAGTCGATACGGCCGAATAAATGCGCTATGATGGGCAGCCTTAAGGGGGAACACGTATATGCATATGCGCCCCGGTAGCAAGGCTGAAATACAGAATTGGCAACAAGGTTAGTGGGGGAGTGGTCTATAAAAACGGTATTGATACCGGGGATATATTGAGGAGACACACGTTTCACAGAAGTTGTTGAGTCATAGCTGTCTGCGGCCACAAGCCGGCACCGGCGGACCCAAACGACCGGGAACGTGAAGCAATATTTGAAGCGCACCGACTGGTGCGCTTTTTTTTCGTGCGCAGGAAACGTCCGCCGGCACGCCCAAAGTCGGTGCATAATTCCCGTGGCGCCGTTTCCCGCGCCGGCAGGTTGCATATATGCCACACTTGAATAATGATCAGCAGATGAAAAAACAACAGGGTAGTGAACTGTTCAGCGCCATCGTGGCCGCGCCATTCGGCGCCATGGGCGTGCGAGCGCAGGATGGCCAGGTATGCGAACTGGTCTATCTGCCGCCGCACTTTGACGAGAAAGACGCGCAGGATGCCGTCTCCGAGCGGGCCTGCCAGCAACTGGCGCGCTATTTCCGCGATCCCGATTACGTCTTCGACTTGCCACTGGCCGCTTCGGGCAGCGCCTATCAGCAACGGGTGTGGACGGCGATCAGCGGCATTGCGCGCGGCCAGGTGCGCACGTATGGCGACGTGGCGCGCCTGATCGGCTCGGCACCGCGCGCCGTGGGCCAGGCTTGCGGCGCCAACTGGTTTCCCGTGGTGATCCCCTGCCACCGGGTCACGGCCGCTGGCGGCCTGGGCGGCTTTGCCCATCACGACGATGCGACGGGTTTCCACCTGGGCGTCAAGCGCTGGCTGCTGGCGCATGAGGGCGTGGCGGGCATGGGGTGGTCAGCACGATGATGAACAGCCTGCTGGCGCCCGACAACGCCACCCTGATCGATGAATTCTGCGACAGCCTGTGGCTGGAAGACGGCTTGTCGAAAAACTCGCTCGATGCCTACCGGCGCGACATGCGGCTGTTTGCGCGCTGGCTGGAAGTGGCGCGGCCCGGGCGCGAGGGCCTGTACGAAGTCTCCACGGCCGACATCGAGGCGTATTTCGCTGCCCGCCACGACGAGAGCAAGGCCACGTCGTCGAACCGGCGCCTGTCCGTGCTCAAGCGGTTTTACCAGCTGGCCCTGCGGCACAAGCATATCGCCGCCGACCCGTGTCTGAAGATGGTCTCGGCCAAGCAGCCCGCGCGCTTCGTGCATACCCTGAGCGAAGCGCAGGTGGAAGCCTTGCTGGCGGCGCCCGACGTGAGCACGCCGCTGGGCCTGCGCGAGCGCACCATGCTCGAACTCATGTATGCGAGCGGCTTGCGCGTGTCGGAACTGGTGGACTTGAAATCCGTGGAACTGAGCCTCAACGATGGCGTGCTGCGCATCACGGGCAAGGGCAGCAAGACGCGGCTGGTGCCGTTCGGTGAACAGGCGCGGCTGTGGATCGAGCGCTACCTGAAGGAGGCGCGCGGCATCATCCTCGACGGGCAAATGGACGACGCGCTGTTCGTCACGCGGCGCGGGGGCGCCATGACGCGGCAAATGTTCTGGGTCATCATCAAGAAACATGCGCTGAGCGCCGGCATCACGGCGCCGCTGTCGCCGCACACGCTGCGCCATGCGTTCGCCACCCATTTGCTCAACCATGGGGCGGACTTGCGTGTTGTGCAATTGTTACTGGGACACTCCGATATTTCCACCACGCAGATTTACACGCATGTGGCCCGCGAACGGCTGAAACTGCTGCATGCGCAGCATCATCCGCGCGGCTAAACATTTGGTGTTTGCTCCAACTACGTCATAATGTGCCTTATATGCTTATCTGTAACATCTAAAAACTAAAGAGGTAGTAAATGGCCAAGACAAATTTCCAATACGAAAAACGGCAAAAAGAGCTGGAAAAGAAGAAGAAAGCCGAGGAAAAAGCCAGGCGCAAGCTGGAAGCGAAGAACAATCCGAAGCCGGCCGAAGGTGAAGAGGGTGCCGAGGGTGAAGAGCCCGAAGCGGACGATGCGGACGACGCTACCGACGCGCCTGCCCAGCCCCAGTAATTCCCCATGCTTGACGACCGGTGCGGCACCATCGCCGCGCCGGTATCTCCTCGTTCTACTTTCTCCCCGCTACAAGCTCGGCCGCTGGCCGATCGCCAGTTGCAGCTGCGTGCTGGCGATGGCCGCATCGGCGCGCGCCTGCACATAGCCCTGGTACGCTTCATCGGCCGAACGCTGCGCCGCCAGCCATTCCAGCAGCGACGCATTGCCTTTGACGTAAGACAGGCGCATGCCATCGACCACCTTTTGCGCATCGACCAGCACGCCGTCGCGGTAGCGCGCCAGCCTGTCCTGCGCCGCACGCAATTGCCGCTGCGCCGTGCGCACCTGCGTTTCCGCCGTCAGTTCCGCCTGGCGCAAGGCCAGCATCGCCTGCGTGACACTTGATTCCGCCTGCACGATGTCGCCCGTGTCGCGCCGCGACAGGGGGATGGGAATGGCCAGCGAGATGGACAGTGCGCGCGAGCGGGCCGCGCCTTCAACGGGATTGCCGCTGCCATCGATGCCGTCATGGTAGCCGCGCGCGGCGGCCAGGCCCACGGTCACGGTCGGGTCGACGGCGCGGTTGGCGCGCACGAGGGCCGCGCCGTCGCGCAGATTGTCCACGGTGGCGCGGGCGATGCGCACGTCGCTGCGGGCCTCGAGCGCTTGCGGCACCAGCACCCTGGCATCCTTGTCTTCGTATACAGCGAAGTCGCAGGCCAGCTGCGCGTCCGGAAACAGCGCATCGAACTGGCGCCCCAGGGGCGGCGACAAATTCAACATGGCGCTGTCCGCCTCGCTGCGCGCCTGCGCCAGCTCGGCCTGGAACTGGTCGCGTTCCACGCGCGACTGCAGCAGCTCGATGCCGCCCACGTCGCCCGCCTTGCGCCGCACGGCGTTCGCCTCGACCACTTTCGACAAGGCCGCCATGGTCTGCTCCTTGCGCGCTGCGACGTCGCGCGTGCGGCACGCTTCCGTGAACGCGGTGGCGGCCGTGTGATACAGCTCGCTCTTGAAGCCGGCCACCGTTTCCTCGGCCAGCGCGACACTGCTGTGCGCCGCTTTTAACCGCGCGGCGCGCTTGCCGCCCGTCTCGATGGCCATGCTGATGGCCGGGTTCCACGTGACGGGACGGTGTTCGGCGTTGCGCACGGTTTCGCGCGTGGCACCCAGAGTGAACTCGGGATCGGGACGCAGGCCGGCGATGCCGATGCCGGCCTTGGCCGAGACGATGCCTTCCTGCTGCGCCCGCAGTTCCAGGCTGTGGTTTTCCACGGCGGACAGGTAAGTGTCAAAGCTCAAGGGCGTGGCAAAGGCGCCGGGCGCGATCAGCCAGGCCGCCACCAGTACATTAAAACGTGTCATGGGTCTCTCCTTCGGTATGCGTCTGGCGTTTTTGCAGGTGCGCCTCGATCAGGTAATACAGGGCCGGCAACAGCAGCAGGGTGAGGGCGGTGGCCGTCACCAGGCCGCCCACGACGACGGTGGCCAGCGGGCGCTGCACATCGCTGCCCAGGCCCGTCGCCAGCATGGCCGGCGTCAGGCCCAGGGCGGCCACGGTGGCCGTCATCAGCACGGGGCGCATGCGGTCGCGCGCGCCTTCGAGCACGGCGTCGCGCAAGCTCTTGCCCTCCTCACTGCGCAAGCGGTTGATCTGCGCCAGCATCAGCACGGCATTCAGGACGGCCACGCCGAACAGGGCGATGAAGCCGACGGCGCTCGATACATTCAAGGTCATGCCGCGCAAATGCAGCGCGGCCAGGCCGCCCAGCATGGCCAGCGGCACGGCCAGCAAGACCAGCGCGGGCTGGCGCAGGTTGCGGAACTGGCCAAACAGCAGCAGGAACATGGCGCCCAGGGTCATCGGCAGGATCAGCGCCAAACGGCTTTGCGCGCGCTGCAGGTTTTCGAACTGGCCGCCCCATTCGACGCTGATGCGCTGGTGCTCGCCTGCTACGGTTTGCGCCACCAGCGGGCGCGCTTCGGCCAGGAAGCCGGCCAGGTCGCGCCCGCGGGCGTTGAGGCGCACGATGATGTGGCGCCGTCCCATTTCACGCACGATCACGCTTTCGCCCGAGGTGGTGCTGATGGTGGCTACCTGCGCCAGCGGCACCTTCGCACCGTTGGCGGCCGTGAGCTTCAGGCTGGCGATGGCGTCCGGGCTGGAGCGCGTGGCGGGCGGGAAGCGTACGGCGATGTCGTAGCTTTTCTCGCCCACATACACCTGGCCGATGGGCGCGCCGCCGATGCCGGTGGAAATCAGGTCGGCCACGTCGGCCGCGTTGATGCCGTAGCGGGCCGCCTTGGCGCGGTCCAGCTCCACCTTCAGGTTGGGCAAGGGCGGCTCGACGTCCACGGCCACGTCGGAGGCGCCGGGGACAGTCTTCAGGACATTGGCTACCTTGCCGGCGATGGCGCGCACTTCATCGAGGTCATTGCCGAAGATTTTCACCGTCAGGTCGCTGTGGGCGCCCGACAATTTATCCTGCACGCCATCGATCATCGGCTGCATGAAGGCCACGGTGATGCCCGGCATGCGGGCGAAGCGTGCATTCATTTTCGCGATCAGCTGCTGCTTGCTCATGCCCGACTTCCAGCTTTTGTACGGATGCAGTCCTACGCTCGCCTCGATGTGCGACGGCGTCCAGTAATCGGTGCCGTCGTCGTTGCGTCCCGTTTGCGTGACGATGGTCGACACTTCCGGGAATTCCAGCGCGGCGCGCCGCAGTTCGCTGGCCATTTCGGACGCCTTGTCGAGGGTGATCCCGGGCGGCATCTGCACCTGCAGCCACAAGGAGCCCTCATCGAGGTACGGTAAAAAGTCGCGCCCGATGCTGCCGCCCAGGATGGCAAGCGCTGCGAGCGATCCTGCGCACACCATCGCCACCCAGCGCTTGCTGCCCACCATGCGTTCGAGGAAGCGGCCATACGCGCCCGCCAGCGTGTCCAGCACGCGGTTGTGGAAGGTACGGCGCGGCTTGCGCAAGGCCAGCCAGGCCAGGCCCGGGATCAGCACCAGCGCCACCACCAGCGCACCTACGAGCGCCGCGCCCACCGCATACGCCATCGGCGAAAACAGCTTGTATTCGATGCGCTGGAAAGCGAACAGGGGCAGATAGGCGGCGATGATGACGGCCATGCCGAACATGATGGGACGCGCCACTTGCAGGGTCGCGTCGATGGCGTCCTGCAGGCTGAGGGGCCGCTCCTGATCCCGTTCGCGGCGGCGCAGCATGTTTTCCAGTACCACCACGGAACCATCGACGAGGATGCCGAAGTCGATCGCCCCCAAGGACAGCAAATTGGCGGGAATCCTAAAATGGTGCATGAAGATAAAGGCGATCAGCAGGGCCAGCGGAATCGTCAGCGCGACGATGGCGGCCGCGCGGGGGCTGCCCAGGTACAGCAGCAGCACGAGGGCGACGAGCAGCATGCCTTCGCCCAAGGTAAATCCCACCGTGTGCAGGGTGGCGTCGATCAGCGAGCTGCGGTCCAGGTAGGGCACGACCTTGACGTCCTTCGGCAGCACATGGTCGTTCAAGTCGTCCACGGCCGCATGGATGCCGGCCAGCGCTTCGGACGGATTGAAATCCTTGAGCAGCAGGGTGATGCCTTCGATGGTGTCGGGGTTGCTGTCCTTGCCGAGGATGCCGCGCCGTTCCACGTTGCCGTAAGCAAGCTTGCCCAGGTCCTTCACCAGCACGGGCACGCCATCCTTGCTGCTGACGACGACGTTGCCCATGTCGGCTAGCGTATGGAGCAAGCCCACGCCGCGCACCACGTACGATTGCTGGCCGCGGTCGATCACGCTGCCGCCGCCGCTGATGTTGTTGGCATTGATGGCGTCCTTGACCTGCGCCAGCGAGAAGCCGTAGCTGTCCAGCTTTGCGGGATCGAGTTCCAGCATGAACTGCGTCGTCAGACCGCCGAAATTGCTGACGTCCGCCACGCCGCGCACCTGCTGCAAGCGGGGGATCACGGTCCAGAACTGCAGCTCGGACAGTTCGCGCAGCGAGCGTGTTGTCGATTCCAGCGTGTAGCGGAAGATCTCGCCCGTGGGCGAGGTATAGGGATCGAGCCCCGGCTTGGCATCGTAGGGCAGGTTCACGCTGGCCAGGCGCTCCTGCAGCCGCTCGCGTGTGAAGTAGCCGTCGCTGCCATCTTCGAACACCACGGTGATCAAGGACAGCGCGAACAGGCTGCGCGTGCGCAGCACGTGCATGCCCGGTGTGCCCAGCAGCGCGCGTTCGAGGGGAATCGTGATCTGCTGCTCGATTTCCTCGGCGCCCAGTCCCGGCACCTGCGTGACGATTTGCGAGGTGACGTCGGCGATGTCGGGATAGGCTTCGATGGGCAGCTGCTTCCAGCAATAGACGCCATAGGCGGCAACGAACAGCAGCACGAGCCAGACGATGCCGCGCCGCTGGCAGCAGGTGGCGATGAAACGGTCAATCATTGAGCAGCACTCCTTCCTTGACGACGATGCGTTCACCCGCGCGCAAGCCCGAGACGATTTCCACTTGCTCGCCATGGCTGGCGCCCACCTGCACCGTGCGCGGTTCGAAATGCAGCGGGCTGCGCTCCACCATCACGCGCGTCGATGGTCCGCTTTGCAGGACGGCGGCGGCCGGCACGAGCAGGGCGCGGCGGCTGGCGCCGGCAAATCCCGCGTGGGCGAACATGCCCGGCTTGAAGGCGCCGGCGCGGTTGTCGATGGCCACGCGCACCTTCACCGTGCGCGTTTCGGGATCGAGCACGGCGCCGACATACGCGACCTTGCCCTCGAAAGCCTTGCCGGGCCAGGCGTCGACGGTGATGCGGGTCGCTTGGCCCACGGCCACCTGCGCCAGGTCCCGCTCGGCCACATTGGCCGACAGCCACACGGTGGAGAGATCTGCCACCGTCATGACGGGGGCGTTGATATCGTTCCAGTAGCCGCCCTGGGCGCCTTCCATGGCGATCACGGTGCCGGCGATCGGTGAACGCAGCACATAGTCGCGGCGGGTGCCGCGCGCGCCGGCGCCGTACTGGGCCAGCTTGTCGGCGCTGGCCCGGGCGTCGCTGCCGGCCTGGTCGTAGGCTGCCTGGGCCGCTTCGTACTCCTTGCGCGCGGCGATTTCCGCATCGAACAGCGTCTTCTGGCGCTCGAGTTCCTGGCGCGCCTGCAGCAGGATGGACTTGGCCTTGCTGTCGTCCGCGTAGGCGGCGCTCAGTTCCGCCGAATCGAGCGTGAACAGCGGGTCTCCCGCCTTCACGCTGTCGCCCAGCGCGCGCTGCAAGCGCGTGATGCGCCCGGCCAGCGGCGGCGTGATTTTCACCAGCTTTTCCGGCATCGCCTCGATGCTGCCGGGCGCCTGCGTCTGCGTGGCGATCTCCTGTTCCTGTACGGGCGCGATCTGCAGGCGCTGGCGCAGCGGCGACATCTTGTCGACGGCGATGCTGCCATCATCCAGGTGCATGGCCTGGGGGGGCGGCGTGGCTGCCGCTGTCGGCTTGGCGCAGCCGGCCAGGGCCGAACAGGCGAGAGCGAGGGCGCAGCTGGCGCCCAGGGCGTTGCGGGTGGTCGTGTTCATCCCGTGTTTCCTTGTTATTGATGGTGATGGGGCATGCGTGGATGCCGTGCCCAGGCGGGCAAGAGAGGGGCGCAGGTGGCGCAGGCAGCGTCACTACAGCGCCGGGAAAGCATAGCAATGTGCTCCTGAAGAAGCGCCCAAGAACGCCTGAATCATTCTTCAGGTTCCGTGTGCGCACGCTGCGGCGCGGTAAAATGCCAGCATGGAAAACAAGGCGCGACGCGAAAGGCAGGCATGAGAATCCTCCTGGTGGAAGACGACCGCAAGGCGGCGCGTCTGCTGGCCCGCGGCTTGCAGGAAGAAGGTTTTGTCGTCGATGTGGCGCACAGCGCGGAAGAGGGCGAGGATGAAAGCTACGCCGTCGACTACGATGCGATCGTGCTGGACTGGATGTTGCCGGGCAAGCAGGGCATCGACTTTTGCCGCGACCTGCGCACGCGCGGCATCCAGACGCCCGTGCTGATGCTCACGGCGCGCGACGCCACGGCCGACCGGGTGGCGGGCCTGAACACGGGCGCCGACGATTACCTGACCAAGCCGTTCGAATTCGAGGAGCTGCTGGCGCGCATCCGCGCCTTGCTGCGCCGCTCCGACATCAGCCGCCCGCTGGTGCTGGCGCTGGCCGATTTGACGCTCGATCCCGTCAGCCATCAGGCCACGCGGGCCGGCGCGTCTCTGGTGCTGACACCCAAGGAATACGCGATTCTGTTGATCCTGCTGCGCCAGGCGGGCGAGGTGGTCAGCCGCGCGCGCCTGGCCGAGCAGATATGGCAGGCGGACCTGATCGGCATCGATAACCTGATCGACGTCCACGTGCGCAACCTGCGGGGAAAAGTGGATGCGCCGGGTTTGCCGCCCTTGATCCACACGGTGCGCGGACGCGGTTTCCGTCTGGCGGAAAACAACGGTGGCTAGCTTTCGCAAACGATTGTTGCTGGTGCACCTGGCCGTCATCCTCGCCATCGTCGCCTGCACGGCGCTGGCCGGCTACTGGGGCCTGTCGCGCGCCGTGCACGGCCAGCTCGATGCGGCCCTGCTGGCGCTGGGCGAGACGGAAATGGCCATGCTGCCGGCCGCGCCGCGCCAGCCCGTGCAGGTGCACGAGGTGGCGCCGGGACTGGCGCCGCCGTCGTTGACACGGCTCGACCGCCTGGTGCAGATCATCGATGGCGAAGGCCGCGTGCTGGCCCGCAGCCGCAACCTGGAGGCGGCGCAGCTGCCCGCGCCGTCCGCCCTGCTGGCGCGCCTGGCGGCCGGCGAGACCGTCTTCGAGACCCTGCCCAAGTTCGGCGAAGAGCCGCTGCGCATGGTGTCGATCCCCGTGCCCTCGTCCGGCGCGGGCCTGGCCGTGCAGGTGGCCGGTTCGCTCGACGACACCAACCACGTGCTTGCCGCGGCCACCGTGCTGTTTGGCGCCATGGCGCTGGCCTTGCTGGCGGCCGTGGGGCTGGCCGGCGAAATGCTCACGCGCCGCGTGCTGGGCGCCATCGACGACGTGGTGGACCAGGCCCATTCGATCGGTGAAGCCAGCCTGCACCAGCGCCTGCCCCATCCCGGCACGCAAGACGAGATCGGCCGCCTGGTCGATACCCTGAACGCGATGCTGGACCGCCTGGAGGACGGCTACGATGCGCAGCGCCGCTTCACGGCCGACGCCTCGCACGAATTGCGTTCACCCCTGTCGCGCTTGCGCACGGAAATCGAAATCACCCTGCGCCGCCCACGCGAAGCGCCCGAATATGTCGACGCGCTGGCGTCCTGCCTCGATGAGGTGCAGCGCCTGACGACCCTGGTGGAAGAACTGTTGATGCTCACGCGCCTGGACGTGGGCCAGGAGCGCAATGCCGTGGAAACCATCGCGCTCAATCCCCTCGTGCGGGCGGCCGCGCAGCGCCTGGAAAAGGCGGCGGCGCAGCGCGGCATCCGCATCGTCTTCGATGACAGTGTGGCCGTGCAGGCGCGCGTGGCGGCCGGTCCCGTGGATCTGGTGCTGGCCAATCTGCTCGATAACGCCGTCAAGTTTTCGCCGCCCGACAGCGTCATCGCCGTGCATGTGGCGCGCGATGGCGCGCATGCGATTGTCGGCGTGGCCGATACGGGGCCGGGCATCGGCGTGGAAGACTTGCCGCATCTGTTCGAGCGCTTTTACCGGGGCGCGCAGGCGCGCGCGGGCGAGGCGCCCGGTTTCGGCCTTGGCCTGGCCCTGTCGCAAGCCATCGTGCACGCGTACGGCGGCAGTATCGAGGCGCAAAACCGCCCGCAAGGCGGCGCGCTGTTCCTCATGCGGCTGCCGGCGTCAGATTGAGGACGCGACACCTTCCCAGCGCACTTGCCGCACTTGCGGCCAGGCGCCGGCGCGGTTGACGAAGCGCACCAGCACGGCGCGCTGCACGGCCTGGCACAGCACCGTGGCGATCAGCTGCACCACCTGTCTGGCTTCGTCCCAGCTGCGCAGCATTTGCGACGGCGCCAGGCCCGCGCCTTTCAGTTCGGCCAGCAGCAGGCGCACGACATGGTCGGCTTGCGCCGCAGGGCAGGTGACGGTCAGGCGATAGGTGGCCACGACGGGACCGCGTCTGGCAAACCAATGTAAGAATTTTTTCATCATCACACTCCCCGTTCTGCGACAAATTCCGCGTTGTTGACGAGCGCCCAGCGCACGGCCGAGACGCTGCCTTCCAGGCTCACCTGGCTGACGATCTGCTCCAGCAATCCCAGGCTGGACAGGGGCGTGAGCAAGTCGGCCCGCACTTCGATGCGTCCCGCGTGCGCGGCATCCTCGCTGTGCAAGGATTGCAGCATCAGGGCCGGCATGCCGCTGATCAAACGCAGCATCAGCTTGCGCACCTGGACTTCCTGCTCCGCCTCGCATACGGCCGTCACGCGGTAGATGCTTTCCGTCTCGATGCCCGCTTCGCTGCCGTGCGCGTTGATGCGCTGCGCCAGGTGGCGCAGCACGAGGTTGGCGATCAGCACGAAGCCCGTGCCGATGGCCGCTTCCAGCGCAAACCCCAGGCCGCACAGGATGCCGATGGCGGCCGAGCACCACAGGGTGGCGGCCGTGTTCAAGCCTCGCACCGTCATGCCTTCGCGCATGATGACGCCGGCGCCCAGAAAGCCGATGCCTGACACCACCTGCGCGGCGATGCGCATATGGCCAGAGGCATCGCCTTCGAGCACGGAAACCATCACGAACAGCGAGGCGCCGACGGACACCAGCGCGTTCGTGCGCAGGCCCGCCATGCGCTGGCGCAGCTGGCGTTCGGCGCCGATCATGGCGCCCAGGGTCAATGCCGCGGCAACGCGCAGCGCAAAGTCAAATACCACCATTATTTCTCCCGGCTGGGGAGGAACAGGCGAGTGCATAAGGCGAAGACTATCCGCCCGGATTGGGGCAGCAGACGACAACGGTGGAACGAAGAGGGGGAAGTGGCGGCGAGAGAATACTGCCGCTGGTAAAACCGCACCTTGCCGAGGGCAAGGCGGGCGGAATGCGCGCGTCTTGCCTAAGGCCGATCGCCGATGGTCAATCGACTACTGTCACTGGAACAAGCACCCACGAGTCACTCCATATCATTGATAACGGGGACAGTCTAGCCAGTGGGGCTGCTTTGGTCAACTGAAGCTCTCTTCAGGAAGCCGCCGCGTCGTCCCCGCCAATGCGGGGACGGTGAAGGCGACCGGTGGATCAGTGGGCGTGTGCCTTGGCGTCGTCGGCATCGGCGTGGGCATGCTCGCCGCCGCCAAAGAAGCGCGCGGCGCGCTTGCCCAGGCTATCGAGGTAGGTGTAGGCGACGGGCACCACCACCAGGGTCAGCAAGGTCGAAGTGATCACGCCGCCGATGACGGCGCGGCCCATCGGCGCCTGCGATTCGCCGCCGTCGCCCATGCCGATGGCCATCGGCAGCATGCCGAAGACCATCGCCAGGGTCGTCATCAGGATGGGGCGCAGCCGCACTTGGCCCGCTTCCATCAGCGCCTCGAACTGCCCCAGACCTTCGCGCTGGCGCTGGTTGGTGAAGTCGACCAGCAGAATCGCATTCTTGGTGACGAGGCCCATGAGCATGATGAAGCCGATCACGGAGAAGATGTTCAAGGTGCTGCCCGTAATGAGCAATGCAGCCAGCACGCCGATCAAGGAGAGCGGCAAGGACACCATGATAGCGATCGGCTGCAAAAAGCTGCCGAATTGCGAGGCCAGCACCAGGTAGATGAAGATCACGGCGATCCCCAGCGCCATCATCGCGCCGCCCATGGTTTCGGCCATCTGCTGCGCATTGCCGGCCACGTCGAAGCGCACGCCCGGCGGCAGGTCGATCGATTGCATCGCCTTTTGCACATCGGCGTCGACGTCGCCGGCGGGACGGCCCTGCACGCCCGCATAGATCGCGACGCGGCGCTGCAAGGCCTGGCGTTTGAGCACTTGCGGGCTCGATGACGGCACGAAGTCGACCACCTGGCGCAGCGGAATCATGACGGGCTTGCCGTTCGCGTCAAGCTTGCTCGACGCCAGCGACAGGTCGGCCAGGTCGGCCACCTTTTGCCGGCCCGACTTGGGCAGCTGCACGTTGACGTCGTAGTTCTGTCCGTCGGACGCCAGCCAGTGGCTGACCGTGTCGCCGGCGACAAACGGGCGCAGGGCATTGCCGATCTGCTGCACCGACAATCCCAGGTCGCTGGCCAGTTCGTTATTGATCTTCACGGTGGTCGACGGATTGGCGCCTTCCTGGCTGTATTCCATGTCGGCCAGGCCCTTGATGTTGCGCATCTTGTCCATCAGCGTGTGCGCCACCGCATCGAGCTTGCCTTCGTCCGTGCCGAGGATGGCGATGAAGATGGGACGCTGGCCGACGGACAGGGTGATGCCGGCAATCGGCGCCAGGCGCTCGCGGATCAGTTTTTCCAGTTCCTGCTGCGAGCGGCGCTTGTGCGTCTTGATGTCCGTCAGCTTCAGGTTCACCTCGGCCGCATTGCGTCCATCGGGCGTGCCGATATTGGCCACCAGGCTGTCGATCTCGGGGAATTCCTTCAGGGCCGTTTCGATCTGGCGCACTTTGCTATCCGTATATTCGAGGCTGGAGCCGACGGGCGTCTTGAAGCGCAGGTTGACCCAGCCCTGGTCCGTCTCGGGGAACATCTCGCCGCCGATCATGGGCACGAGCATCAGGCTGCCCGTGAACAGGGCCACGGCCGTGGCCAGTGTCGTCTTGCGCCAGCGCAGGGCCAGGGCCAGCACCTTGCCATACCAGACGTGCAGACGGTCGATGCCCGTCTCGATCCAGGCCATGAAGCGGCCCAGCCACGGCACGTATTTGAAGCGGTCCTTGACGGGGTCGCGCCAGACGGACGACAGCATGGGGTCGAGCGTGAAGCTGACGAACAGCGACACGAGCACGGCGACCGCCACGGTGATACCGAACTGCAGGAAGAAGCGGCCGATGATGCCGTCCATGAAGGCGACGGGGACGAATACGGCGACGATGGCGAACGTGGTGGCCATCACGGCCAGGCCGATTTCATTGGTGCCGTCGTTGGCCGCCTTGTAGTGGTTCTTGCCCATGCCCAGGTGGCGCACGATGTTTTCGCGCACGACGATGGCGTCATCGATCAACAGGCCGATGCACAGGGACAGCGCCATCAGCGTCAAAAAGTTCAGGGTGAAGCCGAAAGCCTTCATGGCGATGAAGCTGGCCAGCACGGAGATCGGCAGGGTCAAGCCCGTGATGATGGTCGAGCGCCACGAATGCAGGAACAGGAAGACGATCACCATGGTCAGCACGGCGCCTTCGATGATGGTGCGCTTGACGTTATTGAGCTGGCTTTGCACGCGTTCCGATTCGTCGTCGAGCACGCGCAGGGTGATATCGGGCGGCAAGGTCTTTTGCAGGTCGGCCGCCACTTTCAGGATGCCGGTGCCCACTTCGACTACGTTGGCATCCTGCACCTTGGTGATTTCCATGGTCACGGCCTGCTGGCCGTTCATGCGCGAGATCGACAGTTCTTCCTGCTCGCCATCGATGACGGTGGCTACCTGGTCCAGGTAGACGGGGCCGACGGCGCGGCGCGCAACGATGATCTTGCCGAATTCGCGCGCATCCTTGATCTTGCCTTCCACGCGCACCAATTGCTCGGCCGCGCCATGGCTGATGGAGCCGGCCGGCAAATTCGTATTCGTGGCCTGGATGGCGCGGATCACTTCATCGACGCCGATGCCCTGGGCATTGAGCTCGATCGGCTTCATGCTGATGAGGATCTGGCGCGCGCGCAAGCCGCGCAGCTTGACTTGCCCCACGCCGGCCACGCCCTGGAAGCGCTTGCTGATGATCTGCTCCGTCATGGTCGACAGCGCGCGCAGGTCATGTCCGGTGGAGGTCAGCACGATGGTGGCGATGGGGCGCTCGTTGTCGCCCTCGGCGCGGGCGATGAACGGGTCCTTGGCTTCTTTCGGGAAGCGCGGGCGCACCAGGGCCACCTTGTCGCGCAAGTCCTGCATGGCCTTGTCCATATTCGTCGACAGCTCGAATTCCAGGTAGACGCCGGCGCGTCCTTCCCACGAGTTGGCACGGATGGTCTTGATGCCGCTGACGGTGTTGACGGCGTCCTCGATGGGGCGCGTGATGTCGTTTTCCACGGCTTCGGGCGAGGCGCCCGGGTAGTTCACTTCAATGGCGGCGAACGGGAACTGCACGCTGGGCATGCTCTCCACGCCCAGGCCACGGTAGGAGAAGATGCCCAGTACTACCAGCGCCACCATGACCATGGTGGCGAAGACGGGATTTTGAATACTGACTTTGGTCATCCACATGGCTCAGTCCTTCCGTGCCAGCACGGCTGCCGGCGCGGCGGGAGCGGGAGCGGCGGCGGGCGCGGCGAAGGTCACGCCGTGGCCAGGTTTCACGCCATCGAGCTTGGCGACGATGACTTTCGCGCCCGGCACCAGGCCCGATGTCACTTCCGCATAGCCTTCATCTTCATTGCGCAAGCCCAGGGTGACGGGCTGGGCGACGACCTTGTTGTTGACCAGCGCATACACGACGGGGCCCTGTTTTTCATTGCGCACGGCCGTCAGGGGCACGAGCGGCGCCACGGGCGAGCGCTCGGTGACGATGCTGCCCTTGGCGAACATGCCGCCGCGCAGCGCGCCATCGCCATTGTCGACGGCGATGTAGACGAGCATGGCGCGCGAGCCGCTCTCGGTGGTGGGGTTGATGCGCGTGACCTTGCCGGCGAAGTCGCGCGCGCCGAAGCCGTCGACCTTGAAGTGCACGTCCTGGCCCAGCTTGATGCGGGGGATTTCCGCGCTGGGCACGGGTGCTTCCAGGGTCAGCTGGGCCAGGTTGACGATGGTGTAGACGGGCATGTCGGGCGAGACTTTTTCGCCGGCCTGCAGGTGGCGCTTGCTGACGATGCCGGCCATCGGTGCGCGTATCACCGTGTCGGCCAGCGCGATGCGGGCGATGTCGAGCATGGCGGCGGCGGACTTGACGTTGGCGCGCGCCAGGTCGACGGAGTTTTGCGTCGTGTCGTAAGCCGTCTGCGAAATGTATTTTTGCTTGAGCAGCGCCTGGCTGTTCGCTTCATTCTTGCTGGCCATCGACAGGCGCGCCTGCGCTTCGTCGAGCATGGCTTGCTGCTGCGTCAGGCGGGCGCGCTGGTCGGCCGCATCCAGGCGCACGAGGATTTGCCCATTGGCTACGTGCTGGCCTTCCTGCAAGGTCGTTGCCTCGATCACGCCGGAAACCTTGGCCTTGATGGTGGCCTGGGTCACGGGCGCCAGCGAGCCGGACAGGGGCAGGCTGATACTGAGGGCGCGCGCATCGATGGCGGCGACGTCGCCCTGCGCCAGTTCATGCACGGGCGTCTTTTCCTGCTCCTTCTTGCTCGCCTGCTGCTCGGCCGCCTTGGCGGCTTGCTGCTTCGATTGCATCACCGTCCAGCCGCCGCCGGCCAGGCCCAGCACGACGAAGATCAAGACGGGCGTGCGCCAGCGCCGGCGGCGCGTGGCGGCAAGGGGGGAGGCGGGGGGCAGGGTCTCGTTTTTCATAGGTTTTTTAGTCAGGAGCGGCGCAGGGGTTCGGCGCCAGGTCTCGGTGCGGCCGGCCTGCGGCAGGCCGGGGGAATTCGGGTAGCGCATCACCGTGGCGGCCGCAGACAGCACGCCTGCCGCTGCGCCCGTTCACGGCGATGCGCATGTTGCCACTTTAGGAAGATTCAAGCCGGGCCGCCATCGCCATGCGACAGATTGCACAAAATCGGGGCTGGAATGCAAAAAACGGCGACCGGAGACCACGGCCAGCATGCGCGCCATGCGCGTCACGATGCTTGCGCATCCTCAAGAAGCCGATTCGCCGGCGCGCAAGAATGGTCGGGATGGTTGCGCCACCGGACAGGCCATACGCCCGCCGGTTGCCGCGCGGCCGCGCCACAGGGGGCCTGATGTCTGATCGGATTGCCGGAGCCGCCCCGTCGCCGGGCCGTTTGCTGGCCGCGGCCGAACCGCAGGCGGGGCCGGCCGGCAAGGCGCTCGATTTGCTGTCGATCATCGTTGCCGCCATCGAACAGGCGCCCGGCCTGGCCGTGCGCGGCATCGACCGCGACGGCATGGTGCGCTACTGGAGCGCTGGCGCGGCGCGCCTGTATGGCGTGGCGGCCGAATTGGCGCTGGGCCAGCCGTGGGCCACAGTGGCCGCCGCGCTGCCCTGCGCCGCCAGCGTGGCCGAGGCGGCGGCGGGCGAACTGACAGCCGTGTGGGAAAGCGGCAAGGCGCGCAGTACGCGCCTGTGGAAGCTCGCTGCCGACGGAGCCGCGCCGCGCTGCATCTGCTCCACCGTGTTTCCCGTCATCCAATCCGGGCGTGTGCGGCAAGTGGTCTGTGTCGATGTCGATATCACGGCCGGCGGCCACGACGGCGCCGCGCAGGGCGCCTTGTTGCTAATGGGCGACAATTTCCGCCAGTTGTACGAGAAATCGGCCGACGCCATCCTGCTGCTGCGCGACGAACATATCGCCGAAGCGAATCCTGCCGCCATTGCCCTGTTTCAATGCGAAGACCGGCCACGGCTGCTGGGGCGCCGCCTCAGCGACTTTTCGCCCTTGCGCCAGCCCGATGGCGCATTGTCCTCGTTGCGCGGCACGCAGCTGGCGGCGCAAGCCCATGCCGACGGCAACTGCCGCTACGACTGGCGCTATCAGACGTGCACCGGCGAGCTGTTCTGGGGCGAAGTGCTGCTCACGTCCGTCACGCTCGACCACACCTATCTGTTTTATGCCGTGATCCGCGATATTTCTTCGCGCAAACTGGCCGAGCGGGCCCTGTACCTGTCGGCACAGGTGGTCGAACATGCGCGCGAAGCCATCGTCGTGATGGATCCGCAGCAGCGCGTCGTCAGCATGAATCCTGCGTACAGCGAGATCAGCGGCTACAGCCTGGACGATATGTTGGGCAAGCCTTTTGTGTTGCACGGCGTGGAGCCGGACGCGCCCGCGTTTTTCGACCATGTGTGGGATGAGGTCGAGGCGAACGGCTATTGGCAAGGCGACATCCTGGGCCAGCGCAAGGCGGGCGGGCGCTACCCGGCCTGGCTTTCGCTGACGGCCATCCGCGACCCGCAGGGGCAATTGAGCAATTACCTGGCCATCCTCAGCGATATCAGCGAGCGCAAGAAGAACGAGGAACACACGCGCCACCTGGCCGAGCACGATTTCCTCACCGATTTGCCGAACCGCGTGCTGCTGCTGGACCGGCTGTCGCTGGCGCTGGCGGCCGCGCGGCGCAAGCTGAGCATGCTGGCCATCCTGTACCTGGACCTCGACCACTTCAAGCACATCAACGACAGCATGGGCCACCACGTGGGTGACTTGCTGCTCAAGGAAGTGGCGCGGCGCCTCGTGCGCTGCGTGCGCGGCGTCGACACGGTCAGCCGGCATGGCGGCGACGAATTCGTCATCATCCTGGCCGAGGTGGGCGGCATCGACCAGGTGGCCCACGTGGCGGCCAGCCTGCTGCATGCCGTGACGCAGGTGTACCAGCTGGGCGAATATGAACTGCACGTGTCGACCTCGATCGGCGTGGCCATCTTTCCCAGCGATGGCGACGGCATCGATACCCTCGTGCACAACGCCGACATCGCCATGTATCACGCGAAGGAGAACGGGCGTAACAATTTCCAGTTTTTCAATGCCGAAATGAATGCGCAAATCGTCGAGCGGGCCAGCCTGGAGCAGGGCTTGCGCGAAGCCTTGGGCCGCGATGAATTCGTGCTCGAGTTCCAGCCCGCGCTCGATGTTGCCAGCGGGCAGATCCTCGGCGCCGAAGCGCTGCTGCGCTGGCGCCACCCGCAACTGGGCGTGCTGCCGCCCGAGCGCTTCATCGCCGTGGCCGAGGAATGCGGCTTGATGGTGTCGATCGGTAACTGGGTGCTGCGCCACGCCTGCCTGCGCGCACGCGCCTGGCACGATGCGGGCCATGCCTGGAGAGTGGCCGTGAATCTGTCGCCGGCGCAATGCCTGCATAATAATTTATTGCTTAGCGTACAAGAAGCGCTGGCCGTGTCCGGTTTGCCTGCCGCCAGCCTGGAACTGGAAGTGACGGAATCGTTGCTGATGAAGGGCGGCGCACGCCTGGCCGGCGTGCTGGCGCAGCTGCGCGCGCTGGGCGCCAGACTGGCCATCGACGATTTCGGCACCGGCTATTCGCGCCTGGCCAATCTGCGCCATTACCCGGTGGACAAACTCAAGATCGACCCCTCGTTCCTGCCCGCCGCCGCGGACGGCGCGGCGGGCGAGTCCGACACGGCCGTGGCCGCCACCATCATCGCCATGGCGCGCGAGCTGCAATTGACGGTGATCGCCGAAGGCGTGGAAACGGCGCAGCAACTCGCGTATCTGCGGGGGCAGGGCTGCCAGCAATACCAGGGGCGCTTTGCCAGCGCGCAAGTCGAAGGCAGTGCTATGGGGAAGTTACTACATTAGTGACTGAGTTAATGGATATTTCCCAGCAGCTTGATGCGCGCCAGCACCTGGCCATGGTCGGATGCGTGCGGCAGGCCCAGCAGCAAATGATCGTTGAGATAAGTCACTTCCTGCAGCACGCCGATGGCGCGCGGCGAGGCCGGATGAAAATGTTCGGACACGAGGATGTGGTCGATCGTCATGTAGGCGCTGTCGTGGATATTCGTGTAGCCCACGTGGCGCAAGGCATCCTGGCGCAGCTGGATGGCGTTGGCGTCGTACAGGCGCGCGCGCATTTCCGGCATGTCACCATGCGGTTCGCACGGCGCGCCGGCGCCCATGACGATGGCCGTCGTGACGGCATTGGCGATGTCGTTGAAGTCGCCCAGCACGATGCGGGGACGGCCGCTATGGCCCAGTTCGCTTGCCAGCACGCGCAGGGCCACGGCTTCCGCGCCGCGCCGCTGCAGCGAGCGCAGGTTGGCCAGCGCGTAGGCGGCCGCATCGTTGCCGTCGCCATGGCGGTAGTCGGGCCGGCGCGATTTCAAATGCACGACGACCACATCCGTGAGCTGTCCGCCAGGCAAGATGACCTGCACGTGCAAGGGCGCGCGGGCGAAGCGGCAGGCGTTGTCATCTGAGGATATGGTCACACCGGCGGGGAAATCCGACCAGGCCACACCGGCGCCCACCAGGGGCAGGCGCGACACGAGCGCCACCGTGGGCAGCATGCGTCCGGCAGGGTCCATCGCATCGTAGCCGGCCATGGTGGCTTCGCGGTAATGGCGCGTGCGCGACAGCACGTCGCGCAGGGCCGCTTGCGAGAAAATTTCCTGGAAGCCGATCACGTCGGCGTCGAGCAGGTCGATCTGCCGCGCCGTCCACTCCGCCTTGGCTGCGTATTGCGCCGGGCTCAACGGTTCCAGGTTGTCATACAATTTCGCCCCGGCGGGGGCAAGGTTGCAGACATTGAATGTGGCAAAGCGGATTTCTTCCTGCATAATTAGCACTCCTCACTGAACGATCAGCGTATCACGCATGGCTAAAAAAGAGCATATTTCCGAAACCCAGGCGACGCAGTTGCTGCGCAAGCATCAAGTTTCCTTCGAAGAACACCCGTATCCGTACGAAGAGCACGGCGGCACCAGCGTGTCGGCGCGCGAACTTGGCGTGCCCGAGCACGATGTGATCAAGACCCTGGTGATGCAGGACGAGGCGGCCAAGCCGATGATCGTGCTCATGCATGGCGATTGCAAGGTGTCGACCAAGAACCTGGCGCGCTCCATCGGCTGCAAATCCGTCGAGCCGTGCAAGCCCGACGTGGCGCAGCGCCATTCCGGCTACATGATCGGCGGCACCTCGCCGTTCGGCACGAAGAAAGCCATGCCCGTGTACGTGGAGCAATCGATCCTGGAATTGCCGCGCATCTACATCAATGGCGGGCGGCGCGGTTTTCTCGTCTCGCTGGCGCCGCAGGTACTCGTGGATTTATTGAAAGCCAAGCCGGTGCAGTGCGCCTTGCAGGATTAAGAAAACCAGTCCCCGCCCTGTCCTTGGACTGGGCGCTGGTGTATATTCTGCTGCGCCAGCCTCGATGCTGGTGTAATAAACACAATAAAGGGAAGAAATGAATCCAGTAATCACAACCGTGGCAATGACAGTGGCCGCTTACTTGCTCGGCTCGATATCGTTTGCCGTGGTGATGAGCAAGGTCTACGGCATTGCCGACCCGCGCACCTATGGCTCGAAAAATCCGGGCGCCACCAACGTGCTGCGCAGCGGCAACAAGGGCGCGGCCATCATGACCCTGCTGGGCGATGGCGCCAAGGGCTGGCTGGCCGTGTTCCTGGCCGACCATTTTGCCGGCGCGCTGGGCGTGGGCGACATGGCCGTGGCCCTGGTGGCCATCGCCGTCTTCCTCGGCCATTTGTGGCCCGTGTTCTTCCGCTTCGTCGGCGGCAAGGGCGTGGCGACGGCGCTCGGCGTGCTGCTGGGCATCAATCCATGGCTGGGCCTGGCAACCCTGGCCACGTGGCTGATCATCGCCTACGCATTCCGCTATTCCTCGCTGGCAGCCCTGGTGGCGGCCCTGTTCGCGCCGTTTTACTATGGCTTGCTGTTCGGCGTCGATCCCATCTTGCTGTCCGTCATCGTTATGAGCGTGCTGCTCGCTTACCGCCACAGCCAGAACATCGCGAATTTGCTCTCTGGCAAGGAAAGCAAGATCGGCGGCAAGAAGGATGCGGCTAAGGCGCCCGCCAAGAAAAAGTAAAATGCCGGGGTCAGACCCGCCGGGTCTGACCCCAACCTTGCGGCGCCGCGCGGTGCGGCCGCCACCGACCCGCGCAAAGGCTGCCCACCATGACTGTTTCCACTCCCACTCCCGTCCGTATCGATTTCGTTTCCGACGTTTCCTGCCCCTGGTGCGTGGTCGGCCTGAAATCGCTGGAGCAGGCACTGGCCAAGCTGCAAGACACCGTCCAGGCCGACATCCACTTCCAGCCTTTCGAGCTGAACGCCAACATGCCGCCCGAAGGCGAGGATATCGGCGAACACATCGCCCGCAAATACGGTTCCACGCCGGAACAGATGGCGCAATCGCGCGAAGCGATCCGCGCGCGCGGCGAACAGCTGGGCTTTACCTTCGCCATGGACAAGCGTGGCCGCATCTACAACACGTTTGATGCCCACCGTCTGCTGCACTGGGCCGCCCTGGAAGGGCGCCAGAAGGAACTCAAGATGGCGCTGTTCGATGCCTACTTCACGCAAGGGCAGGACCCATCGTCGCACGAGGTGCTGCTGGCCGTGGCCGGCAAGGTGGGGCTCGACACCGTGAAAGCGGCCGAAGTGCTGGCATCGAACGCCTATGCGGACGAGGTGCGCGCGCAGGAACAGTTCTACCAGCAGAACGGCATCAACTCGGTGCCGGCCGTCATCATCAACGAGCGCCATTTGATTTCCGGCGGCCAGCCGCCTGAAGTGTTCGAGCAAGCCTTGCGCCAGATCATCGCCGGCGCCTGAACGAGGCGCCAATGGCGCGCGCCATGACGGTTAATTTCGGCTACACTCCGCAGTGAAGGAGGATAGCCAAATGCCAACAGCCCGCTGGAATGGCGCCGTCATCGCGCAAGCGACCGATGCGCAGGTGCAAGTCGTTGAAAACAATATATATTTTCCTTTGTCGGCCGTGACGCAGGACTACCTGCGTCCCAGCAGCCACACGAGCATCTGCCCGTGGAAGGGCACGGCCAGCTATTACGACCTCGTCGTCGACGGCCAGGTCAATGCCAACGCGGCCTGGTATTACCCCCAGCCCAAGGATGCCGCCAAGCAAATTGCTGGCCACGTCGCCTTCTGGCGCGGCGTCAGCGTCGAGCGCTGACACTTTCTTTCCATACTAAAAATCAATAGAAAGCAGACGATGGATTTACGCCTCGCCGTGTACCAACTCGCCTCGGCCCATGCGCTCGATGCCCAACAAACCAGGCAGTTGCAGGAAGTGGCCGGTTTCCAGCGCGAACCGGCGCGCCTGGCCCACTGGCTGCCGCGCGGCGTGGCCGTGCTGGGCGCCGCCTTGCTGGGCATGGGCCTGATCTGCTGGGTGGCCGCCAATTGGGAAGACTTCGGCCGCATGGGCCGCTTTGCCCTGCTGCAAGGCATGTTTGCCGCCGCCTGCGTGGGCGCGTTTGCCGTGCCCAAGGCGCGCGTTCCCTTGTTGCTGCTGGCCTTGCTGGCCATCGGCGGCCTGTTCGCGTATTTCGGCCAGACGTACCAGACGGGCGCCGATCCGTGGCAGCTGTTCGCCCTGTGGGCCGTGCTGGCCTTGCCCCTGTGTTTTGTCGCGCGCAGCGATGTGCTGTGGACGCCGTGGATGCTGGTACTGTCGACGGCCGTCACGCTGTGGATGCAGGCCCATGTGCGCCATAGCTGGCGCATCGATTCGTCCGACCTGAGCATTTTCCTCAGCGGCTGGCTGGCCGTGCTGCTTGCCTGTGCGTTTGTCTCCCCCCTGCTGGCGCGCTGGACGGGCGCGGGCAGCTGGGCCCTGCGCCTGGGCCTGGTGCTGGCCACCATCCTCATCACGGGCACGGCCGTCAGCGCCCTGTTCGGCAATGAGATCGAGTCGCCGTACTGGGCCGGACTGGGCTTGCTGCTCGTCGCCGGCGTCCTGCTGGCCACGGGCCGGTTCTTTGACGTGTTCGGCCTGAGCGCCGTGGCGCTCGGTATCAACACCTTGCTGGTGGGCGGCCTGACGCACGTGCTGTTCAACGGCCATGGCGACGGCGTCGGCGCGCTGACCGTGCTGGGCTTGCTGGCCGCCGTGCTGCTGGCGCTGACCGTGCAAGGCATACTGTGGCGCACGCGCCGGGAGGCGGCATGAGCAATATCAATACTCAACGAACCGATGCGCTCGCCACCTTGATCGACGACGCCACGCGCGCCGGCCTGCTGCCGCCCAACGCCACCCGCCCCGTGCAGGATGTTCGGCCGTGGCCGCTGGTGCTGATGACGGCCTTCGGCGCCTGGCTGGCCGCCATTCCCCTGATGATTGCGCTGGGCGTGGGCCTGGAAAGCATCGTGCGCCACGGTCCCGGCGCGTATGTTGTGGCCGCCATCGTGCTGGTGGTGGCCGTGCTGCTGATCCGCACGCGCGGCGTGGCGCTGTTTGTCGAGCAACTGGCCGTGCCCTGTCTGCTCGTGGGCGGCGGCTTGCTCGGCTATGCCCTGTATCGCGACTATTCCACGCAGACGGCGTCGCTGCTGCTGTGCCTGGCGTGCCTGGTGGTGGCCGCCGCCTTGCCGCGCGACTGGCTGCGCGTGCTGCTGGGACTGGTCGCCTGCGGCTTGCTGGGGCTGGGCATCGTCGATAGCACGCGCGACTGGATTTTCGAGAACGACCCCACGCAACTGTATTTCGCCTGGATGCTGGCCCTGGCACTGTGGCTGGCCGCCCACTGGCTGCAGAAGCAAGCGTTCAATGATGGCCGCGGCGCGCCCGTCGCCGCTTTCCTGGAATCGCTGTCGACGGGGTGGGTATTGGCGATCTTGCTGGGGCTGGTCTTCTGGTCGGGCATGACCTTCATGCTGGGCGGTGCCTTGGGCGGTGGCTTTGCCGGCGAAGTGGCGCGCGAAGTGACCCGGCATCAGGGTATTGCCTGGTATGCGCAGGCCTTGAATGGCGTGTCGCTCGTGCTGGCCGTGGCGGCCGCTGCCTGGACGGGGTGGCGCTGGCCCGCATTGCGCCAGTTGCCCGCCATCGGCGTGGCGCTGGTGCTGATCGTGCTGGCGTGGTTCATGCCGGCGCTGGGTCCGGTGCTGCTGATCCTTGCGTATTGCGTGACGAGCGGGCGTTCGCGCGTGGCCGTGGCAGCCGCGCTGGCGGCGGCGTGGATCATCGGCAGCTTTTATTACCAACTGGCCTGGCCGCTGGCCAGCAAGGCGGCGCTGCTGGCGATAGCGGGCGCCGTGCTGTGCGCCCTGTCGTGGCTGGCCACGCGCGGCGCCGTGCTGCACCTGGTGGAAAGCAAACCGGCGGGCGTGGCGGTCGAACGCCGCTTCTTGCGCCTGGGCGTGCTGGGCGGATTGCTGCTGGTGTTGTTCGTCGCCAATGGCGGCATCTGGCAAAAAGAGCAGCTGATTGCCAAGGGGGAAGCAATCTTCGTGGCGCTGGAACCCGTCGATCCCCGCTCGCTGATGCAGGGCGACTACATGCGCCTCAATTTCGTCAACCTTGGCGTGCTGAGCACGTTGGCCAGCGTGGAGCGGGCGCCCGGCCGGCCGTTTGTCGTGGCCAGGCGCGATGCGCGCGGCGTGGCGGAACTGCTGCGCCCGTACACCAAAGAAGCGCTGGCACCCGGCGAATTCCTGCTCGAGCTGACGCCGAAGGATGGGAACTGGGTGCTGGTCAGCGATGCCTGGTTCTTCAAGGAAGGCGAAGCGGCGCGCTGGGAAAAGGCGCGCTATGGCGAGTTCCGCGTGCTGCCCGATGGCCGCGCCTTGCTGGTGGGCATGCGCGGGGAAGATTTACAGGCGCTGTAGCCGCTTGATTGAACAAACCCAATGGCAGAATCCGGGGTCGTAACCTGAGGGTACGACCCCAGCCTTTGCTCTTGGGGTGGCCGCATCCTGTAAAATTGCCCGATGGATAATATTACGCATTCGGTCATCGGCCTCGGGGTCGGCGAACTGGTACACCGCAGCCTGCCGCCCGAGCCGCAAGCCCCCGCACAGCGCACCCGGCGTGCGCTGTTTCTCTTTACAGCATGGTTTGCCAGCAACGCGCCCGATCTCGACCTGGTGCTGACCAAGTTGTTGCCACGCCCCTTCGGCTACATGCTGCACCACCGTGGCCACACGCACACCTTGCTGCTGGCCTTGCCCCAGGCGCTGCTCTTGCTGGCCTTGCTGTGGCTGTTATGGCCGGGCGCGCGCCGTCTGCTGAAGGAAAGCGTGCCCGCCCGCATCGGTCTGGCCGCTTGCCTGCTGCTGGGATTCTGCTTGCACATGAGCATGGATTTCCTCAATTCCTATGGCTTGCACCCGTTCTATCCGTTTGACAGCCGCTGGCTGTATGGCGACATGGTCTTCATTGTCGAACCGATGTTCTGGGTGCTGCTGGGCGTGCCAGTGATCATGTCCTTGCGCTATGGCATCGTCAAAAGCGTGCTGCTGGCGGGGCTGGCGGCGGCCCTGTGTTTCTTCACCTATAAAACCTATCTGGCGCCCGCCTCGCTGGCCGTGCTGCTGGGGCTGGGCGTGATCCTGGCCGTGCTGCAGGGACGGGCCGGCGAACGGGGACGCGGTCCATTGCTGCTGGCTTTCGCGCTGGCCGCCACCTTCATCGGTACGCAGGGCGTGGCGTCGGCCCTCGGCCGTACGCGCATCGAGGCGGCCGTGCAGCGGCTCGATCCCGGCACGCGCGTGTGGGACGTGTCGATGACGGCCTTCCCCAGCAATCCGCTGTGCTGGATCTATGTCTCGCTCGACAGCAAGACGGACGTGTACACCCTGCGGCGCGGCACCCTGAGCCTGCTGCCCGCATCGCTGGCGCCCGCCGCCTGCCCGGCCGGGCTGGCCGAGACGGGCAAGAAGGAGCAGCAACTGGCGCCCGGCATCGCCGTGTCCGCCCGGGCGGCGGGCAGCCTGGCCGCCTTGCGCGCCTTGCAGGAAGACAATTGCTATGTGGACGCCTGGTTCCGCTTTGCGCGCATGCCCAGATTGAATGCCGACAAGCTGACGGACGTGCGTTTCAATCCTGGCATGCAGCCCAATTTCACCACGGTCGAATTGCAACAGTTCCGCAGCCGGCCATGCCCCGCCTACGTGCCGGGCTGGGACCGTCCCCGCGCGGACATGCTGGCGCCGCCGAAATAGAGAACGGCTGTGTTGCTTTTAGGCAAAAAATATCGCGGGTGCGCCTGTTTTGCCACGACCCAGCATGCAATAATTGCCAATTCGGCATGGATATCATTAAGTTAGGACTATTTTGGAAGAGCAGCACGCCTTACCGTATTTGCGAGAAACCCTGCTGTTTCTCGCCCTGGCCGGGATTTTTATCCCGCTATTGCAACGCCTGAAGGTCAACCAGGTGCTGGGCTTCCTGGCCGTGGGCGCCCTGTTCGGCCCGTTCGGCTTCGGCCTGTGGGCCGGCGATTTTACGTGGCTGACGTATTTCTCGTTCGTGCGGGCCGAGCAGGTGAGCGGCCTGGCCGAGCTGGGCGTGATGTTCTTGATGTTCATGATCGGCCTGGAGCTGTCGACGGAACGGCTGTGGGCGCTGCGGCGCTGGGTGTTCGGCGCGGGCGTGGGGCAGGTGGCCGTCAGCGCTTGCCTGATCGGCGGCGTGGCGTATTATTTTGGCCTGTCGCTGGAAGCGTCCATCGTGCTGGGCCTGGTGCTGTCGCTGTCGTCGACGGCCGTCGTGATGCAGTTGCTGACCGATCAGCGTTCCTTGCAGACGCCGGCCGGGCAGGCGGGCTTTTCCATCTTGATGTTCCAGGATTTGATGGTGGTGCCGCTGTTCATCCTGATCGACGTCTTCGCCAGCGGGCGCAGCGACGACCTGGCGTATCTGCTCAGCTTTGCGGCCGTGAAATCGGCGGGTGCCATCCTGCTGATCTATCTGCTGGGACGCCGCGTGATCCGCCCGCTGTTCCAGTTCTTTGTCAAGAAGCACCAGCCCGACGTGTTCATGGCCCTGACCTTGCTCAGTACCCTGGGCATCGCCGGCCTGACGTATCTGGCGGGCCTGTCGATGGCGCTGGGCGCCTTGCTGGCCGGCCTGCTGCTGGCGGAAACGGAATTTCGCCACGAAGTGGAAGTGACGATCGAGCCCTTCAAGGGCTTGCTGATGGGGCTGTTCTTCATGTCCGTGGGCATGCAGATCGACGTGCGTGAAATCCTCAAGTCGCCCGTGCTGATTCCCTTGGCCGTGCTGAGCCTGTTTGCGCTGAAGACCTTGGTCATCAGCGTGATTTTCCGCATCGGCGGCTTTCACTGGGGGCGCGCCGTGGAAACGGGCGTGCTGCTGGGGCAGGGCGGCGAATTCGCCTTCATCGTCGTCGCGTATGCGCTCGGTACCAAACTGATCGGCCCGCAGGTGGCGCAGTTCGTCATGCTGGTGGTGGGCCTGAGCCTGTTTGCCACGCCGGCCTTGGCCAAGGCGGCCCGCGCGTTCGGCAACTGGTGGGAACAGCGCCACCACCATCAGCTGGCCGACCTGGCGCATGGCGCGCTGCCGCCGCAGGGCAGCACCGTCATCATCGCCGGTTTCGGCCGGGTGGGGCAGTTGCTGGCCAAGGTGCTGACGGAGCAGGATATCGCGTATGTGGCGATTGAAAACGACGCGCGCCTGGTGACGACCCTGCATCCGCGCGGTTTCCCCGTGTATTTCGGCGATGCGTCGCGCGCGGAACTGTTGCAAAAGGTGAATGCGGACCGGGCTGCCGCCGTCGTGCTGACGATGGACCATGCGGCCTCCGTGCTGCATGCCGTGAAATCGATCCGCCGCGAATATCCGCAGCTGCCCGTGTATGCGCGGGCCCGTGACGAGGCGCATGCCGTGGCCCTGATACTGGCGGGCGCCACCCTGGTCGTGCCCGAGGCGCTGGAGTCGGCGCTGCAGCTGACGGCCACGGTATTGCACGAGGTGGGCCTGTCGGAAGCGCGCACGACGGACATCGTGCAAGCCGAGCGCGACCGACGCAATGCCGTGCTGCTGGCGAAAAAGCTGTCGTAGTGCTGCCGTAGCGCAACAGTGCGTGTCGCCGTGCTTTGTCAATTATCTATACAATAATAGTATATGAGCACATCAACCACATGAAAGCCGCGACGAAAAGCGGAGCGGCGCCCCTGACGCCGCAGCAGCTGGCGGCGCAGGAAACGCAGCAAAAATTTGGCAAGCCCGAGCGGGGCTGGCGCGAGAAGGTGTACACCGTTATCTTCGAGGCGGAAACGCGCACGGGCCGCGCCTTCGATTTGCTGCTGATCGCCGCCATCCTGATCAGCGTGACGGTGGTCGTGCTCAGCAGTGTCGCCTCCGTGGCCGAGCGCTATGGCACCTGGCTGACGGCGCTCGAATGGTTTTTCACGATCTTATTCACCATCGAATACTTCGCCCGCCTGGCGTGCCTGCAGCATCCGGTGCGCTACGCCAAGAGTTTCTTCGGCGTTATCGACTTGCTGGCCATCGTGCCAACCTACATCGGCTTGCTGTTGCCGGGCGCGCACGTACTGATCGACGTGCGCATTTTGCGCCTGCTGCGCATGTTCCGTATCCTCAAGCTCACGTCGTATGTGCATGAATACACGGTGCTGGGGCGGGCCTTGCTGGCCAGCCGGCGCAAGATCCTCATCTTCCTGTCGTTCGTCATGATGGTGGTCTTTCTGCTGGGCACAGTGATGTATGTGGTGGAAGGGCCGGAAAACGGTTTCAGCAGTATCCCCACGTCGATATACTGGGCCATCAGCACCATGACCACGGTGGGTTTCGGCGATATCACGCCGAAGACCGACATCGGGCGCACCATCGCCTCGTTGATGATGTTGCTGGGCTGGGGCATCCTGGCAGTGCCTACCGGCATTATCAGCGCCGAGATGACGGTACAGCGCAGTTCCAAGCTGGTCACCACGCGTACCTGCCCCACGTGCCTGAAAGAAGGGCTCGATGACGATGCCAATTTCTGCAAGAACTGCGGTGTCGCATTGCCGCCGCTGGCACGCGATTAGCGCCTGAATCCTTCATCCACCGTATTTACTTTACTTTTTTAAGGCCAACATGATTCCAGTTCGCCTGATCGCGACGGGCAAAGCCGTGCCGTCGCACAGCGTTACCTCCGCCAGCCTGGACCTGAAACTGGGCCATCCGGCCGGCTACACCTTGCGCAAGAGCGGCGTGCTGTCGCGCTTTGTCGCCGCGCCCGATGAGTCGCAAAGCCAGCTGGGCGCCGCCGCCCTGCTCGATGCGCTGAAGAATGCCAGCCTGCGTCCGGCCGACATCGATCTTCTGATCTGCGCCTGCGGCGTGCCCGAGCAGGCGTTGCCGAACACGGCCTGCTTCGTGGCCGAACATGCGGGCTTGCCGCCTGGCACGCAAAGCTTCGATGTCAACGCCAGCTGCCTCAGTTTCATGGCTGCCTTCCGCGTGGCCGCGTCCATGCTGGCCGGCGGCGCCTATCGGCGCATCGCCATCGTCTCGTCCGACCTCGCGTCGCGCGGGGTCGACTGGAGCGAGCCGGAAGCGTCGATGATCTTTGGCGACGGCGCCGCCGCCGTCATCGTCGAGCGGGGCGACGGCAGCGCTGGCATCCGCGCCTACAAGATGGGCACGTATCCGGAAGGGCGGCGCTACTGCGAAATCCGCGGCGGCGGCACCGAGCGCAACCCGCGCAACGGCTGCGAACCGGGCGACTACCTGTTCCGCATGGATGGCAAGGCCGTGTTCCGCCTGGCCGTCAAGGTGATGCCGGATTTCCTCGCAGAATTGATGGCCGAATCGGGCGCGGGACTGGATAAAGTCGACGTGGTCGTGCCACACCAGGCCAGCCCGCTGGGCCTCGCGCATGCGGCGCGCATCCTCGACGTTCCCGATGCTAAAATCATCAAGATCTTTGAAACGCATGGCAACCAGGTGGCCGCGTCCTTGCCCACCGCCCTGCACGAGGCGGTGATGACGGGGCGGGCCGTGGCAGGCCAGCGTTTGCTGATGATGGGCACGGCCGCTGGCCTGACCATCGGCGGCATGATACTTGACCTGTGAAGGTGGGGCGATGAGGCGGATACTGGTCACGGGAGCGACGGGCGGGCTGGGGCGCAATGCCGTGCGCACTCTGCTGGCGCAGGGCGTGGAAGTGCGCGCCACGGGCCGCAACGCCGCCGTGGGCCGCGAACTCGAACGCATGGGCGCGCAATTCGTCGCGCTCGACCTGGCGCAGGCCACGCCGCGCCAGGTCGACGAACTCGTGCGCGGCATGGACACCGTCTGGCACTGCGCCGCGCTGTCGTCGCCATGGGGCGCGGAACGCGACTTCATCGCCGCCAATGTCACGGCCACGGCCCAGCTGCTGCGCGCGGCCGCCAGCCTGCACGTGGCGCGCTTCGTGCACATCTCCACGCCGGCCATCTATTTCGACTACCGCAACCGCTACGAGGTGCCGGAAAGCTTCCGTCCCGACGCCTTCGTCAACGCCTACGCGCGCAGCAAGGCGATGGCGGAAAAACTGGTGCAGGAGTGCGTCGACCGCCAGCGCGGCATGACGTGCGTGATCCTGCGACCACGCGCCATCTTCGGCCCGCACGACCAGGTCCTGATTCCGCGCCTGGCGAGGGTGCTGCAGGAGCGCGGCGGCAAGCTGCCGTTGCCCAATGGCGGCGCGGCCACCATCGACGTCACCTATGTCGACAACGTCGTGCATGCGATGTGGCTGGCCACCGTGCACAAGACCATCGCTTCGGGCGCCGCCTTCAACATCACGAATGGCGAACCGGCGCGCTTGTGCGACATTTTGCGCACCCTGTTCTGCGACCATCTGCAGCAGCCGTTCGAGATCGTCAGCGTGCCTTACCGCGTGCTGGCGGTGGTGGCGCGCCTGATGCAGTTCGCCTCGCGCTTCACGCGCCGCGAGCCATCGCTGACGCCCTACAGCATCGGCGCGCTCAGTTTCGACATGACGCTCGATAACGCCAAGGCGCGCAAGGTGCTCGGCTACCGCCCCATCGTCAGCCTGCAGGACGGCATCGCCCGCACGGCGCAGTGGATGCGCCAGGAAGCGGCGGCGCACAAGGTGGGCAAGGAGCGCAATGGCTAGCATCACCGCGTTTCGCGTCGGCCATTGCACCCATCCTTCGTGCATGGTCCTGAAAGGCAGCGGGCTGGCCAGCCGCTGCTTCCCGTCGCGCGCCTACCTGATCGAGACGCGCGCGGGCCTGTACCTGTGGGACACCGGTTACGCCGAACACTTCCGCGCCGCCACGTCGAAAGGCGTGTACCGCATGTATGCGTGGGTGACGCCGATTTTCTTCGACGAGAACGAGTCGCTGCAGGGCCAGCTGCGCGCGCATGGCGTATCGCCCGGCGACATCCACACCCTGCTGCTGTCGCACTTCCACGCCGACCATATCGCCGGCATGCGCGACTTTCCCGGCGCGCGCCTGATGGCGTCCCAAACCGGTTGGGACGCCGTGCGCGGCCTGTCCGGCGTGGCCGCCGTGCGCCAGGCCTTCGTGCCCGAGCTGCTGCCGAACGATATCGCCGACCGCCTGGATTTCGTGGAAAGCGTGCCCGAAACGGCCCTGCCGGCGGCCCTGCTGCCATTCACGCACGGGCGCGACGTCAGCGGCACGGGCGAGATCTACATCGTCGACTTGCCCGGCCACGCCATCGGCCATCTGGGCGCCTTCGTGCTGCAGGATGGTGGCTGGACCTTGCTGGCGTCGGACGCGGCCTGGGTGCCGGAAAGCTTCCAGCAACTGCGCGGCCCCTCGGAACTGTCGTTCATCATCCAGCACAAGCGCGCGCCGTACTACGCCACCCTGAACCGGCTGCACCAGCTGCACCGCTCGGGCAATGCGCAGATCCGCATCACGCACGAAGATACGGTCGACTACATTGCCGTGGCGGGCCGCCCGTGAAGCGTATCGTCTGGCTGTTGCTGTCGTACTGGCGCACGCGCCGCCTGCGCTTTGCGGACCGCACGCAGCTGGCCGCCTACCAGCAGCGGCAGCTGGCCCGTTTCATCGATGTGCTGTGCGCGCGCAGCCGCTACTTTGCCCCATACCGCAACTTGCCGCTCGATGCCTGGCCGACCATGAACAAGGAGCTGATGCTCGAGCATTTCGACGCCATGAACACGCAAGGGGTGACTTTGGCGCAGGCGATGGATGCGGCCATGGCGGCCGAGCATAGCCGCGACTTCACGCCGGCTGTCGGCGACATCACGGTCGGCCTGTCGTCGGGTACCTCGTCGCGGCGCGCCGTGTTTACCGTCAGCCCCCGCGAAAAAGCCCAATGGGCGGGCGTGATGCTGGCCAAGGCGCTGCCCGACGGCCTGTTTTCCGGCGAAAGAGTCGCGCTGTTCCTGCGCGCGAACAGCAATCTGTACACGGCCGTGCGTTCGCCGTGGCTGACCTTTGCGTTTTACGATCTGTTCGAACCGTTCGACGCACTGTGCGCGCGGCTGGCGCAATACCGGCCATCCGTCATCGTCGCGCCGGCCCAGGTACTGCGCCAGCTGGCCCTGCGCGTCATCGACGGCAGCCTCGCGCTGGCGCCGAAAAAAGTCATCTCCGTGGCCGAAGTACTGGAAGCGCAGGACCGCGCACTGATCGTGCAGGCGTTTGGCGCCGTGCATGAAATCTACCAGGCCACCGAGGGTTTCCTTGCCAGCAGCTGCGAACACGGCGTGCTGCATTTGAACGAAGAATACGTGCACATCGAGCCGCAGTGGCTCGATGCGGAACAACGCCGCTTCGTACCCGTGATTACGGACTTTACGCGCATCACGCAGCCCATCGTGCGCTACCGCCTGGACGATATCCTGATCGCGCGCGCCACGCCATGCCCGTGCGGCCGCGCCACGCGCGCCATCGATGGCATCGAAGGGCGCTGCGACGATATGTTGTTCTTGCCATCCTTGCCATCGGCGAACGGCGGTGAACCGGTCGCCGTGTTTGCCGACGTGCTGACGCGCGCGTTCGCGCAAGCCTTGCCGCCGGACGCCGATTACCGCCTGTTGCAGTCGGGCGATAGCGCCTTGCAGCTGCATGCGGCGCTGGACGATGCCGGCCTGGCCGCCCTGCGCGCGCACCTGGCAACGGTGCTGCAGGGCCTGGGCGTGGCTGTCGATAGCCTGGCCTGGACGACGAGCGGCGAACTGCCTCCTTTTGACCCCACCATGAAACGGCGCCGCATCCGGCGTCTTGCCACCGCATGAAATCTGTAGACACCATGACGCTGTATTCCCGCCTGCTGCACTTGCTGGCCGGCTGGGGCAGCGTCGGCCTCGTGTATTTTTCCAGCGATTTGCTGCAAGGGCAGGGGGTACTCTTGCCCGAAACGGCCATCGACCGCGCCATCCCCTACAGCGACTCTGCCATCTGGCTGTACCTGTCCTTCTTCATCCTGATCCCGTACGCCTACCTGGCGGCCGATGCGGCCCGCGTGCGCTGGCTGGCGCGCGCCATGGCGCTTTCCGCCGTCCTGTGCGGGGTGGTCTTCCTGCTGTATCCGACCACGCTCGCCTACCCGCCCGTGGGCGAGGGCAACGCGTGGAGCACGCAGGCGCTGCGCATGCTGCAGGCGGCGGATTCCACGCAAAACTGCCTGCCGTCGCTGCACGGCGCCCTGACCCTGCTGTGCGTATGGGCCCTGTGCGACAAACGCCACCTGGTTCGTTCCGCGCTGGCCCTGGTGCTGGGCGTGGCCATCTGCTACGCCATCATCGCGCTGCGCCGGCACGTGAGCATCGACCTGGCCGCCGGCCTGTTTGTCGGCATCGCTGGCGGCATGCTGGCGAAAATGCAGGTATCCTTGGCTGCCCGCCGCGCCGTTTCCATCAAAACCGCACCATGATGAATCCATTTGCCCTGTCGTTCCTGATCATGCTGGCCTTCGTGCTGGCCGAACTGCTGATACTCAAATGGGTACGCAAGACGCCCGTGCCGTGGAAGGACGTGATCTTCAATCTCAATTCCGGCCACATCCTGATGTGGGTGTTCCGCGGCGTGGAAGTGGCGGCCTTCGCTCTGCTGCTGCGCCATGTGAACCTGCACATCGTCGACCAGTGGCCCGTGGTGGCGCAATGGATATTCGCTTTTTTTGCCTGGGACCTGTGCTTTTACTGGATGCACCGGCTGCACCACAAGATTCCTTTGCTGTGGGCCGTGCACGTGGTGCACCACCAGGGCGAGCATTTCAACCTGTCGCTGGGCGTGCGCAATTCCTGGTATTCGTCGCTGACGAATTTCCCCTTCATCGCCATCCTGGCCGTGCTGGGCGTGCCGCTGGAAATCTTCCTTGTCGTCTCGTCGCTGCATTACACGGTGCAGTTCTATAACCACAATGCGCTGGTGAACAAGTCCGGCATCCTCGATCGTTTCATGGTCACGCCCTCGCACCACCGCGTGCATCACGGCACCGATAAACGCTACATCAACCGCAATTTCGGCGGCACCCTGCTGCTGTGGGACAGGCTGTTCGGCAGCTTCCAGCCCGAACTCGAGGGCGTGGAAATGCGCTATGGCGTGAAGGGCATGACACCCACGCACAACCCGCTGCTGGCCAGCAACGGCAAACTATTTACATGGCTGCGCGCGCGGTTCCCCCACTGGCAGTCGCGCGGCACCTTCCACGTTCCCGAGCTGTTTATCGGCACCGGCGGCGTAATCCTGTTTGGCCTCGTGATCTATTACGTCAACCACGAAGCGGTGCTGGCCGGCGCGCAGCAGGCGATCCTGTTCGCGCTGATCTTCGGCGGCACCCTGGCGCTGGGCGGCCTGTCGGATGCGCGCCGCTGGGGCGCCATCGCCTGGGTCGCCATCGCGCTGGCCATGCCGGCCCTGTATATGGGCTGGTATGGCGTGCGCGACGTGTGGGGCATGGTCTTCCTGGCCGCGCTGCTGGCGCATGGCCTCGATGGCGCGCGCCGCCTGTGGTGGCCGGCGGCAGCGGGGACGCGCGCGTGACGCAGCCTGTGCCTTCGCTGCCGCCGCTGCGCTTCCAGTCCGCCCGCGAATCCGCCTTCCGCCGCGAATTGCGCGCCCGCGCCGACGCCTACCTGGCGGATGAAGGAAAACACCGCTTCGGCGACGCGCGCCTGCATGCGAAAACCGTGTTCCTGGCTGCGCTGACGGTGGGGCTGTATGCGCTGGCCTTGAACGCCGGCAGCACCTGGCCGTTTGTCGCCAGCTACGTCGCTTGCCTGGTCGCGGCCATGGCGCTGGCCATGAATACCCTGCACGACGCGGCCCACAGCGCCGTCTTCCGCCAGGGATTCCTGAACCGCGTGCTGATCCGCCTGGTGGGCTTGCCCGTGGGCGTGGACACGGATTTCTGGACCATCCGCCACGTGCACTTCCATCACACGTATGCGAACGTGGAAGGCTATGACCTCGACACGGAGCCGAACCCCTTCCTGCGCCAGACGCCGTACCAAAGCTGGTCGCCCCAGTACCGCTATCAATACCTGTACTGGCCCGTGGTGGCGGCCTTGTCGCTGCCGTATCTGAACTGGTATGGCGACTGGCTGGACCGCTTCGGCAAGACACCCGTGGCCGCGCATAGCCGCTTGCAGGGCTGGCGCGGCTGGCTGTCGTTCCTCGGCTGGAAGCTGGGCCACGTGGCGCTGGTGCTGGCGCTGCCCATGTGGGTGCTGCAGCAGCATGGAATAGGTTGGGGCGCGGTGCTGGGCGCGTATTTCCTGGGCCAGATGATCGCCTCGTGCGCGCTGGTGGCGCTGATCCTCGGCACGCACTGGGCCGAAGTGGAATTTTTCCAGCCGGGCGCGGACGGCACCTTGCCGCACGACTGGTACCAGCACACGTTTTATACGGCCTGCGACTGGACGCCGAAACCGCGCGCGCTGCGCTGGCTAGGCTATTGGCTGGGCGGCTTGAACCTGCACCTCACGCACCACCTGTTCCCCACCTGGAATCACCGCCACTACCCGGCGCTGGCGCGCATCCTGGCCGAACTGGCGCCGCGCCATGGCCTCGTCTACCGCGAACTCGGTTACGGCCAGCTGCAAGAGTCGCAGCAGCAATTCCTGCGCGCCATGGGCCAGCCGCCCACTCGCACCTGACGAATCGTGCTTGACTCGGTTTCCGTTCCGTCTTACATTTCTGTAACGACAGAAATTAGAGAAAATCATGGAACTGAGTCCGACCACGCAGAAGTACATTTTGCACTGGGGCGAAATGGGCACGCGCTGGGGCGTCAACCGCACGGTGGCGCAAATCCACGCGCTGCTGTTCCTGGCCAATGAACCGCTGACGGCGGAAGACATCGCGGCCAGCCTGAACGTGGCCCGCTCGAACGTCAGCAACAGCCTGAAGGAATTGCAAAGCTGGGGCCTGGCGCGCAGTACGCACGTGATGGGGGACCGGCGCGACCACTTCGTCGCCCTGCAGGATGTGTGGGAAATCTTCCGCGTCATCATGGAGGAGCGCAAGCGGCGCGAGATCGATCCCACCCTGACGGTGCTGCGCGAATGCGCGATCGAGGGCGAGCACGATGCGGCCATTCCACCGGCCACGCTCGAGCGCATGGGCGAAGTGCTGGCCTTTCTGGAAATGCTCAGCAGCACCTACAGCGACTATAAAAACCTGCCGCCGGCGACCTTGCAGCGTATGCTGTCCATGGGCGGCAAGGTGGCCAAGTTCCTCAGCCCGGAAGACAAACCTGGCAAGCGCGCAAAATCATGAACGGCCCTTCGGAAGGAGAACTGTTCAAGAAGGTGATGGGCGCGCAATGGCTGACCCTGCACCCCGATATCCGCCGCCGCTTCGAGAAAAATCCCGCGCCGGGCCAGCCCCTGTATTACCGGGGTGAGCTCAGTGAACTCACCAGCTCGCGCCTGGGAAAATTCCTCGGCTGGCTGACGCGCCCCTTCATTGACGGCGCCCTGATCCCGCATGACGATCACGATTTCCCCGTCGATATCGAAGTCTATTCGCGCCCCGGCTGCCCCTTCATCTTCAAGCAGCGCACCTACCGCCTGCACGGGCGCGCGCCGATCCGCTTTACCTCCTATATGGCGGAAAGCGCGAAGGGCGAAGTGCTCGAATACGTGGGCATGGGCCTGGGCATGAAGCTGGTGCTGCACGTGGAAGACGGCAATCTCCACTTTACCAGCGACGGCTATTTTTGGGATCTTTTCGGCTGGCGCCTGCCGCTGCCCGGCGTGCTCACGCCCGGAAAAACCTTTCTGTGCCACCGCAATGAAACGCCGCAGCAGTTCAACATCCGCATCGAGATTCGCCACGCGCTGTTCGGCACCACGTTCACGCAGGCGGGCGTGTTCCGCGAATCGGCCGCACCGGAAATGAAGGAGACACCATGAATACGCATCTGCTGGCCCTGCAACTGATGGCGGCGCAAGGCTGCCTGGGCGCCTTCGACACCATCTACCACCATGAAATTACGGAGGCGCTGCCGCAAAAGGCATCGGCGCGCCTGGAGCTGACGATCCACGCGACGCGCGCCCTGATCTACGGCCTGCTGTTCGTGGGCCTGGCGGCCTGGGAGTGGCATGGCGCCTGGGCCTGGGTGCTGGTGATCGTCTTTGGCGTGGAAATCGTGCTGACCCTGTGGGACTTCGTCGTCGAGGACCGGACGCGCCTCTTGCCCGCCACGGAGCGGGTTACGCACACGGTGCTGGCGATTAACGCGGGCGCTTTCATCGCCCTGCTGGCCCTGAACAGCAGCGAATGGGCGACCTTGCCGACGGCCCTCGTGTGGCAGCCGTATGGCTGGCTCAGCGTCTTCCTCGCCCTGTGCGGCGTGGGCGTGGGCTTGTCCGGCCTGCGCGACGCGTATGCCGTTTGGCAGCTGGGACGGCGCAAGGTGCAAGAGACGGCAGAGCAAGAGGGGCCCCTGCGCTTTGCCAGCACGTCACAATCCGTGCTGGTGACGGGCGCCACGGGTTTCATCGGCCAGCAGCTGGTTGCCGCCTTGCTGGCCGACGGCCATGCCGTGACGGTGCTGACGCGCCAGCCGAAGCAGGCCGCGTGGACCTTTGATGGCCAGGTGCGCTGTATCCAGTCGTTCGACGAATTGGGGGATGCGCAGCGTATCGACATGGTCGTCAACCTGGCCGGCGCGCGCATCGTCGGGCGGCGCTGGACGGATGCACGCAAGGCCGCCTTGCGCCGCAGCCGCGTCGCGCTGACGCAGGCACTGGTGGCGTGGATCGCCCGCGCGCAGCACAAGCCGCGGGTGCTGCTGTCGGCGTCGGCCATCGGCTACTACGGCGTGCAGCCGCAGGGCGACGACACGGAATTGACGGAGGAGAGCACACCGCAAGCCATCTTCATGTCGCAGCTGTGCCAGGAGTGGGAAGCGGCCGCGCGCCAGGCGGAGAAATTTGGCGTGCAGGTGGGCTGCATGCGCTTTGGCCTCGTCTTTGGCCACCAGGGTTCGCTGCCGCAGATGCTCTTGCCGGTCCGCTTTGGCGTGGGCGGCCCGCTGGGCAGCGGCAGGCAATGGGTCACGTGGGTGCATGTGCGCGACGTGATCCTCGGCATCGCCCATCTGGCGCGCCGCAGCGAAGAGCAGGCAGTCAGTGGCGCATACAACTTCTGCGCGCCGGAAGCCATAGCGCAGCGCCGCTTCGCCCAGGTGGCGGGCGCCGTGCTGCACCGCCCCAGCTTCATGCCCACGCCGGCCTTCGTCATGCAAGCCTTGCTGGGCGAGCAGGCCGATTTGCTGGTCGAAGGCCAAAGGGTCGCGCCGCGCCGCTTGCTGGCCGACGGCTTTGTCTTCCGTCATCCGCAGCTGGAAGGGGCGCTGCGCAGCCTGTAGCCTGGCGTAGAATGGGGTATCGGAGGAACCGAACCATGCCCCGCTTCAGCCATACGATAGACAGCCATACCTATGCGTTCGCCAGCCTGAAGGAGTTGCTGGCCAAGGCCACGCCGCTGCGTTCGGGCGACGTGCTGGCCGGTGTGGCGGCCGTCAGCGCGCGCGAGCGGGTGGCGGCGCAGCTGGCGCTGGCGGACGTGCCGCTGCCGCTCTTCCTCAGCGAGGCGCTGGTGCCGTATGAAGACGATGAAGTCACGCGCCTGATCATCGATAGTCATGACCGGTCCGCCTTTGCCTCCATTGCGCACCTGTGCGTGGGCGACTTTCGCGACTGGCTGCTCGATGACGCGACGGATACGCAAACGCTGTCGCAAGTGGCCGCCGGCATCACACCGGAAATGGCGGCCGCCGTCTCAAAAATCATGCGCTTGCAGGACCTGGTGCTGGTGGCCCGCAAGTGCCGGGTCGTCACGGCCTTTCGCAATACCCTGGGCCTGGAAAACCGTTTGTCCACGCGGCTGCAGCCGAACCACCCGACGGACGACGCCACAGGCATTGCCGCCTCCGTCGTCGATGGCCTGCTGCTGGGCAGCGGCGACGCCGTGATCGGCATCAATCCGGCCACCGACAATGTGGCACAGGTGGTCTCGCTGCTGCACCTGCTCGACGCCGTCATCGACCAGTACCGGATTCCCACGCAGTCATGCGTGCTCACGCACATCACCAATACCATCGAGGCGATACGCCGCGGCGCGCCCGTCGACCTCGTGTTCCAGTCGGTGGCGGGTACGCAGGCGGCCAACCGCAGCTTCGGCATCGACCTGGCGCTGCTGGCCGAGGGGCGGGCGGCGGCCCTGTCGCTGGGGCGCGGCACGGTGGGCAACAACGCCATGTATTTCGAAACGGGGCAGGGCAGCGCGCTGTCGGCCGGCGCCCACCACGGCATGGACCAGCAGACGTGCGAGGCACGCGCGTATGCGGTGGCGCGCGCGTATCAGCCGCTGCTGGTCAATTCCGTCGTCGGCTTCATCGGCCCCGAATATCTGTACGACGGCAAGCAGATCATGCGCGCGGGGCTGGAAGACCATTTCTGCGCCAAGCTGCTTGGTCTGCCCATGGGCTGCGACGTGTGCTACACCAACCATGCGGAAGCGGACCAGGACGACATGGATGCCTTGCTGACCATGCTGGGCGTGGCCGGCTGCAACTTCATCATGGGCGTGCCGGGCGCGGACGACATCATGCTCGGCTACCAGAGCACCTCGTTCCACGACGCCCTGTATGCGCGCCGAGTGCTGGGCTTGCGCCCTGCGCCGGAATTCGAAGCCTGGCTGGCGCGCATGCGGATCACGGATGTGCAGGGCCGCTTGAGCGAAGCGCTGGCGCCGGCTTTCCAGGCGGCCCTGCTGCGCCTGGACGACTAGGAGGGCGCATGGACGAAACCAACCCTTGGCAGGCCCTGCGCGCGCATACGGCGGCGCGCATCGCGCTCGGGCGCCGTGGCGTCAGCGTGCCGACCAAGGCGCAGTTGGCGTTCCAGCTGGCCCACGCGCAGGCGCGCGACGCCGTGTATCTGGCGCTCGATGGCGAGGGCCTGGCGCGCGTCCTGGCCGCGCAGGGGCAAGACTGCGTGCAGCTGCACAGCGCGGCCGCCACGCGCGCCGACTATCTGCAACGGCCCGACCTGGGGCGCCGGCTCGACGAGGGCTCACGGGCGCGGCTGGCCACCGCTGCCACGGGAGTTGACCTGGCGCTGGTGGCGGCCGATGGCCTGTCGGCGCTGGCCGTGCAGCGCCACGCGGCACCGTTCCTGGCCGCCCTGCGCGAACGGCTGGCGCTGGAGACGTGGACGCTGTCGTCGCTGCACATTGTGGCGCAGGGAAGGGTAGCTGTCGGCGACGAGGTGGGGGAATTATTGCAGGCGCGCGCCGTGCTGGTGCTGATCGGCGAGCGGCCCGGCTTGACTTCTCCGGACAGCCTGGGCCTGTACCTGACGTGGGCACCTGCAGTGGGCTTGCTGGACGAGCGCCGCAACTGCATTTCGAACGTGCGTCCCGAGGGGCTGGCGTATGCGCAGGCGGCATACCGGCTGCACTATTTGCTGTCGCAGGCGTTCAGCCGGCAGTTGTCGGGCGTGGCATTGAAGGATGAAACGGTGGAAGAGGGCGCGGCCCTGGCGGGGGCGCGCAACTTCCTGCTGGAATGATCAGACTTCGCGGATTTCGTCCAGCGGCCAGCGCGGGCGCACGTTGAACGAGTAATCGTGCTTGGCGGCGTCGGGGTTGATCTGCAGGCGCATGGCGCCGGCAAAGGCGATCATGGCGCCGTTGTCGGTACAGAATTCCAGCTCCGGGTAATACACTTTGAAGCGCTTCTTGGCGGCCGCTGCGTTGAGCGAGGCGCGCAACTGCGCGTTGGCGCCCACGCCGCCGGCGATCACCAGGCGTTTCAAACCCGTGTGCTTGAGGGCCGACACGCATTTGGCCGTCAGCACGTCGACGATGGCGTCGACGAAGCCGCGCGCGATGTTCGCCTTGTCCTGTTCGCAGATATTCGCGATGACTTTTTCTTCATGGTTTTTCACCACCGTCAGCACGGCCGTCTTCAGGCCGGAAAAGCTGAAATTGAAATCCTTCGAATGCAGCATGGGGCGTGGCAGTTTATACGCGAGCGGGTCGCCAAATTCCGCCAGGCGCGAAATGGCGGGGCCACCCGGATAACCGAGTCCCAGCAGCTTGGCCGACTTGTCGAACGCTTCGCCGGCAGCATCGTCCAGCGTTTCGCCCAGCATCGTGTACTGGCCCACGCCATCGACGCGCATCAGCTGCGTGTGGCCGCCCGACACCAGCAGGGCGATGAACGGGAATTCCGGCGGCTCGGATGCCAGCAAGGGCGACAGCAGATGGCCTTCCAGATGGTGAATGCCCAGCACCGGCTTGTTGATGGCCAGGCCCAGGCTGCAGGCAACGGAGGAGCCGACCAGCAGCGCGCCGGCCAGGCCTGGACCTTGCGTGTAGGCGATGGCGTCAATCTCGGGCAGGGTGATCCCGGCCTTGGTCAAGGTTTCTTCGAGCAGCGGGATGGCGCGGCGGATATGGTCGCGCGACGCCAGTTCCGGCACCACGCCGCCATATTGCTCGTGCATGGCGACTTGCGAATAGAGGGCGTGCGACAGCAGGCCGCGTTGCGTGTCGTACAAGGCCAGGCCGGTTTCGTCACAGGAGGATTCGACGCCAAGAACAATCATGAAGGTGTTAAATAGGGAGGAGTAATCCACCATTGTAAAGGAAAGCCGGGCAGTCCACCGTGCGGCAGGCGCACCATTTCGGCGGCAGTGTGCACTTGCGCAGTGCGGCGCGGTGCCATTTTTCCCTGGATTTTGGCCATTCCCCGCCTGTGCCGGCACTGGCACCGCTCTTGCTTATGCAAGCGTGTACCTTTCTCGAGGGAGCTAGCGATGCCAGAACAATGGAAAATGATTTGCCGCCTGAAGGACATGCCGCTGGCGGGCGCGCGCATGGTGCAGCGGGGGCTGGCGTGGCAGGATTTGCCGGGCGTGGCGCTGTTTCGCGCGGCTGACGATATGGTGTACGCGCTGCTCGACACAGTGCCTTGCCTGGGCGGCCCGCTCGCGCATGGGGTGCTGATGGAGAAAAACCTGATGGGGCCGAAGAGCAGCTGGATCATCGAGCTCGATTCGGGCCGCCTGGTGGCGCCCGTGCAGGGCATGGCGCGTATGTATGCCGTGCGCATCCTGGACGGGCGCATCTACCTGGACTTGAAGGAGCTCAATGTCCCGGCCAGCAAGGCCGAGCAGGCGCTGGCCGGCTCGTTTGCGCTGCTGCCGCATGTGCAGATGGCATGATATGCCTCGTGGTGGTGTCGGCTTGCGCGCTGTGCGCTAAGCCGACCTACGGCCGGTCGAGTAGGTCGGATTAGACCCACAGGGCCGTAATCCGACAACATTGTTGGCCGTAATATTTTACGCCGGGCGATTGACGAGATGCGCATGCGCATCGCGCAGCATGGTCGCCGTCGTGTCCCAGTCGATGCAGCCGTCGGTGACGGAGCAGCCGTAGGTCAGTTGCGACAGGTCTTGCGGGATCTTCTGGTTGCCGCCAACGATGTTCGATTCGATCATCACGCCCACCAGCGAGCGGTTGCCCTGGCGGATCTGGTTGACCACGTCGGCCATCACCAGCGGTTGCAGTTCCGGCTTCTTGTAGCTGTTCGCGTGCGAGCAGTCGACCACCAGGTTGGCCGGCAGCTTGGCCTTGGCCAGCGCCTGTTCGGCGATGGCGATCGACACCGAATCGTAGTTCGGACGGCCGTCGCCGCCGCGCAGCACGACGTGGCCGTACGCGTTGCCGCGCGTGCGCACGATGGCGACGTTGCCTTCGCCATTGATGCCCAGGAAGGAGTGCGGATGCGCCGACGACAAAATCGCGTTCACCGCAATGCTGATGTCGCCATCGGTGCCGTTCTTGAAGCCGACTGGCGTCGACAGGCCCGACGACATTTCGCGGTGCGTCTGCGATTCCGTCGTGCGCGCGCCGATGGCGGTCCAGGCGATCAGGTCGCCCAGGTATTGCGGCGAGATCGGGTCCAGCGCCTCGGTGGCGGTGGGCAGGCCCAGTTCGCACACGTCGAGCAGGAACTGGCGCGCCTTTTCCATGCCTTCGTTGACCTTGAACGAATCGTCCATGTACGGGTCGTTGATATAGCCTTTCCAGCCCGTGGTGGTACGCGGTTTTTCGAAATACACGCGCATCACCAGCAGCATCGTGTCCTTGACTTCCTCTTGCAGCGCTTTCAGGCGGCGCGCGTAATCGAGGCCGGCGACGGGGTCGTGGATCGAGCATGGGCCGACGACGACGAACAGGCGCTGGTCCTTGCGGTCGATGATGTTGCGCAGCGCTTCGCGGCCGCGGCTGACGGTGTCGAAGGCGCTCTCCGACAGGGGCAGCTTGGCGTGCAGTTCGGCCGGTGTCGGCATGGGCGCGAAAGAGGTGACGTTGATATTTTCGATGTCTGGCGTATTCATGATTCTGGCTCGGCTTTCGCGATTGCGTTCTTTAAGAGGCAATAGTGTAGCGGAAATGCGGCCTGGCGGCGGGGATGGGGCCAAAACGGCAATGGTTCAGTTGTTTTTATGGCAGGGCCGGCACGCTGCCGGCCCTGTGCGTTCAATGGCCGCCGGCCAGGCTGGCGCCAACGCTGTAGCGGGCGATGCGCTGGTAGTTGCCGGCCAGCTCGGGCGGCCGGGGCAGGCCGGGATGGCGCTTCACATGCTCGAGGATGGCGCTTTCGTGCTGGCGTATCTGCGCGTCGAGGCAGGCGATCTGCTGGCGCAGCAAGGCGTGCAGCGCATGCTGGCCAGCCTGCAGATGCACATTCAGGCGCGCCGATTCCTGCTGGCGCACGCCTTCGATGGCGTGCAGGCGGCGCAGCCACAGGCGCAATTCCACGTAGGCGGGCGAGGGCGGCGTCCAGCGCGCGAGGCGCCTGTGCGCACAGTAGTTGGCCAGCACCACGGCGCTGTGCGCCGCGTCATCGGGCAAGCCCTGGTCGCGCAGATAGTCGTTCAGTTGCGCGGGCTGGGCATCGCAAACCACCATGCCCATGTCGGCCAGCATGCGGGCTGGCGCCTCGCTGTACGGCATATCGAGGCGCATGCAGACGCGCAAGCCGATGACGGGCACGTCGTTCCTTTGCAGCCAGCTGCGCAGCCAGCGGTAGCCGGCCACGTCGTTTTCAAGCACTTTGCACAGCACTTCGTTACCCGAGAGCAGCACGGCTTTCAGCAGCAGCTTGCTCGTTTCGATGCCGACGAAGGCCGTTTCCCGTTTGATCGCGTGTTCCATGATGAGTCCCCCCTGTGCAGTCTTATACGCAGCGGTGGCGCGTTTGGATGCAGCCGCGATGCGGATTCATTCAAAAAAGAGCTTGAAAGACTGTTGCATAGTCGCCTAAGCCGCCTGCGTGCCCGTCTGCAAGGGGAAAAATCCGTGTAAGCTGGCGCCATGACGACTGTTTCCATACCCCATACCGATGTGGCCGGTGAGCCATTCCCCGCAGCACGTTTCATCAAGGAAATAGGACGCGGCAAGAACGGCGCGCGCAGCATGACGCGTGACGACGCCTGCGCCCTGTACCGCGCCATGCTCGAGGGCCGCGTGTCGGACCTGGAGCTGGGCGGGATTTTGTTATCGATGCGCATCAAGGGCGAGTCTGTGGACGAGATCGCCGGCTTTCTCGACGCTGCCGAAGCCTCATTTGCCCCGCTGGCCGCACCGGCCGGTGAATTTGCCCCGATCATCATTCCCAGCTACAACGGCGCGCGCAAGATGGCCAACCTGACGGCCTTGCTGGCGCTGCTGCTGGCGCGCGCGGGCGCACCCGTGCTCGTGCATGGCGTGACCAGCGACCCGGGCCGCATCACGACGGCCGAAGTGCTGGCCGCGCTGGGCGTGCCCGCTTCCACGGACCACGCGCAAGCCGAGGCCGCCATGGCGCGCGGGGAGGCCGCCTTCCTGTCCATCGAGGCCCTGGCGCCGCGCCTGGCCTGGATGCTGTCGCTGCGGCGCGTGCTGGGCGTGCGCAATTCCACGCATACCCTGGTGAAAATCATGCAGCCGTTCGCCTGTCCTGCCCTGCGTCTGGTGTCGTACACGCATCCGGAATATCTGGAAATGCTCGGCGAATATTTCCTCACCGCCTCTGATCCCGCGCGCGGCGACGCTTTCCTCATGCGTGGCACGGAGGGCGAGACGGTGGCCAACGCCAACAAGGCGCAGCAGATCGACTGGTTCCATGGCGTGGAACGCACGGTGCTGGTGGAAAAGCAGTTGCTCGTGGAAGAGTTGCCGCATTTGCCGGCCGAGCGCGATGCGGCCACCACGGCGTCCTGGATCGCGGCCGTGCTGCGCGGCGAGGTGCCCGTGCCGCCGTCGATCGCCGAGCAGGTGGCGCAATGCTTGACGGCATCGCGACAGATTGCGGCACGGCCGCGCTAGCCGCGTCGCCGCAGTTTACAATGGCGTCTTTGTAATCAGCGGTGACCGGAATTCTTATGGCAAAACAATTTGATGTGGCAGTGATCGGCGCGGGCGCGGCCGGCATGATGTGTGCGGCTATGGCCGCCCAGCAGGGCAAGCGCGTGGTGTTGATCGATCACGCGGCCAAGCTGGCCGAAAAGATCCGCATCTCCGGTGGTGGACGGTGTAATTTCACCAATATCAACGCCACCCCGCAGAACTTCCTCTCGGAAAACCCGCATTTCTGCAAGAGCGCGCTGTCGCGCTACACGCCGCAGGATTTCCTCGCGCTCGTGAAAAAATACCGGATCGGCTACCACGAGAAGCACAAGGGCCAGCTGTTTTGCAATGAATCGGCCGAGCAGATCATCGACATGCTCAAGGACGAGTGCGCCGCTGGCGGCGTGCACTGGCGCATGCCGTGCAAGATCGACAATGTTGTCCAGCAAGCGGATGGCGGCTTCGTGCTGCAGACCGATAGCGGCGACATCGAGACGGCCAGCATCGTCATCGCCACGGGCGGCCTGTCGATCCCGAAGATCGGTGCCACGGATTTTGCCTACCGCATCGCCAAACAATTCGACTTGACGATGGTCGAGCCGCGTCCGGCCCTCGTGCCGCTGACGTTCGATGCAGCCAGCTGGGCGCCGTTCGCGGAATTGTCCGGTATCGCCTTGGAAGTGGACGTGGAAACGGGTAGCCTGAAAGGCCGCAAGGCGACGGGCGCGCGTTTCCGCGAAGACTTGCTGTTCACGCACCGTGGCCTGTCGGGTCCGGCAATTCTGCAGATTTCCAGCTACTGGCTGCCAGGCGAGCCCATCGTCATCAACCTGCTGCCGGAAGTGGACGTGGCGCAGACCTTGATCGAAGGCAAGGGTACTTTGAAGAAGCAACTGGGCAATATCGTCGCCCAATGGCTGCCGCAGCGCCTGGCCGACTGTTTGCTGGCCGTCAACGGCCTAGCGCCGGATGCGCGCATCGCCGACATGCCCGATGCGCAGCTGCGCAAGCTGGGGCTGGCCATCAATGCCTGGTCCATCGTGCCGAACGGTTCCGAAGGCTACCGCAAGGCCGAAGTGACGCGCGGCGGCATCGATACGCGCGAGTTGTCGCAGCAGACCATGATGGCCAATAAGGTGCCGGGCCTGTATTTCATCGGCGAGTCGGTCGACGTGACGGGCTGGCTGGGCGGCTACAACTTCCAGTGGGCCTGGGCTTCGGGCGTGGCGGCAGGTATTGCCTTGCAGTAAGCTACTCTGTAAGATGGGGTTCTGGCGCCCGGTGCGCCCACCCCGGTGCGTGGTTTACGCCACATTCCGGCAGCGATAGCAGGCTGCATGCCGCACGCAAGTGGGGGAGGGGCTTCCCTTTCCGAATAAAAGCTGCTACTATCTATCTCTTCCTATACACCACCTCAACGGTTTGAATTTTACATGACCACTATTCGCCTTAAAGAAAACGAGCCGTTCGAAGTCGCAATGCGTCGCTTCAAACGCACCATCGAAAAAACGGGTCTGCTGACCGAATTGCGCGCTCGCGAATTCTACGAAAAGCCAACAGCTGAGCGCAAGCGCAAGCTGGCAGCTGCTGTCAAGCGTCATTACAAACGCATCCGCAGCCAACAACTGCCGAAAAAATTATTCTAAGACTGTTCAGTCAGAACCAACCCGGGTAGTTCGGCGCATTGTTCGCCACGGGTTTTGTTTTGATTCGCCTGGAGTGATACTTCAGATGAGTCGCATACCCGCTCCGGTTCGCCGCAGCGGGTTTTCGCTTTTGTGGCCCGCTGATGGTAGCCGCGCACGAGCACCCACCTACTGACCAACGAGGATTGCCATGAGCTTGAAAGAACAAATTACCGAAGACATGAAAAACGCCATGCGTGCCAAGGAAGCGGGCAAGCTGGGCACGATTCGCCTGTTGCTGGCGGAAATCAAGCGCAAGGAAGTCGACGAGCGCATCGAACTGACGGATGCCCACGTGACGGCCATCGTGGAAAAGATGATCAAGCAGCGCAAGGATTCGATCACCCAGTTCGAAGCCGGTGGCCGCGCCGACCTGGCCGACATCGAAAAAGCCGAGCTGGTACACCTGACGGGTTACATGCCTGCCGGCCTGTCGGACGAAGAAGTGGCGGCCGAAGTGGCTGCCGCCGTGGCCGCCTCTGGCGCCGCCGGTCCGCAAGACATGGGCAAGGTCATGGCCATCGTCAAGCCGAAGCTGGCTGGCCGCGCCGACATGACGGTGGTGTCCGCTCTGGTCAAGAAAGCCTTGACGCCGGCAGCGTAAGCAACAATAGTAGCAAGGGCTGCCAGCCGTCGCGCTGGCAGCCTGTTAACAGCCCACACGTTGACCTGGCTCAACCTCAGGCCACGTGCGGTAGTATAGTCTGACCTATAACAAGACCCGCCCTAGCCAGTGATACCTCAATCCTTCATTTCCGATTTGCTCAACCGCGTCGATATCGTCGATGTCGTGGGGCGCTATGTGCAACTGAAAAAAGGTGGCGCCAATTTCATGGGCTTGTGCCCGTTCCACAGTGAAAAGTCGCCCAGCTTTACCGTCAGCCCCACCAAGCAGTTCTATCACTGCTTCGGCTGTGGCGCGCATGGCACCTCGATCGGCTTCCTGATCGAGTACTCGGGCATGGGCTTTGTCGACGCCGTCAAGGACCTGGCGCAGAACGTGGGCATGGTCGTGCCGGAAGCGGACGACAAGATTCCGCCAGCCCAGCGCGCGCAGATCCAGGCGCAGAGCCTGGCCTTGTCCGACGCCATGACGCAGGCGTGCGATTATTACCGCGGGCAATTGCGCCATGCGCCCGAAGCCATCGCCTACCTGAAGAACCGGGGCTTGACGGGCGAAGTGGCCGCTCGCTTCGGCATGGGTTTTGCGCCCGGCGGCTGGGACAATCTGCGCTCCGTCTTCCCTGAATACGACGTGGTGGCCCTGGCCGAGGCCGGCCTCGTGATCGACAAGGTCGATGAAGAAGGCAACAACCGCAAGCGCTATGACCGTTTCCGCGAACGCATCATGTTCCCGATCCGCAATACCAAAGGGCAAGTGATCGCCTTTGGCGGCCGCGTGCTCGACCATGGCGAACCGAAATACCTGAACTCGCCGGAAACCCCCTTGTTTTCCAAGGGTTTCGAACTATATGGTCTGTTCGAGGCGCGCCAGGCTATCCGCGACGCCGGCTACGTGCTGGTGACGGAGGGTTATATGGACGTGGTGGCGCTGGCGCAGATGGGTTTCCCGCAGGCGGTGGCGACCCTGGGCACGGCGTGCACGCCGACCCACGTGCAAAAACTGCTGCGCCAGACCGATAACGTGATTTTCAGCTTCGACGGCGACAAGGCCGGCCGCCGCGCCGCCCGCCGCGCGCTGGAAGCGAGTCTGGCCCACGTGTCGGACAATAAAACGATCAAATTCCTGTTCCTGCCCTCGGAACACGATCCGGACAGTTATATCCGCGAATTCGGCGCCGAGGGGTTTGAACAGCAAGTGCACGAAGCCATGCCGCTGTCGCAATTTTTGCTGAAAGAAGTGTCGGGCGAGCATGATCTGTCGGAACCTGAAGGGCGCGCCCGCGTGCAGTTCGACGCCAAGCCGCTGCTGCAGCTGATGGCGCCGTCGTCGCTGCGCCTGCAGATCGTGCGCGGCCTGGCGCAGCTGACGCAGTCCACGCCGGCCGAGATCGAAGCCCTGTTCGAGCTGGCCAAGCCTGTTGCCGTGGCGCACCGGGCGCCGCCGAAATCGGGACGTCCCGTGCCTGTCGGGCTGGAATTGAAGATCATGCGCATGCTGGTGGCGCATCCGCCGCTGACGATGCGCATCGACGAGGCCGCCCTGGCCGCCTTCCAGCACTTGGGGCCCGATGCGGCGCACAGCCTGGGGCAGCTGGTGGCCGTGGGCCAGGCGTTGGGCGAGCACGGCAGTTTTGCCGCGCTGGCGCAGCAGTTGAAGGAGCTGGGCAGCGAATACGACGAGATCATCGGCGAGATCGCGGCCGGCACGGAATCCGATTACGACAGCGAATTGTCGTGGCTGGTGAGCACCATCCGCGAGATCAAATTGAATGCATTGAAGGCGGAATTGCAGCAATTGTTTGCGTCGGGTTTGCCATCGGAGAAAATTGGTGTACGCTACCGCGAAATCATGCAGGAGCAGGGGGCGCTGGAACGTGAGCGCGATGCCGAGTTGGTGAATCGCTAACCTTGCTCTGAGGGTATGGCGCGCACTGGAAAAACATTTTTCGCGTGCTATAATTAAATGCTAAGTATTGTGTGCTTTGGCAAGCTAGTTCTGTTTCGTAAATAGTATTTGTTTTCAGTAAGTTAGGCTCTTGATCGGCGCGGTGGATCGTGTCGGCAGCCAGGGCCAACAGGCGCTTTCGGCGTTGCGGGCAAGGCTCGCAGACGCTGGCAAGCCGCGCCAGGCTCTCGCTCCCAACGCGGTCGATGCAGGAATTTTTGCCGAGGCGGCTGGCAACAGCCGGTGGACAGGAATTGCTGCGCTTCCCGCGGATCGTGGCCGATGAGGTGTAAGTAACGTAACAGTGTCGAATTTGCGTAGTCGGCAGGTTCGAAGATGGTGGTTCCCGCAGGTAGACAGGGAACTGGCAGCAAACTTTATCCTAATCCACCGTAAAGCAAGTCGTTGTGTAATCGAAAGCGCCTGTGCCAATCAAGAAACCCGAATCCAAAGCGGCTGCAAAGCCCACTAAAGTTACCACGAAAGCCGAAAAGGCGCTCGACCGGCCAGAAGCGCGCGTCACCAGCGCGCCTGTGGTCAGCCAGACCACCGACGCCGCCACCCTGGCCGCGATCGATACGTCCGGTTATGTCTTGCCGTCGGTAAAAGTGCCAGGCCGCCGCGGCCGCAAGCCTAAAGAATTCCAGCCAGAAAATGATGAAGTCGCCGCCCTGAACGCCGTCGAGCGGGCCGAACTGAAGGCCGTCGACAAGGCCAAGGCCAAGGACCGCAAGGCGAAAGAGCGCGCGCTGCTGAAAGATGCGTTCTCGTCCGATACGGAAGCGAGCGAGGAAGAACTTGAGCGCCGGCGCCAGAAACTCAAGACCCTGATCAAGTTCGGCAAGGAACGCGGTTTCCTGACCTACGCGGAAATCAACGATCACTTGCCTGAAAACATCGTCGATCCGGAAGCCATCGAAGGCATCATCGGTACCTTCAATGACATGGGCATCGCCGTCTACGAGCACGCGCCCGATGCGGAAACGTTGTTGTTGTCCGATAACGTTGCCGTCGTCACCAGCGACGACGAGGCGGAAGCGGCAGCCGAGGCCGCATTGTCGACCGTCGACTCCGACTTCGGCCGCACCACCGACCCCGTGCGCATGTATATGCGTGAGATGGGCTCGGTCGAGCTGCTGACGCGCGAAGGCGAGATCGAGATTGCCAAGCGCATCGAAGATGGCTTGAAAGACATGATCCAGGCCATTTCCGCCTGCCCCGTGACGATCGCCGAGATCATCGCCGCCGCCGACCGCATCGCCAACGAAGAGATCAAGATCGACGAAATCGTCGACGGCCTCGTCGATGAAAACGAACCGGTCGCCGCCGCCCCTGTCGTGGCCGCGCCCGTCGAAGAAGACGAGGAAGAAGGCGAAGCGGAAGAAGAGGAAGAAGAAGAGGAAGAAGAAGCGAGCGCTTCGGGCGCCGCCGGTTTCTCGGCCGAGCAGCTGGAAACCCTGAAACGCACGGCGCTGGAAAAATTCGCCATCATTTCACAGCAGTTCGACAAGATGCGCCGCGCCTTCGAAAAAGAAGGCTACAACTCGAAACCGTACGCCAAGGCGCAGGAAGCCATTTCGCAAGAGTTGCTGGGCATCCGCTTCACGGCCAAGGTCGTGGAAAAGCTCTGCGACACCCTGCGCGGCCAGGTTGACGAAGTGCGCCATATCGAGAAACAGATCCTCGACGTGGCCGTGAACCGCTGCGGCATGCCGCGCGCCCACTTCATCAAGGTTTTCCCGGGCAATGAAACCAATCTCGACTGGGTCGATGGCGAAGTCAACGCAGGACACGCGTACAGCGCCATCCTGGGCCGCAACATTCCGACCGTCAAGGAACTGCAGCAGCGCCTGATCGACCTGCAGGCGAGGGTCGTCTTGCCGCTGCCGGACTTGCGCAACATCAACCGCCAGATGGCGGCCGGTGAAATGAAGGCGCGCAAGGCCAAGCGCGAAATGACGGAGGCCAACTTGCGCCTGGTGATTTCGATCGCCAAGAAATACACGAACCGCGGCCTGCAATTCCTCGACCTGATCCAGGAAGGCAATATCGGCCTGATGAAGGCCGTCGACAAGTTCGAGTACCGCCGCGGCTACAAGTTCTCCACGTATGCGACCTGGTGGATTCGCCAGGCCATCACGCGCTCGATCGCCGACCAGGCGCGCACGATCCGTATTCCCGTGCACATGATCGAGACGATCAACAAGATGAACCGGATTTCCCGCCAGATCCTGCAGGAAACGGGCGCGGAACCCGATCCGGCCACCCTGGCGATCAAGATGGAAATGCCCGAGGACAAGATCCGCAAGATCATGAAAATCGCCAAGGAACCGATCTCGATGGAAACGCCGATCGGCGACGACGACGATTCGCACCTGGGCGACTTCATCGAGGACAACAACACCCTGGCGCCGGCGGACGCGGCCCTGCATGCGTCCATGCGGGGCGTGGTCAAGGATGTGCTCGACTCCCTGACGCCACGCGAAGCCAAAGTGCTGCGCATGCGTTTCGGCATCGAGATGTCCACCGACCACACGCTGGAAGAAGTGGGCAAGCAATTTGACGTGACGCGCGAGCGCATCCGCCAGATCGAAGCCAAGGCGCTGCGCAAGCTGCGCCACCCGTCGCGCTCCGACAAGCTGAAAAGCTTCTTGGAAGGCAACTAGAAGCCAATAGGGCTTGACGTGCGCCCCTGATACCCCTATCCTCGCGTGTCCGTTTCCAAAACGGCCGCGCGAGGCGGGCATCAACAGCGCCGCCACACCGCAGTCCCCGGGCCTCTAGCTCATGCTTGGTTAGAGCAGCGGACTCATAATCCGTTGGTGCCGTGTTCGACTCACGGGAGGCCCACCATTTTTACGTAGCTGCTCATGGGCAGCTATGATCCGCACTACCTCGTCTGCAGGGACGCCCGACTCTTCAATGATTTTTATAGTCGTATGGAAGTCGGGCACTCTCTCTCCATTCACATAGCGATCCAGTGTCTTCTGAGGCACGCCCCACGCCTTCGCTACAGGCAGCACTTTTCTACCTTGCAACGCTCTTGCTATCAATTCCTGATATTCCATAGTATTTTCTCATTTGCAATTAGTCCAAATGGACATTAATATCGCACTTAGTTAGTCCGAACGGACATTTTAATTTGTCCGATTGGACGAAGTTAACGATAGCACAGATGCGTCTGCCGTCAACCATATCGAGCGTTATGCATTGCCATTAGCTGGTCTTCGATATCACGTCGTATCTGTTCTGTTGTTGGAATGCTCGGATATCGAATGGTGGTGTATCCGGCCTGTTTGAGCATGGCGTCTCGCTCACGGTCGTGATGCTCTCGGCCAATGTGGCTGCGGTCATCTAGCTCGATCACTGCGATGACGTTCATTTGTTTGCTGCATAAAACGAAGTCGGCCACTTTTCGGTTGAAGCGATTTCGGGATTGCCAGCCTTCGGCAGTCACAAGCGCGGAAAACGAGACCTGAGCAAGCACGATGCATTCAGGGAGGGCCGAAGACAGCACGGAAAACATTTGCTGTTCGCGGTTTGTCAGTAGCTGTTTTCGCTTCAGTGTTAATGGCCCCGTTGGCTTCTTGCGTTTTTCATTTACGAGGCTGGTGACGATAAAAATGATCGCCATAGCGACGACGAAAAATTGAAGTTGGCTCATAGGTTTTTAGGTAGTTTCATTGTTGGTGAAGTTGTTAAAACCATAGCACAGCCGTGCTCCATTGCTCTAGCGGGCAAATCTACTAAAGAGAGAAGAAAATGAAAAACACTATCCAAATTTTGCATGTCACCCAAGTGGCTGGCCGTTCGAAAAAAACCGGCAATGACTACGATATGCGCATGGCGCAATGCATCGTTCACAAGCCAAACCGCGATACCGGCGTCATCGAGCCGTTAATCGGTGAACTGGTCTTGCCGGAGCGCTTCAAAGACACTCAGCCGGGCATGTATGAGGTCGAATTTGAAGTATCGATCTCGCAAGACAAGCGTGTCGGTGCGCAGGTCTTTTCCATCACTCCAACTTCCGCCGCATCGCAAGCAAAATCTGCTGTCGTGGCCCCTGCCGCTAAGGCGAATCCTGCTCAACAAACTTCCGCGTAATTTTCTATGCCTGTCTGCGTTGAAGGAATGTCCGTCACCACGACGCCTCGTACGCCGGGACTTTCTCCGTACATTCCTGTTCCTTTTCGTAATGATCCCAATGCTTGCACTTGGGTCATGCAAACCGGTCGTGAATACGCTGAGGCGCAGGCTGCTCAACAGGAGTTACAGGATATGTTTTTGCCGGTGATTTTGGTCGTTATTTTTGTCCTCGGCTGGATAGCGGGGGCGCAACGATGATGCTGCTTAAAAATCTCTGGCCCGTTCTGTTTTTGGCTGGCCTGTTTGTCTGCGGCGTGTATCTGGCCAAGTACGTTATTGCCCGTTTTTTGGAGCACAAATAATGACTATCGCCGCTGTCGTTGGCTATGCCTTGGGTGCGTTTGGTATTGGGTATGCCGCTGGCTCGATACAGCGAATTATCCGGCGCTCTATCGAAATTTTGGATTAGCTCTCTTTTGGCGCGTGGCCGTCGTCAATCGTACTCGTAGGCCAAATTTTAAGGACTTGAACATGAACAAAAATATTCTGCGTGGTTTGGCTCTGGTAGGTGCTGTGGCTGTTTCGGCTGGTGCGTCGGCTGCTGACGATCAAGGTGTTGCCGCGATCACTGCATTGTCCGCCACGGCCACTACCTACATCTCGGCAGCGTTCGCGGTTGCCGTCTTGGTCGCCGGTGGTTTCTGGGGTATCAAGATGATGAAAAAGGCATTCTCGAAGGCTGGCTAAGTCCGGCTCTGTGGTACGGGCGACTTCGGTCGCCTTTTTTTTTGAGGAGGCCGCAATGCCTGTCATTTTAAGTTTTCTTGTGATGCTGCTCGTCGTTATGGCTCCTTCATATGCCGGAACAATTATTTTTACCAATGGGTCTACGCGGTATGTCGTATCTTCGCCAGATTGTGCTGGTTTTTTGGAGGCTGTAAAAAAAACGTATTCAGATCCTTCGAAATTAGTTAGTTGTGATGGTCCGGATAGTGGCGGCAATTACACCGTCAGGTTTTCAACTGGTAATGCTGCCCAAATTGGCCATCCGTATGAAGAGTGTGATTTAAAGCGTTTTAATACCAATTTAGATAAGCCGATCGGCCAGCGATGCGAAAGATTCAAATGCAATGACGGTGATGCGCTTGGGTCTTATAAGGTTGCAACAGGTTATTGGCAAATTACTCCGCCTGTACTGAAACAAGCAATTATGTCGGATGGCGATGCGAAAAATTATAAAGTTTGCATTGAGGGCTGTGTAGCTCGTACTACGTCGGTTTCCGCTTGCAATGATTCTCGTACTGTTTCTCCCAATTTGGCATTGGTTAGCTGCAACTTGGCCATGGAAGAAACAAGCCAAAAATGCTCAATTTGGGCTGATCCTACCGATGTGCCGCCATTTAATGGTTCGGTAGGGCCGGGCGATGGTAGCGGTACTGGCACGGAGACTCCTGATCCCAATAATCCGGGAACGGGCACCGGCACCGGCACCGGAACAGGCACAGGCACAGGCACCGGCACAGGCACCGGCACAGGCACCGGCACCGGCACCGGCACAGGAACCGGCACCGGCACCGGCACCGGCACAGGAACCGGCACCGGAACAGGCACCGGAACAGGCACCGGAACAGGCACCGGCACCGGCACCGGCACCGGCACCGGCACCGGAACAGGCACCGGAACAGGCACCGGTACCGGCACAGGAACAGGAACAGGAACAGGAACAGGAACAGGTACCGATACGGGGTCTGTCAAGCAGCCTTGCGGCGCTCCTGGTCAATCCCCATGCCGTATCGATGAATCTGGCACTCCCACTCTAGATACAAAGCCGGGTGATGTATGGCTTGATGAGATTAAGTCGGCAAATAAAAGTGGACTGGATCAAATAGGCTCACTTGTGCAAGAGAAATTAATGTATGGCGATTGGTTTCCGCAGATCAATACGGCTACTTGTTCAAATCCAACTGTATCTAACCCTATAACTGGGGCGGCATATCAAGTAAATATCTGTACGTATGTCGAAATATTTGCAAAATTTATTTCTGGTGTTATTTGTTTCTTCGCCGTGATTGGCTCCGTTCAACAAGTTGCATCTGCTTCTAAGGCTTAAATCATGCCACTCCTCGGAAATTTACTTGTATCCATTGTCACTTTTTTGATTAGTTTCTTTGGTAGATTTATGGTGCTTGAAAAGGCTTTTCGTCTATCCGCAGTGCTGGTTATGTTGGGGTTCTTCGCTGTGGTTATAACTGCAATGGGATCATGCGCTCGCGGTGTGTGCGCGCAGGGTATTGCCGGTATTTCTAATTCGCATCCAAGTTTTGCCGTTGGTCTTGGCATTGCTTTTAACTCTACAACTATGGCGGCTGCTTCTTGTTACGTCACGGTATGGCTTTGCTGCCAGATTTACGTGTTTCAGAAAAAAAGCCTGAACATTGTTGTTAAATAGGCGGTTGATATGGCTGTTTACGCAATCACAGGCAAGCTCGGTAGCGGCAAGGGTAAGGCGGCAATTGACCAGATCAGGCGTTACCTACGTGAAGGTAAGAGGGTGGCGACGAATTGTGACGTCTTCCTTGAGCACTTGATGCCATCGACGGATAAAAGCGTGGTCATACGTGTGCCAGACAAGCCGTCAGCGGTCGATCTGTACATGGTCGGTAGCGGAAACAGGTTCATCCAGTTTGAGCCAATTTTGCAGTATGGCCGCGCTGGTATCACGGCCATTGCGCCATCGCCAAAGTTGTTGCCGGGATTTGATGAACACCACAATGGCGCGCTCATTCTCGATGAGTGCGGTTCCTGGCTCAATACGCGCAATTTTCAGGACAAGGGCAGGGCGGAAATGCTGGAATGGGCCATCCATGCGCGGAAGTATGGCTGGGACATTTTTTTCATCATGCAGAACATCAGTCAGGTCGATAAGCAGTTGCGCGAATCGCTTCTAGAGTATGTCGTGCGGCTGAATCGTCTTGATCGTATGAAAGTGCCGCTTCTGAGCCCTGCCATTGCGTTAATGACGGCTGGCGCATCGTCAGGCAGCATGCCCCGCTTGCATATCGGTGTCGTGCGTTTGGGTGCCTCTCCTGACGGGCTGGTGGCGGATCGTTGGTATTTCCGTGGCGATGATTTGAACAATGCCTATAACACCACGCAAGTCTTTTCTGATAGCTATCCCCATGGCACGCATTCCTTGCTGTCGGCATGGCACCTATCTGCCGTGGCGGGTGTTCCTCCCGATTTCATCGGGCCATTGCAGGCTACGCCTGCTGCCTTGTCACTGTTGCGCCGCAGGGCGCTTCCTCCTAAGCCACCACACAAACATATGTCTAAATTTCTATTCTGTTCGCTGCTGTTGGGCGCTGCCCTCGGTGTTTTTGGATACCACTTCGGCGGCTCATTTTTTGCACATGAGGTTGTGCAGAAAAATGAGGAATTTGTTTATTCGAAGACGATTACAGGCGTCGGCTACATGAATCAGGGGCATAAATATATTGTCAGTTTGTCTGACGGGCGCGTGATACAGGCGTTGCGCTTCCGCTTCGTGGATGGCGGCTGGATAGCGCAGATTGAGCCGGACTTGTGGGTGCGAGGTGTCGCATGAAAAAATGGCTCTTGTTCCTGTTGCTTTCGCCTTGCTTGGCGATGGCAAATAACCAGCCCATCGCCATCAATTTGTCCTCTGCTCCGCTGGTGGCATTTGCGCAGGCGACGTACAAAAATCTTCTCGAGCGCGATTTTGTGATTGCGCCGGATGCGCTGGCGTTGGATCGCAAAATTTCGGTTTCTGTGCGGTCGCTGACGCCCCAGCAATTGCCTGTTTTTATTGAAGGCGTACTTGCTGATCAGGGTATCTCGTCTGAGTTGCGCGACGGTGTGTACTACCTGCGTGCTGCGCAGTCTTCACGCTTTGCGCAAGCTCCGGTCGTGTCGCCTCCACCTGAGGTCACTACACAAAGCGTGTCGTCGTCTGCTGCAGCCTTGTTTGCGCCGCTGAACAGGCTTAAACCAGACGAGGGATATTTTGACGGTGGGTATGCCAGTGGTGGCGCAGGTAATACCTCCGGCCGGCGCCGTGATGATGAGTCCGAGGTATACGCGCCGGCTGGCCGTTCGGCTGATTTTTTGGTGCAGGTTGTAGCTGCTGCATTTGGCCCCCGTAGTGCAGTTGCGGCTGGCAATCAAATTGTGCTGACCGGCAGCGTGTCGGAGTTAAACAAGATGCGCATCTTGCTCGGTGCGCTCGATCAGTTGCCGCGTATGGTTGATGTGTCGGCGTCGTGGGTCGAGGTCACGGATAACGCCAGCTCGGGCCGCGGCATTTCCATCATGGCCAGTGTGCTAGGCGCTAAGTTCGGTGCATCGTTGGGGAGCGTCAATTCGGCGTCTGCGATCAGCTTACGCGGAACAAATTTTCAGCTGGTGATCGATGCGCTCAATACCGATGGCCGTTTCAAACAGGTATCGAACAGCCGGATCGTGGGTGACGACTATCAAAAGATGGTGCTGACGGTGGGCGATGAAACGCCGACGATTGCCAGCACTGGTAAAGACAATTCCGGCAACAGCGTGCAGAACATCGTCTATCGGCCTTCCGGCGTCATTGTCGACGTGCTGCCCAAGATACTCGGTAGCGGAAAAATCAATCTCGCCATCGATGGACAAATTTCCAGTTTTAAGCCAACGGCCAGCGGCGTGACGGGATCGCCCACGTTGATCAAACGCCAGGTCAAAACAGCCGTGACCGTGAACGACGGTGAGGTGCTGTTGATCGGTGGTCTGAACGATGCGCAAACCGTGGATAGCTCCTCTGGCTTTTCGTTTCTGCCATCTTCGTGGGCTGCTCGATCAGGGACGAAGCTGCATACCGATCTGGTGCTGATCTTGAGCGCGCAGGTTCCGCGTACGTCAGAAAAACGGTGACTTGTCACATTAATTCCGGGATGGCTGCACAAGCGGCCCGAAGGGCAAAATCTTTGAGGGCATATCGAAGTCGGCGGTTGATTTTGAAGTAATGGCGCCAGATGGCCTGTGCGCATCGGAGCGAGGAGCGACACGTTTTCAAAGTTTTAGCGGGTAGTCCGTTGCCTCGCTCAGTACCGTGTCGCTGCACGTTGGCCAGTACGGCCCACTCTGAAAAACCGTTTTGAAAGTATGCACATGAAACAGCTTGAGGATGACAAGATGATTGATCTGCTCGGCCCGATTAAACGCGGCAGGGGGCGTCCGGCAACTGGTGCGGCAAAGACCAGTGCACAGCGGCAAAAAGAGCGTAGGGATCGCTTGCGTGACGATGGCAAGGCATTTTTGACGGTACATGTAGATGCGCAGGTGCTGGAAGGATTGAAGGCGTATATCCGCTTCAAGGACATTACGCCGGATCAGGTGATAGAGAAATTATTGCGTCAGCAATTGCTGCGCAAACGGTAGCGGAAAGCTTGGTGCCGCTATCTGCGCGCAGCGCGGGTGGCGGCGCGAAGCGCCGCTAAACTTGTATTAGGGACACTTAAGAACACAGCAGTAGAAATCGCAGTTACGGGCATGGACAGTACAGGATTTCAGACCAGTTTTTGATGGACAAAAAAAAGCCCCAGGCATCTACTAAATGCCCGGGGCCTTCGATAAACCTGCCGTTACAGGACTACCGAATGACCGAATTAGATTATGAAAACGCTTTAGCGTCAATTGATTTCTCGCCTATAGAGCCATCTGCGCAACATCGCCCGGAGTGGTGGGACGATGATGGGATCAAGAACACGTGGAATGACAACTATACGGCCCGTAAGCGCGTTTTTCCGGATGGGCAGTGTGAGGTGACAGTAACTAAGGAACGGCACTTTGTAGGCCCGGCTAGGCTGCTCAAAACGAAGGCCAAGCGTGGCGAGTCCGAGAACCGCGAGGCAAACGATGATGATGCTGGCCGCCGTGCGAAGAAGAACGTAAAACACTGCTGCAAACAGATCGGCGCTGATCGCATGGTCACGCTGACGTATCGAGAAAATATGGTGGATCGTGAGACAGCACTCAAGCACTGGAAAGCATTCTGCCGCAAGCTCGGCAAGCACAAGCAATTTCACTATGTCGCCGTCATCGAGGAGCAAGAGCGCGGCGCGCTGCACTTCCATGTGGCGGTCGCAGGTCGACAAATGTACGCGCTCCTGCGCTCGATCTGGCAAAGCGTCTTGGGCCGTGGGCCGAACGGTGAACAGATGGGGCAGGTCAATGTCCGTGATCCGCATCGCTTCGGCTTTGGCGTTACTGGTGCGCACAAGATCGCCAGCTACATTGCCAAGTACTGCGGCAAAGAAATGCAGTGCAGGGCGCTCGATCAGAAGCGCTACTTCCGCTCTAAGGGCATTGTGGTGCCGGAAGTCCACTCATGGCGTTTGTTGGGCTGCACGTCAATGCTTGGTGCCGCACAGGCCGCTTTTCGTGCGATTGAGGGGCATTGTATGGATGGTTTGCAGACTTGGTGTAACAACGGCCTTGGCGTCGTCTACCTTGCGACCGCTCCGGGCCTACCCAATGATGTGCATGAGTGTCCGTTTTGAATGTTGTATAGTTTATTCAATGCAACATTTGGAGTCGCCTGGCTATGGGAGTTTCGGAGTCGTCGCAGTTGGTTTTTCCGGTGGATGGTGTCATGTATAAAACTTGGGATGATGCAGTTGGGCGTTGGGTGTTGGAGAAGGCTGATAAGGCGTCATTTCACTCGGATTTATGCATTCTGAAATGGCTGGAGCCCCATTTGTCTGGCATGCCTTTGCATCACATAAACCGCACAGTCGTAGATGCACTTACGTTGAAAAAAGTGCAAAGTGGTGTTGCAAATGGTACAGTCAACAGAATGCTCGCACTTTTGCGATCTATATTGAGACGTGCGGTGCTTGAGTGGGAATGGTCTTTTTCGGTACCAAGAGTGCGTTTGTTGAGAGAGCCAACGCGGCGGGTCCGTTATCTTACATATGATCAAGCGCAAAGGCTGCTTGAGGAATTACCTGCACACTTAGCTGAGATGGCGGCATTTTCACTTGCTACTGGATTGCGAAAATCCAACGTGACCGGTCTGCAATGGGAGCAAGTGGATTTGTTGCGGGGTCTTGCTTGGGTACATCCTGATCAATCAAAGAGTCGTAGGGCAATTCCAGTTCCTCTTAATGCTGACGCCATGCGAGTTTTGGCTTTGCGGGTTGGAAGGAATCCGAGATTCGTATTTGCTTTAAAAGGGGATTCTATTGCGCGAATTAATAATTCAGCTTGGAAAAATGCATTAAAGAGTGCGGATATCGCTGACTTTCGGTGGCATGATCTTCGGCATACTTGGGCAAGTTGGCATGTTCAAAATGGCACACCTTTGAATGTCTTGCAGGAACTTGGCGGCTGGGAAAGTCCGCAAATGGTTAGGCGGTACGCACATTTTTCTGCCGAACATCTTTCTGTTTACTCTTGCAATCTCCCTTCATTAATTTTAGATAATGATTTTTAGTGTATTGAATCATTTAGCAATGCAATATAGTCGATTGAATGCATTTTATGTCAATTTGGAGTTGTGCTGTTTTTATATGAGAATTAAATTATGAATGAGGAAATAGTGTCAAGTGCAGCCCCATCAATTGTTGAGAAATTCACAATAGAAGGACTTTATGGTTATAGAACAATAAGTCTTTTCTCAAAATATGCTGCGACGGTTCTAATTGCAAAAAACGGATCGGGAAAAACTACACTGCTGGGTGTCTTAGATTCATTTTTAACCCGACAATTTTCTCGTCTCCAAGATTTAGCTTTCGATAGAATTGTTTGTAAGTTGAAGGATCATGAGGAAGAGTTGATTTTACTTGCTTCTGATATTGCCTCAATGTCTCAATTTTCCGGTAATGCGGAAATTTTTAAGTCCTCTAGTAGATTTAGTATTGACCCTTCTGCATTCGTTGACTTTTTAGATAATGAGTATATTCATTTGCGTAAGCGTGGCGAATTAAACGAAAATCCAGTTTTTGATAAGGTTTTGAGAGGAATTGGTTATAGCATGAGGGAAGCAGTGAGAGTCTGTGATAGGGCTATTGAGTCTCTCAGAGGTAGAAATGCTAATATTGATAAAATTAGTGATGTTATAGGTGCTGTGTTAAAAGGCATTGAGGTTGTTTATCTCCCGACTTATAGGCGTATTGAGTTGCCGTTAAATAAGGAAGGAAGTGATGCCACTACTCGTAGTGGTAGAAAGAAAAGCGTTAATTCTCGCTTAGGTATTTCTGGGCGTAGTATATTTGGTTCTGATATTCAGTTTGGTATATCTGATATTTCGGATAAGTTATTTTCTCTCAATCAAGAAATACTTTCCAAGTCAAATCAGGGTTATAGAGAAGCTAGCGCAAATATTATAAATGAATTAATAAATGGCGTATTTGATAAAGATGATGCCGTTGTGCAAAGAAGGCCAACAAAAGAAGCATTAAATTTGTTCTTTTCCAGATTGTCGGATACGCGAGGTGTATATCCTGTTGTTGATCATGTAATGGTGCCAGATATTGATAAAATATATGGTGGAGTGAATGATATACCAACTGAATCAAATAAGTTTTTGACTTATTATTTAAGTAAGTTGCATAACGTAATTGAGACTACAAAAGACATTGAGCGTGTTGTTGAGGAGTTTATTCGGAATTGTAATAATTATTTATCCTCAGAGGATGAGAGTACACGTCTTCCTGAGGGGGAGGGAAGCAGTCCTAGTTTTGTCGAGGATGGAAAAGTATTGACGCTTGATCGCCAAAATTTGAGCGTCAGTGTTAAAAGTATGATTACAAAAAAGCCGATAAATTTAGATGCTTTATCGTCGGGGGAGAAGCAGATGATTTCGTTATTTGCTCGGCTTTATCTTTATTCCGGAAAAAAAATTATACTTATAGATGAACCTGAATTGTCGCTTTCTATTGATTGGCAAAAAAGAATTTTGCCTGATGTAATTAATGCCCCTAATTGTGCTCAAGTTATTGCTATAACTCATTCTCCTTTTATTTTTGACAATGATTTGGAGCCTTATGCTCGTGCTCTCTATACGAAAATAGATAATGTTGTGTCCTCTGATATAGGTCCTTCTGAGGCGGAGGAATCTTATGAGTAGTGATGTAGAGCAGGAAAAGGATTTGATTTTACAAGATCAGAATGACGCATACCTGAAGAGAATGAAAGATTCTAAAGGTGAGCCTGCTGTTTTGAAGGCAAGATTCGTAACTCTTCGTTCACATCTTCCTGATGGTTTTGTGTTTGCGTTTGAAGGGAATGATGATAAGACAGTGTATTCGCATTGGATTAGGAAGCTTTCTCCAGGGTTGATTTATGAGCATTTTCTTTGTAACGGAAAATTTTTTGTTCTGCAGTTGAAGGGAATACTTGAACGCGATCTAAATGGCCTAGATAAGCAAGTGTATTTTTTTGTTGATAGAGATTTTGATGACTTGCAGGGCTCCGAAGCGACAGATAGAATTTTTATGACGGATCAGTATTCGATTGAAAATTATCTTGTGTGCGAAAGTGTCGTCGATGAAGTTCTTAAGCATGAAGTACATTGTCATTCTGAACCAAAAATACGTCGTTCTATAGTGGATTTGTTTTCTAAAGCTTATTCTCAATTTTTGAATGTGACTAAGGAACATAATCATTACCTGTTTGCTGTTAGAAGGATTGGAATTGATGCGACTCCAACAGGGAGTGTCAATCGGCTAGTAGAGGTAAGAATCGATGAGGTAACGCGTTGTGATGTATCAGTGTTTAGTGCAATCGGAGCAGTGCGACCGCTGACAGATGAGGAGTTGGAGGGTTACCGCGAAGAGTTTGAAGCTTTGACTCCAACTCAACGGTATAGAGGTAAATTTGCTTACATCTTCTTGATGAGGTGGCTCCAGCGCGTTTGCTTTGAGCGGAACGCTGAAGAATCTGACCATTTTTCTGGCATAATGAACTTCTCTGAGGCGCGGGCGGCTTCGCCTACGCTCGATAGTTTGGCTGCGAAGTCTCTACCTCCATGCGGGTTGGGTGAATTTTTGACTCGATGCGAAAGAGAGGCGGCATAGCTTTTATACAAGTTTCGGTGTCTCTGTGACAACATTGTGTTGTCGCGGCCTTGGCTTACCTTATAGTGAAAATTCATGGCTATTTTTAAATATCAGAGTTTTCTGATCAATTCTGATCATTCTGCATTCGATCAGTTTTATGCTCCTGGGACTGCTACTCCTTACAGTGGTATCTACCGTTGCGAAGGCTGTGGAGTTAATGAAGTATCAACTTTTTCTCATCCGTTACCTCCGCAAAATCATCACCAACATAGTCCAGAGCAGGGACCCGTTCGGTGGCGTCTAGTTGTTGCCACGAAATAGTCAGCTCGATTTGTTGGTGAAATGATATTTTTTGTGGAAATTTTCGATTTGCTTGATGACGCATGGGTCTCATAATCCGTTGGTGCCGTGTTCGACTCACGGGAGGCCCACCAGAATTTAGCAAGAATAGAACGAGCCCCGACAGGTGACTGCCGGGGCTTTTTTCGTGCTGTCGTACAATCGCGGCATAGCGATTGATGAAGGATGAAACGAGATGACGGCTGAAGTGAGGATTGACGATATCGTGGTGGGTGATGGCAAGGCGGCGGCGCGCGGCGCGCTGGTGACTGCGCATTACCGGGGCTGGCTGGAAGATGGGACGGAGTTTGACTCGTCGCACAAGCGGGGCGAGCCTTTTCGCTGTGTGTTGAGCAATAACAAGGTCATCCAAGGCTGGATTCTGGGACTGAACGGCATGCAGGTCGGCGGCAAGCGCAAGCTGTGGGTGCCGGCGGCGCTGGCGTATGGCGAGCGGCAGGTGGGGTTGATTCCGCCGCATTCCAATTTGATCTTCGAGATTGAATTGCTGGAAGTGCTGACGCGCGATTGATGCCTGGATGGTGTCATCAGGCAGATACGACGCCGGCTTTTTTCAGCAGCAGTTGCTCGATGTCGGCGCGCAGCGCCTGCTGGGTGGGAAAGTTTGCATAGCGCAAGGTCACATAGCCGGCTAGCCTGAGCATGGCGTCGCGCTCCCTGTCCTGGCGTTCTCGGCCTGCATGGCTGCGGTCATCGAGCTCGATCACGGCGATGACGTGCAGTTGCTGGCTGCACAGCACAAAATCGGCCACCTTGCGGTCGAAACGGTTTCTGTTTGCCCATCCTTTTGCCGTCACCAGCGCGGAAAACGCCACTTGGGCCAGCACCGTGCATTCCGTAAGCGTCTTCCTAGCACCGTCTGGACTGCCTGACCAGCGTCATCCATGATCGAATTTTGGCACGGTATTTGTGCCCACAATTTTGGATTATGGACACAAATTTTCAACCGATCATTTCCACGAATGCACGTGGTCACTATCGTCAGCATCCATTGGAGTTCAAGCGTGCCTTGGTGGCGCTGTCGCTGGAGCCTGGCGCCTCGGTCGCGCGCATCGCGCGTGAGCACTGCGTGAATGCCAATCAGGTCTTTAGCTGGCGCCGACTATATCAACAAGGACGCCTTGGCGTACCTGCGTCGGTACGAGATGATGGCCTGTTGCCGGTGGTGCTGGCGCCAACAGCGCCTGCACCAAGCAACACCAGCTCCGATGCCGACGGCGTTATCGTGCTTGAGTTGGGCGAGGTCCGCGTGCGGATCGAAGGCCAGCCCAATGCGACCATATTGGCGCAGGTGTTAGATCGGGTGCTGCGATGATCGGTCTGCCCGCTGGTACAAAGGTTTGGCTTGCCGCCGGAAGCACCGACATGCGTTCCGGCTTCAATGGCCTGGCGGCGAAAGTACAGACGGCGCTGAAGGAAGATCCATTCAGCGGCCATGTGTTTGTATTCCGAGGCCGGCGCGGCGACCTCATCAAATTACTGTGGTGGAGCGGCGATGGCCTGTGTCTACTGGCCAAACGGCTTGAGCGGGGCCGCTTCATCTGGCCGCAAGCGACCAACGGTTCTGTGGCGCTGACGCAAGCGCAGCTGTCGATGCTGCTCGAAGGCATAGATTGGCGACGGCCGGAACGCACCTGGAAGCCGACGTCGGCCTTGTAAACGTCATAAGCCTCGCGTAAACTTGGCGCATGCTCAGCCCAGCCGACCTTCCCAACGATATCGATGCCTTGAAGGCATTGCTGTTGGCCAGCGAGCGTCTGCTGCAAGAGCGGGACGAGCAACTGGCCTGCATGGCCGAACAACTGAACACGCGCGCCGTCGAGATCGAGCACCTCAAGCTGCAGATCGCCAAATTGCGGCGCATGCAGTTCGGCCGCAAGTCGGAAAAACTGGATCATCAAATCGAGCAGCTGGAGTTGCAACTGGAAGACCTGCAGGCCGACGAGGCCGAGACGGCGCGCGAGATGCCGGCGGCCGACCAGGCACCGCGCAAGAAGTCGGTGCGCCGTCCTTTGCCCGATCATTTGCCACGAGACGAGAAGGTCTATGCGCCCGCCGATGCTTGCCCGGCCTGCGGTGGCGGCCTGCGGCCGCTGGGCGAGGACGTGGCCGAGCAACTGGAGTTCGTGCCGGCCAGCTTCCGCGTGATCCGTCATGTGCGCCCCAAACTGGCGTGCGCCTGCTGCGACGCCATCGTCCAGGCGCCGGCGCCAAGCCGTCCAATCGAGCGCGGCATAGCCGGCCCCGGCCTGCTCGCGCACATCCTGGTGGCCAAGTTCGCCGATCATCTTCCGCTGTATCGCCAGTCCGTCATTTACGCCCGCGAAGGCGTTGACTTGGATCGTGCGTTGCTGGCGAGTTGGGTCGGCGCGGCCAGCGCATTGCTGCGTCCGTTGGTCGACGCCGTGCGGCGCCATGTGCTGGCGGCATCGAAGCTGCACGCCGACGATACCCCGATCCCGGTGCTGGCGCCCGGTAACGGTAAAATCAAAACCGCGCGTCTATGGACCTACGTGCGCGACGACCGGCCAGCCGGCGATACGACACCGCCAGCGGTCTGGTTTGCCTACACGCCCGACCGCAAGGGCATCCATCCGCAGAATCACTTGGCCAAATTCGAAGGCGTGCTGCAAGCCGATGCCTACGCCGGCTTCAACGCGCTTTACGAGGATGGTACGATCCAGGAAGCAGCCTGCTGGGCGCACGCGCGGCGAAAATTCTACGACTTGCACGAAGCCAGACCTTCCGAACTGACGACCGAAGCCTTACGCCGCATCGGCGAACTGTACGTGATCGAAGCGAAGATCCGTGGCAAGCCACCGAGCGAGCGACAGCAGGTACGACAAGCCAAGGCTAAGCCGCTGATCGAAGACATGGAACGATGGTTCCGAGGCATGCTTGAGAAGCTCTCACGCAAGTCCGATACGTCGGCGGCAATCCTGTACGCACTCAATCTTTGGCCCGCGCTGGCGCGCTACTGCGATGACGGCCAAATCGAGATCGACAACTCCGCCGCAGAACGCGCTCTGCGTGGGGTGGCCATCGGTCGCCGCAACTACCTGTTTGCTGGCGCCGGCACAGGCGGCGAACGCGCTGCCGCCATCTACTCGCTGATCGGGACGGCCAAGCTGAACGGTGTCGACGCCGAGGCTTGGTTACGCCATGTGCTAGCCCACATCGCCGATCATCCCGTCAACCGTGTTGACGAGTTCCTGCCATGGCATTGTGCCGAACAGTTGGCAGCTTCTTGAAAACACAGCGCTTTCCAAAGGTGTGGCGCCAACTTCGACAGCCGTTTTACTTTTCGTCTTCGGTCGTAAAAGGAAATGCACCAATAAATATTGGGTCGTCTGCAATCTGGCGCGTAACCTTTGTAGGATCATAGTGAAAATCGTACTGCAGAACTACCCAACGCGCTTGGAAAACCCCTTTTTTTTCGGCGGCCTGTAGAACATTGTCCGTAAATGATTTGGAGTAGGAAACGTCCTTAAGCAACGCTTGCAACGGCACCTCTTCAAAATCGAAATTGTTCCCTTCTTGATCGCTGAGTCGGTAATATCCGACGCCACAAAGGTCTTGCAATACGTCGATCTCAGATTCAAGCCGTGGTTCAATCTTGCCCGCCCAAACCGACACGAAGCCTTTTCTATCAAAGCCCTGGTCGTAAAAATCATCATCATCAGATCGATCTGGTTTTGTCATTTTCCCTCAACGTGAATTTTGAAATCGATATCCAATTATGCCCCAAGCAGTAGAGACGGTGCTGCGAAGACGCTTACCCAACAAGAGGCCATCGTCGCGCATCAACGCAGGCACGCCGAAGCGTCCTTGTTGATAGAGGCTGCGCCAGCTGAACGCCGTGTTCGCGCGATGCCAGCGACCAAGACGCCCGGTTCGAGCGACAACGCCACCAACGCGCGCTTGAACTCCAACGAGTGCTGCCGAGAATGGCCGCGCGTATTCGTCGAAATGATCGGTTGAAAATTTGTGTCCATAATCATAATTTGTGGGCACAAATGTTGTGCCAAAATTCGATCATGGATGACGGTGGTCAGGCAGTCCAGACGGCGCTGGGAAGACGCTTACTGCATTCCGGCAAGGCCGTCTGCAGCAGATGGTACATCTGCTGCTCGCGCGCCGTCATGACGGGCTTTCTTTGCAGCTTCAATGGCCTGCGGGACTTGGCCGCCTGACGCGTGACCAGCATGGCAAAGAACAGGATCAAGGCCGCGATGGCGAGCAGGACGGTGTAGGAAGGCATAAGCTGGCACCAATATGGACGAGTCCTGATGGTACGCGAGTAGCGGCGCGTTTTCGTGCCGCTGCCAGCGTATTTCAGGTGGTGCGCTTGTTGGCGATCAAGCCTGTTTCAAGTTCACCGGTATCACGTCCAGCGCCGGCACGATGTCATGCAGGCTGGCCACTTCATAGGTGGGAATGGCGGCCGAGGTATTGGCCATGCTGTCCGGGTTGAACCAGCAGCTGGCTATGCCGTAGCGGTTGGCGCCCAGGATGTCGGCGTCCAGGCGGTCGCCGATGATGATGGTCGTATCCTTGCTGAATGCGCGCGCCATGTTGGCGGCGTATTCGAAGAAGCGCACGTCCGGCTTGGCATGGCCGCACGCTTCGGAGGTGGCGACGAAGGAGATGTAGTCGCTCAGGCCGGAGGCGGCGATGCGGCGGTTCTGGATGGAGTCGACGCCGTTGGTGATGATGCCCACTTCGCCGATACGCGACAGCATTTCACACACTTCTTTGGCGCCATCGATGAGCACGACCGTGTCCGGCAGGGAGTCCAGATATAAACGGCTGGCCAGTTCCGGATCGATGGCGATGCCGTTCAGCGCAAACGTCTTGCGGAAGCGCTCCACTTTCAGGAAATCTTTGGTCACGTCACCCGTTTCGAAACGTCTCCACAGGTCGACGTTGATCGCCTGGTATTGGGAAAACAGCGCGTCGATGTTGTCGCGCAAGCCCAGTTCGTGCATGGTGTGCAGGAACGAGCGTTTTTCGGAGGCCCGGAAGTCGAGCAGGGTATCGTCGAGGTCAAACAGGAATAGCTTGTATTTCATGGCGTGTCATTGAAAGGAACTTGTCTTGCATCGTAGCACGTAGCGATGAGTTCGGTTTGCCGTGCCCTGCGCTGGCGATCCACCACGACCGCTGCCAGACTTGTCACACGCACTCCGTTTTTTCCCATGAGCATGCATGAGAAATTCGGCCCAGCGTACTATTTGCACTGAAAACTTATTATTTTCGTTCGCTGTTGGATAGCTGAGGTGCACTGTTTGACTCCCGGCAAATCCAAGCGCAGGTAGCGTTCGGTACCGGCATACAGGCAGTCCACTTGAAACAGATAGTGGGGGGCATCGAAATTGATATTCCAGCGTTGATACAAGGTGCCGGCTCGTGTCCACTCCCTGTCTGGTGCCAGGATAGGCAAGGCGGCGCCGTTCGCTGGCGGCTGATTCGCCGGATAGGACAGCACGCGCACGCTGTCGAGCCTGGCGGCTGGCAGGTCCCAGGTCAATGGAGCTGCTTGCGGGCAAGAAAAAGGGGCTGCTGCAGTTGGCTGCATCGTCGTGACCGCGATAGCCAATGCCAGCAGTGCGAGCGGCTTCATTCGACCACCGAATAGATTTCGGGGCGATCAAAGCGACGAGGCACGGGCGCCAGTGAGGTGCCTGGCGAGGGTGACGCATTCGCCATTTCCTACGATCTCTTTTTGCTTTGCATAGTCGGCACGCGCAATGTAGGGCATAGCGTTTCTCTCTGTGGTTGACGGTAGAGAGAGCGTACGCAAGATGCGGGCCGGTATCTTGATGTGCGCCAGGGCAATACGACGCATTGACGTGTGTTATGGCCCCGCCTGGCGCACGGGCAACCTTACATATCCACCCACCAGTTGAGCAAGGTTTCATCATCGTCGTCATCGAGGTTGACGTAGATGTTGGCGAAGTACCACTCCACGCCCGTCGCTTCGCGGAAGGCGTCGAAGGGACCGTTGACGTTGTAGATGCCGTGATGCCCCGGCACGCTGAAGGTGAGGTTGCCCTTGTACTGGCCGTCCATGGTGCCGCCCAGCTGGCTTTGCACGTCGCGTTCGAGCTGGTCCACTGCCTCTTGCGACACGTCGTCGGCGTAGATCTGGATGCAGAAGTTGCCGCCGCGTTTTAATACTTCGGCGGGGGCGAGCGGGTCGGCGATGCTGACGATGTCGCCGCGTGCCAGGTTCAGGGTCAGGCCGGGCGAGGCCAGCAGTTCGTAGACGTGCTCGTCGATCTGGCGTGCCGGCAGGGTCTCATACACGGGGCCGTCGGTGTTTTCGCCTGCCAGTACGCGGATGTGCGGCAAGCCTTCGCAATTGATGTCTTCCATTCATTCTTTCATGGTGCCGGCGCGCCGCGCTGTTGGGCGCGCCAGATAGGGGAATACCAATATTGTACCGGGTGCGTGCCTGCTGGGGCCGCACCTGCCGCAGGCAGTTCGCCCGGTGGTTCAGACTGGCGGCGTGGCCAGGAAGGCAGGCAGGGTTTCCGCCGAGCGCGTGTAGGCGTGGATGGCCGGGTAGTCGGCCGGTTTGACGATATCGGGCGTTTCCAGCTGGGCGAAGCTCCAGCCGACGGCGATGGTCACGCCCGCCTGGTCGATGGTGCCCGTCTCGCCAGGCAGAGGCAGGCGCGCGCATTCCTGTTCCAGCAGGTTCCACGCGGCGTGCAATTGCATGCTGACCCGTTCCAGCCACGGCGCGTGCTGCTTGTCGAGCGGACGCAGCTTGCGCTCATAGACGATTTGTACAGCTTTTTCATAGGCGGCCAGCGCCAAGCCTGTCAAGCGCAGTGCGCGCACGCTGTTGGCGAGGTCAGGGATGGAGGTGGCGGGGCGCAGCAGCGACAGATAGTGCAGGATCAAGGTGGAATCCATCAGCACTTGCCCGTCGTCCAGGACCAGGGTCGGTACCTTGATGACGGGGTTGATCTCGCGCACGGCATCCATGTTGCGGAACACGGACAGCGGCAAGTGCTCGTAGTTAATGCCCTGCAGTTGCAAACAGATGGCGACCCTGCGCACATAGGGCGAGTCGAGCATGCCGATCAGTTTCATGGCCAGTCTCCGGGAAGTCAGCGGGAGTGTCTACGATACCCGCTTGCCTGCCCGTTTGCCAGCATGGTGCTTAATTGTGTGCGCTGATGCCGCTGCGGAATTGTTCGAAACCGGCGCGGGCTGCCTTGTAGCAATTGCCGGCGGCCGCTTCCAGGCCTTCGCGGTCGAGTACTTCGACCGTGCCGCGGCGGTACTGGATCAAGCCTTCGTCCTGCAGCTTGCGGGCTGTGACGGTGATGCTTTCGCGGCGCACGCCCAGCATGTTGGCCATGGTGTCTTGCGTTACCTTCAGCTCGTTCGACAGCGAACGGTCGAGGCGGTCCAGCAGCCAGCGGCACAGTTTTTGTTCGATGCTGCAATGGCGGCCGCCCACCACGTTCTGCGCCATTTGCGCAAACATGGCGCTGGTGTAGCGCATCAGTAATTGCGCCAGGGCGCCGCCTTCATTGAACACTTCGCGCAGGAAGGCCGTTTTCAGGCGGTAGCCGTAGCCGGCCGTTTGCACGATGGCGGTGCAGGTGGCGCGCTCGGCTTCGTACAGCACCACGCCGGCCACGCCTTCGCGGCCAACGACGGCGATCTCGGTGGTGGCGCCGTCTTCCATCACATACAGCAGAGAAACGATGGCGTTGGTGGGGAAGTACGTGTATTCAATCTTGCCGCCGCAATCGAACAGGTGCTTGCCGGCAGGCAAAGCGACCAATTCCAATTGGCAAAACAGGCGCTCCAGATCGGCGCGCGACAAGGCGCGCAGCAATTCGTTCTGTTGCGCACCCGTGATGCTGATCATCGGTGTGGCGGGCGCGGCTTGCCAGTTGTGCTGGGCGGCTGCGTGGGCATTCGTTGCTGGTGTCAGGTTGCTATAAGCTTTGTACATGGTAGGGCCTCGTCTTCTGATTTTGTTGGATGGCGCTGCTTTTATGGCTTGCTAGCGTTGTGCTGAATCTTGTATCCACTATAGAACCAGGGGGCGCCGGCGGGCATCGGATGAGCCGACGTGCTTATGTAGGCTAGGAACATTGCCTCGTGTCATCCGACTCCTACGCCTGCTACTGTATTTTTCCTTGTGGAAACAAACGTGTTTGGGCAAAAAATGCCGTGCTGCCCGCTATGCGCGAACTTTGGCCGTATGTCGCGATCAAACCACTCTGCGCTGCAGTACGACGGTGATAAAATGTTGCATTGCGGAAATTCGATTTGTGTGCCGGTATGAACTTGCTCTCCATCACTGCTCACTTTGTCCCGTTTGTTTAATGAAGGAAAGCAACGCATGAAATGGTTTTTTGATTTGAAAATTGCCACCAAGCTGATCTTGTCGTTTGGCGGCGTGCTGCTGTTGACGGCGGCCTTGGGCGTGTCGGCGATCTTGTCCATGGCGCGCATCAATACCGCGTCGACCGACCTGTCCGACAACTGGATGCCCAGCGTGCTGACGGCCATGAATATGCGCAGCGATGTCAGCGATTTCCGCCGCTGGGAGCTGGCGCACATGCTGGCCGCGCAGGATGCCGACATGGCGCAGAACGAAACGCGCATGACGGAAACCCAGGCCAAGTTGAAGGCCGATGCCGACAAGTACCGAAGCCTGATTTCCGCAGCGGGCGAGAAGGAAGTGTTCGAGCGCTTCCTGGCGCTCAACGATGAATTCATGCGTCTGCATGCAACCATGCTGAGCCTGTCGCGCGAGATGAAAAAGGAAGAGGCGCGCGCGCTGGCTGTGGGGCCGTCGGCCAAGGTCATGACGGACATGATGGCGGCCCTCGATAAACTGGTGTCGATTAACACGGACGGCGGCGTGCGCTCGAGCGCCAGCGCCGATGCAACCTATGCGGCCTCGCGCGCCAGCCTGATCGGCTTGGTGGTAGGTATCGTCGTCATCGGCATGTTGCTGGCGCTGTGGGTGGCGCGCAGCGTGGCGCGTCCGCTGATCGAGGCCGTCGGCGTGGCGCGCCAGGTGGCCGCTGGCGATCTGACCGCACAGATCGTTGTGCAATCGCAAGACGAAACGGGGCAGTTGATGCAGGCCCTGAAAGACATGAATGCCAGCCTGCAAAAGCTGGTGGGCCAGGTACGCAGCGGCACCGATACCATCGCCACGGCGTCGAGCCAGATCGCGGCCGGCAACCAGGATCTGTCGTCGCGCACGGAAGAGCAGGCCAGTTCGCTGGAAGAAACAGCTTCGTCGATGGAAGAGCTGACGTCGACCGTGAAGCAGAATGCGGACAATGCGCGCCAGGCCAACACCATGGCGCAGACCTCGTCGAGCATCGCCATCGAGGGCGGCAAGGTCGTCGGCGAAGTGGTGGGCACGATGGCGTCGATCAACGAATCGTCGCGCAAGATTGTCGACATCATCGCCGTCATCGACGGCATTGCTTTCCAGACCAATATCCTGGCCCTGAATGCGGCCGTCGAGGCGGCGCGTGCGGGTGAGCAGGGGCGCGGCTTTGCCGTCGTGGCCACGGAAGTGCGCAACCTGGCGCAACGCTCGGCCGCGGCAGCCAAGGATATCAAGGTCCTGATCGGCGATTCGGTCGAGAAAGTCGAGGCGGGCTCGAAACTGGTGGACCAGGCGGGCCGCACGATGGATGACATCGTTGCCAGCATCACCCGCGTGACGGACATCATGAGCGAGATCACGGCCGCCAGCAGCGAGCAGAGCGCCGGTATTGAGCAAGTTAACCAGGCCATCGCCCAGATGGACCAGGTGACGCAGCAAAATGCGGCCCTGGTGGAAGAGGCGGCCGCGGCAGCCGAATCGATGCAGGAACAGGCTGCCAGCCTGAGCGCCGTCGTCAGCGTCTTCAAGCTTGACGTGGCCAGCGCCGCCGCGAACCGGCCGCGCGCACCCGTCACCGTCACCGTCAAGACGCCGGCAACCGTGACGCCGGCACCGGCGCCGCGTCAACTGGCCAGCACGGCGCGTCGCGCGGCACCAGTCGATGAGTGGGAAAGCTTTTAAGTGAATGAAGTCAAGCGCGCTTGCGCGGCTTCTTGACGCCTGGGGCCGCGGGCGCGGCAGCGGCTTGCTGGCGCTGTTGCCAGGCCCTCAGGGCCTCTTCGTAGGCGGCCAGGTCTTCCTGGTACATTTCCAGCACGCAAAAGGTGCAACCGCTATGGCAGCACTCGTCATTGCCCGGTTTGCTGGGTGGCTGCGGTTGCGGATCGTGGGCTAAGGGCGGGGTGGACATGGTGAGGGCAGGGGATGGAGCGGCAGGGATCGGAGCAGGCATTGGAACGGCATCATACGGCATCATACGGCATTCCCGCAGGCCATTGCTGGAATGCTTTTTGCTCAAAAATCACGGTTTCCGTGTACAGTTGCGGTGAATTAGGGTATCGTTTACAGCACTGATATTGTATCTTCTGCGCGCGATGTTCCGCCGGCGCGATCTCCGCCGCCATCGCAGCACATCTCTTCGACGCTCCCGCATACGCCATCCAGCATGTCCCGGAGCACAGAGGTGCCGCAAGAACAATGATCCATGGCTTGCAAGACGGAGCTGCCTGTGCCCCGAAATGTTGTTTATTGAGAAAGCATGGCTTCCGCAGTGCGGAGGCACACCAGAAAATTTATGTCTGAAACCGAATCGACTCCTACGCCCAGCCCGGCGATTGCCCCTGAAGCGGCGCCCGTCGCCGCTGCGCCTGCACCAGCACCTGCCGCATCCGCTGCTCCCAGCCTGACCTTTGCCGACTTCGGCCTCGCGCCTGAAATCCAGCGCGCACTGACCGACCAGGGCTACACCCATCCGACACCGATCCAGGAACAAGCGATTCCCGTCGTGCTGCAAGGCCGCGATGTGATGGGTGCCGCGCAAACGGGCACCGGCAAGACAGCCGGTTTTTCCTTGCCGATCATCCAGTTGCTGATGGCGCATGCCAGCAGCAGCATGTCGCCGGCACGCCACCCGGTGCGTGCGCTGATCCTCACGCCGACGCGTGAACTGGCGGTGCAGGTGGCCGAAAACGTCAAGGCCTACGCCCAGCACACGCCGCTGCGTTCGACCGTCGTCTTCGGCGGCATGGACATGAAGCCGCAAACCGTCATCCTGCGCGGCGGCGTGGAAATCGTCATCGCCACGCCAGGCCGCCTGCTCGACCATATCGAGCAAAAGAACATCAGCCTGAGCCAAGTACAGATGCTGGTCATGGATGAAGCGGACCGCATGCTGGACATGGGCTTTTTGCCGGACTTGCAACGCATCATCAACTTGCTGCCGAAGCAGCGCCAGAACCTGATGTTCTCGGCCACGTTCTCTCCAGAAATCAAGAAACTGGCCGCCACCTTCCTCAACGATCCGCTGACGATCGAAGTGGCGCGCAGCAATCAGACGGCCGACAAGGTCACGCAAGTGGTCTACAAGGTCACGGAAGACCAGAAGCATGCCCTGGTCGCCCATCTGCTACGCCAACGCGACCTGAAGCAGGTCATCGTCTTCTCGAACACCAAGATTGGCGCTTCGCGCCTGGCCCGCGTGCTGGAGCAGGAAGGCATGAGCGCCACGGCGATTCACGGCGACAAGAGCCAGCAGGAACGCATGGCGGCGCTGGAAGCGTTCAAGAAGGGCGAGATCGACGTGCTGGTGGCCACCGACGTGGCGGCGCGCGGCCTGGATATTTCCGACCTGCCTTGCGTCATCAACTTCGACTTGCCGTACAACGCGGAAGACTATGTGCACCGTATCGGCCGCACGGGCCGTGCCGGCGCCTCGGGCGACGCCATCTCGATCTACTCGGATAAAGACGAGCGCTTGCTGGCCGATATCGAGAAACTCATCAAGCAAAGCATCAAGCGCGGCGAATTGACGGGCTTCAATCCCGCTCCTGCCCGCAGCAGCGACAGCGAGCGCCGCCCACCGCGCCGCACCGAAGGTGGCGAGGCGCGTCCCGCACGCGCCCCGGAGAGCCGCCATGCCGGCGAGAGCCGCGACAGCCGTTCCGCCGAGCGCGGTGCGCGTCCCGCCTTTGGTCCTGGCGCCCGCCGCGAGAAGGCCGATCCCTGGTTCCTGAAGCCATATGAGCCCGCCAAAGCAGCCGCTCCCGCTGCCGCCAGCATGGCGCCTGCCGCAGCCAAGCCGAAGCAGAAGGTGGCAGCGTTGTTGGGTGGGTTGCTGAAGCAGTAATACGATACGGCAAGTTGCCCTGCTTGTGCGCTATAAAAATAAAAGGCTTGAACTGAGAGAAACCCCGAAAGTTGCTGTCAACTTTCGGGGTTTCTGTACGTAGGAGACACGCATTGACAAGATCGCGGCGGTTGCAATGCACATGCACATGCACACTTCATCATGTCATTGTGCAAAACTGCGATATGCTCAGGATTTAACGCTGGCGGCCTGCCGCCGGCATTGCTTGGCGACGTAGTACCGTCGAGTGAACGTTTCGTTGCCATGGCATGCTTCGCTCCCTTCGAAATAGCCTGCCACAGCTTTGGTAGTGACTTTGCCTACACCCTCTTAGCCTCGTAATTTGAGGATGTTATTGCGGGACCAGTTACGTACGGTGACAAAGAAGATAGATAATGCCAAGCCAGCAAGTATGCTTAGGGCCAAAGTGATGGTCAAACGTGCCGAGCGATTTTCTGGCAGGCTAGGGCCAGCAATGAAACGGCTTTTCTCAAGGTAGAGATTGACTGCATTTTGGTTTTCAATGGAGATCCGATTGTAAATTTCCTGAACTGCATCATCCGCCATATTCTTGCTTTTGAAGACAGCTGTCTTGAGTGGTTCCAGCGCGTGCAGGATAGCTTCGCCTGATTTTGAGCCATCAGTCAAGATCTTGGCACCATCGTAGTATTCAAGTAACAGGAGGTTTTGCTGTTTCTCGCGTTGAGCCTTGTAAATGTCTTCCTTGATTTCGCTGGTTTCCACTTCGGTACTCATCAACTGGCTAACTGGCGACAAAAAACGCGCATTGTCTTCGGTAACGGAAATCACTTGACGTGCGGACTGGTTGGCGGCATCGGGATAGCGCGAGACGATCTTTCTCAAGTCCTCGCCCTTCCGCATGGTTTTTTCCAGCTTTTCCTTGCTCAGGATGATGTCATTGTCCAGCTTGATGATCTTCGACGAAATCTCTGCACGTTTGAAGCGCAGCATATCCGAGTAAATCAGATAGACGATCGTATCCATGGTGTAACGGCCAAGCAATGCCACCGTGCGTTGCGCATCCTCGGGCTTCTTGGCGGCATAATTGATACGCAAGCCGATGACATTATTGTTGCCTTCGGTATTGTCGACGCCAAGTTCTTTGGCATCGAGTTTGGTAAATGGATAGACTGGTTCAATCCGGCTGGTGATGCCTTCGCGCGAGGCGAAATCCCGATGCAAACGCATGGCGTCGGGGTTATTTTGCATGTTGTTCTGGCGTACGAATTGAGAAAAGCGTTCATTCGTGTTGAGGGCTGCGGCATAGCGTTTGAAATCGGGGATCGCTATACCACTGGGCAGAATTTTATCTTTGTCTTTGTCTTTTAGCATTTCTTGCGCCGGAATCTTGCCGCCGAACTGGAAGAAGCCTTCGCTCTTGTAGCTGGAGGAATATAACGCCGAACCAACACCGATCACCGAGGTCGCTACCGTAACGCAGATGATTAAGCGGCGTGCATGCCACAAGCTAGCCAGAAAATCGGTGAGATTGAATCCGTCATCGATATATTCATTAATGTCCTGTGTGTCTTTCGAATTTTCCATAGTTTTCTTTAGTAAGAAGATGAATATCTTAATTCATCAAGGCCGTTTTCGGTCGGCAATATAATTTCAAATTGGGACTGCAAGGCAAGTCGTAGTGTGAGCACTTTAGAAGTCGCAACTCCTTAAAAATGTCCTGCTCTCGCTACCTTGTAACCTTTCTGGGGGGGATGCAAAGTAGGGGGCGCGCTTTAGTTCGGGCCTTTGTCGTTCATATACTCAGCCCGCTCCGTAGTGCCTATGGCGGTCGGATTTGTCGACAAATACTTCGTGTCCTGCAATGGCGGGTGTGACGATGCGGTGAGCTGGGTACGGTTTTTTTCAGCCCATATCAGGTCCTCGATACCGCATTGCGGCATATATTCTTTTACCGCACGCATCAGCAAGGTACGCACTTCTTCATAATTGAAAAGCGTGCAGGCCTTATCCATTTCAGAAAGCAGCGATTGTAATTCCGTCCACGGAACTTCCGACTCCTCGGCACGCATGATCAACGGATGTTCGGTACCTTGAACATTGTCGCCGATGAGTAATTCCTCATATAGCTTTTCGCCAGGGCGCAAGCCGACCTGAACGATTTCAATGCCATCGGGAGTAGACTTGCTTTTGACTTCCAGGCCGCTAAGGTGAACCATGCGTTCGGCCAGATCCATGATCTTTACCGGTTCGCCCATGTCAAGTACGAACACGTCGCCACCGACACCCATCGCACCAGCTTGTAATACCAGTTGCGCTGCCTCGGGAATGGTCATGAAGTAACGCGTGATTTCCGGATGGGTCAGGGTAATTGGTCCGCCAGCCTTGATTTGTTTGTGAAACAGCGGTACTACCGAGCCGGAAGAGCCCAGCACATTGCCAAAGCGAACCATGCAAAATCGTGTTGTGTTTTGCTCACGTGCGAACGCTTGCAAGATCAGTTCAGCGAGGCGCTTGGTTGTTCCCATGACATTGGTCGGACGTACTGCTTTGTCCGTCGAAATGAGCATCAGGCATTTGGTGCCTGCGGCCATTGCTGCCTGGGCAATACTAAGCGTGCCGAAGACATTGTTGCGCACCCCTTCGATGGGGTTATGTTCAACGAGCGGAACATGCTTGTATGCGGCTGCGTGATAAATCATCTCGACGTTAAACGTCCGTAAGATCCGTTCGCACTTATCCGTTTCCAGCACCGATCCAAGGAAGGGAATAATCTCCGCCTCGACATCCAGCATTTTTCTCAACGCCTGCAATTCTTGTTCAATCGAATACAGGGCAAATTCGGACATTTCCAGCAAGATCAGACGGGTCGGCCGCTGGCGCAAGACTTGCCGGCACAATTCCGAACCGATCGAGCCGCCGGCACCTGTAACCAGCACGGTTTTTCCCAGAATGCACATTGCCATCAGATCTTGATCCGCTTCCGCCGCGTCGCGTCCCAGCAGATCTTCAATCTCGATTTCGCGGATATCCTGCACGCGTGCCACCCCGTTTACCAGGCTTTTAATGGGCGCGGTAATGAGGGTCTTGATTTTCAGTGGTTCCAGGGTATCGAGTATGCGTCGATGCTGGGCTTGCGACAGTGAAGGCATTGCCACCAATATCTTGCGGATCGCTTTGCTTGCAATCAGGTCTGGCAGCGCCGTGGGGGAATAGACACGGATACCGGCGAGCGTTGCACCTTGCAATTCCTTTTTGTCATCGATAAAAACAACCGGACGATATTCTCCGCCGTTCGACAGCGCTTGTGCCAATTGGCTGCCGGAGGAACCCGCGCCGTAGATGGCGACGGCGATACCGTGGCTCGCTCTGCTGATGTGCGTGAAGTATGCTCTGGCCATGAAGCGGCTTGCTGCCACATACAGGATGGCATTGACCCAATAAATACCGAATACGCCGCGGGATATGCCATTGAATCCGGTGGTCAATGCGGTTATTGCCAGGAGCAAGACAACGGACAGGGTGACCCCGGTCAGGACGACATAAGCAATTTTGTAGTCGATATAGCGAACTACCGCACGGTATAGTCCCAGGCGGATAAAGATTGGAATTGAGATGAGTGGTGCTGCCACGATCAGCCATAAATATGGCTTAAACAGGGCAAAACTGAGATCGTCAAAACGCAACAAAACACTGATGCAAAAAGTCAACGGTAAAAAAAACATATCGACCATGACTGCGACGATCTGCTTTTGCCAGCGCGAAAAATTCAATAAAGAATTCATTAATTATTACTCATCTAAAAAAAACACAACGCATTGCGCGGGCAAGAGCGAATTTGTGCGGATGCCAGTCAAGAAATCCGCCTGTTATGCGTGAACGTTAGGCGCTTGCTTGTGCGAATACCTTGCGTATCACTGCGCATACCTGATCCAGGTACTCGGCAGTCAGTGTTGGATGAACCAGGAACATCAAGCTTGTCTGTCCCAGTTCATGCGCGACGGGGACGTGTACGGGCGGTATTTTGACTGGCAAGGTATCGAATGCCTTCTCAAGATGAATTTCACTGCATGAGCCGGAAAAACAGGGAACGCCAGCCGCATTCAGCTCCTCGATAAGACGGTCACGGTTCCAGCCGGGTGCCAGGTGTTCCGTTTCTACAAAGGCGTAATATTTATAGTAAGCGTGGCCAATGCCTGCGGGCGGCAAGGTCAGGCGCACCGCTGGAATGCTGGAAAACACCTCGGTCAGAATTGCTGCATGGTGCCGACGTGCGGCGACCCACTCATCCAGCTTGCTCAATTGCAAACGGCCTATTGCCGATTGCACTTCCGTCAAGCGCCAGTTGGTGCCGAAGGTTTCGGTCAGCCAGCGAAAACCCGGTGGATGTTCACGCCGGTATACCGCATCGTAACTGCGTCCAATATCCTTGTAGGCCCAGGCTTTTTCCCAGACGGTATCGTCACTGGTGGTCATCATCCCACCTTCACCGCCGGTCGAAATAATCTTGTCCTGGCAAAATGAAAAAGCTGCAGCATGCCCTATCGACCCTACCTGGCGCCCTTTGTAGGTGGCGCCATGCGCCTGCGCGCAATCCTCAATGACCTTGAGGTTAAACTCCTCGGCCAAAGCCATGATCGGATCCATGTCACATGGCCAGCCTGCCAGGTGAACGACCAAAATGGCTTTGGTACGTGGTGTAATGGCCAGGCGAATGGCCTCTGGCGAGATGTTCTGGGTGGTGCGGTCCACATCGACGATCACTGGCAGCGCGCCACGCATGACTGCGCAGCTGGCCGAGGCGATATAGGTGCGGCTGGTCGTGATGACTTCATCGCCTGCACCAATGCCCAATGCGTACAGGGCCAATTCCAGCGCCACGGTGCCGTTGGCAACGGCAACAGCATGTTTGCTACCGACATAGGCGGCATATTCACGCTCGAATGCGCGGCCGGCATCGCCAGTCCAGTAATTAACTTTGCCAGAACGCAAGATATCAGTCGCGGCTGCGATTTCATCTTCGGGATACACAGGCCATGGGGCCGGGCGGGCTATCGTAAGTGTCATGTTTTTATTCCTGATGCCAGCCGGGCTGGCGGGTTTTGATGATTTTGGCAGGTGAGCCGACGACGGTGACGTTGGGATCGACGTCCTTGACGACCACGGCGCCAGCACCGACCACAGACCAAGCGCCAATGGTTTTTCCTTGAATAATCGCGCTGCCGGTGCCCAGGTCGCAGCCAGGGCCAACCAGCACAGCGCCGGATACATTCACGGAGGGAGCAACGGTGACAAAGTCGTCAATGCGAGCATCATGTCCTACGGTGGCGCCGATATTGATGATGACATGTCGGCCAAGCTCGATGTCGGTGGTCACCAGGGCGCCGGCGCAAATGATCGCGCCCTCACCAATAACGACGCGATTACCAACCCAGGCGCGTGGATGGACCAGCTGCAGAAATGCCGCTTTGCCGCCAGTTTCGATGGCGCTCACGATCTTCTTCCGGGCGGCACAGTTTGCGACTGCCACGCTGATGTGCACAGGTGCGGCGTGCGGCTGATCCAGCCACTCCAGGCCGCCCAATACGGGATAGCCATGCACCTCGGTACCATGCAAGGATGCATTGCCATCCAAGAAACCGAGAAAATTGAGTGGGAACTCATTACCTGCAGCGGTATTGATGTCCTCGATAATTTGATGTACTTCGCGGGCGAAGCCGCCGCAGCCAAAAATCACCACGTTTTGTTTCATTATTTATCCTTGTCTGAACCGTAAAATCGCGGCATTGTCTCGACGCCCTGTGCGCTGATACCTTCTTTGATCAGTACCTTTTTCGCTGTCAGGGCCAGTATTTTCATGTCTAGCCAGAATGATTGGTGATCGACATACCAGACATCGAGTTCAAATTTCCGCTCCCAGCTGATGGCATTGCGGCCATTGACCTGAGCCCAGCCGGTGATGCCAGGCCGCACAAGATGGCGTCGTGCCTGTTCTGGTGAGTACAGCGGCAGATAATCCATCAGCAGTGGCCGAGGCCCCACCAGGCTGATGTCCCCCATCAATACGTTGAAAAGTTGAGGTAATTCATCCAGGCTGCTGCGCCGCAAGAACAAACCGAAGGAGGTGAGCCGTGCATCATCGGACAATAATTTGCCCTGTTCGTCCTTGCGGTCGTTCATGCTGCGAAACTTGTGAACCGTGAAGGGCTGACCGTGGAGGCCAGGGCGAACCTGGGAGAAGAGTACGGGAGCACCGAGAAACAGGCGCACGAGCACGGCCACTAACAGTAGCAACGGCAAGGTCAGTATCAGCAACAGCGTTGCCACTGCTATGTCGAATAGTCTTTTTACCATATCTATCCCTGGCTCCTGCGCTTATTTGAGGGCAATACTTGCGTAAAAACTTTAATGAAAGCGCTCACGCCGACTTGCAAGGAGAGATGGTCGCGATAATATTGCATGGCTTGCTGACCCATGGCTTCCCGTTGTGGCAAGGACATGCTGGCAAGGCTCAACACTGCCTGCGCGATTGAGGCCGGGTTTTCCGGTTCGGCTTCCAGGCCTGCTCCGGCTTGGCGTACCATATTGGCGGCATCGCCGCGTACGGCCATGATGATCGGCTTGCCCACGGCAAGATATGCCTGAGTCTTGGACGGAATAGTGATGGCGAAGAGCGGATCATCGCGCAGATGCACTAATAATGCATCGGCGCGCGCTAGCAGCTGTCCGACTTGTTCCATTGGCATGCGTGGCACGAACCTTACATTCTCAAGGTTCGAACTGGCACACTGTTGCTGGAGCGTCGACACTTCGGTTCCACCGCCAACGAATACAAATTGCACACGCTTGTCTTGGCGCGCGACTAACGCCGCAGCCGCGAGCACGGCCTGCAAGGCTTGCGCCTTGCCCATGTTGCCAGCAAAAACCACGTTAAAGCGGTCATCTAGGAAGGACAGGTCGCCGGTGGCCGTGGTGGGGGCACGCAATGTCGTTTCGTCGCACCAGTTATAGATCAGAGATATTTTTTCCGCAGGAACACCACGTTCTGCCAGCAAACTGCGAAAGCCTGGCGACAGCACGACGATATGGCTGGCGCGACGGTAAATCCAGTTGCAGACCGCACCGACGATTTTCAATGCGCGTGCATTGCCTATCATGCCGGTTGCCCGGAGGGTGTCGGGCCACAAATCCTGCACGTCGTAGACGAAGGGTGTACGCCGCAGCCAGCCGATCAGGGCGCCCGACAGGCCGACTGTCATTGGCGGATGATAGACATAAATCACGTCGGCCTTGCGGGACATGAAGATACCATACAGGCATGATGTCAGAGCAAAGCTGAAATAATTCAACAACCTTTTTACTGCCGAACTATCGTGGCTGGCGTACAGCGGCACGCGCACCAGTTGCACACCATCGATGACTTCGCGTTGGCGCCACGACTGGCGGTAACCTGGGTAGATACGACCTTCAGGGTAGTTTGGAAATCCGGTGATGACCTCGACTTCATGCCCAAGCTCACGCAATTGGCGTGCGAACAGCATGCCTTTGGCGGTGGGCTCGGGGTCAAACCACTGTGTTAACAAGAGAATGCGCAATGTAATTCCTATTTTCGGCAATTGCTCAGGCTTTTTTCCAGACTACGCGATTGACGTAATCGGTATAGCTATGGATGATGCGCACTACCTTGTCCGATACATTGGGCATGCTGTAGTCGGAGATCAGGCGCAAGTCGCGTACGTCGCCACGGGCCTGTGTTTCCAGAATAGCCAAGCCTTGCAGGATGCGCGCCGCTTCCAGTCCTGTCATCATCACTGCTGCCTCTTCCATGCCTTCCGGGCGCTCATGGGCCTCGCGAATATTCAGGGCCGGGAAATTGAGAATCGACGATTCCTCGGTAATGGTACCGCTGTCGGAGAGGACCGCGCGGGCGCGCGCCTGCAGGTGTACATAGTCTTTGAAGCCCAGCGGCTTGAGCAGGCGCACGAGAGGATGAAAGACGATACCCTTGGCGTCGATACGCTTTTGCGTGCGAGGATGGGTCGAGACGATAACCGGCAATTGATAGTGTTCCGCCACCGTATTCAGTACATCCACCAGTTTGGCGAAATTGACATCGGAGTCGATATTCTCTTCGCGATGCGCGCTGACAACGAAATAGCCGCCAGCGTTCAATTGCAGCCGTGCCAGCACGTCTGACGCGTCGATGCCGGCCTTGTAGTGATGCAGCACTTCGTACATGGGGCTACCGGTCTTGATGATGCGGTCCGGCAGCAAGCCTTCGCGTAGCAGATACTCGCGCGCGATGTCACTGTAGGTGAGGTTGATATCGGCAGTATGGTCGACGATCTTGCGATTGGTTTCTTCTGGCACGCGCTGGTCGAAGCAGCGGTTTCCCGCTTCCATATGAAAAATTGGAATTTTGCGGCGTTTGGCGGGAATCGCTGCCAGGCAGCTGTTCGTGTCACCCAGGATCAGTACGGCATCTGGCTGGACCTGATCCATGACTGCATCGACTGCGATGATGATCTTGCCTATGGTTTCGGCGGCATTCGCTCCGGCCGCATTCAGGAAGTGATCAGGGCGCCGGACTTCCAGATCCTGGAAAAAAATTTCATTGAGCTCATAATCGTAATTCTGGCCTGTATGTACGATAACATGATCGCAATGTTGATCCAGTTTGGCCAGCACGCGGGAAAGGCGAATAATTTCCGGCCGTGTACCGACCACAGTCATGACTTTTAATTTTTTCATGTTTTACACTTTGTAAGTAATGGTATCGGGATGCTGACGGTCGAAGATTTCATTCGCCCACAGCATGACGATCATTTCATCTTCACCGATATTCGTAATGTCATGCGACCAGCCTGGAATGGTTTCCACGACTTGCGGCGTCTCCGCGCAGGTGCAAAGCTGGTGCGTCACGTCACTTTCGATATGGCGGAAGCCGAACCGCGCTGTTCCTTTGATGACGAGAAATTTCTCGGTCTTGGTATGGTGGTAATGGCCGCCGCGGGTGATGCCAGGATGGGCCGTAAAGAAAGAGAACTGGCCGGCATCGGGCGTCTTTAACATTTCAACAAATACCCCACGCGGATCCTGGTGCTTGACCAAAGGATAGGAGAATTGCTCTGGCGTGAAATATGTGATGAAAGTGGAATACAGCGCCCGGGTCAGTCCTGTGCCAACCGCCTCTGTGACCATGTTGGCACGGCTATCCTTGAAGCGCTGCAGTTGCTTTGCCAGATCGCCCACACTGATGCGGTAGGCTGGCAGTACCTGTGCGTATGCTTCTTGTCCAGCTTGTTTGCCTTCCATCGCCCTCAAGAACTCGGCAATCACATCATCGATATACACCAGATCGAGTATGAAGGCAGGATCGTTGATTTGAATCGGCAGACCTTGCGCAATATTGTGGCAAAAAGTCGCCACAGCCGAATTGTAGTTGGGCTTGCACCACTTCCCGAATACATTCGGCAAACGGTAGATGTGCACGGCGGCACCGGTGGCGGTACTGAAGGCCTGTAATGCCTGCTCCGCGCCACGCTTGCTGTTGCCATAGGCATTGTCGCGCGTCGCCTGGCTCGATGAGGTGTACAAGACAGGCGTAGCGCGTCCAGCGGCCTGCAATGTATTGCACAATGCCTGGGTCAGGTCGGTGTTTCCTGCAACGAACTCGGCGTCATTCTGAGGACGATTGATTCCCGCCAGATGAAAAATGAAATCTGCCTGCAGCGCTTTTTCGCCTAGCGAAGAGAGTGACTCGCCATTAATGAAGGTCAACACTTCGATAGTGCTGCGTTCACGCAGGTGTATCATCAAATTTTTGCCGATGAAACCTTGCGCGCCGGTGACTAAAACCTTCATGACCTTAACCTTCTGCTGTTGGTTGCTCACCGCGAACAATTGCCTGAATGAAGTCAAGCTTCATCAGCAGCTTTTGCATGCCGGCCTGATCCAGGCGCTCGGTATTGTGTGAATTGTAATCGTCGCAATTGGAGATTTTTTGCTCGCCTTGTTCGACAAATTTTCCGTAATTTAAGTCGCGCAGATCGGGCGGTACACGGAAATATTCACCCAGGTCACCGGCAGCGGCCATTTCTTCGCGGCTCAACAACGTTTCATATAATTTTTCGCCATGGCGGGTACCGATGATATTTACCTGATGATCCGGTTTTTCAAGGATGGCGAGCAGGGCGCGCACCAGTACTTCTACTGTGGCAGCGGGCGCTTTTTGTACAAACATGTCGCCATTCGTACCATGCTCAAATGCATACAGCACCAGGTCGACAGCATCGCCCAAGGTCATCATGAAGCGAGTCATTTCCGGATCGGTAATCGTAATCGGCTGGCCTGCGCGGACCTGTTCGACGAATAGCGGAATGACGGAACCACGCGAGGCCATCACATTGCCATAGCGAGTGCCGCAAATGACTGTCTTGGCATCGTCAAGATTGCGCGACTTGGCAACCATGACTTTTTCCATCATGGCTTTGGAGATGCCCATGGCATTGATCGGATAGGCTGCCTTGTCCGTGCTCAGACATACCACTCGCCGCACACTGTTCTGTATCGCTGCTTCAAGCAGATTGTCGGTACCGAGAATATTGGTCTTGACGGCCTCCATCGGATGAAATTCACAGGAAGGAACCTGCTTCAGCGCAGCAGCATGGAAAATATAATCGACGCCGCGCGTGGCATTCAGCACACTGTTGAAGTCTCGCACATCGCCAATATAAAACTTCAGTTTGGGGCTGAGGTATTTTTTGCGCATGTCGTCCTGTTTTTTTTCGTCACGGCTAAAAATACGGATTTCTTCGATATCGGTATTCAAAAAACGCTCAAGTACCGCATTGCCGAAGGAGCCTGTGCCGCCCGTGATTAACAGTGTCTTGCCAGAAAACATAACATCTCCAAACGAAATTAAAATATTAAGTAAAATATGTTTATTGCATTTTTGTGCAATAATTGAAAGGCAGCGACTGCAATGTCAAGCTGCCTTTGCGTGCTGAAATAAATTAAGATTGTCCTGCAAGGTCAATTCATTATTTGTGAAAGTAACTGCCAGTTTTAATGCCGCATTCGAAATCTGCCTTCTGGTAGTGTAATTTTTTTTCGCATGCTCATCAATCGCTGTTACGAATTGTTGCTGATTTTCTAAGGGCAGAGTGATGCAGGCCCCATCCGCATCACTGGCCCAAGGCGTTTGGTCACTAATGAGCACGGGCGTGCCGGCCGAGAGCGCCTCGATGATCACATGCCCGAAGTTTTCGCCCAAGGTGGGGAAGAAAAATAAATCATGTTCACGCATCAATGCCGGCACTTCGGAAGGAGCCCTGGGTCCGCAATAGGTGGCAGTTATGTGGGCGGGAAGTGCCTCCATCAATGCTTTGCATTCGGCCCAGTATGCGCGGTCTTCCACGGGGCCGTAGATATTGAATTGTATCGGTGTGGCAACTTTGGCCAAGCATGACAGCAGGTATGCAAGATTCTTCTTTGGCGAAATCCTTGAAAGAAAGATAATCTTGAAGACGGGATTGTCAGGTTTTTGGTGGACCATGGCAGGTGGCGGCGGGCTCACGTCCGCTGCGATACGGATGTTATTGCCATTCCGCACGGCGGCATCATATTTTCCGTAAATATGCTTGATATCCCGGACTTCGTTCTCCGTCGAGGCATGCCAGGTCACATTTTTCAATAGCCCTAACTTGGCAATAATATACAAGTAAGGCACTTTCTTCCAGCGCTTGAGAGATATTGCCCCGGCGGAAAATTCTCCCCTTGGCGCGATGATGATGGGTTTCTTGTTTAGCAAGCAAAAATTCAACGCAAGCAATGGTAAAAAAGTAAATGTTGCATCAAAAAAACTATTAAAGTAAACCACATCATATTCTGTTTCTTTTATTACTTTAATAAATTTCAGGAATTTGCCTATTTTGCTGTTGACGCCGGAAATGTAAAAAACCGTCGAGTTGCCAATCTTGTTCCAGGCGTTCATGCGAACGCCTTCATAAGGAACGCTATCACCTAAATCACGATCACTGGTCACAATCAAAAAATCAAGCGTGTCGAGTTGCTCAACCATGTTCTCAATCGTCTTGAGGGGGCCGCCAGACTTGTAACCAGGTAAGTAAAAGTGAATAAAGGTAAGTATTTTCATATTCTTAATATAATGTACTTTATGGAAATTTCATAGACTGCGTGAAGCGCAATCTTTGAGGGGACTGATTGCATCAAACACTACTCGTGGACGGCTGCTTGAACACGCTGCAACCAATAATCGGGATCAAGATGCGTGGTGAAGGAGAGGGTAAAGCCGATGATGACCGCGTGTGCGATAGGCGCCATTTTTGAGCATCCGCTTATTATATATGTTGCGCGCCATGGAGAGTTACGAAAATACGGGCCACGTTTGCTTTAGTGCTAACCTTGCTGGGAATATTTCATACTTGATAATTTTTGTGTATGCATCCAAGCATGGCAGGAGGGGAGCTGCGATAGCGTACAACTGAAGGCGTACCCCAGACTTTGCATATTTCTTTGCACGCTCCCCTCGTCATTGCGCATCAGGTGTGTATTGTTTTGCCGCGGTTGTGCAAGGCGACGGCGAAGATGCTGGCGATAACGAGTATGGTTTGCAGATAATAGAAAATATCGACACGAAAAGCCGTGAAATACAAAGAAATAATAGATATTAATTTTGCAATTATCGTGCCTATCAGCAGTAATAGAATGCTGTATGTCGCATTAGACATGAACAATGATGTTTGATAGAACCTGAAAATTGATGCGGAGGCACCTGCCAGAGCTAGCACAAGAGAAAGATTGCCATTGTAGGCGTCTTGGCCGAATACCAGTTTGTATATTTGTGGACTGAATATGAGTGCCGAGCCGAAAAGGATGATGATTACGGTACTACTGCCGATCGTCAGGCGGGCAGAGCGTTTGTTTGCCAAGCGTACTGCCACGATGTTCATGGCGACGTCAAAAACTCCTCGCAATATGTCATAGAGTTTGCGATTCATCATGTATGACGAGACCGCGTCCGGCTTGATTCCGATCTTTGAAAAAATGATCGCATCGAAAGCGAAAAGCAGAAGATATGCGGAGTTCATGAAAAACGCCGACATGGTACTTTCAAAAACCATGACGAGTTTCATGGTGATACGCAGGCGGAAGGATAAGGCCAAGGTCTGTGCCACATTTTGCAGAACAGCTCTGATAAAACTTCCGATAGCGATGGCATAAATGCCATACTCCTTGAAAAATAGCACAATGCCAAGAAATACCAGGCTGCTTGCAATGTTGATGATGTAAATGGTCTGAAAACTCAGAAAAACGCGCAACGCCGCCGTCTCGGCATAGGACCAGAGGGTGATTGCGGTTGAGAGAGCTAGCAGGAAATATGGGAAAAAGTTCTGCAGCGAGCCTATTTCCGTTGTAAAGAAAAAGGTTGGTAGCTGGATTAATAGCGCAAACAGAGCAACCAGCAGTAATGTACCGCGCAGGCGATGGTAGTTTTTCTCGATGGAATCTGGATTTCCTGTCGCATTATTCTTGATGAAGTTCTGGGAAAAACCTATGTCAAGAAGAAGGAAAAATTGACTCAGCTCAAAAACGGAAAACCATGTGACGAAATCTGGTTTGCTTAATATTTTCCAGTAAATTGGATATAGCAGTACATTGATCGATAATGTCACAGCCATCGATAGAAGGGAATAGAATATTCCCAAAAAATACGGGTCGCGCCAGATCTTCTTCATTATTTTAAGTATTGGATGATTTTTTTCATATGTGATTTCCACGTATGATTCTGGAGCATGTGTTGTTGACGTTTTTTGATCGTTGCTATTGCCGCTGAAGATGGTGCGTTGGCAAGCGATGCCTGTAGATTTGAAAGATCCTCGGTCAACAGCATACAGTATTGCTTCAAATCGTCTGGGAAGTTTGAAAATTCATTGCAGAGTACTACCGCGTCGCTGGCCATCGACTCCCAAAATTTGGATGGGAAGAAATATTTTGTTTCAATGCCAATGTCATAACGTAGCACGAAGACATATGTCGATTGCGCGATGAATTTTTGAATGTCGGCATGGCTGGAAAAACCATGATAAATGATCTGTGAATTTTCCTCGCTATATTCCTGGCACAGCTTTGCAAGAGTGCCTTTGCCGAATATATGTAGTTCCACGCCGGGGTTCTGATCCGCCCATTGTTTTAGCAGAATTCCTATACCGTTGTATTCTTCGAGTGCGCCGGCAAAAACCGCGCGTCTTTTTTTGTCAGTGTATGTTGTGTTATCACTGAATAGACTGATGATGTTGTCCGTCAAACCGCCCTGGATAAGTATGGACGGTGTGCGGATATTGAAGTCATCAATTATGGAATGGCTGATGGGAAGAATCAGATCAAACTTCGATAGGAGCTTTAAGGAGTAGCGATCCAGCATGGTTTGCAAGGAGCGCATCCCTTTTCCAGCAGGTAATACATCCTGGACAAAAATAGCAACTTTTGAGCTGCGAAAAAAAAATTTGTATAGATAAAGCGCGATATTTTGAAAAAAATAGCTATTGTAGACGAATATTTTCTCTGGCCTTTGGGTGAAAATGAAAAGCAGCAGGCCAAGTGCGTAAGAAAAATGCTTGATGATGGGAAGATTGAAGAATGGCAAGTAAGTGACATTATCTTCAGTTTTTTTTCTGGAAATTAGCTTTCCATTTGGGAAGGCTGGCATGGGTACCATGGCTGCGCTTTGGACTGCAGCTTTGGCCTCGTCCAGTTGCAAACCCTGAAGAATTTCCATTTGCACTTGATTCGCGGCTTCCGAGTATGCTTGCCCAGAGAGTCTTTTATCGTAGGTTAAATTTCCAATAAACAAAGTTCTACCAGGTTTGTTTACGGTTTTATTTTTCTGGGAAAACGGTTCTGCCACTGGGAATACCCTTTTTATCGTTAAAGTTACTGCTGCCGTCAGCAATGCTGGGGATAATCACGAGAACATGATCAAGCTATGCAAGGCTTGGCGTGGATTTGTTCAGCCCGTCGTCCGCTCGGTAATATGCTTATTTTTTTTGTCAGCATGATTTTAATCATCAGATAGAAAAAGCCGACGGCGGTTTCGCCGGATTGAAAGAGCTGATTATTCGCGGACAAGTAAAAAAAACCGATGGTGAGATATGCATAGATGATGAGCGCTTCATGATCACTGGTCTTGAAGACGGTATTTTCGGAAATGCGGAAAAGGAAACCCGCCAGGAAAGTTAGTATTCCTACGCCAAGATAACCAAGGTCAGACACCCACCACAGATAAAATGTGGACCAATTAATATAGCGATCGGTCCCTCGGTATTCCAATCTTGCCGGATAGGTTAGATCCCCGATATTGGTGCCTAATACTTTATCAGCTTGCCTGGAAAGGAATGTGGAATTTCCTATGCCATAGGTCCAGACAAATTTTTCGTCAAGCGACATGTCAAAAATGCGATAGCCTTGGGTGAGATAGGATGTCAGGGCGGAATAACCCATTAGAAACAAACCATCATCCAGGTTGTATGCTGCAACTGAATCCATTTTTGGATCGATGCCTTTGATCGAAGGTGACCCTTCCCGGCTGGCCTGACCAAGGGCGAAGAAGTATAGTAGTACGGAAAAAACCACGCCCAATATGCATGCGGAAAAGAAAATCTTGGCGTAATTCTTCTTTCTTTTTATTGCATATTTCAACATGAATATCGCAATGCCAATCAACGCATAATCGAACAGGTATTTATTTACGCCAGTAAAGACTGCTAGCAATAAATTTAATACGCTGACGACCAAGCCTATTTTTTTTAGCTTGGGTGATAGTTTGTCATAGAAGTACAGATATGTTGGGAAAAAACCGAAGAGATAGACGGAAAAAAACATTCGAACGTATTCAACGATGCTCTGGTTTGCGGCACTATACGCCGCTGCCATCGCGTATTGTTCTCCGAGCGATCCGGCCAAATGAAATCCGCCAACCCGTCCATAAAAGGTTGGCAATATGAAAAGCATTGAAAAAAGAAATGAATGTAAAACAAATTTCCTCCTTCTGGCAATGAATTCACCCGGAAGGTCTGACTTGTTTTTTAGATAAAAATTTCTGGCAAAAAATGATCCAAGCAATAGCATGAATAAATAATACAATATCCAGCCGGCCACCTCATATTTTATGTTCTTATAATCGATCGGGCCAAAGTAATATAAAGCAATTGTTGTTAATTGCATTAAAATTATCAGGAGCAATAATGGGGAGGCGATGCGCCGCGCACCACGGTGTATTGTGCGAATATTTTTCCCAAGCCCGACTGGCATCGGTGAGGCTGGGATGGACGAAGTTTTCATATGATTATTTCTGACTGCGTTAATCGCACGGTGGCTGGCGCTGCTCTTGGCGGTACCTATGACATGCTTGCTTCAGCGCTGATGACTTCAATACGTTTGAAGTGGTGGTTGATGAGTCTTGGACCGAAGCATAACAAAATATTTCAATACTCTATTTCTTATAGCAATGCGGGCAAGACACCTCATACACATATTCCGGCGCCAGTTGCTGGCGCGGGGTGACGACGGCGCGGCAGACGAAACATTGCACTGTTTCCGTCGGTTCCAGTTTCGGGTTCAGGGCCGTGCGGTAGTCGAACACGAAGCAGTCGCCCGTGTAGTGCTCGCCGCCCACTTCTTCGAAATACTTGAGGATGCCGCCGTCGAGCTGGTACACGCTGTCGTAGCCGATTTCCTTCATGTGGATCGCGGCCTTTTCGCAGCGGATGCCGCCCGTGCAGAAGGTGACGACGGTCTTGCCTTCCAGCTCGTCCTTGTGGGCGGCGGCCACGGCCGGGAATTCCGTAAACTTGTCGATCCGGTAATCGAGCGTGTTGTTGAACGTGCCCACGTCCACTTCAAAGGCGTTGCGCGTTTCCATCATGACCACGGGTTTGCCCGTATCGTCGACGCCGGCGTCCAACCAGCGCTTGAGCGTGTGCGCGTCGACGGACGGGGCGCGGCCCAGTTCCGGCTTGATCAGCGGCATGCGCATGGTGATGATTTCTTTTTTCAGCTTGACCAGCATGCGCTTGTGCGATTGCTCGTTCGACAAGCTTTCCTTCCATTCCAGATCGGCCAGACGCTCATCGCTGCGCACCCAGGCGAGGAAGCTGTCGATATGCTCGCGCGTACCCGACAGGAACATGTTGATGCCTTCCGGCGTCAGCAGGATCGTGCCCTTCAGCTCCAGCGCCAGGCATTGCTCCTGATACAAGGGGCGCATGGCTTCCGTATCGTCGAGCGTGATGAATTTATACGCGGCGATATTGACAAACGTGGCGGCCAGCGGGCTGGCGGCGGCGGAAACGGCGGGTGTTGCTGGGGTGATGGCTTGCATGATGGCGATCGGCTTAGACTGAACAGCCGATATTATAAGCCCGACAGGCCTGGCAGGATACCCGGTCCGTACGCGCGACGCGGTAGAATAGACCCCATTGAATTTTGCACGAAACGGTACACAGAATGGAAATGGTAATGCAAGAGGCCGGCGCTCCGGCAGGTTCACAGCAAGCGATGCAGCCCGGTCCTGCTTTCGTCCATTTGCGCGTGCACTCGGAGTACTCGATCGTCGATGGCTTGGTGCGCATCGACGACGTCGTCAAGGCGGCGGCGAAGGACAAGCAGGTGGCGCTGGCCGTCACCGACCTGTCGAACCTGTTTGGCATGGTCAAGTTCTACAAGGAAGCGCGTGGCAAGGGCATCAAGCCCATCGTCGGCGTCGACGTGTGGATCACGAATGACGATAACCGCGAAAAACCGTCGCGCTTGCTGTTGCTGGCGAAGAACCGCATGGGCTATCTGCAGCTGTGCGAACTGCTGTCGACGGCCTGGCTGACGAACCAGTACAAGGGCCGCGCCGAGTTGCGCATCGAGTGGCTGCAGGCGCTGGCGACGAATACCTACGACCTGTACCCGGGCGAAAGCGCGGCCAATGGCTTGATCGTGCTGTCCGGCGCGCACTTCGGCGATGTCGGTACCGCCATCGAGAATGGCAACCTGGCCCTGGCCGAGCGCAACGCGCAGCGCTGGGCCGAGATTTTCCCCGGGCATTTCTATATCGAAATCCAGCGCGGCGGCCAGGCCAACCAGGAAGCGCAGGTGCGCCATGCGGTGGCGCTGGCGGCCAAGCTGGGCTTGCCCGTGGTGGCCACGCATCCCGTGCAATTCATTTCCCCTGAAGAATTTATTGCCCACGAAGCCAGGACCTGTATCGCCGAAGGCGAAATGCTGGCCAACGCCAAGCGCGTGAAACGGTTTAATGACAGCCAGCGCTTCCTGTCGCAGGCCGACATGGCGGAACTGTTCGCCGACTTGCCGGCTGCGCTGGCCAATTCCGTGGAAATCGCCAAGCGCTGCAATTTGACCTTGACCCTGGGCAAGCCGCAGTTGCCGAACTTCCCCACGCCGGACGGCATGACGATCGACCAGTTCCTCGTCGCCGAATCGCAAGCGGGCCTGGAAAAGCGTTTGTTGCAGTTGTATCCCGATCCCGAGCGCCGTGAAAAGGAGCGTCCGCGCTACGAGTCGCGCCTGAAATTCGAGACGGATACGATTTGCAACATGAAATTCCCCGGCTACTTCCTCATTGTGGCCGAGTTTATCCAGTGGGCCAAAGAAAACGGCGTGCCCGTCGGTCCGGGCCGCGGTTCGGGCGCGGGTTCGCTGGTCGCGTATTCGCTGCTCATTACCGACCTTGATCCATTGCAGTACAACTTGCTGTTCGAGCGCTTTTTGAATCCCGAACGCGTCTCGATGCCCGACTTCGATATCGACTTTTGCCAGGAAGGGCGCGACCGGGTCATCCAGCACGTCAAGGATTTGTATGGCAAGGAGGCCGTCTCGCAGATCGCCACCTTCGGTACCATGGCGGCCAAGGGCGCGATCCGCGACGTGGGCCGCGTGATGGATTTCGGCTATAACTTCTGCGACGGCATCTCGAAGCTGATCCCGTTCAAGCCGGGCAAACCCGTGTCGATCGCCGACGCCATCGAGGAAGAACCGCTGCTCAAGGAGCGCCTGGAAAACGAGGAAGAGGTCAAGCAGCTGCTGGACCTGGCGCAGCAAGTCGAAGGCATCACGCGCAATATCGGCATGCACGCGGGGGGCGTGTTGATTGCTCCCGGCAAGCTGACGGATTTCTGCCCGCTGTACACGCAGGGCGGCGATTCCGGCGTTGTGTCGCAGTACGACAAGGATGACGTGGAGGCCGTAGGCCTCGTGAAGTTCGACTTCTTGGGTCTGACCACGCTGACTATCCTCGACCGCGCCGTGCGCTACATCAAGCAGCTCGATCCCGCGCAAGCCAATTTTGATCTGGCCACCTTGCCGCTGAACGACAAGCCGTCGTACGACTTGCTGACCAAGGCCAAGACCGTGGCCGTGTTCCAGCTTGAGTCGCGCGGCATGCAGGGCATGCTGAAAGATGCGCGTCCCGACCGTTTCGAAGACATTATTGCGCTCGTGGCCTTGTATCGTCCTGGCCCGATGGACCTGATTCCCGACTTCTGCAAGCGCAAGCACGGCGAACGTTTCGATTATCCCGATCCGCGCACGGAATCGATTCTGTCCGAAACCTACGGCATCATGGTGTATCAGGAGCAGGTGATGCAGATGGCGCAGATCGTCGGCGGCTACTCGCTGGGCGGCGCCGATATGCTGCGCCGCGCCATGGGTAAGAAGAAGGCCGAAGAGATGGCCGAGCACCGCGAGATCTTCCGCGCCGGTGCGGCAAAAGATGGCTTGACGGCGGAAAAGGCCGACGAGATCTTCGACTTGATGGAAAAGTTCGCCGGCTACGGTTTCAACAAATCGCACGCCGCCGCCTACGCCTTGCTGTCGTATCACACGGCTTACCTGAAAGCGCACCACACGGCCGCCTTCATGGCCGCCAACTTGTCGCTGGCCATGGATGACACGGACAAGATCAAGATCCTGGTGGAAGACTCGCTGGAAATCTGCAAGCTGACCTTGTTGCCGCCGGATATCAACGAATCCGATTACCGCTTCACGCCGAGCGGCGCGGCGCCGTCCGTGAGCGGCAAGAAAGTCACGCAGATCCGCTATGGCCTGGGCGCCGTGAAGGGCTCGGGTCAGAACGCCATCGAAGCCATCATCGCCGCGCGCGAGGCGGGCGGGCCGTTCACGAGCCTGTTCGACTTCTGCAAGCGCGTGGACAAGAAGCAGATCAACCGTCGCACCATCGAGTCGCTGATCCGCAGCGGCGCCTTCGATTGCCTGAAGGTCGACCGCGCCATCCTGCTCGCATCCGTCGCGTTCGCCATGGAATGCGCCGACCAGGCCGCCAAGGCGGCCAACCAGGTGAGCCTGTTCGGCGGCGACGACAGCGACATGGTGGCGCCGCCCGAGTACGTCAAAGTGCCCGAGTGGACCGATAAACAGCGATTGACGGAAGAAAAGATCGCGCTGGGCTTCTATTTGTCCGGCCACCTGTTCGATTCGTATGCGCCCGAGGCGCGCCGCTTTGCGCGCACGAAATTGTCGGAACTGTCGCCGTCGCGCGAACCGCGCATGATGGCCGGCGTCATCACGGGTTTGCGTACGCAGATGACGCAACGCGGCAAGATCCTCATCGTCACCCTGGACGACAAGAGCGGCACGGTGGAAGTGACGGTGTATGGCGAACTGTTCGACTCGAACAGGAAAATCTTCAAGGAAGATGAATTCCTGGCCGTCGTGGGCAAGGTGTCGGAAGACCGTTTTTCGGGCGGCTTGCGTATCACGGCCGAGAGCGCCTTCGACATCATCGCCGCGCGCGTGCAGTATGGCCGCCAGCTGGGCCTGACCTTGCCGGCCACCCTGGACGCCAAGCGCATCCGCGACGTGATCATGCCGCACCGCGCCGAGACGGGCTTGCCGATTGCCGCGCGGGTCAGCCCGCAAGGCGTCAGTTGCGTGCTGCAGTTTGGTGATGAGTGGAAAGTGGCGCCATCGGATGAGTTGCAGATGGCGCTCGAGCAAATGCTGGGCGCACAAGAGGTGGCGGTCGAATACTGACCGGCACCGTCTGGCGCATACAACAAAGCCAAACCGCAGACATGCTGGTTTGGCTTTTTTCGTTTACATGTCTTTCAGGCCCGTGATCGCATAGCCTTTGGCGGCGATCTGCTGGTGCGGCTGTTCGATATGGTAGTCGGGCAAGATCTCGGCATCGTCGGCTACTTCGCTGGCGCGTGTTTCGAGCTGCCAGTCGGTATTGGTCACTTCTTCCGGAATGAGCTTTCCTTCCGGCACGGCGAGGTAGGAAAAAATGCCGTCGTGCTCAGCCCGGCGGTAGATGTCTACGCGCATGAATGCCTCCTAGTAAGCGTTGGGGGAACCGGTGCACCGCAGTGCATGCCGATAGCGCTAGCGTAACAGGATTGTGCCGTGCACGGGTTGTAGCGTGTGCCGCAGGAGCAGGGGAGCTCAGGCGATGGCGGAAGCGTAGTCGTCGTCTTCGCCGAGCATGGCCGATTGCCGCACCTCGCCGGCGGCGGCAACCGCGCCTGCGGTGGCGGCTTGCAGCGGGCTGCGATGGGCGTCGAGGCCGCTGCGCAGGCTGGCGATCATGGCCAGCGTCAGTTCGTGGCGCTTGCGTGCTTCCGAGCGTTTTTTGGAAGGAATGTCTTGCAGCGCAGGCAAGGGCAGGTTTTCGCACGCTAATTCAAAATCGCCATCCTGGCGCACTTGCGCGCCCAGTTCTTGCCATAGCGCATTGTAGTCGGCGAACAGACGGCCTTTCTTGGCGGAATGGTGCACGGCGCGGTTGATATTGCCGACAAGCAGCATCTTGCGGCAGCCGTGTTCGTATCCCAGCTGGCGCACCAGGCGCACCATCAGGGTCTTGGGACGCATGCCGTGCAAGTCGCGCGTTGCCTCGCGCACGCGGTGCGCGCTGTCCTCGCCCTTCGGGCCTTGCAGGCAGCCGATGCGCATGCCCAGGGTGGCGCGCAGCTGGCTGCCGAAGAAGGAAAAGGCGATCGAATACAGCACGTCGTCGTCATGCATCAGCTGCAGCACCATCTCGCCTTCGCGGTCCATCGGATGCAGCGAACACAGTTGCAAATGGTAGGGCGCGCCCGACTTGCCCGCCACCGTGCCCAGGCGTACGGGTCCGTGCGCCGCTTGGCTCATCAGCTTGCCCCAGCCCTGCTGCAAGATGAAATGGTAGTGCTCGGCCAGCAACTCCACGCGCTGCTGGCAATTCAAGGTCAGGCTCAGGTACGGGCGGTAGACCTTGTGGATCATGTGCGGATAGGCTTGTACCAGATCATGAAACGCCGGATGCGAGTTCAGCAGTTGTAGCCAGCGGCGGGTCTGGCGCTGCTGCACGCGGGCGCGCAGATGCAGCTTGAGCAGTTCGCGCCAGCGGCGCATGCCGCTCGGCATCGCCATCAAGCCGTCAGACAGGGTAATAGTTGGCATCATCGTGGCGTGGAGTTACAAGGCAAGGCGTGCCGCATGCATGGGAGGGATGGTCATGGTCGGAAAACCATGTCATCTTATGCACGCCATCTCCTCCTGTAAATTGGCGAAACAGCGTACGGGTTCCCCTTATGCCAGCCCTGTTTTAATAGCGGTAGGTGACATACACGGCGCCGATTGGCGAGGTCTTGCGCTGCACGATGGGGCTCTTGGCCGCGTCGCCCAGGCGGCTCTCGACGCCGACCAGGGTATTGATACCCCAGCGCGCATCGAAGCGGTGCTCCCAGTTGACGGTGGCTTGCGCTTCATAGAAACCGGCCTTGGGCGTATATTGCTTGAACGAGGTGTTCGCGGCCTGGGTGGCCGTGACGCCATACATGGTCTGCACGTATTTGCGCTCGCCCCAGGCCAACTGGCCGCCGATGGTTACGCTATCCTTCTGCATGCCCTTGGCATCGGACCTGCCGTAGACCTGGCCCGTCGCTTCGAAATGCACGTTCGCACCGTTTTCGCGGTTCGACAGGGGAATGTCGCTCGACACGCTCAGCGACAGGCCCGGCAATGGCGAATAGCCCACGCTGAGCAGGGCGCTGGCGTTGCCCTTGACTTCGCCCATGCCCTTCAGATAATCGCTGCCGCCCCAGCCGTTGGCGCCATTGCGTTTGTGGTCTTCGCGGTTGCCGCGGTAGCCCAGCGCCGCGCTGTAGCTGAGGGGGCCTGCCTGGCCGCCATAGCCGATGCCGCGCGACGTGCTGAAGAACAGGCCATTGGCCATGGCGTAATCGAGAATGATCAGCGGCGAGGCCGACAGCTTGTCGGCGCCGGAATAGCTGGACACGGCGGCAACACCGCCGCCGATGGTGAAGACATTTTCCGCAGCTGGTTCGGCCGCCGCGGCAGCCAGGGGATTCAAGCTCAGGCCGCAGGCCAGCGCCAGCGAGGTCAACAAGGTTGTAGATGCGTGCATGGAGTTTTCCGTCAGGTGGAGAACCGAGTCCGGAGTGGCTCGATTGACTGCGGACAGTATCTGTCCTTGCCATGAAGGAAAAATGAGCCTTTTATTAAGATTGCATGAAGAGCGCGTCTTTACCCTTTCTTCAGCTTGCGGTGGTTTAATACTGACCATGAAGATACTGCTGATTGAAGACGATATGGACCTGGGCAACGGCGTGCGGATCGCCTTGCGCGACCAGGGCATGCAAGTGGTCTGGGTGCGCAGCCTCGAGGATGCGGCGCGCAGCATCGAGCACGACAGTTGCGAGCTGGTGCTGCTGGACCTGGGCTTGCCCGATGGCGATGGCCTCGATTTGCTGGCCCGGCTGCGCGCGGCTCGCCTGCCCGTGCTGATCCTCAGCGCCCGCGACACGCTGGAACAGCGCTTGCGCGGCCTGGACGGCGGCGCCGACGATTACCTGGTCAAGCCCTTCGTGCTGGCCGAGCTGCTGTCGCGCGTGCGCGCGCTGGCGCGCCGCAGCTATGGCTTTGACGGCGACACCATTGAGTTGCGCGGCCTGCTGCTGCAGGTACCCACGCGCCGTGTCAGCGTGCATGGCCGGCCTGTGGAACTTACCGCCAGTGAATATGCGCTGCTGAAGACCTTGCTGATGCGCGCCAACCGGGTCATCACGCGCCGCGTGCTGGAAGAACATATCCTGCCCGGCGGGCTGGCCAATGCCAGCAATACCCTCGATGTGCACATGGGCAACCTGCGCCGCAAGATAGGCGAAGGGTATATCCGTACCGTGCGCGGCGTCGGCTATGTCATCGACCAGCAGGGCGAACCTTCCACCGCGCCAGGTGCTGGCGCATGATGGGGCGTTTCTGGGCCATGCTGCGCCGGCCTACCCTGGTGCGCCGCCTGATGATGGCGCAAATGCTGATGCTGACCATGGTGTGGAGCCTGGCCGTGGCGTATGTGATGGTCGAGGGGGCGGACGAAGCGAGCAATGTGAGCCGCGGCGTCCTGCACGCCATTATCAGCGTGGCCGATAACCTGGCTGAGCAGCCGCAGCGCCAGGAACAAAGCTTGCGCGCCATCGACGAAGCCTTGCGCGAAGAGTTTGAAACGGGACAGGTGCCGGAACTGGCGCCGCGCATCCTGGTCTGGCGCGAAGGCAAGCTGGTCTACAAGTCGCCCGATGCGCCCAGCGGTATCCGCAGCGCCGGCCCGGAGCAGATGGAAGTGGTGTACATCAAGGGCCAGGCCTGGCGCAGCCGCAGCCTGGCCGAGGGCAACACGCGCGTGACGGTGCTGGAAGCGGGAGGCGCATGGCAATTGTTCATCACGATCAATTCACGCGGTTACTACCTGCTGCCGTTGCTGATCAGTCTGCCGTTCCTGCTGGTGCCGGCCTGGCTCTCGATCCGCCTTGCCATGCGACCGTGGCGCAAGCTGGCGCAGGAGGTGGCGGCGCGCGGGCCGCAGGATTTGCGGCCGCTGGCGTTCAAGCCGCCGCATGGCGAACTGGCGGCACTGGTCGACAATATCAATGCACTGCTGCAGCGGGTCGACGCCAGCGCCGCGCGCGAACGCAGCTTCATCGCCGATGCCACGCATGAGCTGCGCACGCCTCTGGCTGCCATGCGCGTGAATGTCGAGGCCTTGCAGGGCCAGGTACATGATGCGCGCCAGCAAGAGCTGCTGGACGGTATCTTGAATAGCGGCAACCGGGCCGCGCGCCTGGTGGGCCAGCTGCTGCAGCTGACGCGCAGCGAAGTGCAGGCGGGCGCGGGCGAGTTGCCGCGGCGGCAGGCGCTCGATACCTTGCTGCAAGACCGCCTGGCGGCCCTGTCCGGACTGGCCCAGGCGGGCGATATCGAGCTTGAGTTGCAAGCCAGCGTCTCGCTCAGCGTGCCAGGACAGCGCGAGAGCCTCGTTTCGCTGATCGACAACCTGGTGGAAAACGCCATCAAGTACAGCCCGCGCGGCAGCAGCGTGACGGTGTCGCTGCATGCGGAACGAGGCCAGGCCGTGTTGCATGTGGCGGACCAGGGACCGGGCATCGCGCCGGCGCTGTATGAGCGCGTGTTCGACCGCTTTTTCCGCGCCCCGCAGCAGGTGCAGCCAGGCAGTGGCCTGGGCTTGTCCATCGTCGCTTCCGTCGTGCGCCAGCATGGCGGCACGATTCAGCTGCACAGCGGTAACGGCGGCCTGGGCTTGCTGGTGGAGGTGCGCTTGCCCTTGGCCGTGGCCTGATTGCGTTGACGGGTCTTGCGATATTGCATGAAAATTATTTCATGTGCATATAACGCAAGATGGCATGGCGTGGCGCACGCTTGCGATGCATAATGCGGGACAGTTAAAAAAACACCGTTATGCGTCCATTCCTGTCCCGCTACCTGCCGTATCCCGTCTTTGTCGGCCTGTATCTGCTGTTTGACTGGGCCACGTATATCGACCCGATGTACGGGCTGAACATTACCCCGTGGAATCCCGATCCCGCGCTGGGCCTCGTGTTTTGGCTGATCCATGGCCGCAAGGCGGCGCTGCCATGGTTCATCGCCCTGGTGGCCGGCGAGGTGCTGGTGCGCGGCATGCCGGCAGGCCTGCCCCTGACCTTGCTCTGTTCGGCGTGGCTGGTGCTCGGCTATGGTGGAATCGGCGCAGTCCTGCGCCGCAGTTTCAGCAGCAGCGACATCTTTGACAACCGGCGCCGCCTGAGCGCCTGGGTCCTCATCGTGCTGCTGGGCACCGCGCTCAATGCGCTCGGCTATATTTCATTGCTGTCGCTCACGGGGCGCATACCGGCCGGTGAATGGGGCACGGCCGTCTGGCGTTTCGGCATCGGCGACACGGTCGGCATGCTGGTGTCGATGCCGCTGATCTGGGTGCTGTTCAGCGAGCGCGGGCGTGAGCGCCTGCATGCCGCCGTCTGGCGCTGGGAAACCCTGGCTTACCTGGCCCTGGCCAGCTTCGTGCTGTGGAGCCTCTTCGGCTCCATCGTGCGTTCCGAATACAAGCATTTCTACTTCCTGTTTCTTCCCGTGATCTGGGCCGCCTCGCGCCAGGGCTTGCATGGCGCCATGCTGGCCGTGTTTGTATTGCAGCTATGCATCATCACCCTGGTGAAATGGACGCATGCCGTCGATATCCAGTTTTATGAATTGCAGTTGCTCGACGCCGTGCTGGCGCTGGTGGGCTTTTTTATCGGTATCGTCGTCGATGAAATGCGGCAAGTGGCCGACGAACTGAAACACACGCTGCGCCTGGCCGCCGCCGGCGAAATGGCGGCCGCCCTGGCGCACGAGCTGAACCAGCCGCTGACGGCCTTGTCGACCTATGGCAAGGCGTGTGAATACCTGCTGGAACGGGGCGAGAGCGGCGCCTTGCTGCAAGGCGCCATCGGGCACATGATCGTCGAATCGGGACGGGCTGCGGACGTGGTGCGCCGCCTGCGCGACTTTTTCCGCACGGGCGCGATGCAGCTCGAGGCGGTGCGGGCGAGTGAGCTGATCGAGGGCCTGGCACGCCAGTTCACGCCGCTGTTCCATGAACACGGTATCGAGCTGGCGCTGGCGCCGCCGTCGCCGCTGGCCGTCAACGCGGACCGCCTGCAAATCGAACTGGTATTGCGTAACCTGCTGGCCAATGCACAGGATGCGGTGATGGGCCAGCCGCGCGGCCAGCGCCGCATCACGGTCTCGGCCGAGCCGCTAGAGGGCGGCCGGCTGCGCCTGTCCGTGGAAGATAGCGGGCCCGGCATTTCCAGCAGCCTGGCCGCGCGCCTGTTCGAACCGTTCGTTTCGACCAAGGCCAGCGGCCTGGGGCTGGGCCTGGTGCTCAGCCGCAGCATCGTCGAAGCGCATGGCGGCCAGCTCTGGGCCGAAGTGGGCAAGCATGGCATGTTTCGTTTTATCCTGCCCTTGGCGCACGCCAGTGCAGGCACTACGGGAGAGTATGGTGACAAGTAATTTGACGGTGTTTATCGTGGACGACGATCCCGCCGTGCGCGATGCGCTGGGTTTGCTGTTGGGCATACGCGGCTACCGCACGGCCCTGTTTTCCTGCGGCGAGGATTTCCTGCACAGCTGGCGGCCCGAGTGGGCCGGCTGTCTGCTGATCGATATCCGCATGTCGGGCATGGATGGCCTGAGCCTGCAGCGCCGCTTGCTGGAGCGCAGATGCCTGCTGCCCATCATCATCATCACGGGGCACGGCGACGTGGCGCTGGCACGCCAGGCCTTCAAGGCGCAAGCCAGCGATTTCCTGGAAAAACCATTTGATCACGACAAGCTGCTGGCCGCCATCGATGAAGCGTTTTCGCACGAGGCGCATGCGCGCGGCCAGTTGCAGCGCCAGGTGGACGGGCTGGCCTTGCTGCGCGCCTTGACGCCGCGCGAGCGCGAAGTGATGCAACTGGTGGTAACGGGCCAGCACAACCGCGATATCGCCCCGGCGCTGGGGATTTCCGTGCGCACAGTGGAAGTGCACAAGGCGCGCCTGATGGACAAGCTGGGCGTCGATAATGTGGCCGACCTGGTGCGCATCAGTATGCTGGGCACCGGTTAGCCGCTGAAGCGTTCTCTAGGCGATGGTCTGCAATACCTGATCGCTTGAAATCGCCTTGACCCAGTCGCTGCGCCGTGCCACCGTGATGACGGTGCTGTTGGCGCTGTCGAAGGGAGCCCATTCGGGATTCTTCTTGCGCATCAATGCCACCACGGGCACATGCACGGCGTTCGCCAGATGCATGATCGATGTTTCCACCGAAATAATCAGGTCGCATTGCGCCAGCATGGCCGGCAGCTGGAAAAAATTGTCGACGGCACTGAAGGCTTGCGTGCGCGGCAAGTTGTGCGCCTGCACGACGGCATTCACCTTGGCCAATTCCTGCGGCATGGCATTGATCAGGAAGCAGGCATTTTTCCACTTCGGCATTGCTTGCATGCGCGCGATCAGCTCGGCAATGCGTTCCAGGGGCCAGCCACGCTTGTGCGACTTGGCAAACGGATTCAAGAGCACGAGCGGACCCTGGCGCGGGGCAAAGCCCCAGCTGGCCAGTTGCTCCTGCGCCTGCTGCAGCGCTTGCTCGGGAATGTGCACGAAGGGATAGCGTTCGGCCACGGGAATGTCGAGTCCCGTCAATTGATGGAACCAGTCCGCATACACGCTGCTGATATGGTGTTCGCCGGCATCCTGTCCCGCATACGAGGCCAGCACGGCATCGATCTTGCGGTACGCCAGATAATGCCAGGGGCGAAGCGGACTGAACGGCTTGCGCGTACCGATCACGAGCCCGTGTGGGCTGATTGCGCGGGCAAGGTCCGCATATTGCTGCGGCCGTACGTGGGCCAGCGACACGACCACAGGATAGTGCTCCGCCTTGGCTTCGCGCAGTGACTCTTCGTACAGCGCGGGGCTGTAGGTCTTGCGGTATACCTTGGAAAACAGGCCCGACTGTTCGACCCAGTCGTACAGCGAATAGGTGCGCAAGCTTTCCCATTGTTTGGCGTCGGACGTGCGCCGTACTTCGTCGACCCACAGATGGATCTGGATATGCGGGTAAGCCGCGGCAAAGGCGCGGAAACCGTTTTGCAGGTAGGTAAAGTCTCCCAGCGCCAGATGGGCGATGAACAGAATTTTCTCCGACTTTTGTAGAAGTTCGGCGGGAATCAAAGGCGTCATGTATCAGTACGATTTCAGGTATTCATTCGATGGTGTCATACCACTTGCTGGGAAAATTGCAGGCGATGCAGATTGGCATACGCGCCGTTGGCATCCAATAATTGCTGGTGACTGCCGGTTTCCATTATTTTCCCATGTGACAATACCACGATACGGTCCGCACGTTCAATTGTTGATAGCCGATGAGCAATAACTAAGGTGGTTTTTCCTTGCATAAGGTGCTCCAGTGCCGCTTGCACGGCCCGTTCCGCCTCCGTATCCAGTGCCGAGGTGGCTTCATCGAGGATCAGGATGGGCGCATCCTTGTAGATCGCGCGGGCGATGGCCACGCGCTGGCGCTGGCCGCCGGACAGGCGCGAACCGTTATCGCCCAGGCGCGTTTCCAGGCCGTCGGGCAAACCGTCGATGACGTCCGACAGAAAGGCGGCCGCGGCGGCCGCTTCGACGCGCTGCCGGTCCGGGGCCGCATCGCCATACGCGATGTTGGCGGCCAGGGTATCGTCGAACAACACCACCTGCTGGCTGACCATGGCGATCTGGCTGCGCAGGCTAGTCAGGGCGATGGTATCGATATTCTGTCCATCGAGCAAGATTTCACCGCTGCTGGCCGAGTAAAAGCCGGGCAGGAGGCTGACCAGCGTCGATTTGCCGCCGCCGGACATGCCCACAAAGGCGACCGTTTGTCCGGGCGCGATACTCAGGTCGATATGTTGCAGGGCCGGCTCCGGATGTCCGGGGTAGGCGAAGCTCACGTCCTTGAACTCGATGCGGCCGTTGCTGCGGCCAGCGAGCGGCTTGCCGCCCGTGCGTTCCGGTGTCTTGTCGATCAGCTGGAAGACTTCCTCGGCGGCGGCCATGCCGCGCTGCAGGGGGCCGTTGACTTCGGCCAGCTGCTTCAAGGGCGTCAGCAGCATCAGCATGGCCGTGATGAAGGAAACGAAGCCGCCGACCGTGATTTGCCCCTGTTCCGACTGGAACAGGGCCATCACGATGACCAGGGCCACGGCCGCGGCCGTGATTACCTGCGTGATGGGCACGGTGGCGGAAAAGGTCGTCGTCATGCGCATGCTGTAGCGGCGCAATTGTTCGGCGCGTTCTTCGAAACGGGCTTTCTCGTAGGTCTGGCCGCCGAAGATCTTGATCACTTGCTGGGCGCGCGTGGTTTCCTCGATGACCTGGGTCAGCTCGGCATTGACGGCCAGCGAGTCGCGGTTGAGTTTTTTCAGGCGCTTGCCCGTCGTGCGCACGACGATGGTCAGCACGGGCAGCAGCACCAGGGTCACCAGGGTCAGTGCCCAGTTCAGGTACAGCAGCCACGCCAGCAGGCCCAGCACCGTGAGCGAGGAGCGTACGATCGAAGTAAACACCTTGGTCACCATCTCGATGATCTGCTGCACTTCAAACATGATGGAGTTGATGACTTTGCCCACCGTGTGCGTGTTGTAGAAGTCGATGGGCAAGTTCAGCATGCTGGCAAACATCCGGCTCCGCAATTCGTTGAGGATGCGCGTGGAGACATAGCTCATCAGGTAGCTGCTGGCAAACGTCGAGGCGCCGCGCATGGCAAAGATGCCGATGACGATCAACGGCACGAGCCAGAAGGAAAAACTCACCTTGCCGCCAAAACCATTGTCGAGCAGCAACTTGAGCGCATACGGCAGCAGCGGCTCCGTGGCCGCCGTGACGACCATCGCCAACAGGGCCAGGGCCAGGTGTTTCTTATAGGGCGCGTGCAGCGCGGTGAGGCGCTTCAGGTCGGGCGTGAGCATCGATATGGTTCCTTGCAGGGACAGCAAAAACGGTCAGGCGGAAAACAAGTTCAAGCGGTGCGCTCTTGCTGGCGCAGCATGGCCCACAGTATCACCATCGGAAAGACCAGCATGATGATGCCGATATTCAGGGTAAGCGAGCTCGTCGTCAGACCAAAGATTATGTAGCTAGTGCACAGCACCACGCCGGCCAGTGCATAAGGCTGGGCTGCGGGGACACTCTGGCGCAGGGCGCGGGCAAACAGGGCCAAAGGAACGAGGAAGAGTACCAGCAGTGTCAGCAGACCGGTGATGCCACGCTTGACCAGCGCGTCAATATAGTCGTTATGGGCATTGGTATACTCGCCGACGCCCTTGCTCATCTTGCCTTCGTCCACCAGCACCTGTTTTTGTGAAAGGTAGCCAGTACGGCCGATGCCCAACAATATGTTTTGTGACGACATATCCAGCGCGGTGCGCCACATCTCGATCCGTTGGCCCACCGACGTATCGACATTGCCGGTATCTTCAAATTTTTCCAGTTCGGATACAGCGATGGCTGCGCGCTGGTGTATCGGCGAATGCGGCATGTTGTAGGCGGCTACGATCAAGCCGACCAGCAGCGTTAGCGTAATAATAAAATAACGCTTCCCATGAATTCTGGCATGCTGTAGCGCCAAAATAATCAGGCAGACCGGCATGGCAATCCAGCCACCACGGCTGCCGCTCAGAATAGAACCGAAGATTCCGGCCAGGCAACCGGCCAACAACAGGAGAATCCATGCGAGCCGCTGACGCTGCGTGCGGGCCCATTCCAGGCCGCATAGTGACATCAAGCCAAATAACATGCTGACATTACCGTAATGGATGGGATTGCTTGTTGCCGCTTGCGGGCGGATGGGGATATTTGGATGGAACTGATGGAAGGCCAGCGCCGCGCCCGCGATAGCACCGATTGCCAAACCGCTCCACCAAGCCTCTGGCCGCGGCGGATACGCAATCAGCAGCAGCAGCACGGGCACCGCCAGCAATGCCCGCAATGGCATGTCGAGTTCGCGTGCCGGATCGCTGTGGTACAGCATATTGGCGGTAAAGATGGCGAAGTACAGCAGCAGTGTGCCCAGCAGCAGATAATCGCGGCGCTGCAGGTTCAGACGGGGGCGTTTCCACAGCAGCCAGCTGCTGGCCAGCAGCAGCACCAGCGCGCCAAGGGAATATCCGCTGTTGACAGCCAGCGCCAATGCCGAAAAGAGAAAAACACAAACAGAGGTCAGGCCGAGCATAATATCCTTGGTAACGCACGTGTCGCCATTATGGCAACTGTAGCAACATAAAGTAGGCGTCATTGTAATCGAAGGTGACTGCAAAAACGCCCGCGGGGGAATTTGCTCTTCGATAACTATTTAAGCAGTCTCAAGGGGAAGAATGAAAAAAACCATGGTTTTTAGCCATGGTTTTTTTGTAAGCAATGGTAACTTGCTGTTATTTTGCTAAGGTCGCAAGACCTGTCATACGTCTCAGGCGGTGGCTGGCACGCGCGTGGCGACGCCGGTGGCGATGGCCGCTTGCGATACGGCAGGCGCGACCCAGCTGCGCAGACGTTCGTCGAACGGCGACGGGATCAGTTGCAGCGGCGTCAGGGCGCTGCTCTCGTGGCCCGGCAGCGGCTCCTTGGCCAGCGCGGCGATGGCGCGCACGCAGGCCAGCTTCATTTCTTCGTTGATGGTGGTGGCGCCCACGTCGAGCGCGCCGCGGAAGATGTACGGGAAGCACAGCACGTTGTTGATCTGGTTCGGGTAATCCGAGCGGCCCGTGGCGACGATGGCGTCGTCGCGCACGGCGTGCACTTTTTCCGGGGCGATTTCCGGATGCGGATTGGCCAGGGCGAAGATCAACGGCTTGGCGGCCATCGATTCGACCATTTGCGCGCTGACCACGCCGCCCTTCGAGACGCCGATGAAGATGTCGGCGCCGGCCATGGCTTCGGCCAGGTCGCGGTCGCTCGTGTCGTTCGCGTAGCGCGCCTTGTTCTCTTCCATATTGGCATCGCGGCCCGGGTAGATCACGCCCTGGCTGTCGCACACTTTCAGCAGCGACTTGTTCAGGCCCAGCGAGACGAGCAGGTCCAGGCAGGCGATCGAAGCCGCGCCCGCGCCCGACACGGCTACCTTGACGTTGCCGATATCCTTGCCCACCAGTTCCAGGCCATTCAGGATGCCGGCCGCGACGATGATGGCCGTGCCGTGCTGGTCGTCGTGGAAGACGGGAATGTTCATGCGCTTGCGCAATTGCTGTTCGATGTAGAAGCAGTCTGGCGCCTTGATGTCTTCCAGGTTGATGCCGCCGAAGGTCGGCTCCATGCGCACCACGGTGTCGATGAACAGGTCGGGATCGTTCTCGGCCAGTTCGATGTCGAACACGTCGACGTCGGCGAACTGCTTGAACAGGCAAGCCTTGCCTTCCATGACCGGTTTGCTGGCCAGCGGACCGATATCGCCCAGGCCCAGCACGGCCGTGCCGTTGGTGATCACGGCCACCAGGTTGCTGCGCGATGTGTAGATACCGGCCGTGCGCGGATCTTCCACGATGGCTTCGCAGGCGAAGGCCACGCCCGGCGAGTACGCCAGGGTCAGGGCGCGGGCGTCGCCCAGCGGTTTGGTGGGCGTCACGGAAATCTTGCCTGCGCGGGGTTCCGCGTGATAGGCGAGGGCGGCTTCTTTCAGGTTGAAGGTTTCGCCGTTCTGTTCGGCGTGCTTGCTGTGCGAAGTAGACATAGGAATTCTGGGAAGGGCATGCATGGCCCGAGTGGTAAGTCCGAGCCATGGTATGCAAGCGTTTGCACGCTGTCAAGGCTGGATTGTACTTAAGCGTAACAAAACCGCTTTGGCCAGCGGCATTATTTCAATGCAAGCGTTTGCTCGGTTTTTGACGGAATGGGCATTTTTTGCGATAAAATCACGGTATTGCGATCCGGGAAGCCCATGACAAACAAGAACCCCACCTTAAGTGACGTTGCGCGGGCCAGCGGCGTACACTTTTCCACCGTATCGCGCGTGATGAACCCGGCAACGCGGCAAATGGTCAGCGCCGAGGTGGCCGCGCGCGTGCTGGCCGAGGCGGGCCGGCTCGGTTACCGGCCCAACCGCGCCGCCTCCACCTTGGTTACGCGCAAGTCGCGCATCATCGGCGTGGTCTTGCCCGACATTACCAACGCGGTTTTCCCACCGATTCTGCTGGGCATCGAAGAAGGCTTGCGCAAGCATGGCTACCTGGCCATCGTCGCCAATGTGGGCGCCGACGAGGAAGAACAGCTGTTCGTCATCAATCGCCTGCTGGGGCAGCAGGTCGATGGCCTGATCCTGGCCACGGCGCGCCGCGACGATCCCGTCATCAAGATGTGCATCGACCAGAATGTGCCTGTCGTGACTGTCAACCGCAGCGATGAAAACGGCGTGGCGTCCTGCGTCGTCAGCGACGACGTGGTCGGCATGCGCCTGGCCGTCGAGCACTTGCTGGCGCTGGGCCACCGTCATATCGCGCACATCGCGGGCCCGGAAAACTTGTCCACCGGCCACGTGCGCCGCCTCGGTTTCCTGGCCGCCATCCAGGCCAGCGAACTCGCTCCCTCGCAAGCGTTCGTCTTTGAAAGCAGCGGCTATTCGCGCGAATGCGGCAAGGAAGCGTTGCTGGAACTGCTGCGCCATTCGCCGCAAACGACGGCCGTGGTGACGGGCAGCGACCTGGTGGCCCTCGGTTGCTACGACGCCATCCGCGAACTGGGCTTGAGCTGCCCCGAAGATATTTCCGTCGTGGGCCACAACGACATGCCCTACATGGACATGATCCGTCCGCCCCTGACCACCATCCGCATCCGCCATCACGGCATCGGTACGGAAGCGGCCCGGTTGATCCTGCAAACGATAGCCTCGCCCGATTCCCCGGTGCTTGACGTGCGCCTGAAACCCGAACTGGTGGTGCGCGAATCGACGGCCGCGCCGCGCGCCTGACACCTTCTTGCCCTTCTTTCTGCCGAGTATGTTTAAATCTTGATATTGATAATGATCAAGGCAACGCCATGCAGACGAGAGCCAAGCAAGCACAGCAGGGAGGCCGCTGATGCCGAAGAACTTCGGCATGTCCGGCAACGCTTGGCGTTATGCGCTGGACAGCGACTATGGCTATTGTTCGCCCTTGCTCGACGGCATAGAGTTTGAAAACGAGTGGGTCACCATCCGCGAATCGGCGATCCGCATCTGCGCCGGCTATGCCTGGGATGGCTGTTCGCCCTGTATCAGCGTGTTCGGCCTGTTTTATGTGGGCACGCCCGATGGCGCGCAGCACCTGGGCTTGCCGGCGACCTATCATGCCAGCCTCGTACATGACGTGCTGTGCCAGTGGCGCGCCGACATTCCCGTCACCCGCGCGCAGTCGATCGCCATTTTCCAGCAGTTGCTCAGGGAGGTGCGCTTCCCCCTGGCGGGACTGTATGCGGGCGCCGTCTTCCTGTTCGGGCCACGGCGCGGCTTCATGCGGCCTGTCGCGCGCACCGCGGTGGCCGCCCCGCACCCGCCAGGCGGAACATTAAAGCGGCGCTAACGCCGCCGCCGATGCGCCATGATGTTAAACTGGCGCCCCTCATCGTTTCTCTTGCCCTCTACCGCCATGACCAAAACCAACACGCCTTCCCCAAAACGCCGCGAAGAGGGCGTCGCCAAGCTGACCGTCAATCCCTTCCTCGACGCCGAGTTTTACGCACGCATGCGCGACTACACGGAGCGCGATGCAGCCATCATCAAGGAATTGAAGGCGATCGCCGAGATCCGCGCCGGTAACAAGCAGCCCGATCCCCGCCTGGCGCCATCGTTGCAAGCACTGCGCGATACCGTCAAGAAAGGTTTGACCTTTGGCGAGATGCTCGACCGCATGGCGGCCGGCAAGGAAAAAGGCTTGTGGGAACCATGGATGACGACCTTCGGTATCGAGATCCGCGCCGTCAACTACGGCGCCGGCCCGCGCAATGCCTGCCTGGTGCTGGACTTGGCCGCGAATGCCCCCGCGCACGCCATGTTCGCCAAGGCCGGCATTCAGAACTGGCGCAGCCTGGCCGCCGACGACTGCTCCGTCGTGCGCTCGGAAAAAGCCACGGAAACGACGCCCTTGAAAGTGTATGCCGTGTTTTACCTGGATCCGCTGCCGGCCTGAACCAGTAGCCCTATCGCCAACGCAATCAGCATCACGCCCGACAGCCGTTCCAGCAACGGCAGCGCGCGGGCAAAGCGCTGCCGCAGGACGCTGCTGCCGATGGCCAGCGCCACCGCCATATCCCACGCCAGCACGGCAAAGACCATCCACGCGCCATACGCCGCCATCGCAGCGGGGCTCGTTTGCCTGGCGGCCAGCACGGTGGCCAGGCTGACGTAGAACAGCGCATTCTTCGGATTCAGGATGGCGGAAACAAACCCCACCACCATACCGCCGCGCCAGCGCGCCTTGCCGGTGGCGGGCGCGGCTTCCAGGCTGCTCTTGCCCGCATGGCGCAGGAACAGCCAGCCCAGATACAGCAGATAGGCGCATCCCGCCAGCCGCACCACCATGAATGCCGTACTGCCCGCCTTCAGGACCGACAGTCCGCCAAACGCCGCCACGATAAACACGGCATTGGCCACGGTAATGCCCACGCACGTGCCGGCGGCGGCGCGCCAGCCGAGGGCCAGCGAGGTGCGCGCGATCAGGAAAAAATCGGGGCCGGGCGACAGCAAGGACAGAAAGTGGGCGGCGGCGATGAAGAGGAAATCCTGCATGGGAGTTGGCTCGGGCAATGGCGAAGCGCGAGTATGCAGGGGCAGGCGGCGGCCTGTATTGAAGAAAATTGCAGCTTAGCGGTAGCGTCCCGGCGTGATGCCCGTATGGGCTTTGAACACGCGCTGAAAATGGCTCTGGTCGGCAAAGCCCAGCTCATGCGCCAGTTGCGCCAACGCCGTCCCCGCCTGCAAGCGGCTGCGCGCGCGGTTCACGTGCGCGTTCAACTGGTAGGCATGCGGCGTCATGCCCGTGGCGGCGCGAAAGGCGCGGATCAATTGATACGGGCTCAGGCCCGCCACTTGCGCCAGTTGCCGCAGGCTGGCCGAGGGTCGCGCCTGCAGCGTTGCGAGCACGGGCGCCAGCCGTTGCGGCACGGGCTTGCGTTCCGAAGGCAGCAAGTCTGCACGGGCGCTGGCGCAAGCGTCCAGGAACGCCAGCAGCGCCGCATCTTTCTCCGCCGCACCGGCCGTGGAAAACAGCAGCGCATTCATGGCGCAAAACTGCGCATACAGCAGCGGGCAGTGCAGCACCGTCGCCGTGTCGCCATCGAGCGCCGGCGCGTGTGCCTGCAGCCACTGTGCATCGAGATGCAGCATCTGGTAGCTCCACAGGGCGTCAGGCAGGGGATTGCAGGCATGTACGCAGCCGGCCGGCACCAGCACCAGGCTGCCATTGGCGAGCACGGCCTGGCCGTCCTGGCTGCCCGTAAAGACGCTGCCACCAGCGTCGACGGCGCCGATGGAAAACGTGGGATGACTGTGCGGCTTGTAGCACGCCCGGCTGTGGCAGGCGCGCCGGCTTTCCACGTGGGGCAGAGCCGGGTCGCGCCAGAAGGCGGTGGTGCCCGGCATGGCTACATCAGGATGACGTCGTACTGCTCCTGGTGGTAGGCATTCTCCACCTGTAGCGAAATCTTCTTGCCAATGAAATCACCGAGCATGGCCAGGTGCTGCGATTCTTCTTCGAGGAACAAATCCACGACTTCCTGCGACGCGAGGATGCGAAATTCGCGCGGGTTGAACTGTTTTGCCTCGCGCAGCAGTTCGCGCAGGATTTCATAGCAGATGGTGCGCGACGTCTTGACTTGTCCCTTGCCGGCGCAGGCGGGGCACGGTTCGCACAGGATGTGCGCCAGCGATTCGCGCGTGCGCTTGCGCGTCATTTCCACCAGGCCCAGCGGGGAGAAATTGCTCACCGAAACCTTGGTGCGGTCGCGCGACAAGGTGCGTTTGAGCTCGGCCAGCACGGCGTTGCGGTGCTCGGCATTGTCCATGTCGATGAAGTCGAGGATGATGATGCCGCCCAGGTTGCGCAGGCGCAGCTGGCGCGCGATCGCGTGCGCCGCTTCCAGGTTGGTCTTGAAAATCGTGTCGGCAAAATTGCGCCCGCCGACGAAACCACCCGTGTTGACGTCGATGGTGGTCATCGCTTCCGTCTGATCGACGATCAGATAGCCGCCCGATTTCAGGTCGACCCTGCGGCCCAGCGCGCGCAGGATCTCTTCTTCCACGCCATACAGGTCGAACAGCGGGCGCTCGCCCGTGTAGTGCTGCAAGCGTGTCAGTTCGCTGGGCGTGTAGATCTCCGCGAATTCGCGCAATTTCACATAGTTTTCGCGCGAATCGACCTGGATGGTGGCCGTTTCATCGCCGACGAAGTCGCGCAGCACACGCTGCGCCAGGCTCAAGTCCTGATGCAGCAGGCTGGTGGCGGGGCGCGTGCGCGCGCCGTGCGTGATGGTGCTCCAGGTTTTTCTCAGGTAGTCGACGTCCGCCTTCAGGTCCGCGTCGGAAGCGTCCTCGGCCATGGTACGCACGATGTAGCCGCCCTTTTCATCGGGCGGCAGCAGGCTTTGCAGGCGCACGCGCAACTGCTCACGCTCCGCTTCCTTCTCGATCTTCTGCGAGATGCCGATGTGCTTGTCTTGCGGCAGGTAGACCAGCATGCGCCCGGCGATGGAAATCTGCGTCGACAGGCGCGCGCCCTTGGTGCCGATCGGGTCCTTGATCACCTGCACCGTCAGCACCTGGCCGTCAAAGAGAATTTTTTCAATCGGCGCCGGCGTGGCGTTCTGGCCGTCGTGGCCGCGTGCTTCCCAGATGTCGGCCACGTGCAGGAAGGCGGCGCGCTCCAGGCCGATGTCGATGAAGGCCGACTGCATGCCCGGCAATACGCGCACCACTTTGCCGGAATACACATTGCCGGCCAGGCCGCGCGTGAGCGTGCGCTCGATGTGCAATTCCTGCACGGCGCCCTGCAGGATGAGAGCGACGCGCGTTTCTTGCGGCGTGATATTGATCAGGATGTCTTCGTTCATGGAGGCGCGGGAGTGGAGGCAACGAATGACATCATACCCGGGATCAGGGCAGGGGCAAACCTGCTTCACGCAGCAATTGCGCCGTCTCGTACAGGGGCAGGCCCATGATGCCGGAATGGCTGCCTTCGATATGCTCGACGAACAGGGCGGCGCTGCCCTGGATGCCGTAGGCGCCGGCCTTGTCGTACGGTTCCGGCGTGGCGCAGTAGGCGGCGATCGAGGCGGGCGAGAGCACGCCGAAGCGCACTTGCGATACCTGCGTGCGCTGCTCGGCGAAGTTTTTGTAGTGCACGGCGATCGAGGTGAGTACCTCGTGCGTGCGGCCCGACAGCTGCTCCAGCATGGCCACTGCTTCGGCGCGGTCGGCCGGTTTGCCGAGGATGGCGCCGTCGATGGTGACGGTGGTGTCGGCCGCCAGTACGGGACGCGGGGTCAGGTGGCGGCGGCGCACGAGGTCCCACGCGAAGGCGGCTTTTTCATTCGACACGCGGGCGACATAGTCGAGCGCCGATTCGCCGGGGAGGACTTCCTCGGTGACGTCGGCGCCGCGCGGGCCGTCGCTGCGCAGCAGCAGCAATTCGAAATCGACGCCGATCTGACGCAGCAGTTCGCGCCGGCGCGGGCTTTTGGAAGCGAGGTAGATCTTGTGATCAGCCGTTTTCATGGAGGAGTTCAGACGCGGTGATAGGGGTGGTTTTGCGTGATCGACCAGGCGCGGTAGAGCTGCTCGGCGAGGATCACGCGCACCACGCCGTGCGGCAGGGTCATGCTGGAAATGCGCAGCATGCCTTCGGCACGTGCCTTGAGTTGCGGATCGAGGCCGTCGGCGCCGCCGATCAGGAAAGCCGTATCACGGCCATCCTGCTGCCACGCCATCAATTGCTGCGACAGGCCGACGCTGGTCAGGTCCTTGCCGCGTTCGTCGAGGGCGATGATGCGCACGCCCTTGGGCAGGACGGCTTCGATGCGTTCGCGTTCGAGCGCCATCGCCGTGGCGGCGGTCTTGCTGCCGGAACGCTCCACCGGCTTGATTTCTTTCAGCACGATGCGCAATTCCGGCGGCATGCGCTTCGCGTATTCCGCGAAGCCCGTCTCTATCCAGGCCGGCATTTTATGGCCGACCGCAGCGATGATGAGCTGCATCGAGGCTTACGCTTCGACTTTTTTGATACGCTTGATCACGGTTTTTGTCGGTGCAGCATCGGCTGCCGGCTTGGCCGCGCGTGGGGCGCGTACTTTTTTCTCTGGCAGCGCTTTCAGTGCTTTCACGGCAGCCGCTTCGGTCTTGGTTGGCGCGACTTTCACGGTCTTGCCGACAGCTTTGGAAGCGGTGGCTTTTTTCGCCGGGGCTTTCTTTGCGGCGGTAGCGGCCGTGGCTTTCTTCGCCGGTGTCTTTTTCTCGATCACGGGCGAAGCTTCCACATTGGCCTTGCTTGCCGCCAGATGGCCGCTGACCTTTTTCGGCTCGTCGCCGGCGGCTTTTTTCGGCGCGCGCTTGGCGGCGCCCAGCTTGACCGGCGTGTCGCCCCAGATTTCTTCCAGGCGGTAGTAGGCGCGGATAGGCGCTTGCATGATGTGGACGATCATGTCGCCCAGATCGACCAGCACCCATTCACCGGTCTCCTCGCCTTCCATGCCGATGATCTGGCCGCCGGCATCCTTGACCTTGTCGCGTACCGAGGCGGCCAGCGCCTTGGTTTGACGGTTCGAGGTGCCGGAGACGATCGCGATGCGGTCGAACAGGCTGGTCAGGTGACTCGTTTCGAAGACGGCGATGTCTTGGCCTTTGACGTCTTCAAGGGCGTCAACGACGAGGGTTTGCAGTTTTTTGATGTCCATTTAGCTTTTGTATAAATTATGTTGTTCAATATAGTCTAGCACTAGCGGGGAAACAAGCGAGTTTGCCCGATTCCCCCGTTGTAATGCCGCACGTATTTCGGTGGCGGAGATATCCACCGCGAAGTCCTGTGCCAGATAAGTCAGACCGTGCGGCGTGTTGCGGATGCTTTCCAGAGACCCCAGGCGGCGCGAAAATTCGTCGGCGACCACTTGCGGTACTGCTGTGTCATTCAGCGCGAAGCCGGGGCGGGCCGCGACGCAGATATGCGCGTATTCAAATAATTGCTGCCATTCGCGCCATGTCGCGAGCCGCTGCAGCTGGTCGGCGCCCATCAGGAAAACGATGGAAGCGCGCGGTCCCAGCTCGGCGCGTACCTGGCGCAAGGTATCGATGGTGTAGCTGGCCTGGCCATGTTCGCTGCGCTCGATTTCCTGGCGGTCGATCACCACGGGCAGGGGCAGGCCGGCAAAGGCCAGGCCGGCCATCTCGGCGCGCTGCTGGCCGGTGGCGCCCAGGCTACCCTTTTGCCAGGGCGCGCCCGCCGGTATCACGCGCAGTTCATCGGCGTGCAGCAGGCTGGAAAAATGCGTGCCCAGCGCGACATGGCCCATATGCACCGGATCGTAGCTGCCGCCGAGCAGCGCCACGCACGCCGTACTACCGTCGGTCACGCCTGCAGCCAGTCGCGATGCACGAGGAAGTCAGTATACAACGCCGCTTCCGGACTGCCCGCTTCCGGGTGCCAGTCGTAGCGCCACTTGACCACGGGCGGCATCGACATCAGGATCGCCTCGGTGCGTCCGCCCGACTGCAGGCCGAACAGGGTGCCTCGGTCGAACACCAGGTTGAACTCGACATAGCGTCCGCGCCGGTAGCACTGGAAATCGCGTTCGCGTTCGCCGTACGGCGTGTCCTTGCGGCGCGCCACGATCGGCACATAGGCCTCGATGAAGGCGTCGCCGGCGCTGCGCATCATGGCGAAACTGCCGTCAAAGCCCAAGGCGTTGAAGTCGTCGAAGAAGATCCCGCCGGCGCCGCGCGCTTCGCGCCGGTGCTTCAGGTAGAAATAATCGTCGCACCACTGTTTGAATTTCGGATGCAGCTCGTCGCCAAACGGCGCCAGCGCATCGTGGCACACCTGGTGGAAATGCTTCACGTCGTCCACGTCGCCGTAATACGGCGTCAAATCCATGCCGCCGCCGAACCACCATACGGGTGCGCCATCGGCATTCACGGTGGTGAAGAACCGTACATTCATGTGCACCGTGGGCGCGTAGGGATTGCGCGGATGCAGCACCAGCGACACGCCCATCGCTTCCCATGCCTTGCCACCGAGTTCAGGGCGCGCGGCCGCTGCCGACGGAGGCAGCGCGGCGCCGGTGACGTGCGAAAAATTCACGCCGCCACGCTCGAACACATTGCCTTCCTCGATCAGCCGCGAAATGCCGCCGCCGCCCTCGGGGCGCTGCCAGGTATCGGTCAGGAAGGGCTTGCCGTCCTGCGCTTCGAGCGCCTGCACGATACGGCTTTGCAAATCGAGCAAATAAGCCTTGACGGCCGAAGGGGAGGGAGTTGACGACATCGCGTGGGCCGACGAGGCCGAAATAAAAAAGTAAGGACGGATTGTACCCTGTTACGCGTTTTTGTGATAGGGCGGCGCTGGCGCTGTGGTTTTGCGGCCAGCGCCCCTTACAGCATGCGCAACTGCTGCAGCACAGGCAGTTTCTCACGCAGGAATTCCTCGATGGCTGCGTTGAGCAGCTGCTGGTGCGCCGCCTCGTCGTCGCATGCCGCGCCCTCATTGAGCAGGCGGCGCCCGCAGTGCGCCATGGCGCTGGCCGCCTGTGCCTGCAAGGTGGCCAGATCCGGCTGTTCCCCTTCCTGGATGAGCAGCGAAAACAGCAGCCGGTCGATGAATTCCGTGTCGATGCCGCTGCCTGCCAATGGCGAACACAGGACACGATTGCCGTCGCCGTAGCGCAGCTGCGCGCCGATGGCCTGGTTCAGGCGGCGCGCGGCCGCGTCGCCGCTGCCGTCCTGCGCCCCAGCCGGGAAATACATCACGACCTGGCTGCCGGTGACCAGCATGGCCGCCACCTCCGCCAGGCTTTGCACGCTCTGTCCGGGCAAGGAGGGCAGTGCGGCCAGGTCGGCCAGACTATGCGGGCCGGTCGCCAGCGCATCGCAGACGGCGCCGTAGACCTGCTCGTTTCCTGTCACGACGCCCGCCTTGGTCTGGAAGGTAAAGGCCATTTTTTCACGCGGCACCAGCATGGCCAGGTGCACGCTGGCGAGGCACTCGGCCTGGCGCACGGCCCCCATGCGGCGCGCGCCCCGCACCAGCACATCCTTGCGGAAGCTGGTATTGAGAAAATAATCCTTCATCATTTCGCGCATGGCGGCGTCGGGCAGCAAGTCGATGGTGGCTTGCTGGTCGGCGTTCAGATACAGCGCGGGAAAGGCAAAAGGCAGGTCGGCGGAGCCGGCAAAATCGAGCTTGGCGCGCGCCACATCGCGCATCACGTCCGTGTGGTACAACGGCTCCCAGTTCTGGTTCAGGTATTCATGCACGCTGTAATGGGGATCGCTGTTGATGAGCGCATTGAGGCGCGGCGCGAGTGCGGGATTGTCTGCGATGTAGCCGGCCTGCAGGTTCTGCAGCTGCTGCACGTAGGCGATGCCAGCCTGCATCTGCAAGTCGCTGCGGCCGGGGAAGCTGGCGGCAAACTCCAGCAGCAGGCGCTGCAGGGGCAGGGCGGAACTCCAGCCAGGCATGGCGTTATAGCTGAGCGAAACGATGCCGCCCGGTTTCAGGTAGCGGGCGATGAAGTCGACGATATGCTGGCGATTCTCGCGGTTGACCCAGGTGTAGATGCCGTGCAGGGTAATGAAGTCGAACTGCGGCAGATCGGGCACGTGGCCCTGGGCCAATTCTTCAAAGCTGTTTTCCAGCAGGGTCAGATTGCTCGACTGGGCCTTGGCCGCCAGGGCGCGTGCGCCAGCGACATGGGCCGGATTGAAATCGTTGCCGTAGAACCGGCCGTTGGCATTGGCGGCCGCCAGGACATTGAGCGTCTGGCCGCGGCCGAAGCCCAGTTCAAAGTAGGTGTAGGGCTGGTCCAGGGGCACCGGTTCGACGCCGTTGAGGATGCAGCTGAAATTGAGGTGATGCGGACTCAGGTCGCTGTAAAAACCGTTGGTGTACTCGATATCCGACACGTATCCTTCATTCCAGGCCATGGCTTCCCCGCATTGGTGGCAAAACGGCAGTATGCCATCATGGCCGCCTGCGCGGGAAGTGCGTTGTGGTTCAAGGCGCCGGCGGCGTGGCGCCGTCCTGCACGACGGTGATGGACAGGTCCGGCCCGGCGCCGGGCAGGCGCGCGCTTTCGACGGCGTGCGCGGCGTTCTGCTGCAGCTCAGGCCGTTCGACGCCCTGCTCGGCGATGGTGGCGGGAGCCTGCCGGGACACGATGGCGCGGCCGGCAACGGCCAATACCACCACCAGCAGCAGTGCTGGCATCACCCATGTCACCGGGCGCGCATACGCGGGGCGGTGAGCCCGCTGCGCGGCGCCATCGACGATGATGCGGCCCAGTTCCGAGCCGCGCTGGCGGGTGCGCAGGCGCAGCGCCTCGAATTGGGGCGCGGACAAGGTGCCTTGCCGTAGCATGTCGCGCAGGGCGGCGACCGGCGAGGCGAGCAGGCGGTCCGCCGGCAAGCGGGCGTGCGCGGCGTCGCGCTGCCACTGGTCGATCAGGTCTTCGTCGTACAGGGTGTCGATGGCTTGGCGGTTGACTTGCCGCAGCGCGTCGGCGGCCAGTTGCTGGCGCGGCAGGTCGCGCACCCGCTGCAAAAAGTCGTCCTGTGGCAGCAGGTCCGTGAGCAGCAGCCATGCCAGGGTGTCGACAAGCCCCGCGCCAGCGGCAAGTTCCGGCACGTCGATGCCTTCTTCCTCGTTATGCTTGCGCTGCAGTTCGATGATCTCCAGTTCGGCGATGGCGTCGTCGAGTTCATCGTCCGTGATCAGACCGAGCTGGCGTGCCTGGGCGAGTGAGGGATGAATGTGGCTGGGGCTGGGCATGGGCGGCAGTTTTGTCTGAAAGGCAAAATCTTAGCGCAAAGCCCGTTTTCCCGGCGCGCCAATTAAAACGGGGCCGGGGCGGATGACTTCCGCGCCGGCCCCGCCGTTTGCCGCTAAAGGGCTGATCAGTGTTTCAGGCCGCGCCAGCCGATGTCGCGGCGGTATTGCGCGCCGTCGAAATGGATTTTTTCCACGGTTTCATACGCCTGCTTCTGCGCCATCTTGATGCTGTCGCCCAGGCCGACCACGCACAGCACGCGCCCGCCATTGGTGACCAGGCGTTCGCCGTCGATGCGGGTGCCCGCATGGAAGGTGACGGAGTCCGGCGTTTCGGCCGGGATGTCGCCGATCGCCGTACCCTTGACAGGATCGTCCGGGTAGCCGGCGGCGGCCATGACGACGCCAACGGCCGTGCGGCGGTCCCATTCCAGTTCCACGGCGTCCAAGGTGCCGTTGACGGCGTGTTCCATGACGGTGACCAGATCGGTTTTCAGGCGCGCCATGATCGGCTGCGTTTCCGGGTCGCCCATGCGGCAGTTGAATTCCAGCGTCTTCGGCGTGCCCTTGTCGTCGATCATCAGGCCCGCGTACAGGAAGCCCGTGAACGTGATGCCATCCTTGGCCATGCCCTGGATGGTCGGCACGATGATCTCGCGCATGACGCGCGCATGCATGGCCGGCGTGACGATCGGCGCTGGCGAATACGCGCCCATGCCGCCCGTGTTCGGACCCTGGTCGTGGTCCTTCAGGCGCTTGTGATCCTGGCTGGTGGCCAGCGGCAGGATGTTCTTGCCGTCGCACATGACGATGAAGCTCGCTTCTTCGCCGGCGAGGAATTCCTCGATGACGATGCGCGCGCCGGCGTCGCCGAACTGGTTATCGGACAGCATCATGTCGACCGCCTGGTGCGCTTCTTCCAGAGTCATGGCAACGACGACGCCCTTGCCGGCGGCCAGGCCGTCGGCCTTGATGACGATGGGCGCGCCCATGGCGTCGATGTAGGCATGCGCGGGAGCGACGTCGGAGAACGTCTGGTAGGCGGCCGTCGGGATGCCGTGGCGCTGCATGAAAGCCTTGGCGAAGTCCTTCGACGATTCCAGCTGCGCCGCTTCCTTGGTCGGGCCGAAGATTTTCAGGCCGCGCGAGCGGAACAGGTTGACGATGCCCGCTGCCAGCGGCACTTCCGGGCCGACGACCGTCAGGCCGATGTGTTCCTGCTGAACGAAGTCGGCCAGCAATTGCGGGTCGCTGATGTCGAGATTGACCAGGCGCGCATCGCGCGCGGTGCCGCCGTTGCCCGGCGCGACATACACCATCTGTATGCGTTCGGACTGGGCCAGTTTCCAGGCCAGGGCGTGTTCGCGGCCGCCAGAGCCGACTACCAGAATTTTCATAGGGACCGTTCGTTCAATGTGGGTTGCAGGGCGGCGGTGCCGCCCTTGAGTACAGAGTGATTAATTCTCTATCAGCGCGTTGGTAAACACTTCCTGCACGTCGTCCAGCAGTTCCAGCGCGTCGATCAGCTTTTGCATCTTGATGGCGTCGTCGCCCGAGTACACGGTTTCCGTCGCCGGTTTCATGATGACTTCGGCCACTTCGGCCTTGAAGCCGGCCGCTTCCAGCGCTTCCTTGACGGTGGCGAAATCGTGCACGGGGGTCACTACTTCGAAGCCGCCTTCTTCATCGGCGATGACGTCGTCGGCGCCTGCTTCCAAGGCCGCTTCCATCAGCTTGTCTTCGTCGGTGCCCGGCGCGAACAGCAGCTGGCCGCAGTGCTGGAACATGAAGGCGACGGAGCCTTCGTTGCCCATGTTGCCGCCGTTCTTGTTGAAGGCGTTGCGGACTTCGGCCACCGTGCGCACCTTGTTGTCGGTCATGCATTCGACGATGACGGCCGCGCCGCCCACGCCATAGCCTTCGTAGCGCACTTCTTCGTAGTTGGCGCCATCGACGCCGCCGCTGCCGCGGTTGATCGCGCGCTGGACGTTGTCTTTTGGCATATTGGCGTCAGCCGCCTTGTCGACGGCCAGGCGCAGGCGCGGATTGGTGATGGCGTCGGCGCCGCCCATGCGGGCCGCAACCGTGATTTCCTTGATCAGGCGCGTCCAGATTTTGCCGCGCTTGGCATCGGTGGCAGCCTTTTTATGCTTGATATTGGCCCATTTGCTATGTCCTGCCATGTCGAATCTTCCTTAGACGGGTGTTCAATTGTGGCCGACATTTTAGCATATCGGCCCCCTGGCAAGCGGCATGGCCCCGTCATCAGGATGACATAATCTGTTGCTAAAGTGACGCGCTTTCACCATATCGAGGGCGCGACATCATGGCAAGTCAAATGGACAGGCGGCAATTTCTGAAATTGGGCGGCTTCATTACCGTCTCCGTGGCCACCGCCGGCCTGGCCGCCTGCGGCAGTACCGATTACAGCGATCCTGGCGTGCCGCTCGCTTCGGGCGGCGACTGGAAATTCCCGCAAAGCGTCGCGTCGGGCGACCCGCGCGCCGACAGCGCCATGCTGTGGACGCGCGTCGTGCCCGCCAGTTTCGACGCCGTCGCGCCCGCCGTTGCCGGCAAGTCCGACGTTGCCGTGCGCCTGATCGTCAGCGCCAGCGACAATACGGCCGCCCTGGGCAGCAACACGGCCCTGGCGGGCACGCCCATCGTCGACGCGAAATTGCCCCTGAAAGCCGATTTCGACAATACCTTGCGCCACAAGGTGACGGGCTTGCAGCCGGGCCAGGTGTATTTTTACCAGTTCATCGCCGGCGACGTGCGCTCGAACGTGGGCCGCTTCAAGACGGCGCCCGCCGCCACGGCCGACGTGGCGCAGCTGCAGTTCGCCTACCTGACGTGCCAGGACTGGAGCATCAACCACTGGGGTGCGCTGTCGCACATCGCCGCCAATGAAAGCCTCGATTTCATCGTCCACCTGGGCGACTACATCTATGAAACGGTGGGCGAAGCGTTCCAGAGCGGCGCCGTGGAAAGCCGCCACGACCAGCTGAAACTGCCCGACGGCACCTTCAAAAGCGGCGCGTCCGGCGCCAAATACGCGACCACCGTGGCCGATTACCGCTACCTGTACAAGAAATACCGCACCGATGCGCGCCTGCAGGCCGTGCACGAGCGCTTTGCCTTCATCGCCATCTGGGACGACCATGAATTCACGGACGACGCCTGGCAGGACGCCTCCACCTACGAAGGCATCGTGGCCGCCGACGGCTCCGATCTGCACCAGCCGGCCCGCCGCCGCAGCGCCAACCAGGCGTGGTTCGAATACATGCCGGCCGACGTCACGTTCGATAGCGCCGCGACCACGTTCCAGAATATCCAGATCTACCGCGATTTCCGGTTCGGCAAACTGATGCAGCTGGTGATGACGGACGAGCGCCTGTACCGCGCCGACCATGCGATCGCCGAGTCGACCATCAACCCGGCCACGGGCAAGCCGCTGGGCAGCATCGGCAGCCGCTACCTGGTGCCGCAAGCGCTGTTCGACAGCGTGGAAGGGCAGAAAATGGCGGCCGCCACCAAGGCTGGCGCCGACCCGCTGGCCGCTGTCGGCATGCTGGGCAGCACGCAGCGCGACTGGTGGAAAAGCAAGATGAAGGCGGCGACCTCGACCTGGAAACTGTGGGGCAATGAAGTGTCCTTGCTGCGCATGGGCTTGAATGGCACGGATGCGATCGCCACCTTGCTGGCGTTGAGCGCCATGAGCAAGGTGGGCCAGGCCATCGCCAGCACCCTTCCTTTGGTGGGCGGCAGCGTGCCGCTGGCGTCCGCCATCGTGGCAGCTTCCACGGCGGGCGCGGCGCAAAACGTGGCGCAGGCGGCGGCCATGGCCATTGCCGGCGCGGCAGCGAACGCCAGCGCCCAGGGCGCCGCTGCCGTGGGCGCCGGCTTGAGCGCGGTTCAGGCCGGCATCACGGTGGCCGCCTACAACAGCGCTTCGCCGGCCGCCGCCGCGCAAGTGATCGCCTTTGGCTGGATCAAGCCCGACGTGCAGGCCAAGGGCGCCGGATCGAGCTTTGTCGCCGCATCGGGCCAGCAAGCGGCGCTGGCGCCGTTCTTCACGCGCTTCCTGCTCAATTGCGACCAGTGGGATGGCTACAACAGCGAGCGCAAGAACCTGATGTCGCACCTGAAAACCAATGCCATCGGCAACGTGGTGGCGCTGACCGGCGATATCCACTCGTTTTTTGCGGGCACCGTCAGCGACGATTTCGACGCGGCAGGCGGCGGCACGCCCGTCATGGTGGACCTGGTGTCGGCCGGCGTCAGCTCGGACTCCTTCTTCAGCTACCTGAAGTCGGCCGCCGGCAGCATGGGCGATATCGGCACCCTCGTCAGCTACCCGCTGGCCATTCCCGTTACGGGCCTGGGCACGGTCAATCTCGACGTCAACCTGCTCGACTACACCATGGGCAAGGCAGCGCCCACCGTCGACAGCCTGCTCGAGCAATTGCGCGTGCAGTTGCGCGGCGCCCTGGCCGCCAAGGGCGTTCCGGAAGCGCAACTGGACGCGACGGTCGCTGCCGTGCAGGCTGGCTTGAAAGCGAGCACTGACTTCAGCACGACCCTGCTGGGCCTGGCGCAGCAATTGTCCGGCCTGGGCAACAACCCGTGGATCAAGCATCTGAACACGGATGCGCAAGGCTACACGGTGGTGACTTTGACACCAGGCAAGCTGGTGGCGCAGTTCAAGCAGGTGAATAAACTGATCGGCACGGCGGCGCCGGCGAACGTGATTGCACGGGTGACGACGGCGACCGTGACGGCGGGTGCGGCGGCGGTAGTCGTCTCCTAAATGCTGCACTGGGATGTTGTCGGGTTACGCCCTTTGGGCTAACCCGACCTACGCCACTGCGCCAACGGCATAGGCGTTGTAGACGTAGGTCGGATTAGCGCGGCAAAGCCGCGCGTAATCCGACAACATGGTTGGCGCGGCTGGTGGTCTTTGCTTGCTATGTGGCTGTTGTCGGGTTACGCCCTTTGGGCTAACCCGACCTACGCCACCGGCATGGGCATTGCAGCTTCCTTTCGCTTTTGCCATTACAATCTGGGCATGAGCTCCAGTTCCCCGCAAGCAACCCCTGCATCGCTTCCCCGTTCCGTCTACCTCGGTGGCCTGGCCATCGCCGTGGGCGGGGCGGTGCTGTTTTCCACCAAGGCCATCGTCGCCAAGCTGCTGTACCGCTACCAGATCGACGCCGTCACCCTGATCGCCTTCAGGATGATTTTTTCGCTGCCCGTGTTCGCCGTCATCGCCTGGTGGAAGATGCGCACGGAGCCGCCGTTATCAAACAGCGACCGGCTGCGCCTCGTCGGGCTGGGCCTCGTCGGCTACTACCTGTCCAGCTACCTGGATTTCCTGGGCCTGCAATACATTTCCGTGGGACTCGAGCGATTGATCCTGTTCCTCACACCCACGTTTGTGCTCCTGATTACCACCGTGTACTTCAAGCAGAGCATCAGCCGCTTGCAGTGGCTGGCCTTGTTCACGTCCTACTGCGGCATCGTGCTGGTGTTCGTGCATGACTTGCAGGGCGGCGCCAGCAATGTGGCGCTGGGTTCCACTTTGGTGCTGGGCTCGGCCTGCTCGTATGCCGTGTATCTGCTGGGATCGGGTGAATTGGTGAAACGCATCGGCTCGATGCGGCTCGTTTCCTACGCGATGTGCGTGGCCAGCTTTGCCTGCATCGCCCAATTCTTCATCCTGCGCCCCGTCGAACTGCTGATCCAGCCCATGCCCGTGTATGGTTTGTCATTGCTGAATGGCATCTTTTGCACGGTGATGCCCGTCTTCATGACGATGATTGCCGTCGAGCGCATCGGCGCGCCCGTCGCTTCGCAAGCGGGCATGATCGGCCCCGTGTCGACCCTGTTCCTGGGCGCCATGATTCTCGATGAACCGATCACCAACTGGCAACTGGCGGGCACCAGCCTGGTATTGGCCGGTATTTACTTGCTGTCGAAAAAGAAATAATTCATCCACCCACTGAAAAGTCCTCACCATGAAAACACGCATCGCCCTGATTGCCCACGACAAGAAAAAAGATGACATGATTACCCTGGCGGGCGAATACCTGGATTTTTTGAAGGGCTGCGAACTGTCGGCCACGGGCACCACGGGCGGGCGTCTGATCAACGAGCTGGGGCTGGCAGTCGAGCGCAAGCATTCGGGCCCGTTCGGCGGTGACTTGCAGATCGGTTCCCTGCTGGTGGAAGGCTTGATCGATTGCGTGATCTTCCTGCGCGACCCGATGACGCCGCAGCCGCATGAGCCGGACATCAATGCGCTGGTGCGCGCCTGTGACGTGCACAACGTGGCGTGCGCGACAAATCTGTCGTCGGCGCACCTGGTGCTGTCGCAACTGCAGGCGCGGGCCAACGCGGCCGCCTGATTCACCCAGACAAGGAGATGAGCATGAGTGCAACGATTACCACCAAAGCCATCCGTGTGCAGCGCACGGGCGGCCCGGAAGTGATGGAATATGTGGACGTGGAACTGCCGCCGCCCGGTCCCGGCGAGGCGCGCGTCAGGCACGAGGCCATCGGCCTCAATTTCATCGACGTGTATTTCCGCACGGGCTTGTACCCGCAGCCGCTGCCCAATGGCCTCGGCGTCGAGGGTGCGGGCATCGTCGAGGCGGTGGGCGAGGGTGTCACGGAAGTGAAGGTCGGCGACCGGGTGGCGTATGCGGCGCGCATCAATGGCGCGTATGCGCAGCAGCGCAACCTGCCGGCGGCCCTGCTGCTGGTGCTGCCCGAGCGCATCGCTTTCGACACGGCCGCCGCCATGATGCTGCAAGGCTTGACGGTGCAATACCTGTTCCACCGCACGGTGGCCCTGAAGGCGGGCGACACCATCCTGTTCCACGCGGCTGCGGGCGGCGTGGGCCTGATCGCCTGCCAGTGGGCGAAAGTGCTGGGCGTGAACCTGATCGGCACGGCCGGTTCCGATGAAAAGGTGGCGCTGGCCAAGGCGCACGGCGCGGCCCACGTCATCAACTACAACACGGAAAACTTCGTCGAGCGCGTGCGCGAAATCACGGGCGGCAAGGGAGTCTCGGTGGTTTACGATTCCATCGGCAAGGATACGTTTACGGGCTCGCTCGACTGCCTGGCGCCGCTGGGCATGATGGTCAGCTTCGGCAACGCGTCCGGTCCCGTGCCCGCGTTTACCCTCGGCGAACTGGCCTCGCGCGGCTCGCTGTTCCTCACGCGTCCGGCCCTGTTCAGCTATGCATCGAACCGCACGAACCTGGAAGAGATGGCGACCTCGCTGTTCGGCGTCGTCAGTAGCGGTGAAGTGCAGATCGAGATCAACCAGCGCTACAGTCTGGATAATATCGCCCAGGCGCACACGGACCTGGAAGCGCGCAAGACGACGGGCTCGACCATCATCGTGCCATGAGCGGCGGCAATGACGGCACGCCGAAATTTGGCCGCCTGCTGATCGTGCTGTTATTGGCCGTCGCCCTGATCGGCGCGCTGACCTTTGCGGCCGAGGCGTATTATTCTTAGGAATGAAATGCAGACATGAAAAACCCGGCTGATGCAGCAATGCACAAGCCGGGTTTTTTTAAGCATACTTCAGACTTTCCGCGCCTGACAAAACCGTAGCGAGCGGAAGGGAGCTGCGGTCGAGAAGCGCAACTGTACGAAGGTACAGTGAGCATCGCAGGCCGTAGATCGCGACGCGCAGTAGGTTTTGGCTGGCGCTCTCAGTCCACCTTGACTTCGACTTTCCTGGGTACGCCGCTCTGGCCGGGGAAGTCGGCAAAGGCGCTCGCCACCATGGCCGGCATCACTTGCGACGTGGCGCGCTTGTTGCTGGTCGATTGCACGGTCACGTCGTACAGTTTCTTGCCGTTGCGGTCATTGATCGTGATGCGCAGTTCGCGCTCGTATTTATGGCGCACGCTTTCTTCGAGGTCCAGCGGACCATACCAGTAGGGGTTGTAGCCGAAGCGGCCATAGCCTGGCCATGCGCCGTAGCGGTAGCCATAGCGGCCAGGCCAGTAGCCTGGACCATACCAGAATGGATCGGTGGCTTGCAGCACGCGCTCAGGATAGTCGACGGTGGAGAAATGCATCGCCACGCGCAAATTGGCTGCCGCAGGGCCGGAAGCTTCGCCAAAGCCGTGCTTGGCCAGTTCCGCGCGCACCAGGTTCTGGTAGCTGCGGTATTCCAGCGTGTCGTTTTCCGCCGCTGGCGCTTCAAACGCATACGATTTGTCCTGTAATTGCGCAGGCCACTCATGAAAGACGGTGACATCGCTGCGTATGGTGGTGGCGCATCCGGTCAGCAACACGGTCAATGCGGCCATCATGATGGTGAGATAACGTTTCATTGCATGACCTCCTGATAGTAGACACAATTCATCGCTTAGTATTATAAGAATAGTTCTATTTGTTTCTATTCATTATTACAGAATGTTACCGAGCATGTCGGCGTGTAAGGGAATCCAACATTCCTGAGCTGAATCGCGACTATCGGGGGCTGGTGTTGGTAAAATAGGCTTTTGCCTCCGCTCCCACCCAAATCCCTATGCGCACAGACAGCCCTCAGACGATTTACCGCAAAGATTACACGCCGCCCAGCTTCCTGGTCGACAGCGTCGAACTTGGTTTCGATCTTGATCCCGCCCGCACAGTGGTGGCGAGCCGGATCCATATGCGCCACAACCCGGCCAGCGCCAGCCGCAGCATTGAATTGCACGGCGAACATATCGAACTGGTGATGGTACGCCTGAATGGCAAGGTGCTGAAGCCGTCGCAGTACAAGCTGACGGCCGGCATGCTGACCATCCCCAAGGCGCCGGACGAGGTGCTGCTCGATATCGAGACCGTGCTGGCGCCGCAGGACAACACGTCGCTGTCGGGCCTGTACGTATCGAACCATAATTTCTTCACGCAGTGCGAAGCGGAAGGCTTCCGCCGCATCACCTTCTTCCCGGACCGTCCGGACGTGATGGCCAAGTACACGGTCATGCTGCGCGCCGACAAGGAACAATATCCGGTGCTGCTATCGAATGGCAACCTGATCGAAGAGGGCGACCTGGGCGACGGCCGCCATTACGCCAAGTGGGAAGATCCGTTCAAGAAGCCATCGTACCTGTTTGCCCTCGTCGCCGCGCGTCTGGTGTGCCAGGAAGAGTGCTATATCCTGAAGTCGGGCCGCGAAGTGCTGCTGCAAGTGTGGGTGGAAGACGGCAACCTCGATAAGACCGACTACGCCATGCAGTCGCTGAAAAACTCGATCCGCTGGGACGAGGAACGCTTTGGCCTGGAGCTGGACCTGGACCGCTTCATGATCGTTGCCGTGGGCGACTTCAACATGGGCGCCATGGAAAACAAGGGCCTGAATATTTTCAATACCAAGTATGTGCTGGCCAATTCGCGCGTGGCGACCGACGTCGATTACGCGGGCATCGAAGCGGTGGTGGGCCATGAATACTTCCACAACTGGACCGGCAACCGCGTGACGTGCCGCGACTGGTTCCAGCTGTCGCTGAAGGAAGGCTTGACGGTGTTCCGCGACCAGGAATTCTCGGCCGACATGATCGGCACGGACACGGGCCGCGCGGTCACGCGCATCGACCAGGTGCGCACCCTGCGCCAGGCGCAGTTCCCTGAAGATGCGGGCCCGATGGCCCATCCCGTGCGTCCCGACTCCTTTGTCGAGATCAATAACTTTTATACGGTCACCATCTACGAGAAGGGCGCCGAAGTGGTGCGCATGTACCAGACCCTCGTGAGCCGCGACGGTTTCCGCAAGGGCATGGACCTGTATTTTGAGCGCCACGATGGCCAGGCCGTCCAGTGCGACGATTTCCGTGCCGCCATGGCCGATGCGAATGGCCGCGACTTCACGCAATTCGAGCGCTGGTACAGCCAGGCCGGCACGCCGATAGTAAAAGCCTCCACGCGCTATGACACGGCCAGCCGGACGTTCGAGCTGACCCTGGCGCAAAGCTGTCCCGCCACGCCGGGCCAGGCGAAGAAACTGCCGTTCCACATTCCCGTCACCGTCGGCTTGCTGGCTGCCGATGGCCGCGACCTGCCGCTGCACGTCGATGGCGTGGCAGCCAATGGCGCCACCAGCGTCGTGCTGGAATTGACGCAGGCGTCGCAGACTTTCCGCTTCACGAACGTGGCGGAAGAACCTGTGCCATCGCTGCTGCGCGATTTTTCCGCGCCCGTGGTGCTCGAATACGGCTATACCGACGCGGAACTGCTGCACCTGTTCCGCCACGACAGCGATCCCGTCAACCGATGGGAAGCGGGCCAGCGCCTGGCCATGGAGCGGCTGCTGAAACTGACGGGCGCCGTCGCCGCCGGCGAGACCCTGGCGCTGGACGACACCTTCATTGCAGCGCAGCGCGCCTTGCTGGCCGACGACACGCTCGATCCCGCCTTCCGCGAGCTGGCCCTGATCCTGCCGTCGGAAACCATCATCGCCGAGCGCATGGCGCAAGTCGACCCGCAAGCGATCCACGCGGCGCGCCAGTTCATGCGCCGCACCATCGCGGCAGCCCTGAAGCCTGAATTGCTGGCGCAGTACCACGCCAACCAGACGCCGGGCGAGTACAGCCCGGACGCCCTGTCGGCCGGCAAGCGCGCGCTGAAAAACCTGGCCCTGTCGTATCTGCTGATCGCGCCTAAAGCGGCGGAGCTGGACCTGGCGCGGCGGCAGTTCGACAATGCCGGCAACATGACGGACCGGGCAGCAGCGCTGGCGGCGCTGATTCATTCCGGCTCGCAGCCGCATGCGCAGGCGGCTTTGACCAGCTTCTATAGCGATTTCGAGAACGAAGCGCTGGTGGTCGACAAGTGGTTCGCCATGCAGGCGGCCGCGCCCACGACCGATGTGCAAGCCGTGCGCCAGTTAATGACGCATCCGGCCTTCACCTTGAAAAATCCGAACCGCGCGCGCAGCCTGATCTTCAATTTCACCAACGGCAATCCATCGCAGTTCCATGCACAGGACGGCAGCGGCTACGCCTTCTGGGCCGAGCAGGTCATCGCGCTCGACGCCCTGAACCCGCAAGTGGCTGCCCGCCTCGCGCGCTCGATGGACCGCTGGCGCCGTTACGTGCCCGCGCTGCAAGGCTCCATGCGCGACGCGCTGGAAAAAGTCGCCGGCCAGGCCAGTTTGTCGAATGACGTGATGGAAGTGGTCAGCAAGGCATTGGCCAATTGATTGCACGTCGGATTACGCCCTGCGGGCTAATCCGACCTACGCGCATGCATGGGCATTCATCATTTTGTAGGTCGGCTTAGCGCCAGGGGCGCGTAAGCCGACAGGCACCGAACGAGACGTATTTAAAACTAACGAAGGGGTTTCATGAAACGCATCAGTCTTACGCAATACCTGGTTGAAGAGCAGCGCTCGAACAACAGCATTCCGGCCGAACTGCGCCTGCTGATCGAAGTCGTCGCGCGCGCCTGCAAGACCATCAGCCACGCCGTCGGCAAGGGTGCGCTGGGCGAAGTGCTGGGCACGGCCGACACGGAAAACGTGCAGGGCGAAGTACAGAAAAAACTCGACATCATCTCCAACGAGATCCTGCTCGAAGCGAACGAATGGGGCGGCCACCTGGCGGCCATGGCGTCAGAAGAGATGGAATCGATCCACCCGATCCCGAACCGCTATCCGAAGGGCGAATACATGCTGCTGTTCGATCCACTCGATGGTTCGTCGAACATCGACGTCAACGTCTCGATCGGCACCATCTTCTCCGTGCTGAAAGCGCCGGACGGCATGGGTCAGCCGACCGAGCAGGACTTCATGCAGGCAGGCAGCAAGCAAGTGGCGGCCGGCTACGCCGTGTACGGCCCGCAAACCATGCTGGTGCTGACCTTCGGCAATGGCGTGAACTGCTTCACCCTGGACCGCGAAATGGGTTCGTGGGTCCTCACGCAAAGCAATATGCAGATTCCGCCGACGACGAAGGAATTCGCCATCAACATGTCGAACGCGCGCCACTGGCATCCGCCCGTGAAGCGCTATGTCGACGAACTGCTGGCCGGCGACACTGGCCCGCGCGGCACCAATTTCAACATGCGCTGGATCGCCTCGATGGTGGCTGACGTGCACCGCATCCTGAACCGCGGCGGCATCTTCATGTACCCGGCCGACCTGCGTGACACGTCGATGCCGGGCAAGCTGCGCCTGATGTACGAAGCGAACCCGATGGCCTTCATCGTCGAGCAAGCGGGCGGCGCGGCCACCGACGGCCAGCAGCGCATCATGGACATCGCCCCGCACAAGCTGCACCAGCGCGTGCCCGTCTTCCTCGGTTCGAAAGACGAAGTGGCCCGCGTCACGGCCTACCACGCTGAGTAAAAAAACCGCACTTTTCCACGATTTTTAGCGGCGCGCAGCCAGGCCGCTAAAAAAATGCAAAAAAGTTCGCGTTGACACTAGCAAATTTTGTGCATTGTTTGTAGAATGTGGGTCTTCGCCGTTGTAGCTCAGTTGGTAGAGCAGCACATTCGTAATGTGAAGGTCGCCAGTTCGATTCCGGCCAACGGCACCAAGTTTCATCAGAAAACCCGCTTACTTGCAAAAGTCAGCGGGTTTTTTGTTATTTGTCGCTTTCCTGTTTCAGATCCACTGGTCGTTCTCCACCGTGCGTTCGCCCGCGCCGCCGTCGCCCGTGTTGACCACGCCGCGCGGTTCGATCAGCAGCAGCCTCGTTTCGGCAAGGGCGCACGGCTTGTGTTCGACACCCTTGGGCACCACGGCCAGCTGGCCGGCAGTCAGCACGATGGCGTGTCCTTCCGCATAGCCAGGGCCGCGCACGGCGATGCGCAATTCGCCGTCCAGCACGATGAAGGTTTCATCCGTGTCGGCGTGCCGGTGCCACTGGAATTCGCCCAGTACCTTGACGACCTTGAATTGGTAGTCGTTCATTTCGGCGATGACGCGCGGTTGCCAGTGCCCGTCGATCAGGTCGATCTTGCCTGCCAGGTCGATGGATTGGCCCTGGCCGCGCGTGGTGGTGGTAATGGTAGTGTCTGGCATGCTGTGCTCCGTTCAAGTGGCGATGCAGCCAGAATACGCAGGTGCTTGCCGGCCGTATTGAACGATCGTGGGTGTTTTCAGCGTGTGCTGGCGCCGCCAGCATAGCGCAGCCAGCGGCCGGGGGTGATTCCATGGGTTTTCAGGAAATGCCGCGTCATGTGGCTCTGGTCGGCAAAGCCTGCCGCCATGGCGGCCGAGGCGAGCGTGGCGCCACCCAAGAGCAGGCACCGCACCATCTCCAGACGCCGCATCGTCAGATAGCGGTATGGGCTGGTGCCATAAAACACGCGAAAGTCGTGCGACAGGCTCCAGCGGTCGCGTCCCGTTGCCGCTTCCAGTTCCTCCAGGGTGACGGCGCGCGTGCAGTGCGCCTGCAAGTAGTCGCGCGCGCGCCGCGCCGCCAGGAAGTCGCCTTTTGGACGCTGCGCCGGCGTGCCGGCCGCCGCCGCCAGCGCATGCGCCAGTTCGGCCAGCGCCTCGCTCTGCTCCAGCGCTTCGAGCGGATGGCCGTCGTGCGGCAGCAAGGCGCAGGTGGCTGTCGCCAGGCGGGGATCGGTCGACACGCCACCTTCGATGAAGGGCAGCGCGCGGCCGCCCAGCACGTCCTGGAACAACGCCGGTTCGATATACAGCATGCGGTAACGGAAGCCGGCGTCGGTACCCGCCTGGCCATCGTGCGCCTCGTCGGGATGCAGGATCATGGTATTGCCGGGCAGGCTGTCGCGCTGGCCGCGGCGGTAGCTGAAACGCTGCACGCCGGCCAGCGTGCGGCCGATGGCGTAGGTATCGTGGCGGTGCATGGCATAGGCCTTGCCCTGGAACCACGCCTCGATGCGTTCGATTCCCTGTACCGGTTCGGCGCACTTGACCCAGTCGCCAAGCGCCGGCGCTGATGCTCGCTTCATGGTGTCTGTTCGCAGATGCCTGCCCTGGTTGCGGAACGAAGACTGTACGCGCCGCGCGCAGGGCTGTCCATGAAAACCGTGCCTCAGAAGTTGTGCTTGATGCCCAGCGCCACGCCCGACAGGGTGGCGCCTGCAGCACCTGTTTCGCGTCCGAGGCTGTTGATGGCAAAGCCGGCGATGCCGTTGCGGCCGTTGGCCAGCCGCGTGTAGTAGGCAAACAGGCTGCTGCGTTTCGACAGCTGGTAGTCGTAGCCGATGGTGGCGTGGGTGGCGCCCGTGCCGGCTCCCGCGCGCACGGTGCCGATGGTTTCCAGCGCGCTGCCGGTGGCGCTTTGCGCGTGGGCCAGGCCGACACGCAAGCCATGGCGGCCGAACTGGCGCGTGGCGGAGGCATACACCGTGCGCCGGCGCAGCTCTCCCGTCGCTGTGGCATAGCGCAGGCTTTCCAAGGCTAACGCCAGTTGCGTGGCGCTGTCGATCCGCCACGCGATGGCCAGCTTGCTGCCACGGTCGCTCAAGCCCCGTCCCTGGTAGTCGTGGTGCTCTTCATGCGCCAGGCTGGCGTACAGGTCGCCACTGTCGTAGAGCAGGGCGGCCGACGTCAGTGACGGATGCGCACCGTTGGCCGGCCGTTCTTCCGCCATGCCGCGCGCCACGCGCAGCGACCAGCCCTGCCACTGCGGCGTCCAGTAATGGACGCTGTTCTGCTGGCGCCGGTCGAACGAATATGCGTTGCTGGTATTGTTTTCGGTGGCGCCCGCGCCATTGCCCATCAAGCTCATGTAGCCCGCCGTGGTGGGGTAGAACGGGTCGAGCGCCGAGGTGGCGCTGTTGTAGGGCAGGGTCCAGTTACCGGCAAACAGCGTGCCCCACGGGCCGGCAATGCCGACGCGCGTGTCGCGCGCGGCAATGGAACCCGCGCCCGTGTCAGGCGACAGGGTGCCCTCGACCTGGAACAGCGCCTGCCAGCCGCCGCCCAGGTCTTCGCTGCCGCGAACACCGAGTACCGAGCGGTTGTTGGACAGGCGCTGCACGCTGTCGCCGCTACCGGACGAGCGCAGCGCTTCGAGCGCCACGTTCAGGCGGCCGTACAGCTGCACATTTTCCTGTGCCGTAGCGGGCAGGGCCGCCGCCAGTGCCAAGGCACCGGCGGCGCATGAAAACACGCGCGCCATACGCACCTCAGAACGCAAAGCAGCTGCACCCCAGCGCGCCCCAGAAGCCGGAGTGGCTGGACACGGGTACGGAACTCTTGCGCGCCACGTCGTGGGCGTGGGCATGCACGCCGCAGGCGCCCTGGCACTGGTGCTGCTGTATGACGCTGGTTTTTTGCGGCGGCGCGGCGCGGTAGTGGCCGGCCACGTTTTTCACGGGCGACCAATCGGGCAGCACGGGAATGGCAGGCGGCGCCAGCTTGGTAAATTCCGCCTGGCCGTAGACGATCTTGCCGCCGACGATGGTGAGCACGGACTCAATCGACTTGATCGCCTCTTCATCGATGCTGAAGAAATCCGCGCTCAGCACGGCCAGGTCGGCCAGCATGCCTTCCTGGATGCGGCCCTTCTTGCCTTGCTCGCTGGAGAACCAGGCGCTGCCCGCCGTCCACAGTTCCAGCGCCGTGTCGCGCGACAAACGGCTGCCCGCGTCGTACAGGCGCAAGCCGCCCACCGTGCGGCCCGACACCAGCCAGTACAGCGCCGTCCACGGGTTGTAGCTGGCGACCCGGGTGGCGTCCGTGCCGCCGCCCACGGGCACGCCAGAGGCAAGCATGCGGGCGATGGGCGGCGTGGCCTTGGCCGCTTCCGCGCCGTAGCGGTCGACAAAATATTCGCCCTGGAAGGCCATGCGGTGCTGAATGGCGATGCCGCCGCCCAGCGCCTTGACCCGGTCGATGTTTTTCGGCGTGATGGTTTCGCAGTGGTCGAACATCCAGTGCAGGCCATCGAACGGGATATCGCGGTTGACCTTTTCAAACACCGTCAGCATGCGCTCGATTGATTCATCGTAGGTGGCGTGCAGGCGGAAGGGCCAGCGTTTCGACACCAGGTGGCGCACGACCTTTTCCAGTTCGTCGTCCATGCCGGGCGCCAGGTCCGGGCGCGGCTCTAGGAAATCCTCGAAGTCTGCGGCGGAAAACACGAGCATTTCGCCGGCGCCGTTATGACGGTAGTAATCGTCGCCCTGGCCCGGCGTGACCATCTCCGTCCACTTCTGGAAGTCTTGCAGTTCCGCGCCCTTGTTTTGCGTGAACAGGTTGTAGGCGATGCGTATCGTCAGCTGCTCTTTTTGCGCCAGTTCCTCGACCACCGCGTAGTCTTCCGGATAATTCTGGAAGCCGCCGCCCGCGTCGATGGCGCTGGTCAGGCCCAGGCGGTTCAGTTCGCGCATGAACTGGCGCGTGGAATTGACTTGCAATTCGCGCGGCAGGGTTGGACCCTTGGCCAGGGTCGCATATAAAATCATGGCGTTCGGACGCGCGATCAGCATGCCCGTGGGGTTGCCGGCCGCGTCGCGCACGATTTCGCCGCCGGGCGGGTTCGGCGTATTTTTATCGTAGCCGACCACGCGCAGGGCGGCGCGGTTCAGCAGGGCGCGGTCGTACAGGTGCAGGATGAAGACGGGGGTGTGCGGTGCGGCCGCGTTGATCTCGTCCAGAGTCGGCATGCGCTTTTCTGCGAACTGGAATTCGTTCCAGCCGCCGACGACGCGCACCCACTGCGGGTTCGGCGTGCGCAAGGCTTGCTCTTTCAGCATGCGCAGGGCGTCGGCCAGCGACGGCACGCCTTCCCAGCGCAATTCCAGGTTGTAGTTCAAGCCGCCGCGGATCAGGTGCAGGTGCGAGTCGTTCAGGCCGGGAATCACGGTGCGGCCACCGAGGTCGATCACGCGGCTGTCGGGCGCGCGGTGGCGCATGACGTCGTCTGCGTCGCCCACGGCGAGGAATTTGCCGTCGGCGATGGCCACCGCGCTCGCTTGCGGGCAGCTTTTGTCGACGGTATGGAAGCAGCCATTGAGCAGTATCAAGGGTGCGGCGGCGGGGAGGGTGTGTTCTGGCATGGTGCAGCTCCATGGTTGCGGTGCGGGGGAGGGCCGGCGTGCGCGGCGCGAAAGTCACGTCGGCCAGTGTAGCTGGCATTCCGCGCTTGAACACGGGCCAAAAGATCAGGTGAAGCGGGCCGCACTGGCCGAATGGCGGGGGCGCAGGCCGGCCGCATGGCTTACCATGCAGGCAGTGGCGCCGGGGCGCTTCCCTGGCGCGTTTTTTGTTTTTTAGTGCATTGCACGGTATCAGGAGTCATTCGATGGATCAGCCACCACACAGCCGCTTGTTCGGCACCAGCCTGGGATTTTTAGCCGGGTATGTCGATACCCTGGGTTTTATTGCCCTGTTTGGCCTGTTTACGGCCCATGTCACGGGCAACTTCGTGCTGATCGGCGCCGCCCTGGCGGACGCATCGCGCGCCTCCATCCTGCTGAAGTTTCTCGCTTTTCCCGCCTTTATCGCCGGCGTGGCCGTCACGCGCCTGATGGTGCTGGCCGTCGAGCGCCGCGCCGGCCCGTCGCTGACGCTGGCCATGCTGCTGCAGTGGGCCTTGCTGGCCGGCTTCATGGTGTTTGGCATCCTGGCCGAACCGATCGGCAAGGACGTCAGTTCCATGGCCATGGCGGCGGGCTTGCTGGGCACGGCCGCCATGGGCGTGCACAGCGCCACCAGCCGGCTGCTGCTGGCGCACCTGGCGCCCACTTCCATGATGACGGGGAACGTGACGCAGATCGTCATCGACACCGTCGACGTGCTGCGCGGCGCGGCCGATGCCGCCACCCATGCGCGCTGCGGCAAGTTCTTCTGGCCGCTGGCAGCCTTCGCCCTGGGCGCCATCGCCGCCGCCTTTGCCTACCTGGCTTTCGGCTTCGTGGCGCTGGCCGTGCCCTTGCTGCTGCTCGCCGGCCTGATCATCGTGCAGCACCGCAGCGGCCACGCGGCCGTGCCTGCCGCCTGACCGGCCGTGCGCCTGCCCGTCCTGGCCGCGCTGTGCTGGCTGCCCTTGCTGCTGCTGTTCAGCCCGCCCGGGCTGGCCATCGACGCGGCGCGCGGCATCCACCAGCTGCAGCACACCAGCTGGACGTCCAGGGATGGCGCACCGGACGATATCAGCGTCATCGCCCAAGGGGGCGACGGCTTCCTGTGGCTGGGCACTCATTCGGGCCTCGTGCGTTTTGACGGCCTGCGTTTCGCGCCCTTGCGCGCGCGCCAGGGCGCGTTTCCCGATACGGTGACCCTGGCCCTCAAGCGCGCGGCCGACGGCGGCATGTGGGTGGGCTGGCAAGTGGGCGGCATCAGCCATGTCAGGGATGGCGTGGTGCGCAATTACGGCGAGGCGCAGGGCGTGCGGCCCGGTTCCATCTGGGGTTTTGCCATCGACGCCACGGGCGCCGTGTGGGCCGCCGGCGTGGCCGGGGTGTCGCGCTTCGACGGCCGGCGCTGGCAGGCGATGGGGCCGGCGCAGGGCTACACGGCGCAAAAAGCCTCGGCCGTGTTCGCGGACCGCGACGGCAGGCTGGGCGTGTTCAGCGAAAGGGGCCTGTTTATCTGGCAGCCGGGCCAGGCGCGCTTTGCGCCGCCTGTGGGCCGCCTCGACTTGCGCGCGCCGCCGCAGCAGGGACCGGACGGCCGCCTGTATCTGCTGGAGCTGCGCGGCATCCGCATCATCGACTCGCTCGAGCGCTACGACCAGCTCGACCATCGCTGGATCTACCGCGATACGAGCGGCACCAGCGGCAGCATGCTGGTCGACCGCCAGGGCACCTTGTGGTTCGACAGCCAGTTCGGCCTGCACCGCACGCGCAGCGCCGGCGCGCTAGAGCTGCAACAGCTGGGCATCAGCAGCGACACGGAATCGTTCCTGCCCCGCGACGGCTTGAGCAATGTGCTGATCGGTTCCCTGTGCGACGACAATGAAGGCAATGTCTGGGTTGCCACGTATGCGGGCCTGGACCGCTTTCGCCAGGCCGCGCCCGTGATCCTCAGCGCGCGCGCGGGACCCGAGGCGCCCGAAACCTTCCGCGCGCAGCAGCTGTCGCCCGGCACCGGCGGGCGCATGTGGCTGTCGCGCGAAGGCGATGCGCCGCTGATGCTGGCGGCGCCCGACGGCAAGGTCTTGCGCGCGCCCGCGCTGGGGCCGATCACGGCCATCATGGCGGCGCCGGGCGGCATTCGCGTGGGCACCCGCGCCGGCCTGCTGCGGCTCGATGGCGACGATGGCCGCGTGCTCGAGACGATTGCCTATCCGCCGGAAGCGGCCGCCTTGAAACGGGTGCGCATGGCCGTGAACGCGCCTGACGGCAGCCTGTGGGCGATTTTCAGCGGCGCCGGCGTGTTCCAGTACGCCGACGGCGCATGGCGGCGCGAACCGGCCTTGCCCGAGGGCGGGCGCAAGGTGCCGCTGGCGCTGCTGGCCGATGCGGCGGGCCGCCTGTGGCTGTCCTATCCGGACGGCAGCGTGGCCGTGCTTGAGGACGGGCGGCTGGCCAGCTATGGTCCCGCACAGGGCCTGGACTTGGGCAAGGTGCCCGCGCTGCTGGAGACGGGCGGCCAGCTGCTGGCGGGCGGCCAGCATGGCCTGGCGCTATGGCGCGGCGGGCGCTTCGTGCCGCTGCGCGCGGCGGCGCCCGGCGTTTTCGATGGCGTGGTCGGCATGCTGCGCGCGCGCGACGGCAGCCTGTGGCTCAATACGGGCAATGGCGCCGTGCGTGTGGCCGCCGCCGAGGTGGCGCAGGCCCTGCGCGATCCGTCGCATCCCATGCAGGCGCAGTTGTACGATGGCGCCGATGGCTTGAACGGCAAAATGAGTTTGCTGCATAACGACTCGATTGCCGAAGCGGATGATGGCAGGATCTGGTTTTCGCGCCAGAGCGCGACCTTCTGGATCGACCCGCGCCAGCCGGCGCCGCCGCTGCCGGCGCCGCAGGCCGAGATCGGCGCATTGATGGTCGATGGCGAGAACATCGCTGCCGCCGATTATGAGCGCCTGCCGGCCGGCACGCGCGACGTGCAGTTCGCCTACAACGCCAGCAGCCTGGGCGCGCCGTCGCGCCTGCGCTTCCGCTACCGGCTGGAAGGGTATGACAGGGACTGGCAGCATGCGGACGAGCGGCGCCAGGCGCAATACACGGGCCTGGGGCCGGGCAGCTACCGCTTCCAGGTGATGGCCGTCAATGGCGATGGCGTGGCCAGCGCGGTGGCGCAATTGCCGTTCCGCGTGTTGCCCGCCTTTTACCAGACCTGGTGGTTCCGCAGCCTGTGCGCGGCGGCGCTGCTGGCGGCCGCGTATGGCGTTTGCCGCTGGCGTCTGGGCCAGCACGCCGCGCGCCTGCAGGCGCGGATGGAGGCGCAGCAGGCCGAGCGCGAACGCATCGCGCGCGAACTGCACGATACTCTGCTGCAGGGCACGCAGGCGATGATTCTGCACTTTCACAATGCCAGCATGGCCATCGCCGAGGATGATCCCGCGCGCGCCGCCATGCTGCGCGCGCTCGACGACGCCGACCGCATGCTGGGCGAAGGACGCGACCACGTGCACGACTTGCGCGCCGGCGACGATGCCGGCGCGCGCTGGAGCGCTATCCTGCAGCGCGAAGGCGAACGGCTGGCGGCGCAGCACGGCATCGTGTTCCGCTATGCGGAGGAAGGCGAGCCGCGCATGCTGCATGCGCGCGCCGCGCACGAAATCTACCGCATCGCCAGCGAAGCGCTGCGCAATGCCTTCCAGCATGCGCGCGCGCAGGTGGTCGAGGTGGCGGTGCGCTATGCGTGCGGCGGCATTGAACTGCTCGTGCGCGATGATGGCCAGGGCTTGCCGCCCGTGGTGGCGGCCAATGGACAGATTCCCGGACACTGGGGCATGCCCGGCATGCGCGAGCGCGCCGCCAGGCTCGGCGCGCGTCTGTCGGTGGGCGGGCGCGACGGGGGCGGCACGCAGTGGCACCTGCGGGTGCCGGCGCGCCGCGCCTGGCCGGTGGCGCAGGGCCCGCTGCGCCGCTGGTGGCAGCGCTGGCGCCGCTCAGGCGTCGAGGATGCCGCGCCGTAGCGCGATGGTGACGGCGTGGGTGCGGTCCCTGGCGCCCAGCTTGGCCAGGATGGTGCTCATGTGCGCCTTGACGGTTTCTTCCTTGATCTGCAGCAGGGCACCCGTTTCGCGGTTGGAATTGCCTTGCGCGACCTGCTTGAGTACGTCCAGTTCGCGGTTCGACAGCACGTCGCTGCACGCATACAGCGCCAGCTCCGCCTCGATCTCGGGCGTGATGTGGCGCCGCCCCGCGTGCACGTTCTGTATCGCCGCCAGCAATTCGTGGCGCAGCGCGCTTTTCAGCACATAGCCGCAGGCGCCCGCGCGGATGGCGCGCAGCACTTGCGTGTCGCCCTTGTAGGTGGTCAGCACGATGATGCGCGCCTGCGGATGGCGCGTGCGGATGGCGCCGATCGCGTCGAGGCCGCTCATGACCGGCATCTGCAAATCCATCAGCGTGACATCGGGCAGCAGCGCGTCAAATTGTTGTGCCGCCTGCTGGCCATCGGTCGCCTGGCCCACCAGTACCACGCCGGGAAAGGCGCGCAGCAGGGCCGCGATGCCGTCGAGCAGCAACTGGTGGTCGTCGGCGATGAGGACGCGTATCGGTGCCGTATCGCTGCGCATGATGTTGTCTGGCAAAGAAGAGTTATCGATCAAGAGTCGTCGGAACATGGTAAGCAAAAGGTATTTTACCGCAGCGCCCGCCCTCCTGTAGGAGCTATTTCCCAGAGGCAATCAACATGCCAGCCTATATTTAGATAGTGGTGCGGGCGCGCCGCCAGGCATACGATGCACGGCAGTACCCACTCAACCCCAACCTTCATGGATGACATCATGACCAATCCGAAACTGGAAGTCCTTACCCCCGACAATTGCCAGATCATCTTCATCGACCAGCAGCCGCAAATGGCGTTCGGCGTGCAGTCGATGGACCGCCAGGCGCTGAAAAACAATACCGTGGGCCTGGCCAAGGCCGCCAAGGTGTTCAACATCCCCACCATCATCACCACGGTGGAAACGGAAAGCTTCTCGGGCCACACCTACCCGGAACTGCTCGACGTCTTCCCCGGCAAGGATATCCTCGAGCGCAGCTCGATGAATTCGTGGGATGACCAGAAGGTGCGCGATGCACTGGCCGCCAACGGCAAGAAGAAAGTCGTCGTGTCGGGCCTGTGGACGGAAGTGTGCAACAACAGCTTCGCCCTGTGCGCGATGCTCGAAGGCGACTACGAAATCTACATGGTGGCCGATGCCTCGGGCGGCACCTCGAAGGAAGCGCACGACTACGCCATGCAGCGCATGATCCAGGCAGGCGTGGTGCCGGTGACGTGGCAGCAGGTGCTGCTGGAATGGCAGCGCGACTGGGCGCACAAGGCAACCTATGACGCCGTCATGGCCATCGTGCGCGAACACTCGGGCGCCTACGGCATGGGCGTCGACTACGCCTACACGATGGTGCACAAGGCGCCGCAGCGCATCCATGGCGAACACACGACCCTGGCGCCGGTGCCGGCCAAGTAATCGCCGCGCGGCTATGCCATGCGCCGCGCGCCTGACCGCGCGCGGCGTTTTTTTTCATCGAAAGGAATGCGCCATGAAGTTATATGTGATTTCGCTGGCCGTGGGCTTGTTGGTTGGCATCATCTACGCCGTCTTGCAGGTGCGCTCGCCGGCGCCGCCAGCCATTGCCCTGATCGGCCTGCTGGGCATGCTGATCGGCGAACAGATCGTCCCCAGCGTCAAGCGCCTGATGGCGGGCGAAGCCGTGACGGTATCGTGGCTGCGCAGTGAATGCGTGCCGAAGATCAGCGGCGTGGAAGCCAAGCCAACGCTGGCCAAGGCCGCGGCAAAGTTGGATGATGATGCAGCGTAAATGCTGGGGTCAGACCCGACGGGTCTGACCCCGTTTCCCGGCAGCTAGAACGCGCCCAGCAAGCCGCGCCGGGCGGCCACCGTGGCCGCCTCGGTGCGGCTTGATACGTTGAGCTTGGTCAAAATATTATTCACGTGGAATTTGACGGTGCCCACCTCGATGCCGGCGCTGCGCGCGATCATCTTGTTGCTCTTGCCTGCGGACAGGTGCAGCAGGATGTCGTGCTCGCGTTTCGACAGGCGGTTCGCGTCGATGCGGCTGGCCTGCTGCGCCGCCAGTTCCGGCGGCAGGTAGTGCCTGCCGGCGGCCACCTGGCGGATGCACTGCGTCAGTTGCAGGAAGCCGGAATCCTTCAGCAGGTAGCCGCGCGCGCCGACGCGCAAGGCCCGGTGCACGCTGTCCTCGCCCTGGTAGCTGGTGAGGATGACGATCTTCGCTTGCGCGTCGTCTGCGCAGATGCGCTCGATCGCCTCGATGCCATGCATCTCCGGCATGTTCAAATCCATCAGCACCACGTCGGGCCGCAGCTCCCGGTACAGCTCCACGGCGGCGAGGCCCGTGCCGGCCTGGCCCAGCAGGCGCAGTCCAGGCAGTGATGCGATCAGCGAAGCCAGGCCGGCCAGGATCAGCGGGTGGTCGTCGGCGATCAAGAGGGTAATCGGCGGATCGGCCGGAGGCGTGGTCATGTCCATGGTTGTCCTCATAACGCTGGCAGGGTGAAGTGGAAGACGCTGCCGTGGGGTGCGCCGGGCGCATGCCACAGGCGCCCGCCATGCGCGTCGACGATGCGGCGGCAGATGGCCAGGCCCATGCCCATGCCGTCCGGCTTGCTGGAATACAGGGCGTCGTACAGGCGGCCGGCTGCCTGCGGCGCGATGCCGGCGCCATTGTCGGCGATGCTGAAATGCTGCACGCCCCCATCGAGGCGCGAGGACAGCAGCACCGTGCGCGGCCTGCCGCTGGCGCCCTGCAGGGCTTCGATGGCGTTCATCAGCAGGTTCAGGAGGACTTGGCGGAATTGCACCGGGTCGGCGTGCAGCAGCGGGCGGCCAGGTGCCAGTTGCGTTTCCAGGTGGATGGCGTGGCGTTGCAGCGGTGCGCGCAGCAGCGGCAGCAGATCCTGCACAGCGTCGTCGGCCACAAAATGATCGTGGCTGCCCGGCGTCTTGCAGGCCAGGCCATGCACGCTGCGCAGCACGGCGCTGGCATGGCTGCCGGCGCTGGCGACCAGGGCCAGCGCCGCGCGCGCCTCGTCGAGGCGGGGCGGATCGTGGTCGAGCCAGCGCAAGGCGGCATCGGCATTGAGCGCGATGGCCGCCAGCGGCTGGCGCACCTCGTGCGCGACCGATGCGGCAAATTCACCCATGCCGTCCATGCCGCCCATGTGCTGCGCGTGCGCCAGGCCGGCGTCTTGCTTCTGAGGGAAATAATGCATGCTGGCCATCGCCGTGCTCCTGTCGCTGTCGCGGCGTATGCCGCATTGCAACAAGTATGCACGCGCCGTCAGGCAAGGCAGTTATACGAATGGGGGAGGCGGGCGGTTTTTTTATGCGGCGGAGGCGATAAACACCGCCGGGCAGGCCGGCGGTGCGGGGAGCGAAGAACGGATCAGGACTTGATAAAGGCCAGCAAGTCTTCGTTCAGGCGGTCCTTGTGGGTGGCCGGCAAGCCGTGCGGCGCACCTTCATAGATGACCAGCTTGGCGTTCTTGATGAGCTTGGCCGCGGCCTTGCCGGAAGCGTCGATCGGCACGATCTGGTCGTCGCCTCCGTGCACGACCAGGGTCGGCACGGAGATTTTCTTCAGGTCGGCCGTGAAGTCCGTCTCGGAAAATTGCTTGATGCAATCGTAGGCGTTCTTGATGCCGCACTGCATGCCCTGCAGCCAGAAGGTGTCGCGCATGCCTTGCGACACTTTGTTGCCGGGACGGTTGGCGCCGAAGAACGGCACGGTCAGGTCCTTGAAGAATTGCGAACGGTCGGCCAGCACGCCGGCGCGGATGCCGTCAAACACGGACATCGGCAAGCCGCCCGGATTGGTGTCCGACTTGACCATCTGCGGCGGCACGGCGCCCACCAGCACGGCCTTGGCCACGCGTTTTTCGCCATGGCGGCCGATATAGCGCGCCACTTCGCCGCCGCCCGTCGAATGGCCGACCAGGGTCGCGCCCTTGATGTCGAGCGCGTCGAGCAGGGTGGCCAGGTCGTCGGCGTAGGTATCCATGTCATTGCCCTGCCATGGCTGGCTGGACAGGCCGTGGCCGCGGCGGTCATGCGCGATCACGCGGTAGCCGTGGCTGGCCAGGAACATCATCTGGTCTTCCCAGGCGTCGCCCTGCAATGGCCAGCCGTGACTGAAGACGACGGGCGTGCCCGTGCCCCAGTCCTTGAAGTGGATGACGGTGCCGTCCTTGACGGTGACGCTGTTGACGGTGAGCTTGCCCGGTGCGGTGGCGGCAGCGGCAGGCTTGGCGGCGGCGCTGGCGCCACCGGCGGCCAGCAGGCCCGCACCGGCGGCGACACCGGCGACGCTGACGAGCAGCTTGCGGCGGGAAGTGACTTCTTCGGCTTCGATTTTCTTCGACATGATGCATTTCCTTCGGGGATGGGGGAGGGAGGCCGGTTACGGCCTGGACCAGTGATGGCATCGGCCAGTTTAGGCCTTCGCGCGCGCCGGCGCCTCTGCCAAAAGACCAGTCGCGCCCACGTGTCCGCCTGCCTATGATGGCTGGCAGCGGCGCGCCGCGCCGACTGGCTTTCCCACTGGAGCGATCATGAAGAAAAACTGGATGGCGGCGCTGGCCGGCCCCTTTTTACCCGATGCGGGTATGCTGTTTGCGCGCCTGACGGGCGCGCTGCTGGTGCTGCACGTGCACGGGCTGCCCAAGCTGCTGCATTTTTCCGATGAACTGGCGCACATCGACGACCCGCTGCACCTGGGCCGCGCCGTCACCCTGTACTGCGCCCTGTTCGCGGAAATTGTCTGCCCGCTGCTGGTCGCCGCCGGCTTGCTGACACGCCTGGCCTGCCTGCCATTGCTGTTCCTGCTGGGCGTGTCCATGCTGCTCGTGCACCCGGACTGGAGCATCGCCGACGGCCAGTTCGGCTGGCTGCTGATCATCGTCTTTGGCACCATTGCCATCAGCGGCGCTGGACGCTATTCGCTCGATGCGCGGTTGCGCCTGCGTGCTTGACTCAGGTATTGGCATGCATACCAGTTTCATGGTCCAAATATAATTTCTTATTTTTAATGCCACGATGCCGTTTATCTGGATACAATATTCAGGTGCCGTTGTCATTTCGTCGGGCTTTATTTCAATGAATGGGAGTTGGCGGACCATGAAGACATTTGTAATCACCACTTTGGGGACCGCCACGGGCAGCCTTCTCTATACAGGCCTGATGAGCGATACGCATGCATTCGACTGGCACCGTGCCGTCTTTGTAGGCGTGTTTTGTGGTATATGCTCGGCCATATGGCCAGGGAAGAAAACCGACCAAAAAACTCCCTGAAAGCCTGCCTGGCAAGTAACCGTTGTTGGTTACCAGGAGCAGATGGTGTGGTTTTTATCTTGATAAGAAGAGGTGCACCGTGTCGTCGAAATCCTTCTTTCCGATGGCCGCGGCGCTCTTTGCCGCCGCTGCAGCCGCTGGCGCAAGTCAGCCGTGCGCCCCTGTCGTATCCGTTCAGTACAACGTCAGCGAAAGTTTGCCCGAGCAGTTGATGACTCTCATCACGACTCCGCTTGAACAGTCTTTTTACAAGCTCGAGCGCGTAGCGCAAGTCAATTCCAGCACCAGCCATGGAAGCGTTGAGATAGAAATTCAATTCGATGGCGTAACATCCGAACAGGATTTAACGCGGGTCATTCGTCAAGTTGAACAGCTCAATTTTAGCGGCAGGGTCCACGTCATTTCTCGAGCCATCTTGCTTCGGCCACGTCGTCTGACGCACGCTGCCACTCCCCTGCAACCTTGACAGGCAAGGGTTTATATCAATGTCAACGCCATTTTTTAAAATTTTGCTAGCGGTGGTTTCCGGGGGCGCCTGCTGGGTCGTTAACCTGCCTGCAAATGCGCAATTTGTTAAAGACACAGGATTTGGCCAGCAGGCTTCCAGCATCGATGGCAGCATTGGCGCAAGTTGCCGGAAACCAGTTTACCCGCGTGCCGCGCAGCTTAAACAAGCAGAAGGCACAGTCACTTTGAGCTTTTTGATAGGCGTCAACGGAATGGTTTTGGATGCCAAGGTGAAAAAATCAAGCGGCAATGCGGATTTGGATGATGCTGCGTTGATTTCCTTGTCTAAATGTCGATTTGAACCTGCCGTCATCGATGGAAAAACGGTTGAGGCTTGGTCCTATATCCAATATGTATGGAGTCTTGAAGAGACAGGTTTCTGATATCGGAACGCCTGGCCCATCGTCCTTGCTATAGGAAGCAGCCGTTCGCACCGTGGTTTCTTTCTTCGATGGATGCCGTCGTTGCGCGTGTGACTGGTGCCGGTGAGGACGATGCGGATCACAACACGCGTTCTCTTCGCTGCGCACGCCGGCCAGGCCTGCCAAACTCACCTCCATCCCCGCCCGCCCCACCAGGCCGGCGGGGATTGTTATTTCTGACAGGCATTTAAGTCTGCGCTTCAAGGTGTGGCAGCGCACGGTGGCGCGGGGCGGACGCAGTTAAGGTAGTGCCAACAGCTTGCTGCTGATCCACTGTTTGATATGGCTCAGCCCGGCAGCGTTTAGCCGCTTCTTTTTCCCCGAAGCGAGGAGAATCATGATTCGGTCACGGCATCGAGCATGGTTGAAATTATTCACTGTTAAAGGAAACCATCATGAACGCGATTGAAAAAACCAGCTCCGATATGAATGGCACCGCCCAGGATACTCGCCAGGATTTGCACCGTACCATCGACAAGGTGGCAAGCCAGGCCCAGCCCCTGGCCGACAAGGTGGCCACGCGCGCCCATGACAGCGTGGACCAGGTGGGTGAACGCCTCGGCCAGGTCAGCGACAGCGTCAACAAGGCTTCCGAACGCCTGATGGCACGCGGCAAGCAATTGGGTGCCGCCTGCCAGCGTGCCGGCGAAACGGGCCGCGGTTATGTGCGCGAACGCCCGGCCGTGTCCCTGCTGATCGCGGCAGCGGCCGGTTATGGCCTGTCGAAATTGCTGGGTTCGCGTAGATAAGTTCTGCGCCTTCCTGGAAGGTACTGTCGTGGGCGCTGTTCCCTTCGCCGTCATGGCGGGGCGGGCCGGCGCCCACGCGCACAAGGTACAAAGTAGTAGCAAGCAGTAAAGGAGAGTGATGATGCGCTCCATTTTGTTGTGGTTGATCGGCATACCTATTCCCATCATTATTTTGATTGCCCTGTTCGTGCGCTGAATGAGGGAGTTGTAGCGTTACTTCCCGGGGCAGACTACTCACAGGAGATGTAATGGCTACCAACAAGAAAACGCCGTCCACGGACGGTGCCGGTTCCGTATTGAGCAGCATGTCCGGCCCATCCGACAGCAATGCGCCGCACAGCCTGGGCGCGGACAATGACGTGACCCGTGCGCTGCTGCAAAAGACGGCCGCCGGCCAGCAGTTGTCCGCCGCCATGGCGGTCAATCCCAAGGAAGATGGCCAGTATGGCGACGCGGCGCGCACACCGGTCGAAGGCGTGCATGTGGCAACGGGCGAACCGCTGGCCACGGCCAGCACCACGGGAGAAACGACAGCGTCTCCTAAGACGGGCGATGGCCAGCCCGCGCTGGGTGACAATGCGCTGAATAGCTCGCTGGATCACGCCCGCAGCGACGACAGCGGCTGCGTGCTGACGACGAACCAGGGCGTGCCCGTGGGCGACAATCAGAATTCCTTGAAGGCGGGCTTGCGCGGCCCCACCCTGATGGAAGATTTCATCCTGCGTGAAAAGCTCACGCATTTCGACCATGAACGCATCCCCGAGCGCGTCGTGCATGCGCGCGGTTCGGCCGCCCACGGCTATTTCGAATGCTACAAGGAACAAAGCAAGCTGACGCGCGCCGCGCCGTTCGCCAAGGCGGGCAAGCGCACGCCCGTCTTCGTGCGCTTTTCCACGGTGGCCGGCGAACGCGGTTCGACCGATACGGCGCGCGACGTGCGCGGCTTCGCCGTGAAGTTTTATACGGACGAGGGCAACTGGGATTTGGTAGGCAATAACATCCCCGTCTTCTTCATCCAGGATGCGATGAAATTCCCCGACGTGGTGCACGCCGTCAAGCCCGAGCCGCACCACGGCATGCCGCAGGCGGCCAGCGCGCACGACACCTTCTGGGATTTTGCGTCGCTGTCGCCGGAAATCACGCACATGCTGATGTGGGTCATGTCGGACCGCGCCATCCCGCGCAGTTACCGGATGATGCAGGGCTTCGGCGTGCACACCTTCCGCCTCGTCAATGCCAAGGGCCAGTCCGTGTTCTGCAAATTCCACTGGTCGCCGATGGCCGGCACGCATTCGCTCGTGTGGGACGAGGCCGTCAAGATCAGCGGCGCCGATTCCGACTTCCACCGGCGCGACCTGTGGGAAGCCATCGAGTGTGGCGAGTATCCCGAATACGAGCTGTCCTTCCAGGTTTTCACGGAAGCGCAGGCGGAAGCGTTTCCCTTCGACGTGCTCGACCCGACCAAGCTGATTCCCGAAGAAGTCGTCCCTCTGATCCCCGTCGGAAAAATGGTCCTGAACCGCAATCCCGACAATTTTTTTGCCGAGACGGAGCAGGTGGCCTTCTGTACGGCGCACATCGTGCCCGGCATCGATTTCAGTAACGACCCGCTGCTGCAGGGGCGTATCCATTCCTATGTCGATACCCAGCTGACGCGCTTGGGCGGTCCGAATTTCCACGAGATTCCCATCAATGCGCCGCTGGCGCCCGTGCATAACAACCAGCGCGACGGCATGCACCGCCAGGCCATCAACCGGGGCCGTGTCGCGTATGAACCGAACTCGCTGGCGGGCGGCTGTCCGTTTCAGGCGGGCACCAAGGGTTTCAACAGTTTTCCTGCGTCCGCCGAAGGCGACAAGGTACGCGGCAAGCCCGAGAAGTTCGCCGAGCATTATGGACAGGCGCGCCTGTTCTGGATCAGCCAGACGCCTATCGAACAAGAGCACATTGTGCATGCGTTCCGCTTTGAACTGAGCAAGGTGCAGACGGTGGCCATCCGCCAGCGCATCGTCGCCATGCTGCGCAATGTCGACGAGACCCTGGCGCAGCGCCTGGCCGATGGCCTGGGCCTGGCGCTACCGCCCGTCATGCCGCGCGCTTCCCTGGATCCGCTGCCCGCGTATCCGCCATCGCCAGCCCTGTCGCTCTTTTTCCGCCCTGGCAAGACGGGCATCCATACCCGGCGCGTGGCAATCCTGGTGGGGCCGGGCAGCGATGGCGCGCAGGTGCGCAGCATCTATGCCTCGCTGCTGGCCGATGGCGCCGCGCCGCGCTTGGTAGGCAGCCACCTGGGCAAAGTCGATACGAGCGGCGGCGCGCCGCTGGACGTGGAAATCTCGCTCGAAGCAGGGCCGGGGGTATTGTTCGACGCCGTCGTGGTGCCCGACGGCCAGGGCGCCGTGCAGCAGCTGGGCAGCGACGCCAACGCGCTCGACTTCCTGCGCCTGCAATACCGCCACTGCAAGCCGATGCTGGCTATCGGCGTTGGCAAGGACTTGCTGGACAAGGCGGGCGTGCCGGTGACCCTGCCCGACGGCAAACCCGATCCCGCCATCATCGTCGCGCCTTCCGGCGACCTAGCGAAAGCCGTGGCTGCGTTCAAGAAAGCGCTGGCCGCGCACCGGGCGTTTGCGCGCGAGACGGATCCGCCGCGGGTGTGAGTGACTGCGTCTGCACAGGGGCCGGATCCGCCGGCCCCGCTGCATACCCTGTTTGCGTTTCGTGCGCAACGCCCTGCAACAATGTAAACAATAAAAACGTCCCGCGGTGATATGCTGCTGACTAGAACTGTTCATTTGCAACTATTTCTATAACAGCAGCAAGGAACGGCTTCAGCAAACCGGATCGCGATTACCGCATGGACAAGTACACACCTCGCACCTGGGGGCCGGGCGAACGCCCGACCTTGCCCGGGTCGCCATCGATGCCCGAACATTCGACGCCCAAGCGTGTCGCGTATTTCATCGTCGGCCTGATCGTCGCGCTGACGGGGGGACTGGGCAACGGCCTGGTGACGGCCAATTTGCTGAACCTGCAAGGTTCGCTGGCCGCCTATGCCTACCAGATGCAGTGGCTGCCGGCCGCCTATGTGATGACCATCGTTTCCATGAATCTGCTGCTGGTGAAGTTCCGCCAGCAGTTCGGCCTGCGCCTGTTTACGGAAGCGTTCCTGGTGCTGTATGCGCTGGTGACGTTCGCCCACTTGTATGCCAATACCTTGCCGTCGGCGATCGCCGTGCGCGCCGCGCATGGCATGGTGGGCGGCGCGCTTGGGGTGCTGGGGCTGTACTACACCTTGCAGGCGTTTCCCGCACGGCACCGCCTGAAGGGCGTGGTACTGGGCCTGGGTTTTGCCCAGCTGGCGCTGCCCCTGGCGCGCATTTTTACTTCCGAACTGCTGCAGATCGGCGAATGGCACGGCTTGTACCTGTTCGAACTGGGACTGGCCCTGCTGGCGCTGGGCTGCGTGCTGGCCCTGAAGCTGCCGCCCGGCGACCGGGTGCAGACGTTCGAGCCGCTCGATTTCCTCACCTTCATCCTGTTCGCGCCCGGCGTGGCGCTGCTGTGCGCCGTGCTGGCGCAGGGGCGCACGGCGTGGTGGATGGAGTCGGAGTGGGTGGGCGTGTGCCTGGCGTGCTCCATCGTGCTGATCGCCGCCTCGCTGGCCATCGAACATAACCGCGCGCGCCCGCTGCTTAACACGCGCTGGCTCACGACGGGCAAGATCGCCAAGCTGTTTTTATCGGTGCTGCTGTTTCGCATCGTGCTGTCCGAATCGACGGGCGCCGTCGGCTTTCTGCAGGCGCTGGGCCTGAACACGGACCAGATGCAGAACCTGTTCGTCGTGGTGCTGCTGGGCAGCGTGGCGGGCCTGGTGGTCAGCGCGCTGACGATCAATCCGGCCACCCTGAACCGCTCGCTGATGTTCGCGCTGCTGCTGATCGCTGCCGGCGCCCTGATCGACGCGCACGCCACCAGCCAGACGCGCCCCGTCAACATGTATGTAAGCCAGTTCCTGCTGGCCTTTGGCGGCACGTATTTTCTCGGTCCCACGATGGTGGCGGGCATGGGCGCCGTGATCGCCGAACCGCGCAACCTCGTGAGCTTTTCCGTGATGTTTACCATGACGCAGAACCTGGGCGGTCTGCTCGGTGCGGCCATCGTCGGCACCATCCAGACGGCGCGCGAAAAATACCATTCCAGCTACCTGGTCGAGCACCTGAGCATGCTGGATCCGCAGGTGGCGGCGCGCGTGCAGTCGGGTGCCGCAAGCTATGGCGGCGTGCTGATGGACCCCGCCTTGCGCAGCGCCCAGGGCGTGGCGCGCCTGGGCGCCATCGCCACGCGCGAAGCCAATGTGCTGGCCTATAACGACGTTTTTTTGATGATCGCCGGCGTCGCCATTGCCACCCTGATCTGGATGCTGGTCAGCCAGTCCTGGACCCGCATCACCACCGGCGCGCGCCGCCTGGTCGGCCCCGTGCGCGATGCGCAGACGGCCATGGCCATCGTCCCCATTACCAATTCGGAACCGAGCAATGACAGAAAATAATACTCCGCCACCAGCACCGACAACGCCCGCAGCCGCGACCACGCCGGCGCCAACCACTTCCACGGCGCAGCCGGACCGGCGCCACCAGTGGCTGTCCGCGCTGGCCTTTGCCGCCGTGGCCCTGGTGGGCGTGCTGATCGTGCTGTACGCGTGGCGTCTGCCGCCGTTCACGAGTCCCATCGTGACGACGGAAAACGCCACCGTGCGCGGACAGGTGACCATCATCGGCACACAGCTGTCGGGCTATGTGGTGGAAGTGACGGTGCAGGATTTCATGGACGTCAAGGAAGGCCAGCTGCTGGTGCGTATCGACGACCGCATCTACCAGCAGCGCTACGAGCAGGCGCAGGCCCAGCTGGCCGCGCAGCAGGCGGCGCTGTCGAACTGGGCGCAGCAAAAGGCCAGCGCACAGGCGGGCATTTCCGTCAGCGAGGCCGTGATGGCGAATGCGGAAGCGCAGGCGCGCAAGGCCAGCGCCGACCTCAATCGCGTGGAACAGCTGGTGGCCGATGGCTCGCTGTCGCAGCGCGAACATGACCAGTCGCGCGCCACGCAGGCGCAGATGGCGGCGGCGCTGGCGCAGGCGCGCGCCAATCTCGACATCGCCCAGCAAAGCGTGCATAGCGTGGTGGTCAACAAACAGGCGCTGGAAGCGGCCGTGGCCAATGCGCAGGCGGCCGTCAAGGCGGCCAAGATCGACCTCGATAACACGCGCATCGTGGCGCCATCCGATGGCCAACTGGGCCAGGTGACGGTGCGCCAGGGCGCATACGTGAATTCGGGCGCGCAGCTGATGGCGCTGGTGCCGCGACAGATGTGGGTGATCGCCAATTTCAAGGAAACGCAGATGAACGGCGTGCAGGAAGGGCAAAGCGCCACTTTCCACGTCGACGCGCTCGACGGCGCCGTGCTGACGGGCCAGGTGGAGCGCATTTCGCCGGCCACCGGTTCCGAGTTTTCCGTGCTGCCGGCCGATAACGCGACGGGCAACTACCTTAAAATCGCCCAGCGCATTCCCGTGCGTATCCGCATCGATCCGGGGCAGGCGAATGCGCGCCGGCTCGTGCCCGGCATGTCGGTGGTGGTCAGCGTCGATACGTCTGCCGTGCTGAACGACTCGGCGGACAATCCGGCGCCGCCACCGCCGCCGAAGAAGGCCAAGCCATGAAGCGCCGTTTCCTGCTGATGGCCGGCGCGCTGGCGCTGGCCGGTTGCGCCGCCAACGCGCCACCGCAGCCTGCGTCGGCACTGCAGCTGCCATCCGGCTGGCGCGCGCAAGCGGCCGGTGCGCCTGCGGCGACCGAGGCCCATGTCGAGCAGTTGTGGTGGCAAGCCTTTGGCGACCCGGTCTTGAGTGACCTGGTGGGCGAGGCGCTGGCGCGCAATGGCGACTTGCGCGTGGCGCGCGCCCGCTTGCAGGAATACCGCGCGCGCCTGGCGCAGGCCGACGCCAACCGCGCACCCAGCCTCGCCTTCGACGGTTCGCCCACGCGTACGCGCACCCTGGCGTCCAGCGGCAAGCCGTATGTGACGAATGTCTTCCAGGCGGAACTGCAGGCCAGTTATGAGATCGATGTGTGGGGCCGGCTGGCGAGCCTGAGCGATGCGGCGGGCGAGAGCTACCGCGCCGAGCAGGCGAGCCTCGATGCGGCGGCCCTGTCGATCGCCGCCAGCGTGGCGACCGCTTACCTGAATCTGCGGGGACTCGACGCGCAGCTGGCGCTCACGCAATCGACCCTGCAGCTGCGGGAACAGTCGCGCGAGCTGGCGCGCAAGCAGTTCGAAGTGGGCTACAGCTCGCGCCTGGAATGGCTGCAGGCGCAATCGGAATACCATGCGGCGGCCGAACAGGTGCCGCAGCTGCAGCGGCAGATCTTCGAACAGGAAAACGCGCTGGCCATCCTCGTCGGCGGCAATCCCGGTCCCATCGCGCGCGGCTTGCCGCTGGCCGAGCTGGCGGCGCCCGACGTGCCGGCCGGACTGCCATCCGAATTGCTGCGCCGGCGGCCCGACATCGCGCGTGCGGAACACAACCTGGCGGCCGCCAACGCCAGCCTGGCCGCCACGCGCGACCAGCTGCTGCCCTCGTTCAAGCTGACGGCCGTCGGCGGCGGGCAAGCCACGACCCTGACCGATTTTCTGCATGCACCGACCGCCCTGTGGCGCCTGACGGCGCTGGCGGCCGGCCCCCTGTTCGATGGCGGCCGGGTGCAGGCGCAGACGGATGCGGCGGGCGCCCAGCGCGACCAGCTCGTGTACACATATGAAAACGTGGTGCGCAATGCCTTCGCCGAAACGGAGAACAGCCTGGGCGCCATCTACCGGCTGCGGCAGCAAGCCGTGGAAAACGATGCGCGCCGCGCCACGGCGGCCGACACTTTGCGCATCGCGCACAACCGCTACCGCAACGGCTACGCCTCCTACCTGGAAGAACTCGACGCCCAGCGCACCCTGTACAGCGCCGACGTGGGGCTGCTGCAGCTGAAGACGCGCATCCTCGTCGCCTCGGTCGACCTGTACCGCGCCATGGGCGGCGGCTGGTCGGCCAAGGCGCAATAGGCGCGTGTGCACGGCGCGGCCAGTGTAATATTCTGAGCAGGGAAAGCGGCGGCATGGTGCCGGCTGCTCCCATCACGAACGAGGTCGCAGCATGACGATTTTTGGCATAGGCATCCACATCCTGATCGCGGTATTTTTTGCGATCCACGTGGTGCGCAACGGGCAGCAGCTGTACTGGCTGCTCATCTTATTCATGTTCCCGCTGCTGGGCAGCGTGGTGTATTTCTTCGCCATCTACCTGCCCAATTCGCGCCTGCCGCAAGGCGCGCGCAAGGTTGCGTCGGTGGCCGTGCAGGTACTCGATCCGAACCGCGAATTGCGCGAGGCGAAAGCGGCCTTTGAGTACACGCCGACGGCGCAAAACCAGATGCGTCTGGCCAGCGCGCAGCTCGAAGCGGGCAATGCAAAGGAAGCGGCATCGACGTACGAAGCCTGCCTGCAGGGAGCTTTTGCATCGGACCTGGAAATTCGCCTCGGTGCGGCGCGTGCCTACCTGGAGTGCGAACGGGGCGCCGAGGCCTTGACGCACCTCGAATTCATCCGCCGCACGGATATGCATTTCCGTCCCGAGATGGTGTCCCTGCTGACGGCGCGCGCGCTGGCGCAAAGCGGGCGCCAGGTGGAAGCAAAGGCGGAATTCGACGATGCGCTGACGCGCTACAACAGCTTCGAGTGCCGCGCGGAGTGCGCGATCTGGGCGCTGCGGCAGGGCGACAAGGTATTGTCGGAACGCCTGCTGCTCGATATCGACAGCGCTATGGCCCGCTGGAGCAGCCATACGCGTGCCATGTATGCGCCGCTGCTGGCGCGCCTGGAAGCGGCGCGCAAGTAGCTGGCTTACGTGGGGTCAGACCCGGCGGGTCTGACCCCATTAGACGCCCGGCACCGTGTTCTTCCCTTCAATCAGTTTATATCCCTTGCCATCGAAGCCGTAGCGCGCGTGGTTGTTCAGGGGCGTGGCGATGCGCGGCGGGTCTTCGTCGGGCTTGACCGTGACGCCAGGCTTGATCTTCTCGGAGGCGCCCTTGAAATCGATCAGCAAGTCATCATAGGCGCCGCCATTGCGCGCCGGCGCGAAGCGCCAGTTCCCCTTGACCATCCAGCACTCGTCCGTCTCGGGCCCGCAGGCGCCCATATTGTCCGAATACAGGTCGATGGCGCCATCGAGTGAGGTGACCTTGCCGTCGCCGATTTCAAACAGGGCCAGTTGCGTGATGGTGTAGCCCTGGCCCGTATAGCCATGGCGGATCGCCAGTCCCGGCTTGTTCGCGCCCAGCATCACCCAGTGGACTTCTCCGAGCTGCCCCGACGAACCCAGGGCGGCGATGTTTTCCAGGCGTTTCACGACTTGCCACTGGCCGTCTTCCGGCTGGCCCTTGGGCGCCAGGAAAAAGACATTCAGCAGCCCCGGCGAAGCATGCGCCGATTCGGCCGTGCCTTCCGTGTTGGCCGTTTCCGCATTCGCCACCAGGATGGCGCTGCCATCGGGCAGCAGCTTGTGGCTGACGGCACTGACCACGTAACTGAGCTTGTCGATGTGGTTATCGGGATCAGGCAGGTCGGCCAGCGCATCTTCGCTGTCGCTGCGGTAGTCCTTGCCGAAGACGGCGCGCATCATGCCCACTTCACGCTCGCGTGCCTGGGGCGTGTTCATCGCTTCCGTCCTCGGTGCGGTGGCGGATGGCGGCGGCACGTGTTCGGCCGATGCGGTGTCTGCTGCGGCAGCGGCAGCGGGGACTTCGGTGACCACGTCAGCTGCCAGGTCGGCGCTGGCGGGGGCGGTCTTGTCCGAGCAGGCGCCGAGCAGCGCGGATGCCATCAGCAGGACGAGCGGGGTGCGGTAATTCATAGGCAGGGCAGATTGCGTTCATGGAGAATGGGCGCAGTATGCCAGATAGATGAAAGCGAGGGAGCGCGGCCTGGCGGCCGGTCCCTCGTTTCCTTGCCCGCACGGGGCGATTTTGCAATTTGCCGTGGCGCTTATTTTTCCAGCGCCACCTTGTCATCGCGCCGCAGCGGCGCCTTCTGGCGGCGCAGTTTCGCCATGCCGCGCTTGAGCAGGTGCTCGAGATCGTCGATGTAGGTGAACACGGCCGGCACCACCAGCAGGCTCAACAGGGTTGACGTGATCAGGCCGCCGATGACGGTAATGGCCATCGGCGAACGGAAGCTGGGGTCGGCGCCCCAGCCCAGCGCCAGCGGCATCATGCCGGCACCCATGGCGATGGTCGTCATCAGGATGGGGCGGCTGCGCTTGTGGCAGGCGTCGACCAGCGCATCGAAGCGGTTCATGCCAGCCTGGCGCGCCAGGATCGCATAGTCGACCAGCAGGATCGAGTTCTTGGTGACGATCCCCATCAGCATGATCAGGCCGATCATCGACGGCATCGACAGGGCGCTGCCCGTGATCAGGAGCGCCACGAAGGCGCCGCCGATCGACAGCGGCAACGCCGCCAGGATGGTCACCGGCTGCATGAAGTCCTTGAACAGCAGCACCAGCACGCAGTAGATGCACAGCACGCCGATCAGCATGGCCAGGCCGAAGCTGGCGAACAGCGAGGCCATTTCCTGCGCGTCGCCCAGTTCGGCGATCTTCACGGATGGCGGCAAATTCTTCATCGACGGCAGCGCGCGCGCCTCTTCATTCAGTTCGCCCAGGGTGCGCGAACCGAGTTCCACGTCGAGGGTCACGTTGCGGCTGCGGTTCAGGCGGTCAATCTGCGCCGGGCCGCTTTCCATCGTCACCGTGGCCACGTTCGCCAGGCGCACGGGACCATTCTTGCCGGGCACGGTCAGGCGCTCGATGGCTGCCAGGTCTGCGCGCACGCTGTTGGGCAGCTTGACGCGGATCGGCACTTGCCGCTCGGGCAGGTTCATTTTCGTCAGGTCCGTGTCGTAGTCGCCGGCCGTGGCCACGCGCACGGTCTCGCCGATGGCTGCAGCCGTCACGCCCAGGTCGGCCGCCTTGGCGAAATCGGGACGCACGATGATTTCCGGGCGCACCAGCGAGGCGCTGGAATTGACGTTGCCGATGCCTTTCAAGCCACGCAGTTCGCGCTCGACCTTTTGCGCCGCGGCCATCAGCGCCACCGGGTCTTCCGAGCGCAGCACCAGCTGCATCTTGACGCCCGTGTCGGGCGGTCCCACCGTGAAGCGGGCGCCGGGGATGGTATCGAGCTTCTGGCGCAGCTGCGTTTCCAGGTCCGCCATCGATTCCTTGCGCTCCGTGCGGTGCACGGTGGTCAGGGTCAGCACGGCGCGGCGCGCCTCGGCCGCGGCGCCGGGGGCGAAGGCGTCGCCGCTGGAGCCGCCGCCGATCGAACTGAAGACACCCTCGATGCCCGGTGTGCGCATGGCCGCATCGCGCGCCAGGGCTGCCACGGCCTGCGTTTCGCCCAGGGTGGAGCCGGGTGGCAGTTCCAGGTTGATCTGCGTCTGCGCACGGTCGGCGGCCGGCACGAAACCAGTCGGCAGCAGCGGCACGAGCGCAATGGCGCCGACAAAGAACAGGGCCGCGGCGATGGCCGTGATGCCGCGATGGTTCAGGCACCAGCGCATGACCGTCAGGTAGCGCGTCATCAGCCAGCCATCCTGCTCTTCCTTGTGCGGCAGCGGTTTCAGGATATAGGCCGCCATCATCGGCGTGAGCAGCCGCGCCACCACCAGGGACGCCAGCACGGCCAGCACGGCCGTCCAGCCGAACTGCTTGAAGAACAGGCCGGGAATGCCGCTCATGAAGGCCGTCGGCAGGAACACGGCTACCAGCGCGAAAGTGGTGGCGATGACCGCCATGCCGATTTCGTCGGCCGCTTCCATGGCCGCTTCCATCGGCGACTTGCCCATGCGCAGATGGCGCTCGATGTTTTCGATTTCCACGATGGCGTCGTCGACCAGCACGCCGACGACCAGGGCCAGCGACAGCAGGGTGACGGTATTGAGCGTGTAGCCGAACCAGTAGATGCCGAGGAAGGCGGGCATCACGGACAGGGGCAGGGCGGCGGCGGCCACCAGGGTGGCGCGCCAGTCGCGCAGGAACCACCACACCACCAGCACGGCCAGCAGCGCGCCTTCGTACAGCAGCTCCATCGAGCCGTCGAAGTTTTCCTCGACGGGGAAGGCATTGTCGATCGACTGCTGCAGCACCACGTTCGGGTTTTCCTTCTGCAGGTCGGCGATGGCGTCGCGCGCGCCCTTGGCGACAGCCACTTCGCTGGCGCCCTTGGTGCGGAACACTTCAAAGGCGACGACCGTCTTGCCATCCTGCTCGGCCAGTGCGCGCGGTTCGGCGATGGTGTCGCGCACGGTGGCGACCTGGTCCAGGCGCACATGGCGCCCGTCCGGCAGCGGCACTTCCACGCGCGACAGTTCATCGGCCGTTTTCACTGTGGCGATGGTGCGCACCGACTGCTCGGCGCCGCTGATGTCGCCCCTGCCGCCAGGCGCTTCGCGCTGCACCAGGCGCAGCTGGCGTGACACGTCGAGGGCCGACACTTTCAATGCGGCCATGCGCGCCTCGTCGAGTTCCACCTGGATCTCGCGATAGACGCCACCGACTCTGGTGACGGCACCCACGCCGGGCACGGTCAAGAGGCGCTTGGCCACCGTGTTGTCGACGAACCACGACAGGTCGGGAGCGTCGAGCGGGTTGTCCACGCCCGGCTTCGCCGTGGCGATAAAGGTCAGCACGACCCTGCCTGCCGTGGAAGCCTTGGTGACGGTGGGGTCGCGCAGCTCTGCCGGCATGTCCGCCTTGACGCGCGCGACCGCGTCGCGTACATCGTTGACGGCTTCGGCGATCTGCTTTTCCAGGATGAATTCGACGGTCACCGTGACGACGCCATCGAGCACCTTGGTGTAGATGTTTTTCACGCCTTGCAGGGTGGCGACGGAGTCTTCGATCTTGCGCGCCACTTCCGTTTCCAGCTGGGCTGGCGCGGCGCCGGGCAGCACGGCGCTGACGGTGACGATGGGCAGTTCGATGTCGGGGAAATCCTGCACCGGATTGGCCTTGTAGGCCAGCAGGCCGGCCAGGGTCAGCAGCGCGAACAGCATGATGGCCGGGATCGGGTTCTTGATCGAGAGGGAGGAAAAATTCATGGCCTCTCCTTACTTTTTCGCGGCCGGTGCTACGGCAGCCTTGGCCGCTGGCGGAGCCTGTACATTGCGTACCAGGTCGCCGTCATTGAGGAAGCCTGCGCCGCTGACGACAATCGTCGTGTCGGCCGTGATGCCACCAAGGATTTCAATGCGGTCGCTCAGGCGCCGTCCGGCCTGCACCTTGATCTGGCTGACCCGCTGGTCGGGATTCAGGCGGAAGACATAGCTGAAACCATCGCGCACGGCGATCGCCTGCTGTGGCACGGTCAGCGCGCCCGAGGTGCCGAGTTCGAATTCGCCGCTGGCGTACATGCCGGCCTTGAACGGCGCATTGCTGCCCGTGCCGGCAGGCAGGTCCACGTACACGAGGGCGGAACGCGTCTGCGGATCGACGGTAGGAGCGATCATGCGCACCTTGCCTGTCAAGACGCTGCCGTTGGCCGCCTTCACTTGCGCCAGGGTGCCTGGTTTCAGATTCAGCAGCTCGGTGGCCGTCACTTCGGCGCGCCATTCGAGGCGGCCCTGGCGGATCATGCGGAACAGTTCCGTGCCGGCGCCCACGACGGAACCGACGGTGGCCGAACGCGAAGAGATGATGCCGCTGTCAGGCGCCGCCACCTGCGTGTATTTCAGGCGCAGCTGCTGCGACGCCAGCTGCGCCTTGGCGGACGCGATGCGCGCGTTGGCCGTCTGCTCGGCCGTCAGGTACTGGCTGATCTGCTGCGCGCTGATGGCGCCCGTGCTTTGCAGCGAGCGGGCGCGCTGCGCGTTGGCGGCCGCTTCCGCCGCATTGGCTTGCGCTTCCAGCACGGCTGCCTTGGCCTGCGCCACGTCGGCGTTCACCGTGTCGTTCGAGAACACGGCCAGCACCTGGCCGGCGCGCACGACGTCGCCCACGTTCACGCGCACGTCGGTCAGACGCAAGCCGTTCGATTCGCTGCCGATGACGGCTTCCTGCCAGGCGGCCACGTTGCCGTTGGCCTTCAGCTTGATGGGCAGGCTGGCCGTCTGCGGCTTGGCCGTGGTGACGGTGAGCGCCGGTTTTTGCGCCGCGTTTTTATCCTTGGCGTCGTCGGCCGCCGTGGAGGAAGGGGAGTACAGGGCCACGCCCGCACCCAGCATCACGCAAAGGGCGGCCAGGACGAGCGCCATCGGTTTCAAGGTCATTTTTTTCATGTTGTGTATCCGTCAGGGGGCGTTGTTGGCGATGGCGCTGCTGGTCCAGCCGCCGCCGGCGGCGCGGTACAGCGCCACCCAGGCGGCGCTGCGTTCGCGCTCGAGGTTGACCACCGTATTTTCAGCGGCCAGGCGCGTGCGGCGCGCGTCTTCCAGTTCGATCAGGCTGGCCAGGCCATTCTTGTAGCGGTCTTCCGTGGCGACAAACGACACGCGGTAGCCTTCCAGTGCCGTTTTCGCATGGCTGCTGCGCTCGTCCGTGCTGGCCAGGTTGACCAATGCTTCTTCCACTTCGCGCACGGCCTGGCGCACGCCGGCGCGGTATTTCACCACGGCTTCGTCGTAGCGCGCCGTGGCCGCATCGATCTGCGCGCGGCGGGTGCCGCCGTCGAAGATGGGCAGGCTGACGGCCAGCGGGCCGATGCTCCAGGTGCTGGCCGTGATGCTGGTGCCGCCGGCGCGGATATTGCCCTTGCCGATGGAGCCGGCCAGGCTCAGGCGGGGATAGCGCTGCGCCTGCGCACCGCGTACTTCGAAGCTGGCGGCCGCCACTTCGCGTTCGGCGCTGTAGATGTCTGGGCGCTGGCCCAGGGTTTGCGCCGGCAGTTCCGCAATCGCCACGGGCGAGGGCAGGATGGCGGGGCTGGCCGCCAGCTTCTCGCGCAGCGACGCTTCCGGCATGGCCGACAGGGCCACCAGCGCCTTGATATTCACGTCGCAGGCGGCGCGCTGTTCGATGGCGCGGCTGGCGCCTTCGGCGGCGCTGGCGCGTGCCAGCGCCGCATTGGCGGGCGGCTGGAAGCCGGCGCCGGCGCTCAGTTCCGTCAGGCGCGCCGAGTCGCGGCGCGAGACGGCATCCTGTTCGGACACGGCCTGCAATTGCTGGCAGGTGCGCAAGGCGTAGTACTGGTTCGCCACTTCGGCGGCCACCGAGACGCGGGCTTCATGCCATCCCGCTCGGGCGCTGTCGTAGCGCTCCTGGGCCGCGTCGCGCGTGGCGCGGTTGGCGCCGAACACGTCGATTTCCCACGACGCCTGCAAGGCGGCCTGCGAGGTGGTGCCGCTGGGCTGTGCCGATTGCTGGCTGGTGCGTACCACGCTGCCCGTCGCGTCCAAGATGGGCGCCAGCGCGGCGCCGCTGGCGATGCGGTCCGCGCGTGCCTGCACGATGCGCGTGCCGGCGGCGGCGATGGTCGGGCTGACCTGTTGCGCGTCGCTGATCAATTCCACCAGCAGGCTGTCGCCCTGGCCCTGCCACCAGCTGGCCAGGTCCGTCAGCTTGCCGTTATGCGGCAGCGGCGCCTGCCACTGCGCGGGCGCGCTGGCGGCCACCGCTGCGGGCGGCCCTTGCAGGGCGCAACCGCCCAGCGCCAGCACGATGCTGGCGGCCAGGGCACGTTGAACGGTGCATCGAATAGTCGTCATGCTGGTCCTTCTGCTTGTCGTTGAGTGGTAGAGGAGGAGGGCGGAGTGGCCAGGCGCCGTCGCTCCACGTCGGCCATAGCCAGCGCATAGTCGGTCAGGCGCGCGAGCCAGGTGTCGATCGCATGCGGCGATTCCAGCAGTTGCGGGCGCAAGGTGTGCAGCACCTCGGTGCCCACCATGTGCTGCAGAGCCAGCGAAGCGATGGAAAACGCCAGCCGGTGCATGTCGTCGCTGTTGTCGGGCGCGCCCAGGTGGCGCGCCAGCACGCGCGTGAGCGCTTCGTGTTCGGGGCGGATGTTCTGGTCGATTTCGCGCGTCCACAGGCCCGTCGGTTCGAGCATTTCGCGGCACCACAGGCGCATGCAGTCGCGCGCGATGTCGCCCTGCTGCATGGGAGCGAGCAATTGCGCATAGAAGCCTTGCAGGCTTTGGCGCAAGGTGAAATGCGGTTGCTCGTACAGGGCGATATTGTCTTGCGGGTCCGCTGACTGCTGCGCAAAGGCGGCGCGGTACAGTCCCGCCTTGTCGCCAAAATAATAGCTGATGGCGGCGGCGTTGGTGCCGGCCGCCTGCGCCAGCTCGCGCGTGGACGTCTTGGCGTAGCCTTGCTCGGCAAACAGGCGGATGGCGCTATGCAGCAGCCGCTCGCGCGACTGCTCGCCGTCGGAGCGGGGCTTGCGCCCGTCGTCGGCATGGAAAGTGGGGATGGCGTTTTTTTCAATCATGCCGGAGATTTAATCATATATCTCAAACGATTGATATAACTAAGCCGGTTGATTTAGTTAAGAAAGGATGAAGATAATGAAAAACGCAGGCAAAAAAAAGCCCGCGGTTGTATTCGCGGGCTGAATCCAATGTTCGGAGAACGAATTGGAGGAGACAGTTCTACTATAGCGCTGAAAATGGTGCAGTGCAATACCGTAGAACTACTGTATCGGCCTCTTTTCGATGGCAAAAAGCCCGTATTCCATGCTGCGGCGCACAGAAGCTCAGGTCTTGCTGCGCAGGGCCAAGGTAAACGTGCTGCCCGAGCCGTAGTCGCTGTTGAAGAACAGGGCGCCGCCGATGGCGTTGGCCAGGTTCTGGCACAGGTACAGGCCCAGTCCCGCGCCTTCCACGTGGCGCGTGGAGGTGGAATCGAGCTGCGAGAAGGCCTGGAACAGCTTGGCCTGGTCTTCTTCCTTGATGCCGGCGCCGCTGTCGGCGATGCTCATTTCCGTCACCAGCACGCCGTCTTCGTCGCGCTGGGCCAGGCTGATGCGCACCGTGCCCTGTTCCGTGAACTTGATGGCGTTGTTGAGCAGGTTGATGAGGATCTGTGTCAGTGCGCGGCGGTCCGTGTCGATGATGGCGGGAGATTGGCCCGGCTCGCCCAGTTCGAGTTCCAGCGCCAGGCCTTTTTGCTGGGCCAGGGGACGCAGGGTGTCGGCCACGTCGGCCATCAGTTCCTGGCAGTGCACGGGTTCTATCGACAGGGTCAGCTTGCCCGCCTCGATCTTGGCCACGTCGAGGATGTCGTTGATCAGCGAGAGCAGATGGCGCGCGCTGGCGCGGATGGTGTTCAGCTGCTTGTCCTGGTCCGACGTCAGGGGGCCGGGCAGTTTCATCAGCAGCGCGCCCGTGAATCCGATGATGGCGTTGAGCGGCGTGCGCAGTTCATGCGACATATTGGCGATGAAGGCGGACTTCATGCGGCTCGCTTCGGCCAGCTCCAGGTTTTTCAGGGCGATTTCGCGGTTGATGGTTTCCAGTTCGGCCGCATGGTGCGCCAGGCGCATGTTCAGCTCGATCACCTGGCGTTCGCGCGCCTGCAGTTCGCCGTTGACCTGCACCGCCTGTTCATACGTGGAGATCAGCAGGTCGAGGATTTGCTGGCGTTCCGCATTGATGAAATGCTTCTGGTCGCCCAGGTACAGGGCGATGCCGATTTCCACGTTCTGGTTCTTGCGCAGCTTCTGGTTCATCAGCATGTGGCTGATGCGGTTGAGCAGGTAGTCTTCCGCGTAGGGCTTGCGGATGAAATTGTCGGCACCGCACTCGATGCCGCGGATGATGTCCTTCGGATCGTTGAGCGAGGTGACGAGGATCACGGGGATGTCGCGCAGGGTCGGATCGGACTTGATGGCGCGGCACAGGTCGTAGCCATTCATTTCAGGCATGACGATATCGGACAGCACCAGGTGCGGCTTGCGCTCGCGGATGGCGGCCAGGGCCAGCTGGCCATTCGCCGCCACGCGCGCGTTGTAGTGCAGCGACTGGATCAGGCGGCGCAAGCGCTCCGCCTGGGTCGGGCTGTCCTCGACGATCAGGATCTCGATTTCGTCAGGCTTGATTTGGTTGTTGGAGTCCACAGACCTCTCCTAGGATTTCAGTGTGGTGATGCTGGGCGCCGTGAGCGCGCAATATCGACATCGTATGACTATATCGGATTTAGGTCTGCAAAAGTAACTTCCAAGTAACTATTTTGGCCACAGGCAATGCTGTGGCCGCCTGTCAGTTTTCGCCCTGGAACTGGCCTGCGCGATAGGTCAGCACGAGGGTGTCGCGGTGGCCGTGCTCGCCGACGGGCTGTATCGGCGTCGATTCGTGGATGACGGCAGCGTCGTCGAGCAGCAGCAGCGACCACGGCTCGGTCAGGGTAAAACGCTTGCCGTTGGGGCCATCCGCTTCGAAGATGCGCGTCTCGCCGCCCTTGACCTGTTCGCGCCCGATCAGCAGCACGGCGACGAAATCGACGCCATCGCGGTGCGCGCCTTCCGGCGTGGGGCGGCCGATGCCGTCGGTCGTATCGATGCGGAACTGGTGCGCTTCGATGAACCACGGCTGGCTGCCCTTGACTTGCGAGCAGACGTCACCGAGCGCGCGAATCAACTGCTGCCAGGCCGCTTGCGCGACGATAGCCGCTTCGACCGGTTCGAACAGGCGGTGCATGCCGCCGTGCAGGGCGTTGTATTCCACCGGTTGCCAGTGCGGACGGTGCGCCGTCTGCGTCAGGCGTTCGCCATCCTGCACGAAGCACGAGTGGCGCCGGCGGCGATAGCGGCCGCCATCCTTCAGGTAATTGTCCAGCGCCAGGGTATTCCAGCTCCCTTCCAGCGCGCGCAATGCGTCCAGCGGGCAGCCGGCCAGCGAGGCCACGTCCTGCGGGCGCAGGACGGCATAGCCGTCATCGCGCAAGGCTTCCTTGACGTGGGACGGGTCGGTAAAGATCGGTGCGGAAGTGCTCATGGCGGTGCGGCCGCAACGCGGCCTGTCTCAGTTTATCCAGCCTGGCATTCTACGACTTCGCGGCGTTTCCTGTGCAGTCCGATAAGAATTATTCTTGTTTACTTAAAAATTCTTTACCAGGGTCAGGCGCAGTGAGCGCGATTCCACCGGATGGAAGTGGATGTCGTCGACGGGCTGCGCCTCGCCGGGCAGGCGCGAGGCATAGTAGTAGTCGATGGCCGAGTCGCGCCGGTTGGCCAGGTTGTAGCCTTCGACCTCCACGCGCAAGGTCTTGTCGATCTGGTAGGCGATGCGCCCGTTCAAGCCCACGCTGGCCGACGAGCGCACGCTGTTGTCTTCCACCAGCGGGCGCGGACCGAAGTAGCGCAGGCGCAAGGAGCCCGACCACGGCCCTGGCGGCGTCACCGTCATGGCCAGCTGGGCCACGCCTTCGATGGCGCCGGGGATGAAGTCGCCCGCCGGGTCGCTGCCGCGCGAGCGTGCGCGCGCATACGCGAGGTCCAGGTCCAGCGACAGCCATCTGGCCGCCTTGTAGTAGCTGGAAAATTCGATGCCGTAGCGGCGGCTGGGGCGGCCCGCCTCGGTGGCGCCCGCGTCGCCGATAAACAGCAGCTCGGAATCGAAGTCCAGCCGGTACAGCGACAGCGACGTTTGCAGGCCGGCGATGGCGGCGCTGCGCAAGCCCAGTTCCAGTCCGCGCGAGCGCACCAGCGGCGTGACCTTGTCGGCCGCTTCGCCCGTCTTCGGGTCGACCGTGATCGTCGTGCCGCGCGCGTCGTTGCTATGAAACCCATTGCCAATGTTGATATACGCTTCCGTATCGCGCCACGGTCCGGCGATCACGCTCAGGCTGGGGCTGAACAAATGGTCGCTGGCCTTGCCCGAATTGGCGGCCCGGTCGCTGCGTACGTCGAAGCGGTAGGCGTCCGCGCGCAGGCCGGCCACGGTGCGCAGCCAGCGCGACCAGCGCGTGCTGTTTTCGCCATACACGCCGATGCTCGATTCGACAATATGGTCTTGCCGCGTGGTCGACACGGTCTGGCGCTGCCGCGTGTTGTACAGGCCATTGTGGATATTGTCGTTCTGTAGCTGCAGGCCGATGGTGGTGTCGCTGCTGCCCCTGTCCGTGTGGCGGTGCCAGGTGTGGCTGGCGTGGAGGCCGGCCGTCACGCGCCGGTCGGGCTGGGCGAACTGGTCGCCGCTATCGGGGTCGTCCATCGCATACGTAAAATTCGAGAACAGGGCCAGGCGGTTGGCGATCACATACGCGCTGACTTTGGACGACATGTCGTCCGTCGTCTGGCGCCAGGCGCCCGACAGGCTGTAGCGCTGGGCCTTGCCGCCGTCGCTGGCATCGATGGCGTCGAAGCGGCCCAGGGTGCCTTCCTGCACGGCGCGCAGCGGAATCTGGTCGGTGGCGTTCCAGCTGGCGTCATACGCCATGGCCGTGACGTTGAAGCCGTTGTTGGCATAGCCTTCGCTGTAGCGCAGCACGCCATTGCGCTTGCGGTAGCGGTCCGGCTGCGTGAACGGGCCGTCGTTGCGCTGCGCTTCGAGCGCGTACAGCAGGCTGCCGTCGCCCGCATCGAGCGTATCGGCCAGCAGGGCACGGCGAAAGCCGTTTTGCCCGACGCCCACGCTGGCGATGCCCTGCGTCAGGCGGTTCGCGTAGACGACGGACGCCGCGCCCGCCGAGGAGAAATCGCCTTGGGCCGCCGAATACGGCCCCTTTTTGTAATCGAGGCGCATGGCCAGTTCGGGGATCAGAAAGTTCAGGTCCGTCCAGCCCTGCCCGTGGCCATGGCTGCGCTGGTTGACAGGCATCTCGTCGACGGTGGTGCGCAAGTCCGTGCCATGATCGAGGTTGAAACCGCGCAGGTAGAACTGGTTGGCCTTGCCTTCGCCGCTATGCTGGCTGACGATCAGTCCCGGCACGGCTTCGAGCAATTCGCCGGGCCGGTAGCTGGTGCGCGCATCGAGCTGCTGTTGCGTGACGCTGCCCGCGTTGGCCGAATCGGCCACGCCCAGCTGGTTCAGGCGCGAACCGTCGATCAGCACGCGCTGGAAGATGTCGTCGGCGTGGGCGGCGGTGGCTGAAAACAGGGCGGCGAGGAGCAGGGGAAGAGAGCGTGGCGTCATGGATGTAATAGGGGGCGGGCCTTAGCGGATCGGCAGTTCCGTGTTCTGGCGGTCGAAAATCAGCGTCTGGATGGCGCCGCTGTCCTGCACGTTGAGGGTATTGCGCTGGCTGGGCAGGAAGTCGATCAGCAACTGGTTGTGGATGCGCGTGGCGGGGGCCAGGCGCGTGCGTTCGAGCTCCTGGAAGATGACCACATTGTCGGCGTTGACCTTCATGCCGACCCAGTTCAGGCGCAAGCGTTTGCCATCCGGCCCCACGAGGTAAAACTGTTTTTCCACATAGCGGCGCAGCGCCGCTTCGCTGTCTTCCTGGCCCAGGTCGAACTGGCGCTGGTACAGGTTCGTCAGCAGTGCCTCGACGTCGTGGCCCGTGTAGGTGTGCACCACTTCCGTGCTGCCGCTGGCCGCGTTGTAACTGATGTCGGCGATACCCATGTGGAAGTTGTGGGCGCCGGCCGCCATGCTGGCGCAGGCCAGCAAGGCAGCGCCCAGCGCGCGCCAGCACTTCATGCCTCGTCGCCCTTGGACGCGCCGCCGTTGTGGCCTTTCAGCGGCGTATGGAAATCGCGCATCAGGTTATCCTTGGGCGACTTCTCGCTCTTGAACAGCTCCAGGCGCGATGGCGTGATCTTGCGCGGCCAGCTATTGTTGCTCGTGTCGATGTCGGCCGTTTCCCAGTACGGGTCTTGCACCAGACCCACCATCGGCTCGTCCGTGATGACGACCTTGGTGATTTTCTTCGGCGAGTAGCGCCACACTTCGGCCGGCACGCGCTCGACGTATTTCTTGCCGCTTTTCAGTTCGATCTCGAGGATCAGGGGCATGACCATGCCGCCCACGTTCGACAGGTCGACCAGGTACAAATGCTTGCCCTGTTTCAGCAAGTCCTTTTCCCACGGTTCCAGGGTGGCCAGCGCTTCGGCGTAGGCGTTGCGGTCTTTGTTGGTCACCGTGAAATCGTCGTGCTGGTTGTAGAAATCTTTGAGCTCCGGATGCGCATCGATGCGGCGCGGCATGCCCTTGTTGGCGCGGCTCGTGACGGATTCCGGCTGGGCCTCTTTCTGCGCCTTTTTCCACGCTTTTTCCGTGGCTGGATCTTTTGAGCTCACGCCGTATTTGCTGATGCCGTCGATGCTGATGTCGACCGGGTCGGTCGTATAGAACCAGCCGCGCCAGAACCAGTCGAGGTCCGTGCCCGAAGCGTCCTCCATGGTGCGGAAAAAGTCGGCCGGCGTGGGACGCTTGAACTTCCAGCGTTGCGCATATTCCTTGAACGCGTAGTCGAACAGTTCGCGCCCGAGGATGGTTTCGCGCAAGATGTTCAGGCCCGCCGCCGGCTTGGCGTAGGCGTTGTTACCGAACTGCAGCAGGGATTCGGAATTGGTCATGATCGGTACCTGGTCGCGGCTGCGCATGTAGTCGACGATCTCGCGCGGTTCGCCGCGCGAGGCCGGATAGTTCTCTTCCCACGCCTGCTGCGCCAGGTATTGCACGAAGGTGTTGAGGCCTTCATCCATCCACGTCCACTGGCGCTCGTCCGAGTTGATGATCATCGGGTAGTAGTTGTGGCCCACCTCGTGGATGATCACGCCGATCAGGCCATACTTGGTGCGCTTCGAGTAGGTCAGCTCGCCCGTCTTCTTGTCTTTCACCGGACGGGGGCCGTTGAACGAGATCATCGGATACTCCATGCCGCCCACGGGGCCGTTGACGGAAATGGCCGTCGGGTACGGATAGTCGATGCTGTACTTGTTATACTGCTCGATCGTGTGCACGATGGCTTGCGTGCTGTACTTTTCCCACAGCGGATTGCCCTCTTTCGGATAGTAGGACATGGCCATCACGTCGCTGCCGCCCTTCTTGTAGCCCTGTGCATCCCAGATGAACTTGCGGCTCGAGGCCCAGGCGAAGTCGCGCACGTTGGCCGCCTTGAAGTGCCACGTCTTTTGCGCGCGGCTGACGGATTTCTCGGCCGCTTCCGCTTCCTTTTGCGTGACGATGACGACGGGCTTGTCGCTGCCGCGCGCTTTTTCCAGGCGCTCGCGCTGCGCGGCAGACAGCACGTCCTGCGGATTTTGCAGCTGGCCCGTGGCGGCGACGATATGGTCGGCGGGCACCGTCAGCTGCACGTCGTAGTCGCCGAATTCCAGCGTGAATTCGCCCGAGCCGAGGAACTGCTTGTGCTGCCAGCCGGCCGCGTCGTAATAGGCCGCCATGCGGGGGAACCACTGCGCCACTTCGAACAGGGCGTTCTTGTCGTCGAAGACTTCATAGCCGGCGCGCCCGCCCAGCACCTTCTGTTCATTGATGCGGTAATCCCAGTCGATCTGGAAAACGAAATCCTGGCCCGGTTTCAAGGGCTGCGGCAGGTCGATGCGCATCATGGTGCGGTTGATAACGTACTTCAAAGGCTGGCCATCGGCGCCCGTCAAGCGGCGGATATGGAAGCCGCCCTGGAAGTCGCCGCGCGCGAGGATGCCGCGCAAGCCTTCGAATTTCATCGTGTCTTCGCCCGCCGTCTTGGCCCACGCCTGGCGCGAGGGCGCCGTGGCCATGCGGCGCGCGTCGGAATCGGGCTTGTAGATATTCTGGTCCAGCTGCACCCACAGGTAGCCGAGTGTGTCGGGCGACTGGTTGTGATAAGTGATGGTGCCGCTGCCGGTGATCTCGCGTTTGGCTTCATCGAGGGTGGCGCGGATCGTGTAGTCGGCGCGCTGCTGCCAGTAGGCGTGGCCTGGCGCGCCGGAGGCGGTGCGGTAGGTATTCGGGGTGGGCAGCACTTCTTCGAGCTGGCGGAACTTGTCGTCGAATGGCTCGGCGGCAAAGGCCGATACGGTAAAGCACAGAGCCAGCGAAGCGACGGAGCCGAAAAGTATGCGCATGATCACCCTGATGTTGTTGTAAGGAAATAGTGGCAACTATTCTATACGCAGGGTGGGGCCATCCATGTATCGATTTGTAATAAAGAAAGGCGGATTTCGCGCCAGCTTTTGCGTGGCGCTGTCAGGGTGATGTTTTGCCTGATTTTGCTCGGGAAAGCGGCGCTTTCACTCACTTTTCATCAGGCTGTCGCGCAACTGGTTCAGCTGTTGTTTCATGTCCACAACCTGCTCCACGCTGCAGTGGCTGGCCGCCAGGATGGCCTCTGGCAGCAGGGCCGCCTCGTGGCGCAGCTGGTCGCCCTGCGGCGTGAGGGAAATGATGACCTGGCGCTCGTCGCTGGCTGCGCGCGTGCGCGTGAGCAAGCCCGATTGTTCCATGCGCTTGAGCAAGGGCGTCAGGGTGGCCGAGTCGAGGAACAGGCGCTCGCCCACTTCCGACACCGTCAAGCCGTCGCGCTCCCACAACACCATCATCACCAGGTATTGCGAATAGGTGAGGCCGAGCTTGCGCAGCAGCTTGCGGTACAGCTTGTTCATGGCAAGCGAGGTCGAGTACAGCGCAAAGCACAGCTGGCCGTCCAGGCGCGGCACCTGGTGCAAGGGGTTGGTAGTGGTAGTGGTATCCATGGGCACAGTATATATAGTGCGCTACTTAGTTGCAAGCGACCTCAATGCCGCCAGCGCCTGTGCATCGAGCCTGAGCGCGCCGGCCGCGACGTTTTCACGCAGATGCGCCACCGACGAGGTGCCGGGAATGACCAGCATGTTCGGCGCGCGCTGCAGCAGCCAGGCCAGCGCCACCTGCATCGGCGTGGCTTGCAGGGCGGCCGCCGCCTGGTTCAAGGTATCGGACTGCAGCGGCGAAAAGCCGCCGAGGGGGAAGAACGGCACATAGGCGATGCCTTGCGCGGCCAGGGAGTCGATCAGCGCATCGTCCGCGCGGTACGCCAGGTTGTAGTGGTTCTGCACGCAGACGATGGGGCTGATGCGCTGTGCCTCGGCCACCTGGGCCGCATCGACATTGGACAGGCCGATATGGCGCACCAGGCCTTCGCGCTGCAGCTGCACCAAGGTGGCCAGCGGCCCGGCAAGCGACGAGCCGTCCGGGCCAGCCATGCCCGGTGCGCGCAGGTTGACCACGTCGAGCACGTCCAGGCCCAGGTTGCGCAGGTTGTCGTGCACGGCGTCGCGCAGCTGCTGTGGCGACGCGGCCGGCAGCCAGGACTGGTCGGCGCCGCGCATGAAGCCGATCTTGGTGACGATGGTCAAGCCGCCGCGGTAGGGATGCAGCGCTTCGCGGATGATCTGGTTGGTGACGTGCGGGCCGTAAAAATCCGACGTGTCGATATGGTTGACGCCCAGTTCGATGGCCTCGCGCAGCACGGCGACGGCGGCGGCGCGGTCTTTCGGCGGCCCCCAGACGTGCGGGCCGGCCAGTTGCATGGCGCCGTAGCCGAGGCGGTTGAATACGATGTCGCAATGGGCGGGCGTGAATTGGTCGCGGGCGGCGGAATACGTGTGCATGGCAGCTCCTGTGTGATGGTCGAGTAAGGGAGCAGCCATCGTAAGGCCGATTGCGCTGTATGATAATCGGGTCAATCCGGCACAGGCTGTACTCATTTACGCACAATGAAAGCGCTACTCATGCATGCAGACAATCCTTCCATGGCCGATTTGTCCGCTTTTGCCCTAGTGGCCCGGCACCACGGTTTTCGCCAGGCCGCGCGGGCCAGCGGGCAGTCCGCGTCCGCCATGAGCGAAGCGTTGCGGCGGCTGGAACAGCAGCTGGGCATCCGCCTGCTGGAACGCACGACGCGCAGCGTGACGCCGACGGCGGCCGGTGCGCTGCTGCTGACGCGTTTGCGCCCGGCGCTCGATGAAGTGAGCAGCGCGCTCGATGTGCTGAACGACTTGCGCGACAGCCCGCGCGGCACCTTGCGCCTGAACGTGCCGGTCAACGCGGCGCGCTTCTTCTTGCAGCCCATGGTCGACCAGTTCCTGCGCGCCTATCCGCAGATCAGGGTCGAGCTGGTGGTCGATAATAATTTTGTCGATGTCGTCGCCAGCGGCTGCGACGCGGGCATCCGCTATGGCGAACGGCTGGAGCAGGACATGATCGCCATCCCCATCGGCCCGCGCACGCAGCGCTTCGCGGTGGCGGGCTCACCGTCCTACCTGGCGCAGCGCGGCGTGCCCGTGCATCCGCGCGACCTGCTGCGGCATGCCTGCCTGCTGGGGAAATTCCTCAGTGGCGCGGTTCCACCGTGGGAGTTCGAGCGGGACGGGCAAAAAGTGAGCGTGGAGCCGGACGGCCCCGTGATCGTCACGCCGACGGCGGCCGATTTTGCGGTCAGCATGGCCATCGCCGGCCATGGCCTCGTCTATCTGTTTGAAGAGTGGCTGCAGCCATATATCGATGCGGGCCAGCTGCAGCCCGTGCTGGAAGACTGGGCGATGCCCTTTCCCGGCCCGTTTTTATACTATGCGGGCCGGCGCCATCTGCCAGCGCCGCTGCGCACCTTCATCGATTTCGTGCAGGCCAATTTTGCGCAGTTTCCTTAATCCGCCGGATAGCGCTGGCGTAAAAGCTGCAGCATCGCGACATTCTGTTCCCACGCGTCGCTCACGGGCTGCTGCGTCCACGGCAAGGTTTGCGTGTACGGCGCGGGGCCGAATTCCGGCGTGAACGTCATGCGTTCGGCGCCGGCCGCGCGGCGCAAGGCGACGATGGCATCCCACCACGCCAGGTGGGCGTCGAGCGCAGGTTTCGCTTCCGGCGCGCGGAAGTCGGCTACTTGCGGCCCCTGCGCATGGCCCACGCGCGCATGCACGTGGCGCACCAGCGGCAGCACTTGCGCCAGCGTGTGCGGCTGGTCTTCCAGCAGCGATTCGCAGGCGCAGCACCAGTGCGACAGGTCGGCCGTCAAGGGCAGCTCCGGATACTGCTGCAGATACGGCAGCAGCAGCATCGGGTGGCCGGAAAAGCGGCTGCGGTGGATTTCATGCACGATGGGCACGCCGTGCCTGGCCGAGATGGCGGCGGCCAGGTCGAGCAGTTCTGCGTTTTGCGCCTGCGTATAAAAATCCTTGCCTGTGTGGGTGTTGACCAGCACGGGGCGCGCCAGGCAGGCGTTTTCCAGCAGCTCGGCGAGAGCGGCGCGGTGCAGTTCGAAGTCGCTGTGGAACACGGTTTCCCACTGCGCGGCGATCAGCTGCAGCCCTGCCTTGGCGATGCGGTCCGTCCATTCCTCGCGCAGGGCGGCGTCCAGCGGCAGCGACATCTCGATGCCGTCGAAGCCGGCCGCCGCTACCCTGTCGATGAAGACGTCGGGCGGCAGGTCGTTATTACCCCAGTGGGCGGCGAAGACGTCGATGCGCATCAGACGAAGCCCCGCACGGGGAAGGCGTCGTCGCGCTGGATCCAGTTGTGGGCCGCGTATTGCGTCCGGCTGTCGGTGGCGTGCAAGGTGTAGGCGTGGCGCGACACGGGCGAGCGGTTCGGCGCGCTGTAATGGGGCAGCAAGCCGTGGAAGCAGACGAGGGCGCCCGCCTTCACTTCCAGCGGCACGGCCGTGCTGTCGTCGGGCCACGGCATGGCATCGAGTTTTTCCACGCGCACCTGGTCGCCGTTGCGGATGAAGCGTTCGCGCAGAGGGCCGCGGTGGCCGCCCGGTTCCGCCCACAGGCAGCCGTTTTCCAGGGTCGCGTCTTCCAGCGCGAACCAGAACGTGGTCACGCTGATCGGCGTGGTCTCGAAATACGTGGCGTCCTGGTGCCAGCGCACTTCGCCGCCGATGCCGGGCTGCTTGAAGATATACATCGATTGCCACACCTGCGCGTCCGCCAGGCCCAGGTCGCGCGCCACTTCGGCCAGTTTCGGATCGGCCGAAAAAGCGCGGAAGACGGGGTCCAGGTCGTGCATGGCGTGGCCGATCTTGTTGATCGACAGCGATTTGGCCTGCTTCAACTGGCCGTCCGGACCGAACGCTTCTTCCTCAAAGAAGCAGCGGATGGTGTTGTCGGACGCGAGGAAATAATCGTTGGTGTTCTTCGCCTGGTCGCGCGTGGTGAAGATGGATTGACTCAGGCTGGGATCGAATTCGTTGACAATCTGCTCGGCACGCGCGCGCAGGGCGGCGATGTCGTCCGCACCCTTGAAACCGGGCAGGATGATGTAGCCGTCGCGTTGATACTGTTCTTGTTGTTCGATCGTTAGCATGGCGGCGGCTCCTGAAGTCAGTGGAAAGCGCCATTGTAGGATGGGCGAGGGCGGCAAACAATTGCCCAGCGGTTGACAGATTGTCGCCAAAACACAGACAATATTTGATATGGATCAATTAAAAGCGATGGAAATCTTTGTCGAGGTGGCGCGCCAGCGCAGCTTCACGCTGGCCGGGCAGCGCCTGGGCCTGACGCGGGCCATGGTCAGCAAGACCATCATGCAGCTGGAAGAACGCCTGCATGCGCGCCTGCTGCACCGCTCCACGCGCGAAGTGAGTCTGACGGACGCGGGCCGCGCCTATCTGGCGCCGTGCATGGCCACCGTCAGCCAGGCGCAGGAAGCGGCGCGCATGGTGGCGCACGTGGCGCAGGCGGGAGCGGGGGCGGAGCTGGCCGGGCCGCTGCGCATCCAGGCGCCGTCGAGTTTCGGCAGCGCGTGGCTGGCCGACGCCGTCGCCCGTTTCAGTTTGCTGCACCCGCAGGTGCAAGCTGAATTGTTTGTCGACGATGCACTGCTCGACCCGATACGCCACGGTTTTGATTTGACCATCCGCGTGGGCGGCATCCCGGACAGCAGCGCGCTGGCCATGCGTCCGCTGGCGCCGTGCCGCGCCGTGCTGTGCGCCAGTCCCGCCTACCTGGCGCAATGGGGCGTGCCGCAGACGCCGCAAGAGCTGTTGCAGCACCAGTGCCTGCATTTCAGCCACCTGACCGATGGCACGAACTGGCATTTCCAGCGTGGAGAAGGCAAGTCGCGCGAAGAAGTGAGCGTGCGCGTGCAGGCGGGTTTTACGGCGAATAACGGGCTGGTGCTGCACCAGGCGGCGCAGCGGGGGCTTGGCATTGTCTACAGCACCACCTTCCTCGCCTGGCGCAATCTGCTCGATGGCAGTCTGGTGCCCGTGCTGACGGACTGGGAGCTGCCCCTGAATCACTTGAGCGCCCTGTATCCGGCCAGCCGCCAGCCGTCGCCCAAGGTGCGCGCGCTGATCGATTTCCTCGTGGCCGAATACCAGCCCGTGCCGCCATGGGACCGCGAGCTGGAAGCGGCGGGTTTTTTCAGCTGAAGGCGACCGGTTCCACCGTCCACGCGCCATCGGCGTACACGCGCTCGTCGTCGAGATAGACGGCCTCGGTGACGGCGAAGATGTCGACGTGGTAGCGCGCATCCTTGCGCTTGAATTGGGGTTTCGTGTAGACGCCGTGCTTGGCGCCCAGCGACAGATGGATGCCGCACATGCGCTCATACGTGCCGATGTCGTTGACCAGCTGTTCGCGCGAAAAGGCGCGGTTCATGCCGAAACCCAGTTCGCGCACCCACACTTCGCCTTCGTGCGCGCGGATGATCTCCAGCATGGCGGTAAATTCCGGCGTGGCGTTTTCCGTGCCCGTGACTCTGCCCTTGTCGATGATCAGGGTGATCGGCGTGTCGGGACGGTTGACCATGAAGTGCGTGTCGCCGAAAACAAAGATGCGCACGCGCCCGTTCACTGCTTCCAGGTCCTGCGCTTCCGTGAATACTTCGCCCAGCGGGAACTGACCGCCGATATTGTTCATGCCGCTGTAGTCGCCGATATTGAGCTTGGCACGCTCGAATGGCGAGGCGAAGACCAGCTGCTCGCCGCCGCTGTCGACCATGCCGTGGCGGGCCCCGTCGATGCGCGCTTTCAAGGCGTGGCCTACACCCCGGTAGTAGGCGGGGTCGTAGGCCAGCGAGGCGATGTAGTGCAGCCCCTGCACGCCGGGCATGCGCGACAGATGCACGTGCTCGATCACTTTCAGGCCCCGCTTGAACAACTCGATGCGGATGCGGAACGCTTCCAGGCGGAAGCTGGTCGACTGGATCAGCACGACGAGGCTGCCGGCCGGCAGGTCGGCAAACGCGGCCAGTACGGCCTCCGGCGTGACCTCGTCGAAATCGATGAAGGCCGCGTCCGGCAAGGCCTGGCGATACGCTTCCGTCAGCACGACGTTGAGCCAGCTGCGCTTGTCGCAGACGATCAGGGACGGTTCGTCCGGGCGGTGGCAGATGGCCATGGCCAGCACGTCGGCCACGTTTTGCGCGGCCACTTCGGTGGCGGCGGCGCTGATGGCGTCGAGCCGGCTGGTGTCATTCTCGGGAAGCGTCATGGTGCGAAGGGGGGACGTGAAGTAAACACGGCATTATAAGGCGATTGCCGCGGGCGCCGCCATTCGCCATCGGGCGTAGGGCCGCTTGCCTGTGGCGCGGGTGATCTTGTGTAGTGCCACACGGCAATGTATTATTGATAAACCGCTTGACGGCGAGCTTGGACAGAGCGGGAAGCAGCGGTAGAGCCCGTTTGCGCCCGGCGCGGTTCCACAGAATCATATCAATACAACAGGCTGACAAGCCAGAACTAAGAGTGTGATGCGATGAGCATAATCGGACAAGATATTCCCATGGAGCGGCCGGATACGGATGGGCGCGCCGCCGTCTTCGTTCCCGTCACGGGCGTCAAGGAAGATGTCCTGTTGACCATACGCAAGGGTGCGGCCATCGTCGGCTTTGCCAACCACGACCGCACCATCACCGTGTATTTTGAAAGCAACCGCTTTGACGACCCCGTGCTGGCCAAGTGGGAGCACAAGGCGCGCAAGGCCTACGACCGCCTGGTTGACAATGCGCCCACCGTGTCGAAACTGACCACCAGCCCCGCCAATTTCGAGCAGATCGGCTACATCAATGGCAAGGGCATCACGATTCGCCGCATGGAAAGCCTGCAACGCTGGCTCGCGTATTCGGAGGCGATGGATACTTGCCCGGCGACGGATATTATTCCGCGCACGGTCATTGCCAAGGCTGAAAGCGTCAAGGTGTAAGGGTGGCTGATACGAGGCCGGGGAGATGTTGCCTGCCCCAGGATACTTCCTCTGTTGCCTTTCGCGTGCGCGCGGTGCCAACAATATTGTCGGATTACGCGGGGCTTTGCCCCGCTAATCCGACCTACGCGACCTACGCCTGACCTCGCTTCTTACTACACCACGACGATATTCGCCTGCGCCTTGAGCGGGCAGGGCAGGGTGTCGTCGAAGGTGATTTCGATGGCGCTGGCGACGAACATGCCGCCGATGTGCTGGGCGGCGATTTCGGGCGGCGTGCCGGGCTTGGTCAGGTTGACGTCCTGGGCGAAGACGAAGACTCGCCACGTGCCATAGACCTTTTGATCATATTGCAGCAGGGTGCGGTAAGCGCGCTTCAAGTCCAGGCTGCCTGCGTAGACGCCATCGTTGGCGCCCGGGTCGAAGCCCAGGCCGTCGTCGGTCAGCGATTCGGCGAAATACAGGCCTTGCGGCGCCTGGAATAGCACGAAGGCGTACAGTTCCGTGCCGCGGAAGACATTACCATTGTCGCGCTTGAAGCTGGCGCGTATCCACAACGGTTCGTAGGCCTGCACGACGGCGGGCGTATCCGTCTCCACGGGCCCCGCCACGTGGATGTTGACTTGCGTTTCGGTGACGGCATGCTGATAGGTGGCGCCCGTCGTGAAACGCTGATATTCCCAGCTGATGTCGGCCGTGTAAGGCAAGCCCGCGTTCGGCGCTTCCGGCAACACCCATTTCGCCACCACGCGCTCGGCCAGGGTCAGTTCGCCGGCGGCCGGTGGTGTTGCTTCCTGGCCACGCCAGAACGGATCCGCGATATCGGAGCAGGCGACGGCGATGGCGCCCGAGGCGATGGCCGAGGCCACGCCCGCCACCGTGAATTCGGGCTGGCCCGAGCCGGCCCCTTCGAGCGAGCAGCAATCGACGCTGGGATCGGTTTCCTCGAAGGTGCCGCCCACGCTGAAGCTGGCCTTGCCCGAACCGAGCGCGGCGGCAATGATGGCCACCAATGCGGCGATGATGGCAATGATGATGGCGAGCACCTTCCACCACGGATCGGAAAACGGCAAGTCTCCGTGCGTGCCCGCGTAGGCGGGGTTCGGCGTCCAGACGAGGGTCATGCCGGTCGGCACGATGGGCCCCAGGCCGGGCGGGCAGCGGCACTCCTTCCCATCCGTGCCCGTGCTGCCCCAGCGCTTGCCCGGCAGGTGGCCTTGCGGCTTGGACAGTTCCAGCGTGCCTTCCTCGACCGTGCACGTGTAGGTGTTGGTGGCGCTGTCGAAGCGCGTCTGCGACACGAAGATTTGCTGGATCGAGCGGTGCGGCGTGTGGCCGTCCGCCTTGGCGACGAAGCTGACCAGGCGCTTGCCGGGCGCCGCATGCTGGAAGTCGGCATCCCACATGACCAGCATGGCCGCGCCGGCGGGAATGCTGGCAAAGAAAAAGGTGTGCGCCACGGGAACGATGCCGGGGTCGCCCACGCTTTCCAGGTACACGGTGACATTCGTCAGGGCGCTGCCGGACATATTGGTGACGTGGGCGGCGATGCGCAAGCCATAGATGGCATTGTCGAAGATGCCATCGGGCAGCATGATATTGGTGACGGGCTCGATCGCGAACGGCCGCGTCAGCACCTGCAGGGGGGTATCGCTCATGATGCTTGCTCCTCGGGGCTGTGCTGTTCTTGCGCGGGCTCTTGAGCTTGCTCGTTCTCGAGATCGGTGACGACATACGTAACGCCACCCATGACCTTGCCGTCGCGCGTTTCCAGCACGCGCAGCAGCGCATACTGGCGTGGCGGCAAGGCTTCGGCGCGCACGCTCAGGTACACGGCCTGCGCCTGGCCGCGCGGCACTTCCAGCACAAGCTTTTGCTCACCGGGCGCATCGCCATTGCAATGGGGCGTGCGCACCAGGCCCGCTACCAGGCGTGCGTCCCTGGCCGGCTGCCACCGCTCCAGCCCCAGGGTGGCCAGCAGGCGCTCGGGCAGCTCGCCGCCATATTCAATCTGCAGCTCCACTTTTTTCGTCGCACGGGGCAGGGCCGCCACCGCGATGCTCAGCAATTGCGCGCGTCTTGCCGCCAGCACCACGGTGACATTGCGCTGGGCGATCTGCTCGTGCTGCTTGGGCTGGAAGGGAAAGCCGTTGGGAAGGGGATCGGGCAGCGGGTTGACGTCGCCCGGGCCATGGGCCACGGCCAGCAGGCATTCGTGGCCGCCATTGACGATGACGGGGATCCACGGCACCAGACACAGCACTTCCTGCGTGGCGCCGGGCGGCAAGTCCGCAAACGCGGAACCGACCTGCGTGGCGGCGCCGACGGCGATCTGGCCGGAAGGATCGGCCCAGTAAAAATCCACGCGCACGCCGTTCGAGGCGCTGTTGCCCGTGTTGTGCACGCGGCCCCACAGGTAATTGCTGGTGCCGGCGATGGGCGCACCGGGCGGGCCATTCGGATCAGTGCCCGGCACGACCCAGATATCGGCGCTGTCCCACCAGGGCTGGCCGTCTTCGATGATCAGGTGGGCTGGCATGGCGTTCTCCTTGTCCTTGGCCGGTGCTTCCAGCTTAGGCTGCGGTGGCCGATGCTTTTTGATCGGTATCAAGGCCGTGGAACACGGTGCGGGTGCGCCGTTGTGATGCTTGCGTAAGGTAATATTGCGGCAGAACGCAGTGGAATGACTCCAGAAAAAGGTTGGAATGTGCTTGAAACAGTGAATGACGTTTGCATCAACGCCGCGTGCGGCCAACCCTTGCCGCTGCGCGTGGCGCATTGCCCGTTTTGCGGCGCGCGCCAGGTGGCGCAAGCGCCTGTTCTGGAGAAGGCAGTGGCGCCGCCCCCGGTGCCCGTAGCTCCGCCCATTCCCATGCCGCAGCCCGCGCCGCAGCCCGCTGCCGCGCCTGCTCCCAAGCCTGTCCCTCCAGTACCCTTGCCGCCAGCGCCTGCCGCGCCGGTCAAGGCGCCGCCCGCCAAGCCTGCCGGCAAGGGTTCGGTGCCGCCGCCGCGCCCGCCCGTGCGCTTGCGCACATGGATTGCGGCGGCGGTGGTGCTGACCGGTATCTGGTTTTATAACAAGCCCGCCGACAAGCCGGCCAGCGTGGCGGAACAGGTCGAGGCCGCCACTGCGCTGGCGGCGCAGTGCGACCTCGATGGGGCGCGCAGCGCGCTGGCCGTGCTGAAAAGCGCCAAGGCGCCCGCCGCCCACATCAAGCGCTTGCAGGCGAGCATCACCAAGTCTGCCGCTACTTGCGAGAAGCAACAGCAGCGGGCGCAGGCGTGGACGGCGCTGCAAGACAGCGTCAAGCAGGCGCTCGATGCGGGCAAGCCGGATCTGGCCGCCACGCGCCTGGCCATCTACGTGAAACGCTGGGGCGACGATCCCGACACCCTGGAACTCGACGCCAAGGTGAAAGTGGCGCAGGCGAGCGCCCAGCTCGATCTGGCCGACGCCTGCCTTGCCAGGGGCGACCGCGTCTGCCTGGAAAACAGCCTGATCGCCGCCGAGCGCTACAAGCGGCCGGAACTGGCGGCACGCACGCAGGCGCTGCGCACAGCGCTGTCGCAATTGCTCGAACGCTCGCTGCTCGATGCGTCACCCGGCCAGTAGCGCCAACAGGTAAAACGCCCGCCGCGGTCAAACCGGGCGGGCGAATTTTTTCAGCCTTACTCAGTCTTACTCTTGCGGCACCAGCGCCAGCGCGGCGCTGAAGTCGCCCATCGGCTTGCCGCCATTGGCCACCAGTGCCTTGTCGCGCGTGCTCAAGCCATCGAGCACGGGCAGGGCGAAGCGGTGCGTGATGGCGCGCAGGATCGAGGCTGAATCGTATTGCGTATGGTCAACCAAGCCCTTTTTCACGTACGGCGAGACAAGGATGGCCGGCACGCGCGTGCCTGGACCCCAGCGGTCGCCCTTCGGCGGCGCCGCGTGGTCATAAAAGCCGCCGTTCTCATCGTAGGTGACGATGACCAGCATGTTCTTCCACTGCGGACTTTTCTTCAGCTGGGCGATGACGCTGGCGATGTGCGCGTCGCCGTCGGCCACGCTGGCGTAGCCCGGGTGCTGGTTCAAATTGCCCTGCGGCTTGTAGAAGGTCACGGGCGGCAACTTGCCGGCACCCGCGTCGGCCAGGAACTGGCTGTCGAAGTCGCGCAGGTGGGCGGCGCGGTAGGCGGGCGCCTTTACCGGGTCCATGTTGGCAAAATAGTTAAACGGCTGGTGGTGGAACTGGAAGTTGGGCGGATTCGGGAAGCTGCTGGCGCGCGCGCTGGCCGTGGCCAGGGTCGTCGTGTCCTTCCAGGCGCCCGCATACCAGGCCCAGTCGATGTTCTTGCCAGACAGCAGGTCGCCGATATTCGTCTGCGTTTGCGGCGGCAGCGTATTGGCCTTGCCCGTGTCCGCATACAGCTTGCTGCTGTCGCCCGAGGCGGGCGCGTTGCTGCTGGGCTGGAACGGCGGCTGCATGGTATTGACGGCGTAGAACATGCCCGTGCTGTCGGCCGGCGTCAGCGCGCCATCGTTGGCATAGGCGGGCGCCCCGTTCAAGACCGTGCTTGGCGCCGTGGCGGATGGCGTCAGGCGCACAAAGTTGCCGTTGGCGTCGACGTCGATCTTGGCGATCGAGCCTTTCGCCACCGAAGTGTCGGCGTTCGGGTAGGTGGGCGCGCAGGCGCAGATCAGGTACTGGTGCGTGAGGAAGGAGCCGCCGAAGGCGCCGATGAACAGGTTGTCGGCCAGCGCATATTGTTTCGCGATGTCCCACAGCTGCATCTTGCTGCCGTCGTAATAGCCCATCGACAGGCCGCCCGCGTCGGAATAGGCGGCGAACTTATCGTTGGCGCCGCCGTTGATCTGCATCTGGTTGTTGTAGAAGCGGTGCACGAGGTCGCGCGTGATCACCGATTGCGGCAGGTACAGCGGGCTGCTGGCGTCGTCGATCTGGAATGGCTTGTTGGGCAGGTTGGCCGATTGCGCCTGCGTGATGACGGTGCTCTGGCCGGCCGCCGTCATGCCGCCCCAGGTGGGTGGCAGCACGGGCAGGGTGCTGCCGTCGATGTCTTTCTGCGGCACATAGGCGGCGCTTGACGTGGGGTTGACGCCCGGTACGCCGTTCGCGCCCGGGAACAGGCCGTACAGGTTGTCGAAGCCGCGGTTTTCCGCATAGATGACGACGATGGTCTGGATATTGTTCAGCGCCAAGCTGCTATTCAGTGCGGTCAGCGCATCGGCGGGCGCTGCCTGCGCGCTGGCGCTGGCGATCAAGGCCGTCACGCTGGCGTTTTCCGCCTTCAGTTTCGCCAGCTCGTCGCCGCTGGCCTTGTTGAAGTCCGACGCCAGGCCCGCTTCGGACACGCCGATGCGCGCGGCCAGCTTGCCGCTGGCGGATGCAAAGTCGCCGCCATTGCCATCCATGACTTGCGCCAGTTCCGTCGACAGGGCGCTGACGAAGGCGCTGTGCCCGGCGGGGGCGCGCAGCAGCAGTTTTTGCGTGACCTTGGTGCCTGCGTCGCCGACGACTTCATGGCGGATGGCGTCCGTGCCGATGGTCACCAGCACGGCGCCCTGGCCGTCCAAGGTGTAGCTGCCGTCGGCGGCCGTGCGCACGGGGCTGGAGGCGCTGTCGCACGTGAGTTTGGCGCTGGCGCTTTCCAGGCATACCTGGGCGTTTTCATAGTAGCTGCCGATCACCTGGCCCGTGGTGCTGGGCGTGATCGCATAGTTGCTGCCGCAGGCGGCCAGGCCCAGCGACAGCAGGATAGGCAGGGGACGTAAGACGGGGCGGGAGTGCGGTTTCATGTGCATGCCTTTTGGGTGGAAAACGTCGCATGCTAGGCAGCCAATATGTCAGCTGCGTGACATGTCAGCGCCTGTTACATGACGTAATGTACGGACTTGATACATTAGGTTTTGCAGGGTTTTGTCACGCAGCTGTCACATGCCATTGCTACGCTGCCAGCCCATGATGAAAACGAACTCCACCTTGCTGCTTGCCATTTGCGCGCTTTCCGCCTGCCAGCCCACGCCGCAAAAAGAAGCCGTCGCCAAGCCCGCCTATCTGTCGGGCGCCTACGCGCCCACCCTGCAACGCCAGCCTTCCGTGGCCCAGATGACGGCCATGGGACGGGCCATGTTTTTCGAGCCCAGCCTGTCTGTCTCAGGAAAAATGTCGTGCGCCAGCTGCCACAGTCCCGAGCACGCGTATGGCCCGCCGAATGGCTTGGCGGTGCAGCTGGGGGGACCAGAGTTAAAAGATGCGGGCACGCGCGCCGCGCCCTCGCTGCGCTACCTGCAGACGGCGCCCGCCTTCACCGAGCACTATCACGACGACGATGGCGATGACAGCGTCGACGCGGGGCCCACGGGCGGGCGCAACTGGGATGGCCGCGCCCAGTCCGGCCACGAGCAGGCGCTGGCGCCCTTGCTCTCCAAACGCGAAATGGGCAACCGCGATGCGGCCGCCGTCGTCGCCAAATTGCAGGCCGGCCCCCTGGCGGCGCAGTTCCGCCAGACGTATGGCGCGGATATCTTCGCGCAGCCGGGCCAGGCGCTGCGCTGGGCGTTGATGTCGCTGGAAGTGTTCCAGGAAAGCCCGTTGGACTTCTATCCATATACGAGCAAGTACGACGCCGTGCTGCGCAAGCAGGCCGTTTTGAGTCCGCAGGAAGCGCGCGGCCTGGCCCTGTTCAACGATGAGCTCAAGGGCAATTGCGCGTCCTGCCATATCAGCCAGATTACTTCCGGCGGCGCCTTTCCCCAGTTTACCGATTACGGCTTGATCAATATCGGTGTGCCGCGCAATGGCAAGCTGCCTGTCAACGCGGACCCCGCGTACTTCGACATGGGCTTGTGCGGTCCGGACCGCACCGACTTGATGGAACATAAGGAGTACTGCGGCAGCTTCAAGACGCCGTCCCTGCGCAACGTCGCCCTGCGCAAGGTGTTCTTCCACAACGGCAGCTTTACCAGCCTGGAGCAGGTGCTGCGCTTTTACGTGCAGCGCGATACGGCGCCGCAAAAATGGTATCCGGTGGATAAGAACGGCAAGGTGCGCAAATACGACGACCTGCCGCCCGGCCTGGCGGCGAACGTGAACGTGGAAGCGCCGTTCGACCGCCAGCCGGGCCAAGCGCCAGCGCTGAACGACAGGGAGATCGCCGACGTGATCGCCTTCCTGCACACCCTGACGGATGGCTATCGGGAACCTCGCCCGGCACAGGGAAAACATGGCTAAAAGATATCAAGATACCATTGCTTACAACTACGCCACAAAAGCCTGTTTTTATGTGCGTTAGCGCACGCTAGAAAATTTTAGGCAGGTGTATATTGCGAACTGATCTGTGTCTTTTGATAACAATGAAAGGGAATACCATGAAAGCAAGCAAAAATTGGATGACCGTGTGCGCCGCCGGCATGATGGTTGTGGCACTGGCTGCCTGCCAGAAGAAGGATGATGTCGCCGCCGCCGGTCCTGCGGAACAGGCTGGCCAGAAGATCGATGCGGCCGCCGCCAAGGCTGAAGCCGACATCAAGGACGCCGCTACCAAGGCCGACGCTGCCGTGAGCCAGGCCGCTGCCGATACGGGCGCCAAGATGGACCAGGTCGCTGCTGACGCCGACAAGAAAATGAGCGAAGCGGCTGATGCCGTGGGCAAGAAAGTGGAAAAAGCCGGCGAAAAGATGCAGGACGCCGCGCACAAGTAAGCACGTCATCAGCGCGCCCCGCAGCTGCCGTCAGGTGATGGCGGCTGCGGCGACGCCTTTGGCCTGGCCGTCTGATACGGCCGTCCCTGTCTTGTCCATCCCGTCCGTTCCCCCCAGCACCACGCTCAAATCGACAAAGCCGTCGCGCCATGCGCGTTCCAGGTCTTGCTCCACCGCTTCCAGTGTCGTTTTTTCCACCTGCCGAAAACCGCGCAAGCCATACGCCCGGTTGCGCCCGTGCGCCTTGGCCAGGTACAGCGCCATGTCGATCAGGTTGACGCTGCGCTCCCACGTGAGGGGCCGTCCCAGCGGCGCCAGCGGATAAGGCGCAAAGCCGACGGACACGTGAACCTGGATGGCCTGCCCCTGGTAGTCGATGCTTTGCGCCGCCATGCCGTTGAGGATGCGCCGTGCGATGTCGTCGAGCCCGTCGCGCGCGACGGCCGGCAGGAAGGCGAGGAATTCCTCGCCGCCCCAGCGCACGATCATGTCCGTTTCGCGCAACACGTCGTGCAAGGTTTCGGCGATCGTCGTCAGCACGAGGTCGCCCGCCGCATGGCCGTAGCCGTCGTTGATATGCTTGAAATGGTCGACATCGAGCAGGAACAGCGCGCCCACGACATCGCCGCCGGCATAGGATGGCTGCGGCTTGCCCGCATGGCTGCGCATGAATTCCTGGAAATGGCGGCGGTTGTACAGGGCCGTCAGCGGGTCGCGCGAACTCTGGCGCTTGAGTTCCTGGTTTTTCACCTTCAGCTGCACATTCGCGTGGCGCACCTTGCGGTATAGCAAGCCGACGATGGCGGACGCCATGGCCAGTACCAGCGCCAGCAGCCACCACACGCGCTGCTGCAGGCGGCGGTTGTCGATTTCCGTGCTCTTCAGCTGATTTTCGCGGCTCAGCAGTTCGATCTGGCGCTGTTTCTTTTCCGCCTCATACTTTTCTTGCAATTCGTACACGGCCTTTTGCCTCTGCTTTTCGAACAGCTGGTTGGAAATGCCGCGCTCGCGGTGGTACGCCGTGACGGCGCCGCGCAGGTCGCCCGCCTTTTCCAGCGCCATGCCGTATTCCAGTAACACGGCCTGCATTTCCGGCTGGTTGGCCGTGCGTTCGTAGTAGGCCAGACCCGTGGCCACGCTTTGCTTGCCTTCCTGCAACCGTCCCTGGCCGATCAGCGCCTGGCCGATATTGAGCCGCGCCGTCGCTTCCACCTGTTCATCGTTGACGAGGCGCGCCGCCGTGATGGCTTCATTCGCGTAGCGCAAGGTTTGCCCGTAGTCGTCTTCCTTCAGGTAGCTGTCCGACAGATTGACGAGGGTGACGGCCACCATGCCGCGCGCGCCCAGCTGGCGTTCCAGCGTCAGGGCCGCCAGCAGGGCGCGCTGGCCCCTCCGCGGCTGCCGCGCGTCGAGCGCCAGCCCGTACTCCGTATTCTTCGCCTGCGCCATGCGGCCCGGCGACGCCAGGGTGCTGGACACGGCCAGCAATTCGTCGAGCACCTCGAAACCCTTGTCGTATTCGCGCATCTGCGTGTACAGCAAGGTGAGGGCGTTCAGGGCGGCGGCCAGGCTGGACGGGGATTTGCTCTGGCGCGCCAGGTCGACGGCCGCCTGCAGCTTGGCCAGCGCAAACGGGAAATTGCCTTCCTCGGCCCACGATTGGCCTGCGCTGATGGTCGCCTGCACGCGCACGGGCAGGTCGTCCGTGCGGTTGGCGATCTTTTCCGCTTCAAAGGCCAGCAGGTGCGAGGCGCGGCGCTCGTTCCGGGCAAACGTGATGTAGGCCTTGTTGAGCATGCCCTTCGCCAGCGCCACGTCGCTCTTGTTCTGGCGGGCGTAGGCGATCAGCTCTTCGGCCAGCTGCATGGCGATATCGTTCTGCCCCAGGCGCATGCGGGCGTGGCTCAGTTGGGTCAGGAATTCCGCGCGTACGGGCAAGGGAGCGCTGCGCGCCTGCGTTTCGACTTCTTGCAGGCGCTGCAGGGCGCGCGCGGGCACGAAGCGGCCATCGTCGCGCACGGCGGTCAGATACTCCTCGAGGTTGCTGCCGGCCTGGGCGTGCGCGGCAGGCGGCAGCATGCAGGCCAATACCAGCAGCCAATGCGCCTTTCGCCATGATGCCCGTCTCTGTCTGCCTGCCAACGTCCCGCTCCCGCAATGACCACCTGTCTGTAACAGATTATATTCTGTTGCAATCAAGAAATATCATGCGCACCGCAGAAATTTGCGAAAGTGCACACGGCCGGCATTGACACGGCGCTACTACTGGGCCAGCTGCTGCAGCAGGTACAGGCGCTGGTACAGGCCGCCTTCGATCTGCATCAGGGCGTCGTGCGGCCCCGCTTCCGTGATGCGGCCGTGATTGAGCACGATGATACGGTCGGCTTCGCGGATGGTCGACAGGCGGTGGGCGATGGCGATGATGGTGACCTTGCCGCGCAATTCGTTGAGGGCCAGCTGCACGATCTGCTCCGTCTGGCTATCGATGCGCGACGTCGCTTCGTCCAGCAGCAAGATGCGCGGCTGGCCGGCCAGCGCGCGGGCAATGGCGATCAGCTGCTTTTGCCCCGACGACAGGCGCGAGCCGCCTTCGCCCAGCGGCGTGTCGTAGCCGTGTTCCAGCGCCGCGATGAAGTCGTGCGCATGCGCGGCGCGCGCGGCCGTCTCGATCTGTGCCTGCGTGTAGCCGCGGCCCATGTCGATGTTTTCGCGCGCCGAGGCGGCCAGCAGGAACGGGTCTTGCGGCACCAGGCCCACGTCGGCGCGGAAGTGCTCGTTGTCGATGCTGTCGAGGGCGACGCCATTGATGGCGATGCTGCCCTGCGTGACGGGGTAAAAGCGCAGCAGCAGCGACAGCAGGGTCGACTTGCCGCTGCCCGTGTGGCCGACGATGCCGAAGAAAGCGCCTTGCGGTATCGTCAGCGACAGGTCGTGCAGCACGGGCTGGTTTTCCACGTAGGCGAACGTCAGCTTCCTGATGTCGACGGCGGGCAGTTCGCTGCCCGTTTGCGCCTGCCGCAGGGCCGGAGTTTCCCGCCCCTGCGCATGTTCGAGCGCCTGTGCTTCGTCGAGCAGGGCCGAGACGCGCGCCGTGGCCACCACCGACTGCTGCAGCTGGCTGAACTGCATGGTGATCTGGATCAGCGGTTCGATCACGCGCGCGATGTAGCTGATGAACGCATACAGCACGCCCACTTCCACGGCGCCCATCTCGCGCCGGCCGAAGCTGAAGATGACGACGGCCAGCAGCACGATATTGAGCATGTCGAGCGCGGGGCGCAGCAGCCAGGCGTTGGCGCGCAATTCCTGCATGCGCGCCGTGTAGTGGTCCTGGTTGATGCCCGTGAAGCGGGCACCGAAGCGCTTTTCCGCGTTATTCGCCTGCAGCACGCTCATGCCGCCGATCGATTCGGCGATCTGCCCGTTGATCTCGCTGCGCAGGGCGCGCGCGCGCGTGACGGCCGGCGCGCTCCAGCGCTGGTACAGGAAGACGATGACCAGCACGGCCGGCAGCAGGGCCAGCACGATCAGCATCAAGCGCCAGTCGAGGAAAGCCATGGCGGCCATGGTACCGACCAAAACGATGGAGCTGTCGAGGATGACGAACAGCACCTGCACGTACAGCGATTTCACGGCTTCCGTGTCGTTGGTGACGCGGCTGACCAGCTGCCCCGTGATGGCGCGGTCGAAAAAACTCATCGGCAGGCGCAGCACGTGCTGGTAGACGGTTTCGCGCAGGCGCTGCACCGAGCGCATGGCCAGGCCGGACAGGCGCACCAGCTGCAGATAGCGCAGGCCGGACGCGACCCAGCCCGTCAGCAGGCAGCCGCCCAGCAGCAATGACATGCGCGTCCAGTCGAGGTGGCGCGGCAGCAGGTGCTGGTCGATCAGGGCCTTGCCCAGGATCGGCCCCGTCACTTCGAGGGCGGCGGCGATGATCAGCCAGAACGTGGCCCAATACAAATGGCGCAGGTCGGGCGCGGCGGCGCGGCGCAGCAGGCCGATCGCTTGCGCGGCCTGGCGGCGCACGGATTGGGTGGCTGTATCTGTTTGTACTGTCTTAGATGGCATCGAGGCTGGCCTCCAGTTGTTGATAGCGCCACTGGCTGGCATACCAGCCGTCGCGCTGCATCAGCGCGTCGTGGTTGCCCGTTTCCGTGACGTGGCCATCGCGCAGTACCAGGATCAGGTCCGCGTTGACGACGGCGCTCAGGCGGTGGCTGGCGATGATGGCGCTGCGCTCAGGTCGGCGCGCGCGCAGTTCTTCCAGGTGCTGCAGGATGCGCGTTTCCGTGCCCGTGTCGACGGCGGACAGCGCATCATCCAATAGCAGCAAGCCGTTGTCGGCCAGGAGAGCCCGTGCAATCGCCACGCGCTGGCGCTGGCCGCCGGACAGGGTGATGCCTTTCTCGCCCACGTGCGTCTGATAGCCATCGGGGAACTGCAAAATATCGGCATGGATGTCGGCCAGCTGCGCCGCCCGTTCCACTTCCTCGCGCGTGGCGCCGGGGCGGGCCAGGGCGATATTGTCGGCGATGGTGGCGGAGAACAGGAACGATTCCTGCGGCACCCAGCTGATGGCAGCGCGCAGCGCATGCAGGGTGTAGGCGTCGAGCGGCTGGCCATTCCACGTGGCTTGGCCTGATTGCGGCGTCACCTGGCGCAGCAGCACGCGCAGCAGGGTCGACTTGCCGCTGCCCGTCGGGCCCACCAAGCCCAGGGTCTGGCCCGGCTGCAAACGCAGCGAGATGCCGGACAGGGCCGGCGCCGTCTGGCCCGCGTAGGCAAAGCCGACGTCCTGCAATTGCAGGGGGCCGGGCGTGAGCGTGGCGATGGTGCCGTGGTCGTCGATGGCCAGCGGCGCATCGAGCATCGGCTGCAAGCGCTGCCAGGCGGCGCGGCCCCGTTCGATCAGCGAGAGCACCCAGCCGGCGGCGAACATGGGCCAGATCAGCTGGCCCAGGTACATGGAAAAGCTTGTCAGCGCGCCGATGGTCAGCTGGTCTTGCCACACGAGGTAGCCGCCCAGGCCCAGGGTCAGCGCCGTGGCGGCCGTCAGGGTCAGGCCGACGGCCGGTTCGTACGCCGCTTCCCAGCGCTGCGCCGTCAGGCTGGCGTTGGCTGCGTGGCCGGCCAGCGTGGAAAACTGCTTGCTGCTGCGCTCTTCCAGGCCCAGCGCGCGCAAGGTGCGCACGCCCGACAAGGACTCTTGCACATGGTCGTTCAGCGCGGAAAAGCGTTTCAGCGAATCCGTCGACGCCGTGTGGATATGGCTCGAGATGCGCCAGAAGGCCAGTCCCATCAGCGGGAAAGGCAAGAGGGCGATGCAGGCCAAGCGCCAGTCCACGCCCAGCAGCATGATGCCGAGCACCATCAGCAGGGTCAAAGTGCCGTCGAAGCCGGCCAGCATGGCTTCGCCGGCGGCCATTTCGATGGCGTCGATGTCGTTCGTCGCCAGCGCCATCAGGTCGCCCGTGCGCTGGTTCTGGTAGAACGACGCGCCCTGCTGCGACATGCGCGTGTAGAAGCGCGTGCGCAGCATCACGCCCAGCTGGTAGGCGGCCTTGAACAGGGTGATGCGCCAGCCCACGCGCAGGAAGTAGATGACGACGCCGACGGCGAGCAGGGTCAGCAGCTCAAGCCACAGTTCGGCCGCCGTCATGCGGTGCGCGGCCAGTGCGTCGATGATGGCGCCCACGCGGCGCGGGATCCAGACGGTCAGTGTTGCCACGCCTGTCAGCATGACGGCAGCGGCGGCATACGCCGGCCAATGCTGACGCACGAAGCCGGCGATGAGCCTCGATAAACTCATGGTTACCTTTTGTTTTGTAGTAATGGGGTGTCGCGGGGCGGAAGGGCGGGCACGCGGACGGAAAGTACGCGTAGGATACAACAAGGCGGAAAAGCGCGCTGTGGACGGGCACGCAAAAAACGGGCCGTAGCCCGTTGTTTTGCTGCGTCGGTGGTGCGCGCGAGGCTTACTTGCGGCCGCTGCCTTTAGCGCCGCCCAGCATGTCGAGCTGTTTCGATGGCGTGCCTTTGGGCGCGGCCTTGGCTGCCGGCTTGGCGGCTGGGGCAGGCGCGTGCTTGACGGCGGCCTTGGCCACGGTCTTGCCGGCGGCGCTGGCCGGTTTGCTCGAAGGAAATGGTTTTGCGGCAGGCTTGGCCGGTGCTGGTGCGGCGGCTTTCGCCGGTGCTGCGGCGGTGTGCGCCTGTGCGGGCTTGGCCGCTTCCGGCTTGGCTGCCGGTTTGGCCGCCGGCTTGGCTTCCACCGCTTTCACGGCTGGCTTGTCGGCGGCTTTCTCGGCAGCCTTGGCAGGCGCTGCTTCTGGTTTGGCCGCCGGCGCGGCGGCAGGCTTGGCTACTTCGGCAGGCTTGGCGGCAACGGGCGCTGGTGCCGCTGCTGGCGCTGGCGATGGTGCAGGCACAGCGGCAGGCGCAGGTACAGCTGCCAGCGCAGGCTTGGCTGCGGCAGGAGCGGGTGCGGCGACAGGCGCGGCTTCGTCGAGGCGGGCCTTGGCCGAAGCCAGCAATTCCGCCTGGGTGCTCGAGGCGATGCCGAACAGCTGGCGGCTGTAGGCCAGCACGCTTTCGATGTTCGGTTGCGCCTGGCTGGTGCTGTAGCTGAAGAAGTCGCGCGGGTCCTGCGTTACCAGTAGCTGCTGCGCCGTTTCCGCCGTCTGCGAGATGGCGGCCTTGCCGGCGTTCAGGTTCAGCGCGATGATTTTCTCGGCGCTTTCAAAGACTTTGCTGGTGAGGGTGCTGAAGATTTGCAGCTGGCTTTCCAGTTGCGACTTGGCGGCGCTGGAAAATTGTTCAGGAAGCGGAAACATATTTACTCCTTTGTACGGATTAAAATGCTGGCAAAACGCTCTGCAAAATCCCGAAAACCAGAGTTGGCCGCGTTTTGTAAAGTAGGTAGCGTGCTAAACAGCTGATCATAGACTTTTTATGATGCAACGCAATATGAATATTCTAGCGGTGATTCGAGTTAGTTGAAAGCTATTTTCTCAAGGGCGTGTACCGCGTGCCGGCTCCATTCATGCGCCTGGCAGCATTTGCGGTAAGTTTGCGCGTGCGCAAAGCGTTGTCAGGGAATCTATGGCTACGCTTTTGCCAGTGACTTTATTCTTGCACTGCAACATGCTTGAAAAGATACGATGGCAATGCACTCGAAACACCAGGTACCGTAGTCAACCGAAGGAGTGTCCGCATGGACCTTGTCATCCGCAATGCCAGCCTGCCCGACGGGCGCCGCGCCATCGATATCGCCATCGAGGGCGGCCGCATCGCCGCCGTCGGCACCGCCTTGCCCGTGACGGGCGCGCAAGAGATCGACGCCGAGGGCGACCTCGTCACGCCGCCGTTCGTCGACGCCCACTTCCACATGGACGCCACGCTCAGCTATGGCTTGCCGCGCGTGAACGCGTCCGGCACCCTGCTCGAAGGCATCGCCCTGTGGGGCGAGCTGAAGCCGCAATTGACGCAGCAGGCGCTGGTGGACCGCGCCCTGCAGTATTGCGACTGGGCCGTGGCGCGCGGCTTGCTGGCCATCCGTTCGCATGTCGATATCTGCGACCCGCGCCTGCTGGCCGTCGAAGCGCTGCTCGACGTCAAGCGGCAGGTGGCGCCGTATCTCGATTTGCAGCTGGTGGCGTTCCCGCAGGACGGCATCTTGCGCAGTCCTGGCGCCTTCGACAATCTGAGGCGGGCCATCGCCATGGGCGTCGACGTGGTGGGCGGCATCCCGCATTTCGAGCGCACCATGGCGGACGGCGCGGAATCCGTGCGCCTGCTGTGCGAATTCGCCTGCGAACGTGGCCTGATGGTCGACATGCATTGCGACGAGTCGGACGACCCGCTGTCGCGCCACATCGAAACCCTGGCCTTCCACAGCCAGCGCCTTGGCATGCAGGGCAGGGTGACGGGATCGCACCTGACGTCCATGCATTCGATGGACAATTATTATGTGAGCAAACTGCTGCCGCTGATCCGCGAGGCGGGCGTGGCGGCCATCGCCAATCCCCTCATCAACATCACCTTGCAGGCGCGCCACGATACGTATCCGAAGCGGCGCGGCATGACGCGCGTGCCCGAGATGCTGGCCGCCGGCATCCCCGTCGCCTTTGGCCACGACTGCGTGATGGACCCGTGGTACAGCCTCGGTTCGGGCGACATGCTGGAAGTGGCGCACATGGGTTTGCACGTGGCGCAGATGACGGGCCAGCAAGCGATGCACGACTGCTTCCTGGCCGTGACGGAAACGCCGGCGCGCATCCTGGGCCTCGATGGCTACGGCATTGCGCCCGGCTGCCATGCGGATTTGCTGATCCTCGATTGCGGCAGTACCGTGGAAGCGCTGCGCCTGCGCGCGGCGCGGCGCCTGGTGCTGCGGCGCGGGAAAATCGTCAGCGAAGCGCCGCGCGCGCAATCGCGCCTGCACCTGCCGGGGCGTCCGGACAGCGTGAACTTCCGCCTGGGCCGCTGATACAATCAGCCATCACTTGTTATCGGGAGCACCGACTTGAAAGAAATTGATATCCGCCCGGCCAGCGAAGCCGATTTCGACGCCATGTGGCCGATCTTCCAGACCTTGGTGGCCGGCGGCGACACGTATTCCTTCCCCGCCGATACCACGCGCGAAGCATGCCACGCCTACTGGTTCGGCCCCGGCGTACAAAGCTTTGTCGCCACCATGGGCACGGAGCGCCTGCTGGGCATGTACAAGTTGGTGGCGAACCAGCCTGGCCATGGATCGCACGTGGCCAATGCCTCGTTCATGGTCGACCCGGCCGCGCAGGGCGTGGGCGTGGGCCGCCTGCTGGGCGTGCACTGCATGGAAGAAGCGCGCCGCGCGGGCTACCTGGCGATGCAGTTCAACTTCGTCGTTAGCACCAATCTGGCCGCCGTCACCTTGTGGAAAAAACTGGGCTTCACGGTGGTCGCCACCTTGCCGCTGGCCTACCGCCACGCGCAGCTCGGCTATGTCGACGCCTACGTGATGTACCAGCTGCTGACCGACCCGATGCAGTGGCCGGCATGAGCGGCGCCGTCACCGTGATCGAGACGCCCCGCCTGCGCCTGCGTACCGCCAGCGTCGATGATGGGGCGTTTTTCCTCGGGCTGGTGAACGAGCCGACCTGGCTGGCGACCATCGGCGACCGTCAGATCCATACCGTGGACGCGGCGCGCGCGGCGCTGGAAACGGGCCCGATCGCGCAGCAGCAGGAACTCGGCTACTCTTTCTATATCGTCGAGCACCGCGCTGACAACGTGGCGATCGGCATGTGCGGCCTGATCAAGCGCGCCACCATGCCGGGTCCCGACATCGGCTACGCGCTGCTGCCCGCGTATTGCGGCCAGGGCCTGGCCTGGGAGGCTGCAGCTAGCGTGCTGCGCCATGCGCGCGACGTGCTGTGCCTGCCGGCCGTGTATGGCCTCGTGTCGCCGCAGAACCAGCCTTCGATCAACTTGATCAACAAGCTCGGTTTGCGCTTCGAACGCTTTTCGCGCCAGCCCATCGTCGGCAAGGACATCAATATCTATCGCAAGAGTTTTTCTTAGTCAATTCTCAGGCATCGCGTCCAAGTCGAACCATCGAACTGCATGACATCCTTGGCTCCGATGGACCACATGATGCCGTCGGCCGCGCTCAGGTGATAACAGGTCAGCGGCACGTCGTCGCCGAAGTCGACGGGCTTGAGCTTGCCGTCCTCGAGCCGGTAGACGCAATGGGTGGAAGACACATAAAGCTGTCCATTGAACACCTCCATGCCCCAGAGGTCTTCCTGCGTGCTTTCATGTTCGATCATTTCCCATTGGTCATGGCGTCCGCGTAGCAAGGTGCCCAGCTGTCCGCAGGCGTAGACAAAGCCATCGGGTGCGCAGCGAACCTTGTGGAGAGCGAGCTGGGTCGGGCTGTTCTGCCGGGTGAAGAGGGCGCCGTCGTATTGCCAGATTTCGCCTTCCCAGCCGACGGTGTAGATTTCCTGTTCGCTGTAGCCATCGATGGATTCGAAGCTGGTGTCGGTGATCGGGGTGTCGCCGACCTGGGCGCTCTGGTCGATGCATTTCCACTGGTCTTCGCCTTCGCGCACATAGGCCTGCCGGCAGGTGCCCACGGCATAGGCCCGACCGTTGGCGATGCCGCGGATTTCACGCAGCGGGCCGCGTTTTTTGGGGTCTGCGCCGCAGCTGGCAATGGATTCTTCCAGTACAGTGCCGCCACCACTGGCTTCTACTGACCCATCGGTCCCCAGCGCCAGGTAACGTTCGGCCGGCACATGGCAGACTGTTCCGGAACAGGCGAGCCATGGCACTGTGCCGGCGCCCCAGGTTCCACAATCCAGAGAAATCAGTAACGAACCAGTGTAACCCTCGCTGATAGAGAGGTCGTCCGTGGTAATCAAATAGCCGAGGTCTGAGTAGCGAACGACTCCGGTACCAATGCTGAGTCCGCTGAATCGCGGGTCTCGAGAGTTCATGTTGGTCTCCTGATATGAGTAATTAAGTTCTTGCTTTCACGAAACCTTGACGGACTCGGTGGCGTGACAGCACCGCGTCCGTCTTGATCGGTACAAACCGCATGCCGGGCCGGGTCACCGCTTCGCAGATCGCTTGCGCATCGGCAGCATTGTTCGTCTTGACGTGCGGCTTGACGAATTGCGGCGCCATCAGCTTCCATCTTCATGGTAGCCGCTTCTTTCGTTTGGAGCCGGATACGCCCCCTGTTTGGGCACCTCAATACCGTTTGAAGGAGGGCGTCCGGTCCATTAGAACATTTACTTGAGAAACAGGTCGCGGTCCGGCGCGAAATGCGCGTACAGCGGCAGGAAGGCGCCGCCAACGGCGCGCGCGTCGGAGCCGACGGTGCCGCCGAGCACCTGCGGCCGGGCGATGCCCTCCCAGCTATAGCATTCCAGCGCGCGCTCGACCTGGGCCAGCAATTGTTCGAGCAGGCCGCGGTCGAAGGAGCCGTCGATAATCACCCCCTCCAGGTCGAGCAGGCAGGTGGCGCTGGTGATGCTCAGCGCGATGGCCCGCGCCGCGTCGTCGAGCCAGGCCGCGGTGTGCGTGACGAACGGTTCCTGCAGCGCGCGCCCGTCGTGGGCGGCGGCCGGGTCCAGCCCGGCCAGGGTGTACAACTGCTCGAGGTTGAACAGGGAAGCGTCGCCCAGCAACTGGCCCGGCGGGTTCCTGGCGCCGGCCGTGGCCATGCCGAGCGGCAAGGAGCCGACCGCGCCGGCGTTGCCGTGCAGGCCGCTGTGCAAATGGCTGTTGATGACCAGGCCGCCACCGATGAAGATGTCGACGAAGATGTACAGGAAGTTCTTGATGCTGCGCCCGCGCCCCAGCACCAGCTCGGCGACGCAGGCGGCGGCCGTATCCTTGGCGAACTCGACCGGCAACGCCGTCATCGCCTGCACGCGCTGGCCGATGTCGATGCTGTCCCACGCGTTGGCCTGCTCCGGCGCCATCTCGAGCAGATTCTGCCAGCCGCCCAAGCCCAGCGGCGCGGCGATGCCGACGCCGCACAGGCGCGGCAGCAACTTCGGTCCCAGCAGCACGGCCATGCTTTTCAGCGCCGACTCGATCTGGCCGAACACGGTGTCGGGGACGGGAAAGGAGTAGGGGAACGACAGGCGCTCGCGCGTCTTGCCGACGAAATCGACCAGCAACACGTCGAGGCTGCGCCGGCCGATCTTGATGCCGATCGAGAAGGCGCCGTCCGGATTGAGCATGATGGGCACCGACGGCTGGCCGACCTTGCCGCGCACGGGCGCGCGCTTGCTGACCAGGCCGTCGTCCAGCAGGCGGTTGATGATCAGGGAAACCGTTTGCGTGCTCAGATTGGTCAGCCGGGCCAGGTCGGCCTTCGGCATGCTGCCGTGCAAGCGTACGGCCTGCAGCACCACCCGCTCGTTGAACTGGCTCATGCCCATCTGGTTCGAGCCGCGCGGCTGCAGCCATGGAACATCGTCGATGGCTGCTTGCGGCGCGCACGCCTCTTCGGTAAAGCTGTCTGACATGGCGGGGCGGGTCCGGTTTCTACAGGCGTAAAAGAAGGACATTTTATTACATATCCACCGCCCCGCCAGTGAAGCTCCAGATGGCTGGAGCTTCCGTGCAGCTTTAGCGCTTGGCCCAGATCGACTTCAAAGGCCAGATGGTCAGCTCTTTCAGTGTTGCCGCGCCGCCCACGGCGAACAGCGCGACACCGTTGCTGGACGGTTGCGGAAAGATCTGGTCGGTCAACACCACCTCGTTGCCCGCAAATACCATTACCGACGAGGTATCGACCACGATGCGCAGGTCCACCGTGCCGGTGCGCAGCGGCAGCGGGGCGGTATGGCGGGCGGCAAAGCTGGCGTTGAAGTTGGCGTCGCCCGATTTGCTGCGGTCGATGTAGACCTCGCCCGCTACCGCGTCATAGCCGATGACGGTTTCTTCGCCATTCGTGCCGGTGCGCACCTTCAGGCCAAAACCGGTGGCACTGCCCGGCTGGAATTTGGCCACGATGTCCAGGGCCTGACCCGGGACGGGGGCGATATCGAGTGCTTGCACGCCGGCGGCCACGGAACGGTCCTGGGCGCTGTACAGCGCTTTGCTGCGCAGTGTGCTGAAGTTGTCCACCGGCTGCTGCACCAGCCGCACCTGGCCGGCTATGGTGCGCAGCGTGAATTCCCGGGCGAAGGTCTGCGCGCTGCGCCATGGGGTGGTGGGCGTGTTGCCGGCGTAGTCCCAGTTGCTCATCCAGCCCAGGCCGATGCGCTTGCCATCGAGTATGCCGTTCCAGGTCACGGCGGCATAGAAGTCGGCGCCGTAGTCGAGCCAGTTGGCCTCTTCCTTGGCGCTGTCTGAAAAGACGATATGGTCGACCAGGATATGGCCCCAGCCGCCCGTGTTGTTGTCCACCACCTGGATCTGTGCGCTCTTGCCCCGGTAGGCGTCCACGTTCCAGCTGCGCCAGTTCAGGGTTTCGGCATTGGCGCCGGTTGCGCTCTTTACCACCTGGCCGTTCACCAGCAGGTTCACCGTCGTTTCATCGCTGACGGGCTTGGCCGGCTGGTCCGATGCCTCGAACACGTCGGCAAGGATGTGTCCCCAGGCGCCGTCGTTGTCGTCGATGATGACGATCTGGGCCTGCTGTCCGGCGAACTCGCGCACGTCCCAGTTTGTCCAGTTCAGTTCGGAGTCCGCCCCGGTGGCGCTGCGCACGACCTTGCCGTTGACCTTGAGCACTACCGCCACAGGATTCGGGCTGTCATAGGGATGGTTGCCGCCCCCGACGAGGAAGTTGATATAGGCCCTGGAAATGGTGAAGGTGGGCGATGTCAGGCTGCCCTTGGGCGTGTCGCCGGCACCGAAGAAGGAATTGAACACACCCGCGCCCAGCTTGCCGGCTGCCGCTTGCCGGTCGGCGTCGCTTCCGGTGGCAACCTTTTGCCCCACGAGGTCGCCGGCGGGCGTCCAGCCCAGGTCGGCGTAGGTGGCATTGGCCGGGCCTTCAAAACCGGCGCCCGGGAACAGCAAGGTTCCCGCAGGGACCGTGCCGTCGCCCGCACCGGCCAGGCGCGGATGGCGCCCGCCGCCGACCATCAGATTGATGTACTTGCTGGACACGGTAAAGGCGGGCGAGGTGAGCGTGCCCGTGGCGCCGTCATCCTTGCCCAGCCGGTAGGTGTCGAGCAGCTGGCTGCCCTGGTTGTCGGCCACGCCATGCGAGGGGGCCACGGGCGTCTTGCCGGCAAAGTCGCCTGTGGAGGTCCAGCCGGTGGCATCGAAGCTGGCCGCTTCAAAGTCCTGGTAGACGGTGCCCGTGGGCGGCTTCTTGTCGATCACGCTGTTGGCGTCGGCCACAAAGCGCGTGCCGTCGAATTTCCCCACAAAATAATGTGCCCCGGAACCACCGGCCACCGAGCCGGGGTTGATGTTGATGTTCATCACCCATTTGCGTTTGCTGGCGTCGCCATCGACGGGCAGTTCGAACAGGTCGGGACATTCCCAGATGCCACCGACCGCGTTGGCCGGGCCAAAGGCGCTCATGTAGGTCCAGTCGCGCAGGTTTTTGGACGAGAACAGCAGCGCCTGGTGCTTCTCCGAGGCCACGGCAACCATGACCCATTTTTGCTCCGGTGCATACCAGAAGACTTTTGGATCGCGGAAATTTTGCCCTTCGGTTTCAAACGGCGCCGGTGGCGCGGCAATCACCGGGTTGGCGGCGTACTGCGTCCACGTGCGTCCCCGGTCCAGGCTGTAGGCGATGGACTGGGACTGGGTGTTGGGGGCGAGCACCTGTCCGTTGGCCAGCGTTTTTCCTTGCGGGTACACACTGGTATAGATGGCCACCATGGCAGGCTTGCCGGTGCTGCCAAGGCCGCTGGTATTGTTGGTGTCGACCACCACGCTGCCGGAGAAGAACATTTGCGTGAGCTTGCCGCCAGCGTCTTTTTCCGCCGTCAGGGCGACGGGCAGCTCGTTCCAGTGCAGCAGGTCGGTGCTGACGGCGTGGCCCCAGGACATGTCGCCCCAGGTATTGCCGTTCGGGTTGTACTGGTAGAACAGGTGGTATTCGCCGTCGTGGTAGACCAGTCCGTTGGGATCGTTCAGCCAGTTTTTTGCGGCGGTGTACGAGAGCTGGGGGCGGTAGGTTTCCAGGTGGCTGGACTGGGGCGGCCCGCTGGTGCTGTCGCTATCGCTGCCGCAGCCCACCAGCAGGGTGGCAAGGCAAGAGGCGAGAACAGGGAAGTGCTTTGACATGGTTATCTCCTTATATTGTATGTTTTATGCCAGCTGCACGCTCCTCAGCCCGCCAGCGGATCGCTGATCACACCTTTCTTGAACAGGAAATTGGCGTACGGCTGCATTTCGCCGGTCTGCACGATGGCGTAGGCGCCCTTGACGCGTTCGTAGAAGGCGAAGCGCTCGACCGCCTCGCATTGCTCGGGCGTGGCGGCGCCGGTGGCGGTGATCTGCTCGAGCATGGCGCGCTGCAGCGCCGACAGGTAGCCGTCGGCGGTGTTGCATACCTTCATGAAGGCGACCGGCTGTTCCACCATGGCGTCGAGCGGAAACACCGACAGCAGCGCCGCGCTGGCGCGCTGCAGGTCGATGCCGGGCAGGCGCACCAGCGGCTTGCCCTGGCCCAAAGTCTGGCTGGTGAAGTTGGCGTCGACCAGCACGACTTCCTCGCCATGGCCCATTTCGCACAGGATCTTCAGCAATTCCGGGCTGAGCAGCGGATCGATTCCCTTAAGCATGGGCTTCCTCCGGAAATTCTTCGGCGCTCTTCGCGCCCGTCATGACCGCCACGGTGTCGGACATGCTGATGTGCTTGGGGTTCAGGACGGCGACGCGCTTGCCCAGGCGTTGCACGTGGATGCGGTCGGCGATCTCGAACACGTGCGGCATGTTGTGGCTGATCAAAATCACCGGCAGGCCGCGCTCGCGCACATTGCGTATCAGTTCCAGTACCATATTGCCCTCCTTTACGCCGAGTGCGGCGGTTGGTTCATCGAGAATCACGACATGCCTGGCAAACGCCGTGCTGCGCGCCACGGCCACGCCCTGGCGCTGGCCGCCAGACAGGGTGCCGACGGCTTGCTTCATCGAACGGATGCCGATTTTCAGGTCGCGCATATGGGCTTCCGCCTCGGCCAGCATCTGCTTCTTGTCGATGCAGCGCAGGAAGCGCGACAACATGCCCTTGCGCAGCAGTTCACGGCCGAGGAACAGGTTCTCGGCGATTGTCATGGCCGGCGCCACGGCCAGGTCCTGGTACACCGTCTCGATACCGTAGCGGCGGGCGTCGATTGGTGACTTCAGATGGATCGGCTTGCCATCGAGCAGCATCTCGCCTTCGTCCGGGACGAGGGCGCCCGACAGGGCCTTGATCAGCGAGGACTTGCCGGCGCCGTTGTCGCCGATCACGGCGAGTATTTCTCCCGGTAACAAGTCAAAATCGGTGCCGTCGAGGGCGGTCACGCTGCCGTAGCGCTTGACCAGGCCGCGGGCCTGGAATACCGGTTGCACATGCGTCGTCATGCTCATCAACCTTTCTTGTGTGTCAGTTGATCGGTGGCCACGGCCAGGATGACCAGGATGCCCGTCACCAGGATCTGGTACACCGAGGACACGCCCATCAGGGTCAGGCCGTTGCGGAACACGCCGACGATCAGCACGCCGACGAGCGTGCCCATGATCGAGCCGCGCCCGCCGAACAGGCTGGTGCCGCCGAGCACGACGGCGGTGATGCTGTCGAGGTTGTCGGTCTGGCCGCCCTGCGGGTCGCCCACGCCCATGCGCGCCACCGACATCAGCGCGGCGATGCCGTAGCACATCCCGGCGATCATGTAGACGCCCAACAAGACTTTATTCGTGGCGATGCCGGTCAGGCGGGCCGCTTCCGGATTGTTGCCGACCGCGTAGAGATGGCGGCCGGGCGCGGTCTCGCGCAAGTACAGCCAGGTCAGCACGTACATGCCCAGCATCAGCACGGTGCCGTAGGTGAAGGTGGCCTGGCCGAGCTGGAAGGTGTTGCCGAAATATCCCATTGCTTCCGGCAGGCCGGTGACCGTCTGGGCCTGCGAGTACAGCTGCGTGACGGCGAAGGCAATGTTCATCGTGCCCAGCGTGACGATAAACGCCGGCAGCTTGATCGAGGTCACCAGCGCGCCGTTGATAAAGCCGATCAGCACGGTGACGGCAATGCCGCACCCGATCGCGAGATAGGGGTTCATGCCGAGGTCGACGGCGAATTTGGTCATGATGACCGAGCCCAGGGCCATGGCCATGCCGCAGGACAGGTCGATGCCGGCGGTCAGGATGATCAGGGTCTGGCCGATGGCGATGATGCCGACGACCATGACTTGCTGCAAGATCAGGGAAAAATTCTGGCTGCTGAGGAAGCGGTCGCTTTGCGACGCAAAGAAGACGCAGGCGGCGAGCAGGGCAATGACCGGGCCCAGTTTAGAGAGCGGCGGCATAAATGTCGGAACGGTGGAACGCATCTGTTATCCATATTCAAGAGGGGAAAAAGGAGGCGCGCAGGCGGCCGCGCGCCGGCAAGGCAGATCGCCTTGCCGAACGTGGCCGCCTGCGTGGATTTATTTACCCCAGCAGGAGTTCAGGCCGAACGCCGTGTCGCGGCTCTCGACGCCCGCTTGCTGCTTGTCGCTGATCAGGGTGACGCCGGTATCGACGTAGCCGCTGGCCTTCTTCCCGTTCTTGGCGTACTCGACGCCCGCTTCGACGCCCAGGCCTGCCATGTTCAGCGGATACTGCTGCGAGGTCGCCGCGATGACGCCGGCCTTGACGTCGCGCACGCCGGCGCAGCCGCCGTCGACCGAAACGATCATCACGTTCTTTTCCTTGCCCAGGGCCTTGAGTGCCTTGTAGGCGCCGGCGGCGGCCGGCTCGTTGATGGTGTACACCAGATTGATGTCGGGATTTTTCTGCAGGCAGTTTTCCATCGCCGTCTGGCCCTTGCCCTGGTCGCCGAAACTGTCGGCCATGCACACCACGTCGGCGGTTTTCGCCGGCCCGACCGTCTTGGCGCTGATGCCCGGCGCTCCAAAGCCAGCCAGGAAACCGTTGTGGCGGGCTATGCCCACCGGATGGCCGGGGAACAAGTCCAGCATGGCGATCTTGACGGGCTTGCCGGCGAAGGCGGCTTTCGCATATTGGCCGATCAGCAAGCCAGCCTTGTAGTTGTCGGTGGCGAACAGCGCATCGGTGGCGTCCTGCGGCTCGGTCGGGCTGTCGAGGGCGATCACCAGCACGCCGGCCGCGCGCGCCTTCTTGATGGCGGGCACGATGGCTTTCGAATCGCTCGGGGTGATCATGATCGCCTTGGCACCGGCGGCCACCATGTTCTCGATCGCCGTCACCTGGCCGGCGTTGTCGCCGTCGGCGCGCCCGGCCGCCGTCAACAGCTTAGCGCCCTTCAGTTTCGCGCGTTGCTGCGCGCCTTCTTTCATCTTCACGAAGAAGGGGTTGGTATCGGTCTTGGTGATCAGGCCGACGATTGCTTCCTCGGCCATGGCGGCGCCGCCGGCTGCCGTCAGGACAGCCAGTGCGATGCATTGTTTGACGTTCATTGTGTTGTCTCCAGAATCTATTTATTTTTTACCGGGAGGCGATTGCCTCGGCCTGGGGGCGGCCGTCAATGCGGTGCCCGAGCCAAATATACGCTCGGCTAATTAATAAATCAAGCGGCTTTATATATTGTGTGTGGTAAAAAAGACCAGCCCATCGCGGCCGGCATGGAGGCCGTTTTGCTGAAAAATAGTATTTGAAAACTCGCCGCTTTTGCAGTGGTGGCAGATGGACTTTGTTTTTATAGTTGGCATACCGGTGGAAAACCGCCGGACTATAAAAATGGAGACGTGTTATGAAAATCATGACTGCTGTTGCATGGGGCACCCTCATGTCCGCCGGGTTTGCAGACGCCTCGGCGCAAAGCTGCTCGGTGCCCGTGATCAAGGTGCTGGCGCAAAAAAGCCTGGGCCTGACGGTGATGGAAAAGACCCTCGCCGAGTATGAAAAGAAAAGCGGCACCAAGGTACAAATCAGCTATTTCGGCGAAAACGACCGCCGCTCGAAAGCCCGCCTCGATGCTTCCACCAAGGCCGGCTCCTACCAGATCTATTACATCGACGAAGCCAACGTGGCCGAATTCGCCACGGCCGGCTGGGTCGTCCCGCTGCTCAAATACCTGCCCAAGGACGCCGACTACGACGACTTTCTGCCGGGCCGCCGCGCCGTCGCCTCGTACAAGGGCGTGGCGTATTTCGCGCCCCTGATCGGCGGCAGCGATTTCCTGTTCTACCGCCGCGACCTGCTGGAAAAAGCCGGCATCGCCGTGCCGAAGACGCTCGATGAACTGGTCGCCGCCGTCAAGAAAATGAATAATCCGCCGAATGTGTATGGCTGGGCCGCGCGGGGCCAGCGCGGCTCGGGCATGAATGTGTGGCGCTGGGCGCCGTTCATGCTGGCCGCCGGCGGCAAGTGGGAAAACAACGGCGTGCCCGCCTTCAATTCGCCGCAGGCCGTCAAGGCCACCACCCTGTACCGCGAGCTGTTCAAGTATTCGCCGCCGGGCGGCGCCACCTACGACTGGAGCAACGCGCTCGAAGCGTTCAGGTCGGGCAAGGTGGCCTTCATGATCGAGTCGACGCCGTTTGCCGACTGGATGGAAGACCCGAAAAAATCCTCGGTGGTCGACAAGGTCGGCTATGTGCGCCCGCCAGCGCCGCTGCCATCGGCCGCATATGGCCACGGCCTGGCCATCTCCGCCACGGGCGCGAAAGATGAATGCACGCGCCAGGCGGCCGGCAAGTTCATCGCCTTCGCCACGGGCAAGGAGCAGGAGCAGGCGCGCCTGAAGGACAACGTCTTCAGCGACTATAACCGCACCAGCACCATCAACAGCGACTACTTCCGCAAGCACGTCAAGCCGCAGATCCAGGCGGGCCTGACGGACACCACGCCCGTCTCGCGCGTCACCATCTGGCCTAGCCCCGAGTGGCCGGACATTGGCGACAACCTGGGTGTAGTTTTGGAGGAAGTGTTTACGGGCACGCGCGGCGACGTGCAAAGCGCGTTGGATGAGGCGAATGAGTATGCGACGGAAGTGATGCAACGGGCTAAGAAACGTCAGTAAGCCCGTATCGCCGACGACTCCGCTAGCTTAAATCTGGGGTCAGACCCGGCGGGTCCGACCCCAGTTCTTGCTTTTGGGGTAAAGCCAGCGCTTGCATCTTCACGTCTGAAAGCCATCCTATGCCACACTCCATCCATAAAAAACGCCACACCTGGCTGCCGGCCGTCTTCCTGACTTTGCCGCTGCTGGTCCTGCTGGTACTGGGCCTGGTGCCCAGCATCGCCGCCATCAACCTGGCCCTGCAAAACCGCGTGCTGCGCTACAGCGACAGCGATTACGTCGGCTTTGCCAATTTTCTCCGCCTGTTCGGCGACCGCCGCTTCCTCAATGCCGTGCAGGTGTCGGCCATCTGGGAAGTGGTGACCGTGGCCGGTTCGCTGATCGTCGGCGTGCTGCTGGCCGTGTTCCTGTTCGAGAAAGTCAAGGGACGCACGCGTGACATCATCGCGCTGCTCCTGATCGTGCCCGTGCTGCTGCCGCGCGTGTCGGCCGCCTTCATCTGGAAGTTCATGTATTCGCCGTTGATGGGCATCCTCAACTGGATGCTCGAATGCGTGGGCCTGGGCGGCACGGCCTTGCTGTCCGACCCCGCCACGGCCCTGTACGCGGTGGCGCTGGTCGACATCTGGCAGTGGGGCCTGTTCTTCGGCGCCGTCATCCTGAAGCTGCTGGAAACCCTGCCCGCCGAACCGCTGGAAGCGGCGCGCCTCGACTATGCCAGCACGCTCCAGGTGTATGCCTACATCGCGCTGCCCATGCTGAAGGTACCCATCATGAGCCTCGTGTTCATCAAGATGGTCGAGTCGCTGCGTTCGTTCGACCTGATCTACGTGATGACCAAGGGCGGCCCCGGCATCTCCACCGAAACCCTGGACATGTATGCGTATGCGCAAGGCATCGGCCTGATGGGCAAGGTGTCGTACGCATCGAGCATGGCCGTGCTGATGATGCTGGCCACGACTGTCATCTTCACCTTACTCTGGAAGCGGGTCGCCAAATGGGAAAACTGACTAAGAACACCCTAACCAAACCTACTGCGCAGCGCGATTTGCGGCCTCCGATGCTCACTGTGCATGCGCACAGCTCCGCTTCTCAGCCACAACTCACATCTGCTCGCAACGGTTTTGTCAGGTGTCTTAGGGTGCTGCGCACCCCGGGCGGCATTGGCGCCATCACCACCACCGCCATTACCACCGTGATTATCCTGGTGGCGCTGTTCCCCATCCTGTGGGCCGTGCTCAATTCCTTCAAGGAGCTGATGGACATCGTCACGCCCGTGCCGCGCTTTTTCTTCAGCCCGACCCTGGCCAATTACAAGCAGGTGCTGGCCAGCCCCGAAGTGCTGACGGGACTGGGCAACAGCGTGGCCATCGTCGGCGTCGCCGTGCTGCTGGGGGCTGTGTTGGGCGTGCCGGCCGCGTATGCGATCGCCCGCTATCCGATCCCGGCCAAGAAGGATATCCAGTTCTTCCTGCTGTCGCTGCGCTTTTTGCCACCTGTCGCCGTCGCCATTCCCTTGATCTCGATCTGGATCGACCTGGGCCTGTACGACTCGCGCCTGTCGATGGTGGTGACCTATCTGCTGGTGACCTTGTCGACCATCATCTGGCTGTCGATTCCCGCGTTTGCCCGCATCCCGAAAGAGATCGAGGAAGCGGCCGCGCTCGATGGCTACGGCCCTTACCAGGTGTTCTGGTACGTGGCCCTGCCGGTGGCGTCGAAAACCCTGATGGGCGGCATCGTCTTCAGCTTCGTGCTGGTCTGGAATGAACTGATGATCGCGCTGGCGCTCACCTCGTCGAAAAGCATGACCCTGCCCGTGGTGGCGTCGGCCTTTACCTCGATGGGCCAGGAAGTGCCGTGGGGCGTGGTGAACGCTTCCACCGTACTGCTGGCGCTGCCGCCGCTGCTGTTCGTCGGCATCCTGGGACGGCTGCTCAACTCCATGCTCAAACATAAATAAGGAAATCCATCATGCAAGCACTCGTACTGGAACAAGCGCATTCCATCACCCTGCGCGATATCGATTTGCCGCTGGCCGTCGGCCCGCGCGACGTGAAAATCAAGATTCACACCGTGGGCATCTGCGGCAGCGACGTGCACTACTTCAAACATGGCAAGATCGGCCCCTTCGCCGTTGAAGCGCCGATGGTGCTCGGCCACGAGGCGTCCGGCGTGGTGGCGGAAGTGGGCGATGAGGTGACGCACCTGAAGGTGGGCGACAGGGTCTGCATGGAGCCGGGCGTGCCGCAGTTCGATTCGCCAGCCACCATGCGCGGCCTGTACAACCTGGACCCCGCCGTACGCTTTTGGGCCACGCCGCCGATCCACGGCTGCCTCACGCCGTATGTCGTGCATCCGGCCGCCTTTACCTTCAAGCTGCCCGACAACGTCAGCTTCGGCGAAGGCGCCATCGTTGAACCGCTGGCCATCGGCCTGCAGGCGGCCAAGAAGGCGGCCATCAAGCCGGGCGACGTGGCCGTGGTAATCGGCGCCGGCACCATCGGTGCCATGAATGCGCTGGCCGCGCTGGCGGGCGGCTGCTCGCGCGTGATCCTGGCCGACCTGGTGCCGGAAAAGCTGGCCCTGTTCGCCGGCAATCCCGCCGTGACCACGGTCGACGTGCGCCACGCCAGCCTGGCCGATACGGTGCGCGAACTGACGGATGGCTGGGGCGCCGACATCGTTTTCGAGGCCAGCGGCAGTATGCGCGCCTACGACAACATCGTCGACCTGCTGTGCCCGAACGGCTGCCTGGTACTGGTCGGTATGCCGCCCGAGAACGTCCCTTTCGATATTGTCGCCATCCAGGCCAAGGAAGTGCGCATCGAGTCGGTCTTCCGCTACGCGAACATCTTCCCGCGCGCCATCGCCTTGCTGGCTTCGGGCAAGATCGACGTCAAACCCTTCATTTCGCGCACCTTCGGTTTTGCCGACGGTGTGCAGGCGTTCGAGGAAGCGGCCAAGGGCCATCCGCGCGACGTCAAGATCCAGATTGAACTGGCAGGAGATTAATCATGGCAAACATCGCCTGCAGGCAGCTGCACAAGACTTATGACGAGAAGACGGCCGTGCTGCAGCCGTTCGACCTGGAGATAGCCGACGGCGAATTCATCGTCCTGCTGGGGCCATCGGGCTGCGGCAAATCGACCTTGCTGCGCATGATCGCGGGCCTGGAAGACATCAGCGGCGGCGAGCTGCACATCGGCGGCGCCATCGTCAACGATTTGCCGCCCCGCGCGCGCAACGTGGCGATGGTGTTCCAGAACTACGCGCTGTATCCGCACATGACGGTGTACGACAACATCGCCTTCGGCCTGCGCCGCCTGAAGGTGCCGAACGACGAGATCGAGCGCCGTGTGCGCGAAGTGGCGGCCATTCTCAGCCTGGACAGCCTGCTGGAACGCAAGCCGCGTGCCATGTCGGGCGGCCAGCAGCAGCGCACGGCCATTGCGCGCGCCATGATCAAGACGCCGCAAGTGTTCCTGTTCGACGAACCGCTGTCGAACCTGGACGCCAAGCTGCGCGCGCAGCTGCGCGCCGACATCAAGCGCCTGCACCGCCGCCTGCGCACCACCACCCTGTACGTCACGCACGACCAGCTCGAAGCCATGACCCTGGCCGACAGGGTGGTGCTGATGAAGGGCGGGCATATCGAGCAGATCGGCACGCCGGCGGAACTGTACAACCATCCGCGCACCCTGTTCGCGGCAGGGTTCATTGGCACCCCTGCCATGAACTTCATCGATGGCGTCGTCGAGAAGGATGGCTGGCAAACGGTGCTCGTGTGCGCCGGCTACCGCTGGCCATTGATATCGCCCCGCTTCACCGCGCTGGCCGAGGGCACGCGCGTGGTGTTCGGCTTGCGGCCGAATCACTTGCGCGCGGCGCTGCCGCAGGAGCAGGCAGGCACGCATGGCCTGGCGTGCGTGATCGACCTGGTCGAGCTGCTGGGTGCCGAAGCGCTGATCAGTTTCCAGTGCGGCGCCCTGAGCCTGTCGGCGCTGCTGCCGGCGAACGCGGCCAACAGCGCGGCGCAGGTGGGCCAGACCCTGGCGCTGGCCTTCGATGAAGAGCACATGCACCTGTTTGACGCCGACAGCGGTCTGGCTTTGGCGCTCAATGCCCAGGTAAGTGGTTAGAATAGCTGGCAACGAGACCGCGCAAGGGAACTGCCGTGACGCCTGACCTGGAACTGATCCACAAACCGATCCATGAATCGTTTCGCGCGTGGGCGCACGGCTTTCCGCATACGGTGGCGAAATGGCATTTTCATCCCGAGTACGAACTGCACTTCATCATCACGTCAAACGGCAAATTTTTCATTGGCGACCATATCGGCAGCTACGGGGCGGGCAATCTGATCCTGACGGGGCCGAACCTTCCGCATAACTGGGTCAGCGAATTGCCGGAAGGCGTGGTGCTGCCCGAGCGCGACCTGGTGCTGCAGTTTTCCAGCGATTTCATCGAACGCTGTGCGCTGCTGTTCCCTGAAATGGCGCCCCTGAAAGCCCTGCTGGGCGAGGCTGGCAGGGGCTTGCAATTTCCCGATGCGCTGGGCCTGCGCCTGGTGCCGCTGATGAAGGAATTGACGACGGCGCAGGGCTTGCGCCGGGTCGAACTGTTTACGCGCCTGTTCGGCGAGCTGTGCGAGTGCCGCGAGCGGCGACCCCTGGCCAGCGTCACCTATTTGGCGCAGGCGGGCCGCTACATGTCGTCGACCATCAACCTGGTGCTGGCGTATATCAAGCAGAACATCACGCTCGATTTTTGCGAGCAGGACGTGGCCGACGTGGCGGAAATGAATACCTTGAAATTCACGCGTTTCTTCCGCAAGCATACGGGCACCTCGTTCATCCAGTACGTGAACCAGGAGCGCATCGCGCTCGCTTGCGAGCTGCTGATGAACACGGACATGAAGGTCACCGATATCTGCTACCGCACGGGCTTCAACAACCTTTCCAATTTCAACCGCCAGTTTTTGGCTCACAAGCAGATGTCGCCGTCGAAGTTCCGTTCCTGCCTGCTGATGAACATGCCCGATCCGTCCGGCGACGGCCATTCTTAACTTTATTCTGGAATCAAATGACTTATCTCGGTATCGATATCGGCACTTCCGAAGTCAAGGCCATCCTCACCGATGACGCGCAAACCATCGTTGCCAGCGCCGGCGTGACCCTGCGCGTGTCCAGCCCCCATCCCGGCTGGTCGGAACAGAATCCCGAAGACTGGTGGCACGCCACCCTGGACGTCATCGCCGCCATCCGCGCCGCCCAGCCGGTGGCGTTTTCCGGCTTGCGCGGCATCGCCCTGTCGGGCCAGATGCATGGCGCCACCCTGCTCGACAAGCAGCAGCACGTGCTGCGCGCAGCCATCCTGTGGAACGACACGCGCGCCTTTGCCGAATGCGTGGAACTCGAGGCGCTGGTGCCCGAGTCGCGCGCCATCACGGGCAACCAGGCCATGCCCGGCTTCACGGCGCCCAAGCTGCTGTGGCTGCAAAAGTACGAGCCATCGCTGTTCCGCGCCACGGCCAAGGTCTTGCTGCCCAAGGATTACGTGGCCCTGCGCTTGACGGGCGAGTATGTGTCCGACATGTCCGACGCTTCCGGCACCCTGTGGCTGGACGTGGCCAAACGCGACTGGTCCGAGCGCATGCTGGCCGCCACCGGTTTGACGCGCGAGCACATGCCGCGCCTGGTCGAAGGCAGCGCCGCCGCCGCGCAGGTGCGGCCCTCGCTGTGCCAGGAATGGGGCATCGCGCACCCGGTGTTGCTGGCCGGTGGCGCGGGCGACAATGCGGCGGCGGCTGTCGGCCTGGGCGTGGTGGAGCCGGGCGCCGGCCTGCTGTCGCTGGGGACGTCCGGCGTGCTGTTTGCCGGCAGCGACGGTTTTGCACCGAATCCGGGCCAGGGCGTGCACGCGTTCTGCCATTGCCTGCCCGAGCGCTGGCACCAGATGAGCGTGATCCTCAGCGCCGCGTCCAGCCTCAGCTGGGTGGCGCGGCTGACGCAGTCGGGCGACATCGGCGAATTGGTCAACCTGGCGGAAAACGTCGAGGCGCGCACGGCGCCCGTCTTCCTGCCGTATTTGAGCGGCGAGCGCACGCCGCACAACGACGCTTCCGCGCGCGGCGTGTTTTTCGGCCTGTCGACGGAACACGGGCGCGCGGAGCTGGCGTACAGCGTGATGGAAGGCGTGGCCTTTGCCATGGCCGACGGCAATGCGGCCCTGCGCAGCGCCGGCACACAGCTGGAAGAAGCGTCGTTCGTGGGCGGCGGTTCGCGCAGCCGCTTCTGGGCGCAGCTGTGCGCGAATGCCTCGGGCTTGAACGTGCTGCGTCACGACCACGGCGCGGCTGGCGGCACCATGGGTGCTGCGCGCCTGGCGCAGATGGCCGTGACGGGCTTGCCGCCCGCGCAGGTGTGCACGCGGCCGGCCGCGCAGGAGACAATCGCGCCGCAAGCGTCGGCCATGCTGGACGAACGGCTGGCGCGCTACCGGCGTTTGTATCCGCTGCTGCGCGCGGAGTTTGCGGGAGCGGCCGCGGTGTAGCGCTGAAGCGACCGGCAAGATTGCCGGCCTGACCATGCTGCGAGCGCGTCACTATGGCCAGGCAGTCAACCTTTCCTTGTAATTTGTTGTTTCTATGTTGAAAGTGTTTCTCTAACGAAAGCGTTACTTGGTTTTTCACGGGGCGCACCGCATGATTTCCCCATTGGTGAGAATTGGATAGTTTTGGCGGCGCCTTTGTTGCCATCCTGTTCTTGCCGCCGGGAGAAACCCATGCAACTCGCGAATCTGAAAATCTCCATCCGCCTCGGTCTGTTGGGCGCCTTCTTCTTTCTTGCGCTGGTGTTCGTCGGTGCGCGTGGCTGGAGCGCGCTCGACGCGGCCAGTGCGCGCAGCGCGGACGCCATGCAGCACTCCGTGGCCCTGACGGAAGCGGTCGATGCGGCGCGCAGCGCGCAGGTGGAATTCAAGATCCAGGTGCAGGAGTGGAAAAACATTTTGCTGCGCGGCGGCGATGCGGCCGCCTTCCAGCGTTACCGTGAAGCGTTTGTCGCCAGCGGCGCGCAGACGCGCAAGGAATTGAAAAGCCTGCAATCGATGATGGCGGCGCTGGGGCTCGACACGGCGCCCGTGGTGCAGGCGCTGCAGGCGCACGATGCGCTGGGCGTGAGCTACCTGGCGGCCCTACAAAAATTCGATGGCGCGCGCGCCGACAGCGCCCACGTGGTCGATGCGCTGGTCAAGGGCATGGACCGCGAACCGACGCGCCAGATCGACGCCATCGTGACGACCATCGGCAAACAGTCGCACAGCCTGATGGCGCAGATGAAGGAGCAGGACGCGGCCGCGCACCGCAGCGCCAGCATCGCCATGCTGGCCACCGTGCTGGTGACCCTGGTCGTCGGCAGCGTCACCGTGTGGTGGCTGATCCGCAGCATCACGGTGCCGCTGGGTGCGGCTGTCGGCATCGCCCAGCAAGTGGCGGCCGGCGACCTGCGCGCCGTGGTGGCCGATGGCAGCCGCGATGAAATCGGCGACCTGCTGCGGGCCCTGAAAGCGATGAGTGGCAACCTGGCCGCCATCGTGGGACGGGTGCGCACCGGCACGGACGCCATCGCCACGGCCTCGGCGGAAATCGCCAGCGGCAATATGGACCTGTCCTCGCGCACGGAAGAACAAGCCAGTTCGCTGGAAGAAACGGCCGCCTCGATGATCGAGCTGACGTCCACCGTGCGGCAGAATAACGACAACGCCGACCAGGCGCGCCAGCTGGCCGGCGGCGCGTCCGACGTGGCGCAGCGCGGCGGCGCAGCCGTGGCGCAGGTGGTGCAGACCATGAGCCATATCAATGCTTCGTCCAAGCGTATCGTCGACATCATCGCCGTCATCGACGGCATCGCTTTCCAGACGAATATCCTGGCCCTGAATGCGGCTGTGGAAGCGGCGCGCGCGGGCGAGCAGGGGCGCGGCTTTGCCGTAGTGGCGACGGAAGTGCGCAGCCTGGCGCACCGCTCGGCCGCGGCGGCCATGGAAATCAAGCAGCTGATCGGCGAATCCGTGCGCACGGTGGAAGAGGGCAGCGTGCTGGCCGGCCAGGCGGGGCGCACGATGGATGACGTGGTGAGCAGCGTGCAGCGCGTAAACGCCATCATCGGCGAGATCGCCGTGGCCAGCGTGGAGCAGCGCGACGGCATCGAGCAGATCAGCATCGCCATCAGCCAGATGGATGGCGTGACGCAGCAGAACGCGGCCCTGGTGGAGCAGGCCGCCGCCGCCGCGGACGCGCTGCAGCAGCAGGCGGCCAGCCTGGCCGACGCCGTCAGCATCTTCAAGCTGCACGGCACGACCGGCGTGGCCGCAGCGGCGGGCGCCGCCCCGGCCCGGACGCTGTCGCTGGCCTGAAGCGGGCGTGCCACGCGCCGCTTGATGCCAGTCAAGCGGCGCCCGATCAGGCAAATATCGCGCCAAAATTCTTATATTATTTCCTTTCAGCATGTATCTGCGCCCGGCCGCATGGCGCACGTTGCAAAGGAAAACCATGTTCCGTACTTTCCGCCTGCCGGGTGACGCATGACGGCGCTGCTGCTGGCGCTGTGCCTGGCCATGGTGCTCGCCGTGCTGCTGGCCTGCCAGTGGCGGGCGGCGCGCATGTGGCGCATGCGCCATGCGACGGGCGTGGTGCTGCAGGCGGCGCAGGCGCAACGCATGGCAGATGCGCTGGCGCTGCTGCATGCGCTGCCGGCGGCCGTCATCGGCACCGACCACGATGGCGTGGTGCGGTACCTGAATCCCCGCGCCAGCGCCATGGGCGGCTTGCAGAGCGACGATGGCCCGGGCCAGGCCGTGACGCAGCTGCTGCCGCTTTTTCATGATGGCACGCCCATCGATGCGGCGCGCCAGGTGCGCGACTGCGTGGCGCGGCAGGAAGTGCTGGAAGTGGCGCGCGGCGCCGTGCTGCTGCGCCATCTCGACGGCAAGCGCATCGACGTGCAGTACAGCTGCGCGCCGCTGGCGCAGGGCGGCGCGGTGCTGCTGCTGCACGATGTGTCGGCCCGCCGGCGCGCCGAGCAGCAGCTGGAATTCATCGCCCACCACGACGGCTTGACGGGTTTGCCGAACCGTTTGCATTTCCAGATCCGCTTCGAGCACGGCATCGCCTACGCGCGCCGCCACCAGGGGCTGCTGGCCGTGCTGTTCGTCGACATCGACCGCTTCAAATCCATCAACGACAGCCTGGGGCACGACGTGGGCGACCAGGTGCTGACGGAGTTCGCGCGACGGGTGCAGCAGTGCGTACGCAAGGTCGATACGGTGGCGCGCCAGGGCGGCGACGAATTCATCATCCTGCTGACGGAATTGCGCACGGCGCACGATGCCGAGCGGGTAGCCGAGAAAATCGTCCGCGCCATCGCCGCCCCCTTCGTCATCGGCGAATACAGCCTGTCGGTGGCGGCCAGCGTGGGCGTGGCCCTGTACCCGGACGACGATGACGACGTCAATGCGCTGATTGAAAAGGCCGACCTGGCCATGTATGCGGCCAAGCGCCACGCGCCCGGTACCTGCCAGCGCTATGCGCCGCGCATGCAGACGCAGTCGTATTCGCGCACCATCCTCGAGACGGCCCTGCGCCACGCGCTCGAACGCAATGAATTCGTGCTGTACTACCAGCCGCGCATGGACTTGAAGACGCGCAGGATCACGGGCGTGAAGGCGCTGCTGCGCTGGAAGCATCCGGAACTGGGCCTGATGATGCCGCTCGACTTTTTGCCGGTGCTCGAGGAAAGCGCCTTGATTCTGCCGGTCGGTGCCTGGGTGCTGGCCACGGCCGTGGAGCAGGCGCGCAGCTGGATCGCGCAGGGGCAGATGCTGACGGTGTCCGTCAGCCTGTCGGCGCGCCAGTTCTACCAGCGCGATATCGCGCGCAATTTCGCCGCCGCGCTCGAGGCGGCCGGCGTGCCGGGCCATTGCATCGAACTGGAAATCGCCGCCGGCATCCTGATCGACAGCAACCAGAACTGCGAACTGATACTGCGCCAGTTCCGCCAGTTGGGCATGGCGATCGCCATCAGCGATTTCGGCACGGGCGACGCTTCGCTCACTTACCTGAAACGCTTTCCCACGGATGCTGTGAAGATCGAAAAGTGCTTCGTCGACGACCTGGGCAAGCCGGGCGGCGATAGCGCCGTGGTGCGCGCCATCGTGGGGCTGGGGGGCCCCCGGGGCCTCGGCCCCAAACCCGCCGGGGTGGCAACGCGCGCGC